>JAHBWA010000139.1 GCA_019637195.1 Labilithrix sp. | reverse complement strand
CGCGACCTGACCGTCCAGCCGCACAAGAAGCTTCGCCGGCGCGTCGTCGTCCTCCACGAGAGCGACCGCGCGGCCGTCGGCGCCACGCCGACGAAGATCAAGGACGTCAAGCCCGTCGAGGTGCCGCGCCTGCCGAGCGCCGAGCGCGTGTCGCTCGTCGATCCGACGACCCCGGCGCCCGGCGCCGACGCGTTCCGCTGGTTCTTCTACGCGTCGAACCCGCCGTGGTCGAACACGCGCCACTCGCTCTCGAACGTCCGCGCGCTCCAGAAGGAGACGCTCGTGAAGCTGAGGAACGTCTACTCGTTCTTCACCATCTACGCGAACATCGACGGCTTCGACCCGTCCGCGCCGGCGAGCGATCCGAAGAAGCGCTCCGAGATCGACCGCTGGATCCTGTCGGAGCTCCATCTGCTCGTCGACGCGGTCACGACGGACCTCGACGCGTACGACCTCTACACCGCCACCGGTCGGATCACGTCGTTCGTCGACGCGCTCTCGAACTGGTACGTCCGGCGCTCGCGCGATCGCTTCTGGGCGCCGCTCGAGGCGGGCGGCGCGCTCGGCGCGGACAAGCGCGCCGCGTACGAGACGCTCTGGGAGAGCCTGACGACGCTCGCCCGGGTCATGGCTCCGTTCACGCCGTACCTCGCCGACGCCATGTGGCGGAACCTCGTCGTGAAGGGGCAGGGGAACGCGAGCGCGAAGAGCGTCCACCTCTCGGAGTGGCCGTCGTCCGACGTATCGCTCGTCGACGCCGGGCTCTCCCGCACCATCAAGACGGTGCGCGATCTCGTCAGCCTCGGGCTCCAGGTCCGCACGCAGGCGAAGCTGAAGGTCCGCCAGCCGCTCTCCGTGGCGAAGCTGATCCTCGCCGACGCCACGCTGGCCGACCGCCTGACGCCTTACCTGCCGATGGTCGCCGACGAGCTCAACGTCCTGAACGTCGAGGTGCTCGTCACCGACGCCGATCAGTACGTCACGTACAAGGTGAAGCCGAACTTCCGGACCCTCGGGCAGAAGGGGATGGGCAAGCAGGCCCAGGACCTCAAGAAGTCGATGGGCGCGATGCCCCCCGCCGAGGCCCAGGCGCTCGTCGCGACGCTGCTCGCCAGCGGGAAGGCCACCGTCCACGGCGTCGAGGTCGAGCGCGAAGACGTCGAGGTCGCCTTCGACGCCAACGAGGGCTACGCCGCCGCCGGCGATCGCGTCGGCGTCGTCGTCGTCGACACGCGGCTCGACGACGCGCTCCGCGATCTCGGCTACCTCCGCGAGCTCTTGAGCCGCGTTCAGGCCGCGCGCAAGGAGATGGGGCTCGACTTCGTCGACCGCATCCACGTCTCCGTCTCCGGCAGCGAACGCACGCGCCGGGTCGTCACCGCGAACGACGCCACGATCGGATCGGAGTGCCTCGCCGTCCGCGTCGACTACGCCGACGATCCGGCGAGCCTCGGCGAAGGCGCGCGCGAGGTCGACGTCGAGGGCGACGCCGTCCGCCTCGCGATCGCGCGAGCGTGATCCGCCAAAAGCGGGACGTCGCGTGACGGCGGATCGCGAACGCAAGGACGCGCGGTCAAGCACGATCCTTGCGCGCGGCGCGTCGTTCCTCGCGCTCGAACCCTTTTTTCGATCGAGCGTTCGATCGAAGGCCACGCCGTGAACCGCTCTGGTATACCTGAAGGCCGAGTGCACGGAGCGGGGTGCCGCGCACGGCAGTAGGTACCGGCTCCACGGAGAACCCGGGGGAATGGCGACGCAGACGAGCAAAGCGAAACGCATCGACGCGCCGCCGAAGAAGCCTTCGGTCGCACGCGCGGAGATCGTCGACAAGGCGACGCGCGGCCGCTTCGAGGCGGAGCTCGACGCCGCCCTCAAGCGCAAGCCGACGAGCGAGGTGAAGCTCGGAGGAGCGCTCCGCGCCGTCGCGCGTCTGAGCCCGGCGCTCCGCGGCTCGCTCGTCGACGCGGCGCAGGTCATGGTGAGGCGCGGCTCCTATGGCCGCGAGCTCTACGGCGCCGTCATGCGCACGCTCGGGGAGGCGGAAGACAAGCACCTCCCGGCGCTGCTCAAGTCGGCCCTTGCCGCCGACGACGCCGGCGGCAACGCGACGCTCAGCGCCGCCTCGTTCTGCCGCGACACGTCGCTCACGGCGCCGCTCGCCAAGCTCGCCGCCAGCCGCCAGTCGCACCTCGCGTTCGGCGCCGAGACCGCGCGCGTCTGCCGCCGCGAGTCGAACGGCGCGCACCTCACGGCGATCGCGCCGATGATCAAGGAGAGCCACCGCATCTCGCTCTGCGTCGAGCTCTTCGTCCCGCTCGCCCGGAGCGCTCCCGTCCCGGTGCACGTCGGTCCGGCGCTCGCCGTGCTCCGCGGCGCCGAGCGTCACCTCGGCCGGTGGCTCGTCCTCGCGGACGTCGCGACCAAGGCCGGCGACGACGGCCCGCTGCTCGAAGCGACGCAGAAGGCCGAGGTCGGCCCGACCAGCGCGCGCGCGGCCTGGGCGCTCGTCGCGTGGGCGCTCTCGGAGACCAGGGCGAGCGTCGATCCCGCGCTCCCTCCGGTCGCGCCCCCCTCCACACGCCCCACCGTCGAGCTCGTCGCGCGGCTCTCCGACCGACCGAGCGCCGATCGGGACACCACGTTCCTCTTTCGCATGGCGCGAGCGCGAGCGCTCAGCTGCAAGCCCATGCTCGAGGGCCTCGTGAAGAGCGACGCGCTCGCGGACGAGCTCTCCGTGCGCGCGGCGTCGTTCCTCGCGCGCGACCACGGGCGTGAGGACATGAAGGCCGCGCTGCTCGACTGTGCGCTGAACGCGAAGCGCGACGAGCTGCGCGGGCTCGCGGTCGCCGCGCTCTGGGACTCGGCCTCGGGCCCGACGCGCTCCGCGACACGCGAGAAGGCGCGCGATCTCTCGGACGAGCTCGTCGCTTCACGCTGCCTCTCGAGCGTCGCGTGGGGCGCGCTCGTGCGGGCCGCGCACGCGAGCCATCGCGAGGCCGATTTCGTCGTCGTGACCGAAACTCCGCTCCGCTGGATCCAGTGGGGCTGGCTCGAGTAGCGCTTCGCCTCGATACGTTCGGGAAGAATCGACGCGCTCCGCTGGCTCGCGGGCCGCGCGTCAAATACACTTCCTGTGTTGTCTCCGCAGTTTCACTGCCGCTCGACGTCCGGCGTGCGGCGAGCTTCCTCCCGCGGGCGCGTCCTGTTCGCGATCGTCGCGCTGGCGCTGGGCGGCGTCTCCGCCCTCGGGGCCGCCCACGCGCAGGAGAAGGCCGCCAAGAACGTCCGCGCCGAACCGGCGCTCGGGGGATCGGCGCTGCCCCCGCCCGTCACGGAGCGCCTCACGCTGATCGCCGACCGCGACGACGACGACGCCGACGACGTCCCGGACGGGCTCGCGGCGTTCGTCGCGCCGGCGGCGCGGGTCGACCTCGTCACCCTCGACCCCCGGTTCGCCGGCGCCACGCTCAGCCCTGCGCGCGGCCGCGAGCACACGCGACTCGTCGCGAACGGCAAGCTCTTCGGCTGGGGGGAGCGCCTCCCGCAAGGCGCGCAGCTCCAGGGGCTCTCGCCCGGCCGCGCGGTCCTCGTCGCCCGGTGGCCGGGCGGCCGCGAGACGAGCATCGCCGTAGACGTGCACGGCGTCAGCCTGCGCGACGGTCAGAACCGCGCCGTCGACATGGCGACCGAGCGCGCGTCGCTCCAGCGAACGCCGCCCGCGCGGATCGATCTCGACGACGTCGATCGACCCTACGACGATCCCGACGCGCTGCGCGTCGTCGTCACCTCGCCCGAGGGCGCGTCGCTCGGGCCGATCACGGCCGAGTCGATCGCGGCGGACGGCGCGCGGCTCGACTCGACCGCCGATCTCCGGCTCGTCCCGACCTCGTGCGGCGCCGGCGCGACGAGCGAGATCGGCTGCCTCGCGACCGCGCCGCTCCGCTTCGTCGTCGACGACGTCGATCGCCGCCACGCCCTCGTCGCCGCGCGCTCGATCAAGGCCGAGGTCGGCGGCGCTGTGGTCGTGCGCGACGCCAAGGGCAAGAAGCTCCAGGCGATCCGCGTCGGGGGGCCGCGGCGCACGGCGGCGGGCCCGATCGATCGCTACCGCCTGTCGATCCGCACGATCGTGATGCGCCTCACGCCCGGCGGCGCGCCGGCGGTCGGCAGCACCGACGCGGGCGCGATCGCAGCGCTCCGCCAGGAGCTCGCCGTGGCCTCGGCCACGTGGGGCCAGTGCGGCATGACGTTCGGCCCGGTCGCGCAGCTGGACGTGAAGGTCGTGAACCCGCCGCCGCCGTACCTGGTCGCGCTCGGCGACGACGTCGGCTTGCCCGCGAGCGGGGGAGAGGTCCGCCTCCGCGTGGAGGGCCGGCCGCTCACGTTCACGACGAAGCGAGGCTGGTCGACGCGCCAGGCCGCGCTCGAGCTCGCGCGCGTCGCGGAGCGGGCCGGCCTCAAGCCCTCGATCTCGGAGAACGCGCGGATCTCGTCGGGCGCCGCGCCGAGCGTCGACGTCCTGCTCCGGCGCGCGGACGGCCAGCTCGCGACCGCCGAGCTCCTCTCGTCGTCCGACGCGACGATGAGCGTCGGCATCGGCGCCGTCGATCTGAGCGACGGCCTGCAGCACTTCGGTGACACCGACTCGGTGGCTGGCACGATCGAGGAGCGCGCGCTGGTCAAGGCGGTAGACGACGGCGATCCGCGCACGATCGAGGTGATCGTCATCCCGTTCTTCGGGGGCGGAGGCCGCATCGGCGAGTCGTTCATCGGCAGCGACGGCTCGAGCATGCGGAACGTCGTCATCGTCGATCGCGCCGGCGTCCGCGCCCAGCGCACCAGCCTGACGCTCGCGCACGAGCTCGGGCACGTCATCCTCGACGAGCCGGGGCACCCCGACGACTACGGGATCGACATGCCGACGCTCCTGATGGACTCGGACGCGTCGGACGCGTCGCCGTTCGGACCGCGCCGGCTCCTCGCCGACGACTGCGCCCGCGCGCTGCGCCAGTCGGGCCCGGGCGCGCGCATCCCGCTCCTGACGGAGTGGAAGCTCTCGCCGCTGAAGTACCCGAACCGCTGAGCCGCCGGCGAGCCGACGCTGCAGGAGCGCTCGCGTGGTGCCTGTCTTCGGCGGCAGCCTCCGCTGCGCTCGCCGCGCGGTCAGTTCGTGTTGATGTCGACGAGCTCGGTCCCACCGGCATAGGCGTAGCTCACGAACGAGTCGAAGCCGTACACGAGGACCCCGACGGGGAGATCGGACTGCACGCGGTGCACGCCGTCGTTCTGCCGGCCGGGGCCGACGTTGTTCGGCGCGGTCTGCGTGGAGTCGACGACCGGGAACGAGAGCTGGCAGCGGTAGACCGTGAACGGCGGATCCTTCGCGCCCCGCGCCGCCGCGTCGAGCCCGTCGCCGGGAGCCGTCTCGCACACGGTGCCGTCGATCGGCAGACCGTCGAGGTACACGGTCGCGCCGAACGGCGCGGTGATGACGAGGAAGTCGAACGCGTATTTGTCCGGCGTGAGGAGGATGTAGTCGCTGCGCCACTGCTCGGCGGGGGGCACGAACGTGAGGCTCGGGTCCCCGCCAGGCAGCCCGCGCGGCACGCCCGAGGCCTCCTGGCTGACCTGGATGTCCGCCACGATGACCGGCTTGTCGGAGGTCAGGGTGAAGTCCCGGAGCGCCGGGATCGTCACGTTCGCGCCTTCGCCGTCGAGCGTGAAGGAGCTCCAAGGGGCGGGCAGCGTCGTCGTCACGACCGTCGGGCCGGCGGCGACGGCCACCACGCGGTAGAGCTCGGGCTCGGGGAACGGCTGTATCACCGCGCCCGCCGCCGCGAGCGCGCGCGATCGGCTCGGCATGCGGCCGAGGACGTAGCTCTTTCCGACCGCCCGGAGCGGCGTCAGCTGCTCCTCGAGGTGGTCGGCGCAGCACGCGCGCGCCGCGAGCGTGCTGAAGAACGGCGCGTCGCTCGCCTCGCTCCCGACATAGACGGCGATCGGCGCGGTCGTGTCGATGATCGAGCCCGTGAAGTCGGCGTTGAAATCGCCGGTCTCGAGGTTCAGCACGTCGAACGGCCCGAGGACCGCGTCGACCTCCGCGCCCGCGGCGATCCCCTCGGCGAACGGCCCGCCCGGCACGACCCGCGCGGTCGTCTTGAGGCGGATCCTCGTGTCGGGGGTCGTCCCGACGATCGTGAGGAACGCGCGCAGATCGGTGCCGAAGTTGGTGTCGGGGTTCTCGCTTCGGGCGATCGTCTGCGGCCAGCCGGCGACGACGTACGCGCGGCCCTGGGCCCCGAGCGCCGCGGTCGGCAAGAGGAGCGACGCCTCGTTCGAGAACACGTTGACGTTCTCGAGCGGGTTGAACTGGTAGGCGACGATCGGCACGTCGGATCGGATGCGGAAGGCGCCGCGCGTGAGCGCGGTGTGCGTGCCCCCGTTGGGGACGTCGGGCGGCGAGCCGTCGACCTCCTTCGGGCCGAGCTTGAAGATCTCGAGCCGACGGACGCCGACGCTGGCCGTCCCGATCGTCCGCACCGACGCTGGCTCGCCCGGCGCGGCGACGTCTTCTTCGATCGTCACGCGCGCGGCGAGATCCGGCTGCGGGTTCGAGACGATGACGGCGAACTGCTGGAGCGCTGCGTTGCCTTGCGAGGTGACGGCGTTGTCGAGATCGACGGCCCAGTACTCGCAGCCGATGTTCGACTTCTTTCGCGTCGCCTCGTCGCAGAGCTGGGTGCAGGTCCCGCCACGGCAGGCGTAGCCGCCCTTGCCGTCGCAGGTCTCGACGGGCGCGCGCGCTTGGCCCTCGGCGTCGCACTCGAGGACGGTCGCGCCGTCGCACGTGCGCTCGCCGGGCAGGCACGGCGTGCACTTCAAGAACACCGGGGCGCAGACCTGGTCGCGCGCGCCGCAGTCGTCGAGGACGACGATCGAGTTCTGGTCGCAGCGCACGAGCGAGCCGCCGCGGCACTCGACGACGCCGTCGGTGCACACCACCGCGGCGGGCTCCGGGAAGTCCCGGTACGCGGGATCGAACCGGCAGGAGGACGCGACGGTCGAGAGGCCCACGAGGACCGCCGGGGTGATCGCGGCCGCGAGCCGCTTCGTCACGCGCATCACGTCCGGCTCAGTAGACGCCGCCGAGGCTGTCGAAGGCGTAGGCGCTCCATGCCGCCGTGTTGAGGTGCCCGGAGCGGAGGCGGCCGTACTGGAACTGCTCGATCCGTGCAACATACACAGTCGTCGCGATCGCGCCCGGGATCAGGCCGACGGGATCGGGGCCGGGCAGCACGGCGAGATCCGGGACCGTGAAGGCCGTCTTGCCGCCCGGCGCCACGATGGTCCAGGTCACGAGCCCGGCGCCCGACGCGACGTTGATCACCGCGAGGTCCGACGGACCGACGGCGCTCGAGACCTGGACGTCGCGGCCGTTCCACACGCCCGACCCAGGCTGACCGAGCACGGGCACGCCGAGGAAGCCGCCGAGCGCGACCGGCGTGTTCGCGTTCGTCGTCCGGACGCGCGAGACGACGCTGGCCGGAAGCTGCAGCGACGGGCCGGTCGCCGCGACCCCGCCGAGCACGTAGCGCTCGCCCGCCATGGCCCTGTCGAGCGCGGGGACGCCGATGAACGGGATCGTCGGCGGCGCCGGAAGCGCGGTCGTGCGGCTGCCGCGCGGGAGGATCGCGTAGCCGGACGAGCCGAGCGTCGTCGCGACCGACGCGCTGAAGCGGTCGGGCCCGCGCGGACCGGGCGCCGGGGGCTGGGCGGCGACGGTCACCTGGTGATCGAAGAGGACGTCCATCATGATGTCGACGCCCTGCACGCGCGACTGCGCGGGGACGGCGACGCCGCGCGCGACGCCCATCGCGTAGGGGAGGAACTTGGGCGGCGACTCGCTCCGATCCTCGAGCCCGGCCACGACGTAGATCGTCGCGTTCCCGGGGAAGACGAGGATCGAGTAGTCGTAGCCGGTGCTCCCGGCGGTCGCCGGGGTGATCGCGGAGCTGGCGGGCGGGAGCGTGAACGTCTGGTTCGGCGAGGCCGCGGCCTCGAAGACGTACGCCGCGCGGCGCTCGGTGGGCTTCGTCGGCGAGGGCACGGTCGTCCAGCCGACCCGCTCGAACTCGCCGGCCCCTGGGAAGACGAGCTGCCCCTCGATGAAGCCGCCGTAGCGCTGACGCGGAGGGAGCGAGGGCGGATCGCCGTCGGCGCACGACGGATCCATCACGGGCGCGAGGTACGCCGTCACCGTGTCGACCGGGACGTCGACGAAGGTGACGGGCTGGTGGCACTTGGCGGCGACGGTGACCGTGACCTTGTCGCCGGGGATGCCGTCGAACTCGATGACGCCGTTCGCGGTGGTCTTGGCGACCTTCGCGGTCGCGAGATCGTCGCCGGCGATGGCGAAGGCGTCCGGGATGGGCGCCCCGACGAGGAGGTTGTACGCGAGCACCTTGATGCGACCGGACAGCGCGCCGCCCGAGAGCCCGCCGCGGTAGCCGTCCTCGGAGTCGGAGTACGTGAAGGCGTCGCGCGCCTGGATCGGCGGGGCGCCCGCCGGCGTCACGACCACGTCCTTCGAGCCGGGCGTGCCGACGGGCGTGATGCACTCGAGCGCCGTGGCGGAGGCGACGACGACGTCCCTGCACGCGACGCCGCCGATCGTGACGGTCGTGCCCGGGCCCCAGCTCGTGCCGCTGCCGGTGATGGCCACGCGCGTCCCGCCGCTGGTCGCGCCGCTGTCGGGGACCACGACGAACGCGTCGTAGTAGAAGCCGTTCTCGAGGACGCGCTCCTTCGCGGTGGCCTCGTCGCGGATCCTCACGTCGACGAAGCCCGGGGGTCCCGGCGGCGTCACGATCGCGGCGCGGTTCGGATCGCTCGCGAGCAGCGATCCGGCCTCGACCTCGACGCCGCCGACGAAGACGCGCAGCGAAGGCGAGAAGCCACGCCCGTCGATCCGCGTCCGCGTGCCGCCGTTGAACGGTCCGTGCGACGGCGTGAGGCCGACGATCGCGAACGGATCGCCCACGTCCGCGTCGGTGCGGACGAAGCCGGCGTCGCCCTCGAGGTCGATCAAGCCGCCGCCGGCGTCGCCCTCGGGCAGCAGCGCCGGGCCCGTCCCCGAGAAGCAGGCCGCGAACAACCCGAAGGCGAGCGGCCCGAAGAGCAGCGTCAGGAGGCGACTCCTAGCGAAAGTCACGCCTGGAGCCTACGCGCTAACCGGACGCGGGGCACGTGGTTCCGGCCCGAAAACGGGCCGGGCGCCGGGCGCGGGCCTGCGCGCCGCTGGGCTCACTCGAACGTCACGCGCACCGAGTAGGGCCGCTCCTCGGCCGCGCCGGTGGTGCCGGGGCTGCCGCCCTCCCACTTGAGCGCGAAGAGGTACGTCTGACCGGCCTTGATCTTCGTCTTGGGCGCCTTGTCGGTGAACGACATGTTGAAGTTGCTCGAACCGGTCGCGCCGCCGCCGCCGGCCGGAATGGTGACCGAGTAGTTGATGGTGCCTGGCGTCTCGACGTGATCGATGATCATGTCGGTGACGTTCTCCGGCGCCGTGATCTTCAGGTAGTCCGTGTCCGTCCGGCCCGACAGCTTGCCGACGATGCACCCGGTGAACTCGGTCGCGGACGCGGCGTCGTTGTTCGGCTCGACCTCCTCCGCGCACTCCGGTCGCGGGGGCGTCGACGCGTCGCTCTTGTCGGCGACGCCCGGACCCTCGACGTTCTCGTCGGGGACCGCGCCCGGGGGCGGGCTCGGCGTCCGGTCGTTGCTGAACGGCGGCACCTTCACCGAGTTGCTCTCCTCCGACGAGCCGGGCACCGGAGACGACGACGAACCAGAGCAAGACACGAGACCAAGCCCGAGCGCGAGACCTATATGCTTGAGTGCCATCATGTTTTCGGCCGAGTGCACGGGCAGTTCCATGCGTCGGCCGATCACCTTCGCGCCCTCGCGTCGCGCGCGCGCGCCGGGGGATCGCGACGGCGCCTGCGCTCCGGGCGTCGTCCGGAGGCTCAGCCGATCGCGAGCGCTCGGATCCCGCCGAGCGCGCGGCGCATGAGCTCGATCGCGACCGCCTTGCGCCCGGCCGCATGTTTCACCCTCGCACGTTGTGGCGTCCCGGGCGGCTCACCCGGCTCCTCGCTCGCGTCGCGCGGCGGCGCGCCGTCGATCGCCGGTCCGACGCAGGCGGGGCACCCCGAGACGCACGGGCAGCCCTCGACGAGCCGAAGAGCACGCGCGAGCAGGAGATCGCGCTGCGCGAAGATCCGCTCGGAGAGCCCGATGCCGCCCGGCGTGTGCTCGTAGAGGAAGAGCGTCGGATTGTACCCGGGCGCCGGGCCCCCGCGGACGCGCCGCGGGACGGCCGGCGCCGCCTCGTCGGCGTCTGGCTCCGCGCTCGAGTCGGACGCGGAGCCCGCGTCGCCGAGCGTGACGCCGAGGTCGCGCGGATCGCACATCAGCGCGAGGGTCGCGACGGTCTCGAGCGCCGCGCCGACGCCGCGGAGGGCGTCGACCGCCGCCGCGCGTCCTGCGGGGATCTGCTGGCAGACCTCCTCCGGCACGGTGAGCCAGACCGCGGTCGTGTGCATCTGCATCTCGGGCAGACGGACGTCGCCGTACCCGGTGTTCTCGTGCGTGTAGAACTTGATCTTCTTGTAGCCGACGACCTTCTCGACGACCGAGACCTCGCCCCAGCCGACCGGCCACGACTCGGGAGACGCCTGCTCCGCGGGCGCGCCCTCCGCCGACGACAACGGGACGACGACCCCCGCGCCGAACTCCTCGAGCACGTTGACCGTCGTGTAGGTCATCGCGTCGGTCCAGTAGTCGGGCTTCACCTTGCGGACGAAGGCCTTGTGGTTCTCGTAGTCGAACTTCTCGACCTGCCAGCACTCGCCGTCGTGCTGGTAGATGGCCTGCTCGTGCACCATCGTGTGCGCGCCGCGCCAGTCGATCTCGGCGAGCGTCTTGTCGTGCTCGGCGTCGATGATGACGACGTTGTCCCAGCCGATGCTCCGGAGCGAGACGTTGTTGGCGGGGTAGGCGTCGGAGGCCCAGTGGAAGGTCCCGGCGTTCTCGTGCACGACCTGGTGCTGCGCGAGGAACTCGAGGGCCGCGCCCGTGCTCGCCTCGTCGAGCGTGCCGAACTTCTCGCCGCGCTTGAACGGGAGCTCGAACGCCGCGCACTTCAGGTGCTGCACGAGGATCTCGGGGTTGTCGGGATCGACGCGCGCCTCTTCGACCGGCGCGCCGAGGAGGTACGCGGGCTCGCGCGCGAGGTACTGGTCGAGCGGGGCGCTCGAGGTGACGAGCACGCAGATGCTCGTGCCCTTGCGACGGCCGGCGCGGCCGAAGCGCTGCCAGGTCGCCGCGACCGAGCCCGGGTAGCCGGCGCACACGACGGCGTCGAGCGCGCCGATGTCGATGCCGAGCTCGAGCGCGTTGGTCGCGACCACGCAGAGGATCTCTCCGTCGCGGAGCTTCTGCTCGATCTCGCGGCGCTGCCCCGGGAGGTAGCCGCCGCGGTACCCCATGATCCTCGAGGCGTCGACGTCGGGCGCGACCTTGTCCCGGAGGTAGCGCAGCATGACCTCGACGTTGTTGCGCGACTGGCCGAACACGATCGTCGGCACCCGCGCCTTCACGAGGTCCGTCGCCAGCATCACGGCCTGCTTCACGTAGCTCGCCCGGATGCCGAGCTCGGCGTTCACGACGGGCGGGTTGTAGAGAAAGACGCGGCGCTCTCCCTCGGGCGCGCCGCTCTCGGTGATCGCCGCGAGCTCGCTCTCGGCGATGGAGAACATCCGCGCGGCGTGCTCGCGCGGGTTGCCGATCGTCGCGGTGGCGCCGATGAGGACGGGCTCGGAGCCATGGAAGCGCGCGACGCGCATCAGCCGCCGGATCACGTTGGCGACGTGCGAGCCGAAGACGCCCTTGTACGTGTGGAGCTCGTCGATGACGACGTAGCGGAGGTTCTGGAACGTGCGCGCCCACGCCGTGTGATGCGGGAGGATCCCCGCGTGGAGCATGTCCGGGTTCGTCAGCACGATGCCGGAGCGCTCGCGCGCGGCGCGCCGCGCGTCGCCCGGCGTGTCGCCGTCGTACACGACCGCGCCGCGCTCGAGCCCGGCCGAGCGCATGAGCTCGCGCAGGCTCGACTCCTGGTCGCGCGCGAGCGCCTTCGTCGGATAGACGTAGATGGCGCGCGCGTCGGGGTCTTCGAGCTGGGTCGCTAGGACGGGGAGGTGGAAGCAGTAGCTCTTGCCGCTCGCGGTGGGCGTGGCGATGACCGCGCCGCGAACAGGGTGGGGGAGCTGCCCGCGGACGGCGTCGAAGGCGCGCGCCTGGTGGTCGTAGAGCTCCTCGACGCCGCGGCCGCGGAGCGCGAACGCGAGCGGGGTCGGGAGCGTCCGCGGGAAGGGGACGGTCCGCGACGCCCGACCGGGCACGGTCTCGTCGGCCATCACGCACGGGCGGACGACCTTGCTCTCGAGCCAGTGATCGAGCACGGCGTCGACCCCGCGTGCCGACTCCCACGGGGCCGCGACTCTCTTTCCGCGCTTGCTCATCTCGACGCTGCTTGCTCCCTCGAACGCGCCAGGTGCCGGCGCTCCCGCCGACGGCTCCTGAACATATAGACAGGTAACTCCGCGCGAGACAAGCGGGCCGCGACGGAGCGCCGGGCCCCAGCGGCGTCGAGGAGCGATCGCACCCCGGCCTCTGCGTGGTGAGGGGTGGTGAGGGGCTTGCACGTGACAGGGTGACCGGGATTGAGTAGGGTTCGCGCTTCGTTTCCTCCCCCCATCCGAACGCGTCCAGAGCCGAGGCCCCCGTCGCTCGTCGTCGAGAAGCTCCCGGGGCTGAACATCCGCGCAACTTCGATGAACGAGAGCTCGAGCCAAGACGCACCGCCCGCCGAGGCTGAAACGACCACGACCCCTGCGACCACCGAGGCGGAAGGGGCGGCGTCGGGCGAGGGACCGGCCGGCGCGGGCGCCGCGGCGTCCGTCGACGCAGCCGCCGCGACCGCGGAGCCGCCGGTGGTGGAGGAGCCGCCGATCGCGCCCGGTGTCGAGCGCCTCGGCCGCCCCGCCGGAACGGCGACCGCCATCCCGGAGACGATCCTCGGGCCGCGGCCTTCGCCGGCGTTCCTCGCGATCGTGGCGATCGTGTCGCTCGTCTCCGACGTCGGCACGAAGCTCTGGGCGGAGAACAAGCTCGCCGACTACCCCGGGTACATCACCGTCGTCGAGAACCACCTCATGTTCGTGCTCGCCAAGAACAAGGGCGGCGCGTGGGGGCTCCTGCAGGGCGAGAGCGAGAACGTCCGGCGGCCGTTCTTCCTCTTGGTCTCGGTCGCGGCGATCGCGTTCATCGTCACGCTCTACCGGCGGCTCCAGCCGCGGCAGTACGCGCTCAAGTGGGGCCTGCCCCTCGTGCTCGGCGGCGCGCTCGGGAACGTCTTCGACCGTATCCGCTACGGGTACGTCATCGACTTCATCGACTACCGTGCCGACTGGATCCGGAAGCTGAACGAGCTCGTCGGCAAGTACTACCCGAAGCACATCGTCACGGATCACTGGCCCACGTTCAACGTGGCCGACATCGCGATCTGCGTCGGCGTCGCGCTGATGGCGATCGACATGCTGACGTCGCGTCGAGGCAAGCAGCCGCTGACCGCCGACGTCCCGCTCGAGCCCGTCCTCGAGCCCGCGACCGCGGGCGCGACCAGCGGGGAGGCCGGCGCATCCGAGCCCGTAGAGGCCGGCGCTCCCGAGACCGCGTCGAGCGCGGAAGGCGCGCCGCCGGCCGACGCGGAGCTCGCGGACGCCGCTCCCGCGGCGGACGAGCAAGACCGCGTCGCGCCGGACGCCGCCCCCAAGGCCTGACGTACCCGTACGCCCGGACGACGCGTCCCGGACGACGCGCGATCCACGGAGGCTCGCGCGCCGCGGGTTGCGGCCGCGACGCCTCGGGCGGTCCGCGATCCAGGGGCCGCGCCTACCGCCGTCCCACGCGAACGCCGCGCGCGGCGGCGTTGTCACGCCGGTTGCTTCGGCCTGCCGCGTGGCCCGACCCAGCGAGCGCGCGCTGTCGACCTCAGAGCTTGCCGGCGCGAAGCAGCCGCTCCGCGAGCTCGGCTCGGCGGACGCGACGGGAACGTTCCGCAAGGATGATGCCCTCGAGGTGGCGGAACGCGTTCTCCACGTCGTCGTTCACCACGAGGTAGTCGAAGAATCCGTAGTGCTCGATCTCGACGTGGGCGACGGCGAAGCGCTTTCGCACGACCTCTTCGCTGTCGCTCGCGCGGCCGCGGAGGCGGCGCTCGAGCTCGATCATCGAAGGCGGGAGAATGAACACCGAGATCGCCTCGGGCACCTTCGCCCGGATCTGGCGGGCTCCCTGGTAGTCGATGTCGAAGATGATGCCGCCGCAGCTCGGGTCCGACTTGGCACGCTCGATCTCGGCGAGCGACGTGCCGTAGCAGTTTTCGTGGACGTGGGCCCACTCGAGGAACGCCTCACGCTCGACCAGCTCGTCGAACTGCTTGCGGTCGATGAAGTGATAGTCCTTGCCGTCCGCCTCGTTCGCGCGCGGCTTGCGCGTCGTGTGCGACACGCTGAACCGTAGCGTCGGGAACTTCTCGCGAAGCCTGCGCGTCAGCGTCGTCTTCCCGGCGCCGCTCGGAGACGAGAGGATGAGGAGCAAGAAGGGATCGCTCATCGTGGGGCGCCATCCTAATGCATCGAGTCCATCGAAACGACGGGAATCTCCCGCCTCTCTCGCGCGCGATCGGAGGACGCGCAGGCGCCGACCGATCCGGGCCGCGCGTCCGGCGCAGGACGCCGGGGCCGCCGTCACTCGACGTTCTGCACCTGCTCGCGCATCCGCTCGATCTCGGCCTTGAGCTCGACGACCGCGTGCGCGATGGCGACGTCCTGGCCCTTCGACCCGATCGTGTTCGCCTCGCGCGCCATCTCCTGGAGCAAGAAGTCGAGCCGACGCCCGACGGTCTCGACCCCGGGGAGGAGGCTCTCGAAGTGCGCGCAGTGGCTCTCGAGGCGCGTGAGCTCCTCGGCGACGTCGATGCGGTCGGCGAAGAGCGCCAGCTCTTGCTCCAGGCGGCCCGCGTCGATCTCGACGTCGGCCGCGGCGCGGAGGCGCTCGGCGCGCTCCTTCAGGCGCTTCCTGTAGGCCTCGACGACGTTCGGCGCGCGCGCGGTGATCGCCTGCATCAGCCGCCGGATGGTGCCGAGGCGGCGGACGAGGTCCTCGGCGAGGGACATGCCCTCGCGAACGCGCATCGCGTCGAGCGACTTCAGCGCGCCGTCGAACGCCGCGGCGAGCGCGGCGTCGAGGGCGCGGCCCTCGCGTTCGATCGAGGGGACGAAGAGGTCGGGCACCGTCCCGAGCAACGCGAGCGGCACGTCGGCGTTCGGCGCGAGCTCGTCGCGCAGGGCCTTCAGCGCCGAGAACACGCTGCGCGCGCGCTCCTGATCGATCACCATCGCGCCGAGGACCGCGCCGTCGACGCGGACGTTCACGTCGAAGCGCCCGCGGTTCAAGCGCTCGCGGGCGAGCGCCTCGACGACGCTCGCGAGGTCCGGCAGCTGGCTCGGGACCCGGACCCGGACGTCGAGGAAGCGGTGGTTGACCGCGCGGATCTCGACGGTGATCTTGTCGCGGGCGGGACCGCCCTCGCTGGGCGCGAGCACGCTCTCGCCGACGCCGAAGCCCGTCATGCTTCGCACGGGGCACCTCGGCGCTTCGAAGGGCGGTGGTCGCGACGGCGGCGGGCGTGGACGCTGCCCAGCGAGGCTGGGGTCGGCCCACCCCGGCTCACGACAGGCCGCGCTTGCGCTTCACGGCCTCGAGCACGCGGGAATACTCGATGTCCCACTGCGAAGTCCCCTCCTTCACGTGCTTGAGCTGCGCGCGGACCTCCGCCTCGAGCTCCGAGTCGGCGGCCATGTACCGCTTGAAGATGGGCGCCATCTTGCGCCGGAGCTCGACGTCCTCGGCGAAGACCTCCTCCACGTGGGAGGAGTGGAGGAGCATCTCCACCACCTGATCGAGCAGGTAGTCGAGCGTGTCGTCGCCGACCTTGATGCCGTGGTGCTCGGCGACCTGCTGGCGGACCCGGCTGAACTCCGAGGTGCCGCGCCCGGTCTGCTGGAGGAGGTCGCGCGTCTTTTCGTCGACGACGCGCTCCGTGTCGAGGTAGCTCTTGAGCACGGCCTCGACGTCGGCGACGACCTCCTGCTGCGCCTCCGTCTCGATGTCCTTCGCCGTGACGAGGGACCGGACGACTTCCTGCGCGATCGGGGCGACTTTGGCGCCGTAGAGCCTCATTCGGCCGGACCGTAGTCGAGCGGCGTTGAAATGCGAAGCGACGACGGCGCCAAGAGTAGCGTATTCTAACCTCCGGCGCGATCGCGCCGCCCCCTCCGATGAGCAGCAGCGTCTGCCCCTTCTGCAAGAGCGCAGTCTCCGACCCGCGGGCCTCCTGCCGGAGCTGCGGCCGGCAACCTAGCGGACCCGCGGCAGATCCGGGCGGTTGGGACGATCTCGGCGGCGGCCTCGACATCTCGCGGGGCGGGTCGATGGCCAGCCACTCCGGCGGACCGAGCGCCTACGCGGGCGGGGGCATGGCCTTCGGCGACGACGATCCCTTCGCCGACGACGTCCCCCAGGGCGCCCTCGAGCTCGACCTGCCGAGCTCGCACACCGCGAACGCGCCGCGCTCGATTCCGGCCGAGCGGCCTCAAGGGCCGCCGGGCTCGGTCCCGGATCTCGCCCTTCCGGCGCCGTCCCAGCCGCGCCTCGCGCCCTCGGTGTCGGGAGCCCCGCCGAGCAGCCCGTCGTTCTCCGGAGCCCCGCCGAGCAGCCCGTCGTTCTCCGGAGCGCCACCGAGCAGCCCGTCGCTCTCCGGAGCCCCGCCGAGCAGCCCGTCGCTCTCCGGAGCCCCACCGAGCAGCCCGTCGCTCTCCGGTCCGCCGCGAAGCCATCCGTCGGTGTCCGGGGCCCCGCCGGGCCCTCCGCCTCCGCCCGGCTCGTCGCGGGTCGCCGCACACGTCGCGGTGACGGCGCCCCCGGATCCGGCCGCGATGATCGCGCGTTTCCCGCGCCCGCCGGCGAAGGTCTGGGAGGCGCCCGTCTACGC
Source organism: Labilithrix sp. (assembly GCA_019637195.1). Lineage (GTDB taxonomy): Bacteria > Myxococcota_A > Polyangia > Polyangiales > Polyangiaceae > Labilithrix. The sequence goes on along the minus strand of JAHBWA010000139.1, from coordinate 7,232 downwards.
CATGAAGGTGCTCTGGCGGCAGCTCGAGCTCCGCCAGGACCTCGCGTCGCTCCGCAAGCGGCGGTCGCCCGACGTCGCGCTGTACGAGCGCGCGCTGACGACGCACGACACGAAGACGTTCACGATCGGCCTCGCGATCACCTGCGCGGGCCTCACGATCGCGACCCTCATCTTCTTCCTGCCGGTCATCCTGCGCTTCATGCGCGCGGACTGAGCGGCACGGCGGCCGCGACCGGGGCAGCGCCGACCGAAGCCTCAGCGCTGGCTGCGCGGGCCCGGACGGCGGCGGCTGTCTCGCGGGCGATCGGCGGTGTCGCGCTCGGGCGTCGGCGGAGGAGCGGTCCGCTCCGGGCGCCGGCTGACGGGCGCCGGCGGCTCGTCGCTCCGCCGGGGCGTCTTCATCTCGCGCATTCCGAGCTGCAGGCGTCGCATCACCGCCTTCTTCTGCCGGTCCTTGTACTTCGCGTGCGACGCCTCGCCTTGCTCGTTCGCGGCCTCGGTCTCGCGATCGATGACCTGGAACTCGCAGATGACGAAGACGACCGGCCCGAGCGCCCACGCGGTCGAGGGCGCGCGCTCGAGGAGCTTGCGCGGGAGGCGCACCGGCATGTCCACGACGAAGTGGATGACGCGGTAGCTGTCCGCGGAGAAGACGTTGTCGCTCGGCGTGTAGTCCTCGTCGCGGCCGGCCTGCATCTCGCTGAGGAACTTCTTCAAGTGGTCGTTCTTCTGACAGAACCGCTTGAAGTGGAACATCGAGTTGATGCTCTGCGCCGGGACGACGTAGTTGAACGGGAAGAGCTTCTTCGTCAGGTACTGGAGGATCGGGATGATGTCCTCGCGCTCCCGCGCGACGACCCGGAAGCGCAGCTTGTCGAAGACCTGCGCGGTCGCCGCGTCGCGCTTCGATAAGAGCTTCGTGTAGAGCGAGTCCTTGTTCTTCCGGCCGCCGACGAACTCGGTGATCGGGAAGCCCTCGGCGAGCATGCTCCCGATGACGCGGTAGACCTTCTCCTCGACGACGTGGAAGATCTCCTGGTCGGACATCGGGAGCATGAAGAGCAGCTCGCGGCCGTCCAGGTGATGGATGATGTGCATGCACTTGAGAATGGTGCACGCGCACGTCTGACGATGCCCGCGGCCCGCGGCGAGGAGGAAGAGCTCCTCGATGCTCGCCTGCTCGACGGGCTTGGGGATCGGGTACTCGAAGTGACGCCGGAGGTAGTTGATCGCCTCGGACTTGATCGCGTTCATCCGGGCGCGATCGGCGGGCTCGTCCGGGTGGAGCTCCTGCGCCATGCAGAACTCCCGGATCTCCTGCTCGTCCTGGAAGTTCAGGCGATGCCAGTCGACGACCGAGTCACCTCGGAGGACCAGTCGGACAGCCTCGAGGTCGGCGAGCGTGAACTCGTCGAGCTCCTTGAGGCGGTCGCGGTTCACCATCGAGGATCGTTCTCCTTTCCAACAGTTCGGCGGGGTCGAACCCTTCGAACGCGGGGAAGGACATTACGCGATCATCGGCCTCGAGGGGGCGCGGATCAGGACTTTCCGCCGCCCGACATCGGCGGAGGCGGGGGCGGCGGCAGCGGGTTCGGGGCGGGCGCAGGCTGGAACGACGGCGCGGTCGTGCTCGAGGGCGCGCTGCGCGACGGAGAGCGCGAGTTGCCGTTCTGCGACGGCGAGCGACGCGCTGGCGCTTCGGACGTCGGCTGCGCGCGCTGCGGGCCGCGCGAACGAAAGCCCGGGCTATCGCAGCCGGCGAGCGTCAGCGAGGCGAGGACGGCGAGGACGGAACGGCTGGGCAGCATCGTCATGGCTTGGGGACCGGCGTTCTCCGGACCGCCGCCGCTGTCGTCGCTGGACCGGCCGGGCCCTTCGTGGTGCGCGCCGGAGGGAGGAGCTTCTCCCTCTGACGGGCATCACGCCTTGTCGATCTGCGCGACCTCGGGCGACGCCGCGGGCTGCGCGTGCGCGCGCCCGAGCGACAGGGTCCCGACGAAGATTCCGATGGTGACAGCGAGGACAGCAACATGGCCCATGAGCGCGCCCGAACAACCGGCGATGGCGATGGGAGCGAGCGCTGCGAGGTACCAGGGGGTGAGCTTCATTCCTTACTCTCCGAGGGGGCTTCGGGCCAGCTAAACCCTACATGTAAGGCAAGCTACGACATTCCTCGGGGCGCGGGAAACTTCTATTCGGTTCGGTCCCGCTCGATCAACCCAAAACGGTGGAGGCATCAGCGCCACACCTCGCACGGCACGTTCCATGTTCGCGCGCAAATGGTCTGGGCGACTTAGGAAAACGATTCTCCATATTTCGTACGCGCAGCGGCGTCGACGCGCTCGCCGTGGCCGCGTCTCCCGGTCCGCGGCACGTGGCCGGGCGCCCACGCCGGCCGGAACGCCGGCCCCGATCGGCGATCGGATGGACAGTGCCACGCGGTCGCGTTTATCGTCGGCGCGTGCCCGTACGGCATCAGCCAGAGAGCGGGCGGGCGCCGGCCCGCGTGATGCTCGCCGCGCTGCTGCTTCTCGGAGCGGCAGGCTGCACGACCGTCGATCCCGGGCCGAATTTCGTGGTCCCCGACGAGCAGTTCGACGCCGACTTCTTCTTCTGCCGGGTCGAGCCGGAGCTGCTCATGGCGAAGCGCTGCGGGCCCGGCGATCCCGCCGCGGGCGACGCCGCCAACGGCTGTCATTTCAACCCGAGCGCCGTGAGCGGCATGGCGATCCGCGATCACGAGCCGATCCCGTGCGAGGGAGACCGCCCGACGAACCGCGCGCTCTTGAACCCGGGAGGCGCGGCCCAGGGCAACCTCCAGGCGGTGACGCTGGTGATGAGCCGCGACGTGCTCACGGCCCCGCTCTACGTGCGCCCCACGGGGCAAAACCACCCGCGCGCGGTCTTCCCGCGCGAGGATCCGATCGTCGAGGTCCTTCGCGAGTGGGCGCAGCGATGAGGCCCTCGGCGCTCCTGCTCGCGCTCGCGCTGGTCGTGCCGTCGCTGGCGCTCGCCGCGCCGGGCGTCGCCGCGGCCGCCGAGAGCGCGGACGCCTTCGCGCGCGTCGTCGTCGACGCCGCGGAGCTGCGCAGCGGCCCGAGCATCTCGTCGCGCGTGATCTACACCGCGCACCGCGGCGAGACCTTCGCGGTCGACGGGCGTCAGGGCACGGGCTTCTGGCTGCGCGTCATCCTGCCGGACGGCCGCGTCTCCTACGCGCTCGGCGACGAGATGCAGGTCTTCGCCGTGCGACCGGGCGAGCCCGACGCGCCGTCGCGTCCCGGGCTCTTCGCGACCCCGCCGCTCGAGGGCGCGAACGGCGGCTTCGCGATCCTCGGCGGCGTCCTCGCCATCCCGGTCCGCGATCAGAGCACGCGCGCGTTCGGGTACCTCGAGGGCCGTCCGTCGATCGTCGTGCACCGCACGGTGACGCTCGACGGGTACATCGCCAACGCGCTCACCGCGGACGGCTCGCAGATCCTCTACGGCGGCGGCGCGACGGTGCACTTCGCGCCGAGCTGGCCCATCTGCCCGTTCCTCGGCATCGGCGGCGGCGGCCTGAGCGTACGCCCGAACGCCGACTCCTTCGTCCTCAAGCGCGAGGACCTCTGGATGGCCCGCGCGGGCGGCGGCATCCTGATGGCGCTTCGCGGTCGGATCCTCGTCCGCCTCGAGGTGACGAACCTCACGCTGTTCGACTCGGAGAGCCTGAAGAACGCCCAGACCTACGCGGGCGGCTTCGGGGTCTACTTCTAGGTGCCCGCGGTGTCGTTCGGAAGGCGCAGACCAGAGAACAGGAGGAAGGACGCGATGCACGATGACAAACGGTCGGCCCTCGCGCTCCTCGCCGTCGCGCTCGCGTTCGCGGCGGGCTGCGTGACGGTCAAGCCGCAGCAGCGATCGGTGCTCGCCGATCCGATCATGCAGTTCGAGGGCGATCCGCAGGCCAGCGCGCAGCTGCGCCACGCGATCGACAACCGGGAAGGCTCCTACGGCGGCGGCGGCGTCGCGGGCGGGGGATGCGGCTGCAACTGACTTCGCTCGTGCGTGAGCGCGGCCGCCCGGCGGCGCGCGGCCGCCCGGCGCGGCTCGCGGGCCTGACGGCGTTCGCCTTCGCGACGGCGCTCGGCGCGGGCCCGCTCGCGTCGACCGCGCGCGCGCAGGTCGCCGTGGTCGACACGGCGCACACGCTCTACCACGAGGCCCCGACCCGCACGAACATGACCGTCTACACGCCCGGCGTGGACGTCTCGGCCACGCCCGCGGAGTGGATCACAGTGCGCGGCGGCTACGAGGCGGACATCGTCTCGGGCGCGAGCGTCGCGACCAAGGCAGGGTCCGCGTACCAGTCCGTGAACCCCGGCGTCGACGTGATCACGACGGCCAGCGTGAACGACTTCCGCCACGCGCCGCGCGGCGGCTTCACGCTGCGGAAGGGCGACGTCGCGTATACGGCCTCGTACACGTACGGGACCGAGAACGACTACAAGTCCCACTCGGTCTTCATCGGGGCGCGCACCGACGCCTACGAGCACAACACGCAGTTCGAGATCTCGTACGCGCGCAACTTCGACTCCGTCTGCGACCGGATCCAGGCCACCTCCGACACCGCCCCGCGCTTCCGCGCGCTCGAGAGCTCGGACGGCTGCTTCACCGAGGACCCGCTCCGCCGGCGGCGCGCCCTCTCGATCGACGGACTGCAGGCGAGCTGGACGCAGGCGTGGACGCCGACGTTCGCCACGCAGCTCGTCTACACGGCGCAGCTGATCGACGGCTTCCAGTCGAACCCGTACCGCAGCATCATCGTCGCGCAGGGGCTCAAGGCGCAGGAGCATCACCCCGACGTGCGCGTGCGCCAGGCGCTCGCGCTGCGCCTCAACTGGTACCTCCGGCCGATCAAGGTCGCCGTGCGCTTCACCGGCCGCGCCTACCGCGACACCTGGGACGTGACGAGCGGGACGGGCGAGCTCGAGGCCGAGCGCTACCTCGTCGAGGGGCTGCGGCTCGCCGCGCGGGGGCGCTTCTACCGCCAGACGGGCGCGCTCTTCTGGAGCGACGACTACACCGGCGGCGATCCTCCGCTCGGCCCGAAGGGCCAGTACTTCACCGGAGACCGCGAGCTGTCGCCGTTCTGGAGCCTCGGGCTCGGCGCGCGCGTCACGTACCTGATTCATCCGGCGCCGCGCGCGACGGAGGGCGGCCCGGCGCGCCTGCTCGGGGTCTTCACCAACGCGAAGCTCGGCGCGTCGCTCGACGCGCTCCAGTTCTCGTACGACGAGTACACGCTCGCCGGGATCCCGATCACCAACGCGCGCGCGTACATCGTCGGCGCGACGGCGGGCGCGGCGTTCTGAGCTCGGGCGACTCCGCGGCCGCTCGGTCGACCGCGGAGGGAGCCGCTCAGCTTCGGGGTTCGACGCCGAGGAGGCCGAGGATCCCCTGGATCGGGATCCACGCCATGTCCGGACGGCGCGAGTCGTCGCGGAGCTCGGCGAACGCCTTCGAGGAGGCGCCGGCGTCGATGAGCGTCGAGAGCATCGGCGCGCTGGGATGAACGGCGCGTCCTTCGCGGCGTCGAGGTAGCCACGGAGGAACGCGGCCGAGGACCAGCTGCCAGACCCGCCCCACGGCTCGGCGCGGGCGTGGTCCTCGGGGCGCAGCGTGACGAGCGACCGCCGCCGCCGCGTAGTGGAACGAGCGCACCATCCCGGCGATGTCGCGGATCGCCCCGCGCCGGCGGCGGCGCTCCGAGAGACGGCGCGCGGCCGCCGCCGAGGCCGGTGATGACGAAGTCGCGCCCCGTGAAGAGCGCTCGGCCGAGGTTGAGATCGCCGTGGCAGCGGATCTGCTTCGCGTCGATGCGCTGAGTGAGGATCGGCTCGAAGCGCGCGAGGATCTTGTCCTCGATCGCCACGAGCTGCCCGGCCGGACCGCGCGCCGACGGCGGCAGCTCGCCGAGCGTCCGGCGGAGACCCGCGAGGACGCGGCCGATGAGGTTCCGCGCGCTCTGGTACTTGGAGCGCTGGTCCATCGTCGAGTACGACGACGGCTCGAAGGCCGGGTCGGTCGACGACGCGAGCGCGCAGTGCAGCTCGCCGATGCGCCGGCCGAGCAGCATCGCCCAGTCGCGGTAGGCGCCGACGGACTCGCGGTGCTCGGGCGGCGGCTCGAGCAGCGACAGCTCGAGGAGCGACTGCGAAGGGACGACCGGTACGGGCGCGTCGGTCGGGTGGGCGAGCGCGCGCTCGTACATCCGGCCGAGCTCGCTCTTCGCGTGCTGCCACGCGGTGCCCTCGTTGGCCACGAGCTCCTCGAGGACGGCGAGCGTGGACGGCTCGCCGCGGCCGGCGCGCCGCTCGACCCAGCCGAGCACGCGAGGCGTGATGCCCTCGAGCGGAGAGCGGACGCCCGCGTCGTTCGACTGGAACAGCCGCGCGATCTCGAGCTCGGGCGCCATGCCTTCCTCCATGCGGTAGAGCAGCCGGAGGACGGCTTGATCGCCGTAGGCGATGGACGCGCCGACGGCGTCCGTGTCGATGACGTACGCGGCCCCGAGCGCGTCCGCGTCGACGACGGTGCCCGGGACGACGCCGCCGGCGAGGGCGCCCTCGCTGGTGCGGTACTTCGCCTGCCTCACGGCGGTCTCGAGGAGCACGCGCGCGGCGGCGTCGGTGGTCGCCTCGACGAGCACGGCGCCGCCCGTCCGCCCGGCGCCGCCCGGATCGGACGCGTCGTGGAAGGAGAGCGTCGCGACGACGTTCGCGCCGGGGGGCGCCTCGTCGACGACGAGCAGCGGAAGCGCGAAGCTCTCGGGCTCGCCCTCGACGTACTCGACGCGGAGGAAGACGTACGTGAGCGGACTGTCCCCGTCCGTCAGACGCGCGGTCTCGACCACGCGGACGCTCGCGATCGGCGCGGACGCGAGATCTCGCGCGGTCAAGAACGCCGGGAGCGCCTCCTCGAGCAGCGCGCGTTCGTCGCCGAAGAGCAGCGCGTCGACGTTCGAGCACGCGATCGTGACGTCGGCGCCGAAGCTCCGGCGCTCCTCGGCGACCTCGCGCGGCGCCTCGAGGCTGAACCAGTAGAAGTCGTGGCCGCCGAGCGTCAGCATGTACGGGAGCTCCCCGATCGGCGGGAAGCGCGTCCGCCCCATGAGCTCGACCGGGACGGCGCCCTTCATGCTCGACAGATCGAGCTCGACGAACTGGACGTGGCGCGAGAGGTTGGCGACC
>JAHBWA010000138.1 GCA_019637195.1 Labilithrix sp. | reverse complement strand
GCCGAGGACGACAACACGTGAGCAAGCGGAAGAAGCCCGCCGCCCGCCCGGCCGATACTGCAGGGGACGGCACAGCAACGACCACGGACCACGCGCCGTCCGAAGCGACGCCGCCGATCGACCCGAGCGAGGTCTTCGAGCCGCTCGAGGACGCGAGCGCGACGCCGAAGACCGCGCTGCCGTCGGACATTCTCGCGCACGCGATGGGGACGGCGAGGGAGAGCGAGCGCGCGCTCCTCGCGGCGATCGGCGTTACGGAGATCGAGGATGTCGAGACCACGGTGAACCTCAGCGGGGACATGCTCCCGTTCCCCGGGCGCGACGATCTCGATGACCCGACGGTCGCGCTCGGAAACGAGGCTCTGGCGGAGGTCGACAGCCTCCTGGCGCAGCGCAAGCACCTCCGCGGGCTCCTCGAGGCGCTCATCTTCGCGAGCGACGCGCCGATCAAGCCGAAGGACCTCGCCCGGCTGGCGTCCACGCAGGTGAAGCACGTGGTCGAGGTCCTCGGCGAGCTCGCGCAGGACTTCTCGACGCGCGGCATCCATCTCGAGGAGGTCGCCGGAGGCTGGCTCTTCCGGACGAGCCCGCAGTACGCGCCGTTCATCCGTGACCTCACCAAGCAGCGTCCCGTCCGGCTCACGCGCTCGCAGGTCGAGACGCTCGCGATCATCGCCTACCGGCAGCCGGTCACGCGGCCCGAGATCGACGATGTACGCGGCGTCGACAGCGGCCCCGTCCTGAAGCTGCTGCTCGAGCGCGACCTCGTCCGCATCCTCGGCAAGCGCGACGAGCCCGGGCGTCCGCTGATCTACGGCACGACCAACGAGTTTCTCGAGTTCTTCGGCCTAAAGTCGCTCAAGGATCTCCCCACGCTGCGCGAGTTCACCGAGCTCACGGACGAGTCGCGCGAGACCTACGAAGAGGAGATGGGCGAGCCGCCGAACAACGCGCCCCCGCCGCTCGACGAAGAGGACCCGTCGCGCGCAGCGCCGCTCGATCCGGACGGCACCGGCGCGAAACGCGGCCCTCGCGAGAGCATGGCCGTCCCGGCGCAAGCCCACGACGACGACAACGAGGGCGACGACGACGGCCCGACCATCGCATCGACGGCGCCGACCATGAACGACGGCGACGACGCAGACGACGACGCGGACGACGACGACGACGACGCGGACGACGACGACGACGCGGACGACGACGACGACGACGACGACGACGACGACGACGACGCGGACGACGACGACGACGACGACGACGACGACGACGACGTGGACAAGTGACCACGCGGAGACCTCGCCGCAAGGGTGGGTGGGGGCATATCCAGGTTGGGCAAACCGAGCCCGAGCCCAAACGTCGGCAGCGCCTGAATCACGGCCTCCGCACGACCCGAAACTCGAGACCGAGTCGCTACACGTCGAGCTGTTCGCGCCAGCGCGCGGGTCGGCCCGACAGCCCCTGGTTGCCTGACCGCCGACGCCTATCGGTCACGGGCTCGGGTTCGGGCTCCGAGCGCGCGATCGATTTCCGGCCGCGGAGGATCTGTACCCAGGGTCGGTCGCTCGCAACGGGCCGGCGCGCAGCTCCAACGCGCGCCGGAGACGGAGCCTCAGCCGTCCGGCCGCCGACGACGACCGGCGCGAGGCTGGATCACTTCACGCTGCCTTCACGCTTGCATGTCGACGAGCACCCGTCGTTGCTCGCTGTGTTGCCGTCGTCGCACTCCTCCCCGAAGAAGACGTCGACCTTGCCGTCCCCGCAGCGCGGTCCCGGCGCCTTGCAACCCGGGAGGCAGCTGCCCGGACCGTAGCCGCCGTTGTCCGCGCCGAGATCGCAGACCTCACCGGCCTCGGGCTGGACGATACCGTCTCCGCAGTAGCCGCCTCGCGAACGGCAATCGAAGGAGCACTTGCCGTAGGCGGGCGGCCGACTCGCGCCGCCGTCCCCGACGCCGGCGTCGCCGACCGGGCCGTTGGTGTCGTTGTTCGGGCCGTCATCGCAGACCTCGAACTTGGTCTTGATGCCGTCGCCACACTTCGGAACGCACGTGCTCTTCTTCTGCTCGAAGCCGCGGAGCGTGAGCTTGTAGTTCGACTGCGTGCGGTTGCGCTCCGCCTGGAACACCACGATCTCGTAGAGCTTGCCGTCCTCGAGCCCGAGGCTCCCTGCCACGCTCGCGTCGATCGTCACGCTGCGGCCGATCTTGCCGTGGATGCCGCCGATGTCGACCGCGAGGCGGCCGTTGATGAACACGAAGACGTCGTCGTCCCCGGTGAACTCGAGGACCGGCGGCGCGGCCGCGCTCTGGTACGTGAACCAGTACTTCACCTCGCTCGTGAAGTGGAAGTTGTGGTTGGGCGTCGCGTTCTGGTTCCCGAAGAGCTCGCCGTCGATGGGGAAGAAGCCTCCCAGCGCGACGTAGGGAGCGTGCGCGTCGCTGTCGAAGACGTAGCTGTCGTCCGACTGACGCAACAGGCGCAGCGACTTCACGACCGTCGCGTTGACGTTCGGCGTATCGCGGTACCACTGGGCGAAGCCGGTCGCGCCGCCGCGGATGCAGTCGGCGCCGTTCACGCCGTTCCCCACGTAGACGGGCTTTCCGGCCGCGTCGAGGCGCGTCGTGAAGAGCGGCCCGAGCATCCCGGTCGCGAGCCCCGCCTCGAACCCCGTCGGAGACGGGCACGTCGGGCTCATCGTGCTCTTCTCGAAGTCCGGATGGCGGCTGCCGCCGTCGTCGGTGTACCCGCGGAAATCGCGGATGATGAGCGGAAGCTCGAGCAGCTCCGGCGGATCGGCGGCGACGTCGGTGCAGTCGAAGCCCGGCTCCTTCGTGCAGGTGCTGCTGCAACCGTCGCCGTCTCGCTTGTTCCCGTCGTCGCAGGCCTCGCCGGGGAACACCAGCCCGTCACCGCAGACCCCCTGACAGGCGCCGACCACGATCCCGCCGTCGGTCGCCGAGGTGCACGTCGGCTCGCGCTTGCAGGTCGTCGAGCAGCCGTCGTACGGCCGGAGATACCCGAGCCCGCCCGGCTTGAGCTCGCCGTCGTCGCACTGCTCGGTCCCTTCGACGATCCCGTCACCGCACGTCGTCGGTACGCACGACATGTTCGGCGTCGGACACTTGAAGCCCTCCTCGAGCCGACACTGGTCCGAGCAGCCGTCGACGCCTCCGTCGGTGGTGCTCGCCACGCCGTCGTCGCACTCCTCGTCGCCGGCCACGATGCCGTCTCCGCACTTCGCGGCGAAGCACGCCGCCCCCGGGAACGGGCAGACCCATCCGCTCTCGACCGTGCACGTCGCGCTGCACCCGTCGTTCGAATCGGCGTTCGAGTCATCGCATTGCTCGGCGCCCTCGATGAAGCCGTCGCCGCACGACGCCGCCGGCGCGCAGGGCGACCCCGGGATGGGGCACGCGAAGCCAGGCTCGCGCTGACACGTCGCGCTGCACCCATCCGACGGAGTGACGTTGCCGTCGTCGCAGCCCTCGCCCGCCTGAAGCTCTCCGTCGCCGCAGACCGCCGGGCCTTCGCCGTCGGCAGGATCGACGCTCCCGTCCGCGACCGGGAAGCTGCCGGAGGAGGAGGAGGCTCCGCCGCCGTCCTCGGTCTGCCCCGTGAAGACGCTCTCGCCGACGTCTCCGCAACCCGCGGAGGCGGCGAGCATCCCAGAGACCAGGAGCGCGCTCCCACACAACCATCGGCGCATCTGCGTATCCCTTCCGGAGCGTCAACTCCCCCAGCTTTCGATCCAAGCAGACTCCTCGACGCACGGACAGCGCGAATCCGCGGGCGCGCGGTCGAATCGCGCGAAGTGCCAGCCACGGATCCATCGCGCGGCTCTGACCGAATCCGCGGCGCGTCGATCGCGCGGGATGTGCGCGGCGTAGGCGCGGGTACGCGTCAGCTCTCGTCCTTGGGATCCGGGTAGGCGCCCGCGAGCTTCGTGACCTCGTCGCGCAGCTTCTTGTGCGCGACGATCTTTCGAACGAGCTCCCAGAGCGCAGGATCGGCGAGGACCTTCATCGGCGCCTCGCCGCGCGCCTTCTTCGGGATGGCCGCCGCGCCGCGCGCGCGGAGCTGATTCATCTTCTCGATGTACTGCTTGGTCGGAAAGAGCTCGCCCTTCTCCCACTGGAGCACCGTGCTTTGCTCGATGCCGATCGCCTGGGCGAGCTCCTTCGCCGTGCAGGCCAGCTCTTTTCGCAGCGCCTTGATCTCGTCGGGGCTCACGACGCCAGACCTTAGTACAGCTCCCGAGAAGAGAGTATCGGCCTCGGGCGAGGTGAGGCCGGTCCTCGCCTACCCGGCCGAGCGCGATGCGCTACCATGGAGCGACTTCCTTTGCAGCTCACGTTCCGTTCCGCCTTCTTGCTCGCCGTCGCCGTCGCCGTCGCCACGCAGACCTCGTGCAGCGACGACGGCGCCTCACGCGAGGCCGCTCCTGCCGCCGGCCGGGGCACCCCGGTCCCGCAGGACGCCCAGGCAGGAGACGCCCAGACCGCCACGGCGATGTCGATCATGCGCATCGCGCACCTCGCGCCCGGCGTCGGTCCGATCGACTTTTGCTACCAGCGCGTGAGGAAGGGCACCTTCGTCGGTCCCGTCCTGGGCGGAGCTCCCGCGGCCCCGGACGACGCCGGAGACGTCGACGCGGACGACCTCGCCGACGACGCCGAGGCGCCAATCGTCGACGCGTCGACGGGCTCCGACGACGACGCGGGCGAGGCCGCCCCGCCGCGCTCTGCGTCCTATCGGACGGTGACCAATTACCTCGTACTCCAGGCAGCAGGTCCCATCACCCTCGCGGTCCTCCCGGCCGGTGCGACGTCGTGCGCGAACGCGCTCGTCACGGCGGACGTCACGCTCGATCCCGGCAAGCTCTTCACGGTGGCGCTCTTCGGACGGCACGCCGACGGCGGCGTCTCGCTCGAGATCGGCGCGTTCACCGACGACCGCAGCACCGAGCCGGACAAGCTGCGGGCCCGCGTCATTCACGCGGCGCTCGGCACCGCCGACGTCCCGAGCGCAGGACCGATCGCGGTTCGCGCCGTGGCCTCGAAGACGACGGTGCTCGCGGATCGCGTCGCTCCGCGTCGGGCCGCGACGGCGTCGCAGGCGGTGATGGTCGACGGCCTCGGCTACGTCACCGCCGCGCCCGTCCCCGCTCCCGCCTCGATCGCGATCGGCCCTGCGTCGAGCGACGGCGTCGACGCGGGCTTCGAGACCTGGCAGAGCCAAGGCGCAGACCTCGGGCTGCGGGGTGACTCGCTCCACACCGCGTTCGTCCTCAGCGGAGCCACCGAGTCGACGTTCGAGGTCCTCTGGTGCGCCGACCGGACCACGTCCGGCGACCAGACGACCTGCACGCTCGTCCGCTGACGCGCGCCCTCGTCCGCTGACCTTACACGCTCGTCCGCTGACGCGCGCGTTCGTCCGCCGACGCGCGCGTGGTGGGAGCGGCGCGCCCTCAGCCCGAACCGGCGACGGTCATCCGGCTCACGCGGATGGTCGGCGCGGCCGTCGCGGTGCGAAGATCGAGGTCGGAGCCGACCGCGTCGATCCGCTTGTAGAGCTCGTCGACGTTCAGCGAGATCGTGACCTCGCTCACCGGATAGGCGAGCTCACCGTTCTCGATCCAGAAGCCGGCGGCGCCGCGCGAGAAGTCTCCGGTGACCGCGTTGAAGCCGAAGCCCATCATCTCCGTGACGTAGAGGCCCGACTTCGTGCCGGCGATGATCGCCTCGTTCGAGTCGGTGCCCGGCTCGAGGATGAAGTTCGTCGTGCTGCACGAGACCCCGGCCGAACCGCCGCGCGCCGCGTTGCCGGTGCTCTTGCGCCCGAGCTTGCGCGCCGAGTAGCTGTCGCAGAGGTACGTGCGGAGCACGCCCTTCTCGACGACGACGTTCCGTCGGCTCGCGAGCCCCTCGCCGTCGAACGGACGCGAGCCCGGGGCGCGCTTGATCAGCGGATCGTCGACGATCGTGACGAGCGAGCTCGCCACCTCGGTCCCCTCGCGGCCGACGAGGTAGCTCGACTTCCGCCAGATCGAGCTGCCCATGATGCAGCCCGCGAGCATGCCGAGGATCGAGCGCGCCGCGTCGGGATCGAAGACGACCGGGACCTCACCGGTCGGGACCGAGCGCGCGCCGAGCTTGCGGAGCGTCCGCCTCGCGGCCTCTTCGCCGACGGACTTCGGATCGTCGAGCTCGTCGAGGAACCGCTTCGCCGTCCAGTGATAGCCACGACGCTTCTTGCCGCCCTCGTCCTCGGCGAGCGGCACGACGCTGAGCGACTGGTACGAGCCCTTGTACGCCGCGCGGAACCCGCTCGAGAGCACGATCGCCGCGCCGCCCGCGGTGCGGCTGAACGTGGCGCCGTCGCTGTTCGAGATCCGGGCGTCGAAGTCACGCGCTGCCTGCTCGCCGATCTTCGCCGTGGCGATCGCCTGCGCCGCGTCGACTCCGCCGCCCTTCGGGTCGAACAGATCGAGATCGGGCGCGCCGGACGGATCGGTGGGCGGCTCGTCCGCCGGCCCGGCGAACGGGTCCTCCTGGGCGAGCTCGACGAGCTCGAGGGCGTCGGCGACGAAGCGCAGGATCCCGCCCTCGGTGAGATCGCTCGTGGAGGTCGTCGCGACCTGCTTGCCCTTCATGACGCGCAGGCCGGCGGAGCGATGCGCCGCCTCCTCGACGAGCTCGGGTTTGCCGAGACGCACGCGCGCCGACAGCTCCGCGCCGGACCGCAGGAGGCACTCGGCGACGGTGGCACCACCCTTGGTCGCCATCCCGATGATGCGATCTCCCAGCTCGAGCAGCTCGCCGAGCTCGGAGTCAACGCGAGAAGTCATCGCTCCACGGTAGCACACCTCCGCGCCCCGCCGACGCCGCGCGCTCGGGAAGGAGCCGCGACCGACACGCACGGAATGGCCGACCTCGGCCGCGACCCGCGGCCGAGCGACAGCGCGGCAGGCGCCCGCGCGGCGCTCGGGCTCGGGCGCGACGGCGGCGCCCGAAGCGCCGCCGTCAGCCGCCGAGCGACGCGAGATATTCGGCGATCTGCGGGAGCGGCAGCACCTTCTGCGGGATCCCCGCGCGCACCGCGGCGCCGGGCATTCCGTAGACGACCGCGGTCTCCTGCGCCTCCGCGACCACGACGCCGCCGGCGTCGCGGATCGCGCGGGCGCCTTCGACGCCGTCGTCGCCCATGCCGGTGAGGATGACGCCGATCGCGCGGGGGCCCGCGGCGAGCGCGACGCTCTTCAGGAGTCGGTCGGCGCTCGGGACGTAGCGGTCCTCGGGCCTCGGCGTCCCGACGGAGATCTTGAGCTCGACGCCGTTCTGGAAGACCTCCATGCAATGGCGCCCGGGGCAGACGAAGCCCGTGCATTTGCCGAGCCGCTCGCCGTCCTGCCCTTCGCTCGTCCGGACAGCGCCCTTGCGGTCGAGCCGCTCGGCGAACGTACGGGTGAACTTGTCGGGCATGTGCTGCGCGACGACGAAGCCCGCGGTGGTCGTCGCGGGGATCTTGCCGAAGATCTCGAGCAAGGCGCTCGGTCCGCCGGTCGAGCTCGCGATCGCGACGACGAGCTTGGGCGGGACGTAGGGCGGCGCGGGGCGCGCCCCGGGAAGCTCGGCGAAGCTCCCGCGATCGTAGCCGGCAGAGCTCTGCGGGCGCCGAGAGGCGGGCGCCCCCGGGAAGCTCGCCCGCAGCTGGCGCACGAGGAGCACCTTCTCGCGGATCTGATCGCGCAGGTCGGTGGCGTCCGGCGCGATCTGCGCCGTCGGCTTCGCGACGAAATCGAGCACGCCGAGCTCGAGCGCCTTGAAGACGTTCTCCTTCTGCGAGTAGCTGGAGACGACGATGACCGGCGTGGGCTGCCGCGACATCAGGATGCGGAGGAACGTGAAGCCGTCCATCCGCGGCATCTCGAGGTCCAGCGTGATGACGTCGGGCTTCAGGAGCGACGCCAACCGGAGCGCCTCCTCGCCGTCGGCCGCCTTCCCGACGACCTCGACCTCGGGGTACCCGGCGAAGACCTCGGCGATATTTCGCCGGTTGTACGCAGAGTCGTCCACGATGAGGAGCCGGATCGGTCCTCGACTCATTTCACGGCGCTCGCGATAAGCGGTTTCCGGTACACCAGGTCTTCTTTCAAATGTAGCAGCTCGAACGCCGTCGAGACATTCAACAGCGACTCGGCGTGACCGAGCAAGAGTACGCCGCCGGGGACGAGCCGCTCGTAGAACATCTCGATGACGCGGCGGCGCGCGGCGGCGTCGAAGTAGAGGACGACGTTCCGGCAGAAAATCACGTCGCAACGGCCGACGAGCTGCGTCCGCTCCTCGTCGAGGAGGTTCATCTGCGTGAAGTGGCAGAGCGAGCGGGCCGCCGGCGCGACGCCGTAGAGCCGCGGAGGCGACTCGCTCGCGGCCCCCGACGCGTCGCGACCGTGCGGGACGAACCACTTCGCGCGCGCCTCGTCGGTCGTCGCGCGGAACGAAGCTGGACCGTAGACGCCGCGGCGCGCGGCCGCGATGCACTTCTTCGAGAGGTCGGACCCGTAGACGCGCAGCTCCCACCCGTCCGGCGGGTCGAAGAGGCCCGACTCCAGGATCAGCATCGCGATGGTGTACGCCTCCTCGCCCGTCGAGCAGCCGGCGCTCCACACCTGGATGCGCCGGCGCGGCTTCCCGGCGAGCATCGGGAGGAGCTCCTGCTGGAACGCGCGGAGCTGGTAGTCCTCTCGGAAGAAGTACGTCTCGTGGGTGGTGAGCAGATCGCCCGCCTCGTCCCACTCCTCGCCGGCGGCCGGGCTGTACTTGAGCAGCTGATAGTAGTCCGCGAACGACGTGAGGCCGCGCACGTCGAGGCGCTCGCGCAGCCGCCGCTCGAGCGACGAGCGCGACTCAGGGCCGAACCAGATCCCGAGCCGCTCGCTGACGAGGTCGCGGAGCAGGCGGTACTCCTCGGCCCGGAGCTGAGGCTCCCCCGGTCCGCGACGTCCTCCGAAGAGCGGCTTCCTCACCATCACGTCGCGCCGGTCGAGCGCACGGCGAGGGCCTGCATGATGGCGCGCCGGACGTCGGCGCTCCGCTCGCGATCCAGCCGCGCGCGGAGGATGCTCTCGCCGTCGGCGCCGAATTGACCGAGCAGCTCCGCCGCGCACCGCCGCACGGGCTCGGCGGCGTGATCGACCGCCGAGGCGAGCGCCGCGAGCGCGCGCTCGTCGCCGAGCTTCGCGATCTCGCCGAGCGCGAGCTTCACCACCTCGTGGTCCGGGTGGTCCGTCGCGCCGAGGAGCGCCTCGACGTGACCGTCGAGCGCGACGTCCCCGACGACGTCGAGCGCCGCCGCGGCGATCGACGGGTCGCGCGAGCGGACGAGCGGGCGCGCGGCCGCGAACGCGCGCTCGGGATCCGCGTCGCGGAGCGCGCGGAGGACCGCGCCGAGCCGCATCGGGTCGCGCGTCGTCGCCGCGAGCGAGGCGAGCTCCTCCGCGTGGCCGAGGTGCCCGAGCGCGCGGATCGCGGCGAGCGCGACGACGGCCTCCTCGTCGGCGAGCGAGACGGTGACGGCCTCCAAGGCGTCCTCGCCGCCGAGCGCGGCGAGCGCGTCGATCGTCGCGCGGCGGACGGCGGCCTCGCGGTGCGTGAGCGCGCTCGCGAGGAACGCCGCGTCGGACGGCGCCTTCGCGCCCGCCCGCGCGAGCGCGCCGATCACGATCACGGCCCATAGCGCGTCGTCGCCGCGCGGATCGATCCCCTGGAGCATGTCACGCGCGGGCCCGACGTGGCGCGCGGCGATCGCGAGCAGCGCTCCGTGAGCGGCCGACGCGACCTTCGCGTCCGCGCTCCGGGCGTGCCGCGCGACGCTCGCGAGATCGGCGCCGACGCCGACGATCGCGAGGCTCTTCAGCGCAGGCGCGACGACGTCGGGCGAGGTGTCGCCCAGCGCGTCGCGCACGGCGGCGAGCGGCTCGCCCTCGGGCGACGCGAGATCCGGGAGCATCGAGATCGTCGCCCCGCGCAGCGACGGCGCCGCGCTGCGACCCGCGGCGAGCAGCGGCTCGACGGCCTCGGCGCCGAAGAGGTGGAGCGCGGCCTCCGCGCGCTCCGCGACGTCGTCCGACTGCAGCGCGTCGGCGATGAGCGAGACGTCGTCGGGATCGCGCACCAGACCGAGCGCGAGGAGGGCCGCTCCGCGCGCGGGATCGCGCGCCAGCTTGGCGAGCGCGCGGAGCCGCGCGTGGGCCGCGGGCGAGGCGCGCAGCGTGCGCGCGGCGATCTCGACGAGCGCCTCGTCGCCCCACACCTCCTCGAGCGAGCGCCCGAGCGAGGTCGTCGCCTCGCGCGCGAGGGTCGGGCTCGGATCGGCGACGGCCTCGGCGAGCATCCGGAGCGCGCGCGGCGCGGCGCTGCCGGCCGACGCGGCGATCGCGTTTCGCCGGAGGAGCGGATCTCCGAGGAGCGGCTCGAGGCTCGCCCACGGCACGGGCGCGTCGAGCGCGCGGAGCGCGTCGAGCGCCGCCCCGCGCACCTGAGCGCGCGCGACCGCCGGACCGCGCGCGGCGGCCCGGGCCTCCGCCGCTCCGCGCGCCGCGGTCGGCTCGGGCTCCTCGCCGAGGAGCGCGGTGAGCGTCGCGACCGCGAGCTCGCGCGCCTCTTCCCCGGCGAGGTCCGCCTTGCCGAGGCCCTCGAGCGCGGCGATCACGACGTTCACGTCGGCGTCCCGCGACGCGCGCACGAGCGTCTTGATGCCCGCGAGGGTCGGCGCACCCGCGAGGACCTCGACCGCGAGCTTGCGGCCGTCCGCGTCGAGCCGTCCGAGCGCGTCGATCGCCCCGGGCACGGCGTCCGGGCCGATGAGGATGAGCGCCTCGACGGCCGCGTTGCGGAGGCCGATGTTGTCGTGCTCGGCGAGCGCGCGCGCCACCGCGAACACCACGGCCGTGCGCGGCTCGACGCGCGTCGCGACGGCGGCCGCCTCCTTGCGCACGCGCCAGTCGTCGTCGCCGAGCGCGACGAGCAAGAGGTCACACGACTCGGGCGCGGGCAGCGAAGGGATCTCCTGCGCGGCGCGCCGGCGGACCTCCGGCTCCGGGTGCTCGAGGCCGGCCCGGACGCGCGCCGCCGTACGCTCGGTCACGTGACCTCCGCGGGACGGGCCCCCGCCGCGCCGCCCGCGAGCGCCGCCTGCGTCACCGGCCCGAACGCGGGCGCCGACAGGACGAAGACGAGGCGCGAGCCGAGCGTGGTCACGCCTTCGATCCCGCGCGTGTCGTCGCCCGCGCCGAGCGGCGGCGCGGGACGAAGCTCACCGCCGGCGAGGCCGAAGACCTCCGTGACGGCGTCGACGACGAGCGCCGCGTAGCGGGCGCCGGCGACGGCCCCGGCGCCCGTCGAGCGCCGCCCGCCCGCCGGCCCGACGTCGAGCACGATCCACTTCGTCTTGCGCGAGCGCGGGACGGCCGGGAGCCCGAACCGCTCGCGCAGGTCGATCACGGGCACGACCTCGCCGCGGTAGTCGGCGACCCCCTTCACGGTCGGCGGCGCGCGCGGCACGTCGACGACGGCGAGCGGGTTCACGATCTCGCGCACGACCTCGATCCGCACGGCGTACATGACCTCGCCGACGAGGAAGCCGACGAGGTCTTTCGAGGGATCGTGCCTGTAGCGAGCCATGGATCACTCCTCGAACAGCGGCGCGAGGTCGAGGAGCATGAGGACGGCGCCGCCTTGCGGGCGCCCGATGCCGACGACGTGGAGCGGCTGCTCGGTGCCGAGCACCGTGGGCGGCTCGATCTCCGCCTCCGACAGACGGTAGACCTGGAGCACCTCGTCGACGAGGAGGCCGATCTCCTCTTCGACCGCGTCGACGAGGAGGATGCGGCTCTTGCGGTCCATCGTGAACGTCCGCGCGAGCTTGAAGCGCCGCTTGAGGTCGAGGACGGCGACGAGGCGACCGCGCACGCTCATCACCCCGACCACGTCGGGATCGGCGCGCGGGATCTCCGTGATCGGCAGCGGCTTCAGGATCTCGACGATGTTGCCTATCTCGATCGCGTACGCCTCGTTGCCGAGCATGAACGCGAGGTACTCGGCGCGGTTGCCGATCTCGTCGGCCCGCTGCAGCGCGGAGCGCCCCTCGATTCGCCGAGCCAGCCCCTTCACGCGAAGCCTCCGCGGGCCGGCGGCGCCCCTCCGGCGGCGTCGTCGAGCCGCCGCACGATCGCGATCTCGCCGCTCGCGCCGACCGGCGCCGGGCGCGCGCCGTCGCCCGAGACGTTCGCGAGGACCTCGGCGATGAGCGCGGCGGCGTCGAGCACGAGCCCCACGCGCTGATCCCCGAGCTCGGTCGCCCCCGCGAAGCCGCGCACCTTCTTGAGCGAGCGGCCGAGCGCCTTGATGACGATGTCCTGCTGGCCGACGAGCCTGTCGACCACGAACCCGACGCGCCGGCCGGCCACCGTGGCGATCACCACGTAGCTCTTCGGCCGGCCGGGCGGGCGCGCGCTCACCGCCGGCGGCGTCGGCGTCTTGGCGTCCTCGTTGAACCACACCCCGGCGCGATGGCCTTCGAGCTGGAACACCTTCGCCAGGCGAGCGACCGGAAGCGTCGCTCCGCGCTGCGTCATCACCTCGCGGCCTTCGAAGGTCCTCACCATGGCCTCGTCGAAGACGATCGCCTCCTCGACGCTCGCGAGCGGCATGCAGAAGGTCCGGCCCGCCACCTCGACGATCAGCACGCTGATGATCGCGAGCGTGATGGGCAGCGTGATCGTCATCTTGGTGCCGATGCCGACCTCGCTCGTGATGTCGACGACGCCGCCCAGCTTGGCGATGTTCGTCTTCACGATGTCCATCCCGACGCCGCGTCCCGAGAGGCTCGTCGCCTCGTCGCGCGTCGTGAAGCCCGGCTGGAAGACGAGCGCGAGGACGTCCTTCGCGCTCATCTCCCGCGCCTCGGCCTCGGTCACGAGCCCGCGCTTCATCGCCGCGGCGAGGATGACCGGAGGGTCCATGCCCTTGCCGTCGTCCTCGACCTCGATGACGACGTGGTTGCCCTTCTGGAAGGCGTTGAGCGCGATCGTCCCGACCGCCGGCTTCTGCACGCGCATCCGCTCGTCGCGGTCCTCGATGCCGTGATCGATCGCGTTGCGGATCATGTGCATGAGCGGATCGCTCAGCTCCTCGACGATCAGCTTGTCGATCTCGGTCTCGGCGCCCGTGACGACGAGGTTCACCTGCTTGTCGTGCTCGCGCGAGATCTGCCGCACGATGCGCGCGAGCTTGTCGAACACCTGGCCCAGCGGGACCATGCGCACCTCGAGGATGCCGTTCTGCATCTGCGTGAGGTGGCGGTCGAACGAGCGGTGAAGGCGCGTGAGGCTCGTCACGAGCTCGCGGAGCTCGCCGTCGCGCTGGCCTCCGGCGCCGCGCCAAGGTCCGACGACCCGCGCCCCGTCGTCGCCGATCTCGGCCTCGCGCCGGCCGCTCACGAGCGCCTCGTGGAGGCGTACGCGCTCGGTGAGCCGCGACACCGCGGAGCGAACGATCGCGAGCTCCCCGACGATGTTCATCAGGTGATCGAGCTTGCGGATGTCGACGCGGACCGTCTGCGTGACGCTGCGGAGGGTCAGCTCGCGCTCGCGCTGGGCCTGCGCGCCGACGGCGTTCGGCGGCGCCGACGGCGGCGGCGGGAACGACTGCGCGCTCGGCAGCCCGGTGGGGTTCATCGGCGGCGGCGGACGCGACGTGCGCGCGCCCTCGGCGTAGTCGTCCGTCTCGACGGTCTGCGGGGCGTCGAACCCCGGCTGCGGCGCGAACGACGGCAGCGGCGGCGGCGCCATGTCCGACAGCGCGGGGCGCGGCGGGCGGATGCTCTCCTTCGCGCCGGACGGGGCGGCGTCGCGGCGGCGGACCTCTTCGATCGTGAGGTTGGGCCCGGCGACCGCCTCGCCGAGGACCGAGAGGCCCTCACGGCTGGCGACCAGGATCTCGAGCTCGACGCTCTCGGCGTCGCCGCCCTCGCCCGTCGGGAGGAACGTGATGATCTCGCCGTGCGGGCGCGTCTTCGCCTTGAGGTCGTCGAGCGCGGAGTCGATCGTGGCGAGCTGGAACTGCACGCGCATCCGGTAGAGCGAGAGCCCCGCCTGGAGGTTCGTCCGGAGCCGGTGCTCCTCGTACTCGGTGAGCACGCCGAGGAGGCCCGGATCGAGCTCGTATTGCGCGACGACGCTCCCGCCGCCGCCGCCCTTCTGCTGCGCCACCTGGCCGAGCGCCGCGAGGAGCGCCTTCACCTCCGCGCCCGGCTCGGGGCCGTCGCCCTTGGCCGCGCCGAGGATCCGACCGTAGAGCTCCACCGACTGGAAGAGGAGGTCGAGCACCTGCGGCGTGAGCTCGATGCGCCCGAGGCGGAGATCGTCGAGGAGGTTCTCGAGCTCGTGCGAGAGCCCGGACATCATTGCCGCGCCGAAGAGCCCGGAGAGGCCCTTCAGCGTATGGACCGCGCGGAAGACGTCGTTGACGAGCTCGGCGTCGCTCCCCCCGCGGCGGCAGACCTCGTCGAGCGCGAGGAGGTCGCGGCTCAGACCGTCGACGATCTCCTGCGCCTCGGAGAAGAACTCCTCGCGCGCCTTGTCGCCCGCGCTGTCGCCTCGACCGCCGCCCGTGTGCTCGGCCATCCGCTACCTACCGGAGCCGCTCGACGGAGCGGGCGGGACCTCGACCGAGGAGGCGGGGGACGCGCTCGCGTGCGCGCCGCCCTCGCCGCTCGACGAGAGGAGCTTCTCGCAAGCGCCGCGCAGCGACGCGGGGGTGAACGGCTTCGGGACGTAGGCGTTCGCGCCGAGCTTGCGAGCGCGCTCGACGTCACGCTCGGTCGCCTGCGTCGAGATGATGACGAGCGGCGTCGCCCGATACTGCTCCGAGCGCCGGATGAAGTGGATCAGCTCGAGCCCGTTCACGTCCGGCATGTTGATGTCGGTGATGATGAGGTCGTAGCGAGCGCGCGGCAAAAGTCGCATCGCGTCGAAGCCGCTCTGCGCCTCCGTCACCTCGACGGGCCCGACCGCCTGCGCGAAGGCCGGGTCCTCGAGGATCGCCCGGACCAGCGAGCGCGTCGACGCGGAGTCTTCGACGACGAGGATGCGGCGCACCACGGCGGCCAGTGTAACAGAGGCGCAGTGACGAAGGCGCGTTCCTCGTGGCTCGGGCGTCGCGGCGCGCCGCTGGGCTCGCCGCGAGGAGATCGCGGCAGCAGGCGACGGTGGTCGCCGCGGCGTGTAGACTGCGTGGCGTGACCGGCTCGCTGCCTCCCCCGAAGACCGCCGCCGCGCTGGTGATCGGCAACGAGCTCTTGAGCGGCAAGATCGAGGAGGCGAACGTGCACGTCCTCGCGCGCACGCTCCGCGCGCTCGGGATCGAGCTGCGGCGCGTCGTGATGGTGCTCGACGACGTCGACGTGATCGCGCGCGAGGTGAAGGAGCTCTCCGCGGCGCACGACTGGGTCTTCACCTCCGGTGGCGTCGGCCCCACGCACGACGACGTGACGGTCCACGCCGTCGCGCGCGCCTTCGGGGCGAAGGTCGTCGAAGATCCGACGCTCGCGGCGATGCTCCGCGAGCACTACCAGGAGCGCTGCACCGAGGGGCACCTGCAGATGGCGCTCGTCCCCGAGGGCGCCAACCTCGAGTCGCACGAGAGCGTCCGCTGGCCGACGATCCGCCTCGGCAACACGTGGCTCTTGCCGGGCGTGCCCGAGATCTTCCGGATGAAGCTGGCGGTCGTCGTCGATCGGCTGGCGGGCGGCGTCGGGTTCGTGTCACGCGCGGTGTTCACGAAGATGGATGAGGGCGATCTCAAGGCGTTGCTCGACCAGGTCGTCGAGCGTTTCCCGGACGTCGGGGTGGGCTCCTACCCGAAGTGGCAGGATCCGACGTACAAGACGAAGCTCACGTTCGACGGCCGCGACCCAGGGCGCGTCGACGCTGCCCGCGACGCCTTCATCGCGCTCCTGCCCGAGGGCGAGCCGCAGCGCGTGGAGTGACGGGATCACGCGACCCCCTCGCGGGCGGCCAGGCTGCAAACAACGCATCGCGTCATCATTTCCCTTACCATGGGGCTTGGACGCGCCGCGTCAAGAGCCGGACCCGGCGATCGTCTCCAAGAGTTCGAGTTCGCAGGATTTCGCGCCCAGCGGGGCCTCTACTTGGACGCGCCGGCGAGCAGCGGTGTGCGGGCGACCTTGACCTCACGCTTGTCGGTGCCGCGCAGGATCGTCAGCACCAGCGTGCTCCCGACGTCGCCGCGCACGGCGCGCCGGACATCTTCTTCGGTCATCGCGCGCACGTCCTTGCCGTCGATGAGGAGGATCTCGTCGTCGAGCGCGAGGCCCGCGCGTTCGGCACCTTGACCGACCGGGGCCGAGCGAACGAACAGCCGCCGGTCGCTCGTCTGTCCGAGCGCCGCCCCGATCGTCCCCGGCGCCGAGCTCCCGCAGCCTCCGGAAAGGGCCGAAAGCGACGAGAAAATCAGGACCGGCAGTACTCTTCCAGAGAGCCTGAAAAAATTCATTCGCTTACAGCGAGAGAGAGCGTTGCTTTCGGTCGCGGCAGGTCGCTAAACTTTCGTTCGTCGACTTCGTCCCTCAGGGATGGTCCTGCGTAGCCTCGGGGCCGGTCGCGCGTGCTCCCATGTGGAAGCTGGTCATCGAGGACGACGAAGGAAAACGGACAGTCGTTCCCCTGTCGCGCGATGACTACACCATCGGGCGCCAGGAGGGGAACACCATCCGTTTGACCGAGCGCAACGTCTCGCGCACGCACGGGCGCGTGCGCCGGAACCGCTCGGGCAACGGCAACGGCCACGTCTTCGTCCTCGAAGATCTGCGCAGCTATAACGGCCTGTTCGTCAACGGGCTCAGGGTCGCTCACACCCAGGACCTCCAGCACGGCGACCTCATCCAGATCGGCGACTACCGCATCGTCCTGCAGGACGACGCCGCGGCGGCGGCCGAGAACGCCACCATCCCGATCACGACGGTCGACCCGAGCGACGCCAAGGCGACGATCCCGATCGCCCCGGCGTACCGCGGGCAGACGCTCACCGAGCGCCCGAACCGCATGGTCATGCTCGTCGGGCCGACGCCGGGCGTCGAGTACCCGCTCGATCGCGAGCGCATGACGATCGGCCGCGCCGAGGACGCGTCGATCTCCGTCAACCACAACTCGGTCTCACGCCTGCACTGCGAGGTGCACGCGCTCGGCGACGGTCGCTTCGAGATCGTCGACAAGGGCTCGTCGAACGGCGTGCGCGTCAACGCCGTAGAGCTGCGACGCAGCATCATCGAGGCCGGCGACGTCATCGAGCTCGGCGACGTCCGCTTCAAGTTCGTCGGCGCGGGGCAGGTCTTCGTGCCGGGTCCGAACGAGAGCCAGCAGCTCACGGCGATCAGCGACCGCGAAGCCGAGCTCGTCGCGCCGAAGAAGGGTCTCAGCGGCTACGCCGTCCCGGTGGTCGGCGCGGGCCTCGTCGGCGCCGTGATCATCCTCGCGTTCGTCTACGTCCTGCGCCAGCGCGCGGTCGAGCCGGTCGATCCGGACATCGTCGGCGCCGTCGACACCGAGCAGACGATCCTCGCCCAGGCGAAGAGCAAGTGCACCGTCGAGGAGTGCGAGGAGGCGCACACGATGGTGTCGACCTTCCCCGAAGGCTCGCCTTGGCGCGCCCACGCCGACTTCCACTACGTCACGTCGACGTGGGCGGAGTCGCTGCTGAGCAAGGCGCGCGTCGATCCCGACACCGCGAGCCGCCGGGCGACCTTGAGCCGGATCCTCGCCGATCCGCGCGTCGACGCCGCGATGAGACAGCGCGCGAACGAGCTGCTCGCCACACCGGAGCCTTCGGCGACGCCGACGGACCTGCCGACCGCCGACACGAAGGACTCGGGCGCCGTCGCCACCGCCCCGGTCACGCCGTCGCCGCCGTCGCCGCCTCCCACGCGTACCACGCCCACGTCGCACACGACGGTCACGAACGCCACGACGACGCCGCCCGCGCCGACTCCGCCGCCCACGCCCAATCCGCCGAAGCCGACGGTGAGCGCGTACGACAAGGCGCGCGAGGCCGCGCTGCGCGGCGAGCCGGCCGCCGTCCGCCAGCTCCTCGAGCAGAAGGTCCGCAGCGGACACGGGACGCCCGACGAGGCGAACCTCGTTCGTCAGGCGTGCAAGGCGATGGGCGATCGCGCCTGCAGCGAAGACGTGAAGGCGAAGTACCCTTAGCGAGCCCGCGCGCGCCGACTCGGACGCTCGGCGCCGTAGCTCCGGTCGGGAGGCTCAGGGAACGGACGGGGGCGCGGGCGTGAACGTGCCGCCGTTGAGCTCGCACGCGCTCTTCGCGCTCTCGGGGCCGTAGTTGTTGGGCGCGCCGCGGTACACCCACTCCGCGCCGCTCGGCTTGTTGCACGAGCCGAGGCGGTCGCTGCGCGGGCAGCTCTTCTCGCCGGCGGTCCAGGTCATCCCGGCGCACATGCGCTTGCCGGCCGCGGCCTGGGGACGATCGTAGTCGACGCACGCGTTGTCGTGACCGCGAAAGCAGCTCCCCGGCTCGGCGTCGTTGGAGCACGCGACGAGCGCCGCCGGCGCGGCGAGCACGGTCGCGAGGAGCGCGGCTCGCGCGCCCGAAAAAGCGCCCACGCGCGGCGTCACGCGCGACGGCGCCACGCGCGGCGGCGTTACGCGCGACGGGCTCACGCTCGACGGCGCCATCAGAAGGTCGCTCCCGCGAACACGTCCATCAGGAGGCCACCGAGCAGCTCGGCCTCGGCGGGATCGAACGCGTCGAGGTGTGTCGAGTCGAGGTCGAGCACTGCGCGGACCTCTCCGTCGACGACGACGGGCAAGACCAGCTCCGAGCGCGTGCGATCGTCACACGCGATGTGGCCGGGGAACCGCGACACGTCGGGGACGAGCTGCGCTTCACGCGTGCGCGCGGCCGCGCCGCAGACCCCGCGATCGAAGTCGATCCGCAAGCAGCCCATCGTGCCCTGGTACGGTCCGACGGCGAGCGTACGCTCACCGACGCGCCGGTAGAAGCCGCACCAGCTCGTCTGCGCGAGCGTCTCCCAGAGGAGGCAGGCCACCGTCGCTTGGATCGCCACGGCGTCGCGCTCTCCCTCGAGCGCGGCGCGGATCTGCGGGAGCGCCTGCTCGAGGCGAGCGACGCGCTCGGGCCTCGCGAGGAGCGTGCCCCGGGCGACGGCAGGCAGGAGGATCCCTTCCGACATGGCCCCAAGATAGTGGAAGTCGAGCCCACGCGCCGCGACGGCGAGCAGCGCGCCGCGCCCGACGCCGAGCGGCTCGCGACGCCCACGATGGTGCATCGCACCAGAGTAACCATGGCACACATATCGATTAATTCCGGTCATACATCGACCGGTTCGCGACACCATGTTGCGCCGCAACATCGGTCGCGGTAGAACGAGGTCGTGTTCACCGCGATCCGCAGCACCGGCATCTACGTCCCCGAGATCGAAGTCCCGAACGCCGTCCTCCGCGACCGGTTCGCGAAGGACAGTCCCGAGTTCGTCGACAAGACCGAGGCCACGTCGGGGATCAAGACGCGCTGGTTCGCGCCGGAGGAGTGGGCGACGTCGGATCTCGCCGTCCGCGCCGCGAACCAGGCGCTCGGACGCGCGGGCGTCTCGCCGGAGGACCTCGATCTGATCCTCGTCGGGACCGACTCGCCCGACTACATCACGCCGTCCACGTCGGTCGTCGTGCAGCACAAGCTGGGCGCGAAGCGCGCCGGCACCTTCGACGTCGGGTGCGCGTGCGCGTCGTTCCCCACCGCGCTCTCCGCGGCGAACGGGCTCATGGCAGGCAACCCGTGGATGAAGAACGTCCTCGTGATCGGCGCGTACATGATGCACAAGCTCGCCGATCCGAACGACACGATGTCGTTCTTCTACGGCGACGGCGCCGGCGCCGCGCTGCTCCAGCCGTCGAAGGAGCCGGGCATCTTGCAGTCGGCCTTCCGCGCGGACGGCTCGTACGCCAAGCACTGGGGCATCCTCAGCGGCGGCACCGCCGAGCCGGCGAGCGTCGCGTCCATCGCCGCCGGCCGCACGCACGTGCGCATGCACGATCGCTACCCGCCCTCGATCAACGAGGAGGGCTGGCCCGCGGTCGTGAAGATGCTCGCGGAGCGCAACCGCTTCGCGCTCTCCGACGTCGACCTCTTCGTCTTCACGCAGGTGCGCAAGCGCACGATCGAGAAGGTGATGGCCGGGCTCGAGCTCCCGATGGCCAAGACGCACACCGTCATGGAAAAGTGGGGCTACACCGGCTCCGCCTGCATCCCGATGGTGCTGCACGACGCGCTCGAGAGCGGCCGCGCGAAGGTGGGCGATCTCGTGTTCCTGGTCGGCTCCGGCGTCGGGCACAACCAGGCGGGCGTCGCGCTCCGCATCACGGGCGCGCTCACGCGCGGCTGAGCACGCTCCGCGCCCTCACGAGACCACGAGGACCTCCCATGGCCGCCTATCCCAAGGAACGACTCGTCATCGACTCCCGCTCCCTGCCGACGCGCGACGACGCGCTCGCCGTCGTGCAAGGGCAGGCCGGACCTCGCGAAGCCCCGAGCCGTGAACGCGCAGCGCAGCGCCCCGTCAGCGCGCGCGCGGCGCAGCGTGGCGATCTCGAGCGCCTGCGCCGCCGGCTCGCCGAGCCGTGTGAGCTCAGGGATCGCGATCTCCTCACGCTGCTCTCGTACGCCGTCGGCGGCGACGGCGACCCGATCGTCGGGCTGCTCGACGACACCCGCGCGACGATCGGCATGCTCGGCGAGCTGCCCGCCGGCGCCGAGCCGAACCTCCTCACCTCGCTCGAGCGGCGCCTCGCCGTCGCCCTCGAGCTCTACTCCCGGGCGACCGCGGAAGATCGATCGCCGTAGGCGCCGCTCTCGTCACGCGCCCCCTCGCTCGGCCGCGCGGGCGCGCCGCCGTCCGTCGGAAGCGACTCGCCGGCGTCGCGCGCGAGCCGATAGAGGCTACGGAACCGCAGCCGGCGCAGCGGCGCGGGCGCCGCCGCGTTGTACCGCTCGACGAGGCGCATCGCGCGCTCCGCGAGCACCGGATCGCGCCACACGGGCAGCTCCGAGTAGACGAGCACGGCGTGCGCGTCGAGGCTCGTGCCCGTGCTCAACGCGGGACGATCCGCGATGAGCCACGCTCGCGCCGTCCCGGCCTCGATCCGCCGCGCGACCTCCGCGGGATCGGCCTTGTCGACGTCGTAGATGCGCGGGTGGAACGCGGG
This sequence comes from Labilithrix sp., assembly GCA_019637195.1. Lineage (GTDB taxonomy): Bacteria > Myxococcota_A > Polyangia > Polyangiales > Polyangiaceae > Labilithrix. The sequence goes on along the minus strand of JAHBWA010000138.1, from coordinate 3,188 downwards.
GAGGTTGAGGTCGACCTCGGGCAACGCGGTCGCGTGCAGCTCGTCGCCGAAGGTCTCGTGGACGAAGCGCGTGAAGCGCACGTTGTGATGCCAGCCGAGCGGGACGAACGCGAGCAACGTCATCCCGGCGAAGCTCGCCGCGGCGAGGGCTCTGCCCGGCCAGGCGCGGCGCCGCGCCCACCCCCACGCGGCCAGCCGCTCCGTCACCGCGCCGATCCCCCTCGCCGAGCGCGCGAACGACGGGCCGAGCGCCATCGTGACCAGCGCCGTCGACAGCACCGCGATCGGAAAGAGGAACCGCTCCTCCTTGTGTGCGATCAGGTTGTGGACGACGAAGAACGGGAGCGTGGCCCACGTGAGCGGATGACGCGGGCAGCGGATCCAGGCGAGCACCGCGAGCGCCAGGAGCGCGAGCACGACCGGGAGAAAGACGTTCGCCGGCAGCAGCCAGAGGTAGGAAAACGGCGGATCGCTCCCGAAGAGCCCCGCCGCCCCCTCGAGGACGTTCGCCTCGAAGTACGTCCACGCCGGGAACGTCCACGCGCCGTACCCCCAGCGATCGACGAGGGCGCCGAGCGCGAGCGCGAGCGCGCCGCCCAGCGCCACCCTCCCCAGATCGCGGAGCGAGCCCCTGCCGACCACGCGTGCCCACGCGAGCAGCGCCAGCGCGAGGATCGCCGTCTGGAAGCGCATCTCGAACGCGACACCGAAGAGAAACCCGACGCCGAGCGCGCGCCCCGTCCGCGCCAGCGCGGGCACCGACCACGCGCGGCCGCCGGCGCCCGGCGCCGCGCCCGCGAGCAAGAGCGCGGAGCCCGCCGTGAGCGCCGCCATCGATCCGCTCTCCGACGACGTCCGCACGAACAGGTACGGCAAGAACCCGAGCAGCGTCACGACGCGTGTGTGCGCGCGCTTCTCGTCGTCCGTCGTCATCCACGGCAGCGTGGCGCGAAGGAAGAGCGCGAGCGCGCCGACGTTGGCGAGCCCGGTCAGGAGCCGGAACGCGAACGCGAGCTGGAAGACGTCGCGCACGCCCACCACGCCGAGCGCGCGCGCCACGAGCCAGTAGAGGAACGGCTGGAGCCAGGGGCGCATCCGCTGCGCGTGCTCCCAGGGCAAGAGCCGCGGATCGACGTCGCCGAGCTTCGCGCGCGTGAGCTCGATGACCTGGAAGTACTCGTCGTTGTGGAAATACGCGTAGCTGAACCACGCCGTCACGCACGTCACGCCGAGCGTGACCGCGAGGTGCCGCCCGATGGTGTCGACGGGGCGAAGAGCGATGCGACGGGACATGCGCCTCGAGCAGCAGGGCAGTGCGTGACCGTGCATACCACGAACGGCGCGCTCGACGCGCCGCGCCCTCGGGGTTGACCCGGGCGGCGCCACGGACTCTCATCGACGCGTGCACCCGCCCTTCGTCCAGCTCGAGCGCTCGCATCGCCGCATCGAAGAGGCCTGCGAGGCGCTCGCCGCCGCTGCGCGCGACCACGACATCGAGACGGCGAGCGACGTCTGCGCCTTCTTCTCGCGGCAGGTCCGCAGGCACGAAGAGGACGAGGAGCGGTCGCTGTTCCCGCGGCTCGTCGACCGAGGGGCGCCTCCCGAGCTCCTCGCTCTCCTCGAGCGCCTCACGCGTGAGCACCGCGAGCACGAGGCCGTCCACGCGCGCCTCGAAGAGGCCGTGTCGGGCCGATTCGAGGGCGACCCGTGGAGCGAGCTCCGCGCGATCGCCGCGCTCTTGACGGAGACCTACCGGGCGCACCTCGAGCGAGAGGAGGCTCACCTGTTCCCGGCGGCCAAAGAGCTGCTCGGGGCCGACGCGATCGACGCGATCGGTCGGGAAATGGCCGCGCGACGCGGGCGCTGAGCACGCTCGGAGGCGCGCTCAGCGGCTCGTCGCGGGTGAGGACGCGCCTACTGACGCGAGAGCCAGAGGCGGTAGCCGGCGAAGGCGGCCGCGGCCAGGACGAGGATCCAGAGCCAGGGGATCCCCTTCTCCTTGCGAGGCACCTTCTGCGTGGTCGCCAGGCGCGAGTCGCGCGGGCTCGGCTCGACGACGTTCGAGGCCGGCTCCTTTGCCTTGGCCTTCGCGGCGGGCGCAGCCGCCTTCGGCGCGGGCTCCTTCTCCGCCTTCTCCGCCGGAGCGGGTTCCTTCGCGGCCTTCGCGGCGGGCTCCGCGGGCGGCTCTGCCGGAGCGGTCTTCGCCGCGGCGGGCTCCTCCGCCGGCGCGGGCTTCGCGGCGGCGTCGTCGACTGCCGGGGCGGCCTCCTTCGCGGAGGTGTCCGGCTTCGGCGCGGACGCGGGCTTGGTCTCCTCGACCGCCGCCGCGGGTGCGGGCGCAGGCGTCGCGGCCGGAGGCGTCGACGCCGGGCGCGGCGGGTTGAGCGGCCGGCCCGACGAAGAGCTCACCGGCGCGGGCGCCGGTGACGCGGCGACCGGCGCAGGCCGGGGCGTCGCGGGCTTCGGCTCGGGGGCCTTCTGCGCGACCGGCGCGGGCGCCGGAGACTTCTGCGCGGCCGGCGTAGAGGCGGAGGCCTTCTGCGCGACCGGCGCGGGCGCCGGAGACTTCTGCGCGACCGGCGCAGGCGCGGGCGCGGGCTTCACGGGCTCGGTGAGCGGGCCCGTCGCGAGCCAGCGCTCGTGGGTCACCAGCGCGACCTTCTGCTCGCCGACCGTGAGCTCGAAGGGGCCCTGCGAGACCTTGCGCGCGTCGCCGTAGAGCGGGATGTCGACCTTGCGCTCGTTGGTGTCGCCGATCTTGCTCGCGATCTCCTCGAGGAACGTCGCGTACTTCTCCGACGCGCCGACGAGCGCGGCGAGCTCCTTCTCGAACGACTCGAGGTCGACCTCCTGCGTGCCGGTGCCGTCCGCCGCGGCGCGCGGGAGCGCGGCCGCGAGCTCGAGCGACAGCTCGGCGATGCGGTCCTTCGAGAGCGAGCGGAGCAGGCGATCGACGAGGCCGTCGAGCACGCGCTCGATCGCGGCGTTGTCCGCCCGCTCACCCAACATCGCGCCCACCGCCGCGACGAGGTCACCCTCGACGCGGATCGGCGCCTCGCCCCCGCCTTCGGCGATGTAATAGAAGCTGCTCGTCACGCGATCGGCGCCGACCGTGTGGACGCGGATCCCGGCGTCGACGAGCTTCTGGGTGAGCTTGCTGGAGACCGCGACGACGGGGCTCTTCTGCG
>JAHBWA010000137.1 GCA_019637195.1 Labilithrix sp. | reverse complement strand
CGACGTACGCCTCGAGCGCCCAGCGGAGCGTCTCCTCGAGCTCGACGCGATCCCACGGCTTGATCACGTAGCGCGCGACCAGGCCTTCGTTGACGGCGTTGAGGATCGGCTCGAGATCGCTGTACGCCGTCACGATCATGCGGACCGTGTCCGGAGACAGGTCCTTGACCTTCTTGAGGAGCTCGTCGCCGCTCATGCCCGTCATGCGCTGATCGCTGACGATCACGGCGATGTGCTCCTGCGAGACGAAGCCGAGCGCCTCCTCCGCGGAGCTGACGCATTTGATCCGGAACGTCTTGCCGAACGTGATCTCGAAGACGATGCGGTTGGCGTGCTCGTCGTCGACGTAGAGGATCAGGTGGTCCCGCAGGTTCATCCGCGGGACCTCGACTCACGTGTGGGTAGGAGAGAAGACACTCTCCTGATTGTAGCGGCTTCCCTGATTCGATGGCCACGCAGATTCTGCGCATCACGACGCGAGAGGCATGTCGAGACGAAAGACGGTTCGCCCGGCCGCGCGCCGGATCTCGAGGTTGCCTCCGTGGCGGAGGATGATGTCGCGCGCCGTCGAGAGCCCGAGCCCCGTGCCTTTGCCGGCCGGTTTGGTGGTGAAGAAGGGCTCGAAGATGCGCTCTTGCAGCTCCTCGGGGACGCCAGGACCGCTGTCGGTCAGTTCAATGACCACCCTCTCACCCTCGAGGGCGGTGTGGATCTCGACCCAGCCACCCCGCCCGGCCGCGTGGGCGCCGTTCTCGAGCAGGTTCGTGAGCACCTGCGCGACGAGCGGCTCGGCGCAATGGAGGGTGCCGCGGTAGTCGAGGCGGTCGCGGACCTCGATGCCCTCCAGCACGTGGCGGATCGTGCTCTTCACGCGGCGGAGGAGCGTCTCGATCTCCACGGGCTTGCGTTTCGGCTCGACGCCGCGCTTGAAGCCGAGGAGCTCGCGGGAGAGCAGGGCGACCTGCCTGCTGCAGTGCTCGACCACGTCGAGCAGCTGCGCCGCCGGGGTCTCCGGTGCGATCGCGTCCGGGGGCAGGAGCGCCCGGAGCGGCCCGACGGCGTTGACGATCCCGTTGGCCGGGTTGCGGATCTCGTGCGCGAGGCCGGCCGAAAGCGTGCCGAGCGCCGCGAGCTTCTCGGTCTCGAGGAGCTGGAGCGCGAGCGCGCGGAGGGCGAGCTGGGACCGGACGCGGGCGCGGAGCTCAGCCGGTTCGAAGGGTTTGTGAACGTAGTCGATCGCGCCGGCGTCGAACCCGGCGAGCTTGTCGCCGACGCCGCCGAACGTCGTCAGGACGAGGACGGGCGCCATGCGGGTCCTCGGCAGCGCGCGGAAGCGCCGCGTGAGCTCGATGCCGTCGATGCCGGGCATCGCGATGTCGGTCACGAGGAGATCCGGCGCGTGGACCATCGCGAGCTCCAGGGCGGCGAGGCCGTCCGGCGCGGCGAGCACGCGGTAGTCCGTCGCGAGCACCTTCGCGGTGCGGTCGCGCAGGTCCGGATCGTCCTCCGCGAGGAGGATCGTCGCGCGCGCCGTGCCGGGCGGCTCGTAGATCGTCGGCCGCTCCGGCTCCGTCGTCGCGACGCCGTAGTCCGTGGGCCGAAGCCTCGCGGTCGCGGCGGTGAGCGCCTCCGGCTCCGCGCCGGCCTCGAGGAGGGGCAGCTCCACCCAGAAGACCGAGCCGCCGCCGTCGCCGTCGTCGACGCCGACGCTTCCGCCGTGGGCCTCGGTGAGCTCCTTCACGAGCGACAGGCCGAGCCCGCTCCCGCTGATCGCCGTTCCGCGGGAGGGCTCGCCTCGCTCGAAGCGCCCGAAGAGGCGCGGCTTCAGCTCGGCCGCGATGCCGGGACCGTCGTCGCGCACCTCGAGCCGCGCGCGTCCGTCGCGTGACGCGAGGTGCACGACGATGACTCCACGTCCGGCCCGCGCGGGCGTGAACTTGACGGCGTTCGAGACCAGGTTCGCGAGGACGCGCTCGATCGCGTTCGGATCGGCGTGGACGAGGAGGCCCTGCTCGATTTGGTGCTCCAGCGTCAGCCCGGCGACGCGGGCCGCGGGCTTCCACGCCTCGGCGACGGCGTCGACCATCTCGCTGAGGCGGAAGGGCGCCATCGCGAGGCGGACGTCGGTCTCGCGGCCCTCCGCGAGGATGAGCAGCTCGTCGACCATGCGGAGGACGCGGCGCGCGCCGTGCTCGATCGCGTCGAGCGTGCGCTTCCCGGTCCCGTCGTGGCCCCCCGCGCTCGCCTGAGCGCGCGCCTCGTCGATGCCGAGGAGGACGAGCGAGAGCGGCGACCGGAGATCGTGGTTGATGTTGGCGAAGATGCGGTCGCGGACCTCCTTCGCCTGCTCGAGGTCGCGGACGGTGCCCGCCAGGGCGTCGCGCGCCTGGCTGAGCTCAGCCGTACGCTCGTCGACGCGCACCTCGAGGCTGCGCCGGTACTCCTCGACGACGAGGTAGGAGATGGCGTTGTCGATCGCCATCTCGATCGACGGCACGATGAACGAGAGCAGCTCCTTCCGCTCCTCCAGGTTCGCCGAGGCGTGCGCGAACACGACCAGCTTCCCGGACGGGTGCCCGCCGCGCCTGTCGAGCACCCGCTCGAGCGGCAGCGCTCTGCCCGCGCCGTGCTCGACGGCGCGTCGGATCTTCACGCCGTCGACCTCGGTGTCGAGCTCGACGCGGGCGCCGGCGAACCCGGCCTCCGTGACGAGCGCGTTCGCGATGGCCTCGAGCGTGAGGTCGAGGTCGAGGTTGGTCTGGATGAGCTCGTTGACGGTGTGCGCCGTCCTGAGCTGCGCGGCCTGGACCGCGAGCTTCGCCCGCGCCCGCTCGAGCTCCTCGTACCGCGCGCGGAGGGTCTCGTGCGCGTCGTCGAGCTCGCGCGCCGCGGCGGCGGGCGCGGTGATCCAGCGGACGGCGCGATGAAGGGGATTGACGCGATCGCTCCCGGGGGGCAGCGAGACCTCGAAGCGCGCGCCCTGCTCGATCGGGACCATCGTCACCGTCGCCTTCGGCTTGCCGACGAGCCGAGGGATGTCCTCGAAGCCCCCCTTGGTCAGGAGGAAGAACGCCGGGCAGGGCTCGCAGTGGTCATCGAGACGAACCTCGACGCTGAGGAGGTTGGGCCCCTGGTCGCGGTAGGTCGTCGTCGTGCAGGTGAACATCTGGTTGCCCCCGCCCCGATCCCGCTTCTTGTCCGACGCGAGCCACTTGTAGAACTGCTTGGGCGTGAACAGCGTCCCCGCGATGAGGCGAATGTGGCGGAGGAACGGCGAGTCGATCCACGCCCCGCCCATCGCGACGATCTCGTCGTTCGTCCAGATCGTCTGGGCGTTCTCCATCAGGCGCACGAACGCGCTCCACTCGATGCGCTCGTGCTTGTCCTTGAAGTGCGCGAGGGGATAGCCGACCCCGTCGAGGAGAAGGCTCGCCGGGGCGCCCTTCTTGTCGAGCTCCCGGAAGAACATCTCGAGGATGCGACACGACACCTCGCGCATTCGGATCAGCGTCCCCAGCGAAGCGCCATTCCCGACCAGGTCATCCCCGTCCCTCCCTGGAAGCACGCGACCACCTCGCCCGGGTGCAGCAGCCCCTCCTTCTCGGCAACGGCCAGCTGGAGCGGGAGGTTCACCGCGCTCACCGTACCCGTATACTCGAAGTGGTCCACGAACTTCGCGTTCGTGAGGCCCGCGCACTCCTGGCTGAGCGGGCGCAGCCACTTGAGCGCCTGGTGCGACGCGTAGAACGCGACCTCATCCTTCGAGAGGTTCGCCTTCGCGAGCGACTCGCCGACGACCTGGCTCGCCCGTTCGGCCAGGCGGACGATCATGTTGGCGTTCGCCGCGTTGTCGACCGAGTACGCGATGCACCGCCCGTCGTACCACCCCTGGTCGGGGACGCCGCACACGAGCGCGCCCCAGAGCTTACCGTCCGTGTGGTGCGAGGACGCGAGGATGCCTCGACCCTCCGCGACGGGTCCGAGGACGATGGCCGACGCCGCGTCTCCACCCGCGATGTCGATGGGCTCTCCCGAGGCGGGCAAGCGGCTGATCGCGGACGATTGGGTCAAGAGGGCGTAGCGGGCCGCGCCGCTCGCGATCATCCCCTGCGCCAGGGTCAGCTGCATCAAGAACGAGTTGCAGACCGCGTCGACGGCCATGGTCGTGCAGCGCTCCTCGAGCTCGAGGTTGCCGTGAACGACGCACGCGGTCGGGACGTTGATGTAGTCCGGGATCATCGTGTAGCTGAGGACGAGATCGATCTCCTCCTTGGCGATGCCCGCGCGCGCGATGGCCTCACGCGCGGCGTTCGTCTCCATCTCGGCGGCCGTCATGCCCGCCGGCATGATGCGCCTCTCCCGTGTTCCTCCGAAGGGATCCGCGGCGAGGTCGATGATCGCCTGCATCGTCTTTCGGGCCGCCTCGCTCGGGGCGTTCGCCAGGTCGGAGCGCATCCGATCCATGCGCCGCGTGGCGCGCTCCTGCCAACGCTGGACGACGTGCTCGGGCCACCAGTCGTTCGTGCGGACTTCGGGCGGCAGGTAGGTTCCAACACCAAGGATTCCAATGGACGAGCTCATGATTTGCTCCAGATGCGAAAAGACGAATGCGTGCGGAGACCGCGGCGTCGACCGGCGGGCGAGCGCTCGTCGCCGAGGGTCGGGCGGCTTGGCTCGCCGGAGGGCGCGCCGACGACGTGGACGAGGTGCGCGCCGTGCGCGCGGTCCGGGTCAGCTGCCGGACTGGTTGGCCATCTCTTTCAGGAACTCGAGGCGGCCGCTCTGGAGGCGGACCTGGCGATCGATCCTGATGTCGAGGACGAGCGGGCCGCGGGACGACAGCGCGAGGAGGTCGAGCTCGAGGATGTCGCCCGGTTGCTCCACCACGACCGCCTTGGCGCCGACGCCCTCGGCGAGCTGCGCGACGTTCATCGGACACCCGAACGCGGGCGTGCGGCCGAAGATGGCGTCGTGGCCGACCTCGACGAGGCCGTAGCGCTGGTCGTTGAGGACCGCGAAGATCATCGGGATCCCCTCCTGCGCCGCGGTGCCGACGTCGCCGAGCCCCATCGAGAAGCAGCCGTCACCGCAGACGGCGACGACGGGCGCGTCGGGGCGGCCGACCTTCACGCCGAGCGCGGAGCCGATGCCGGAGGCCATCGAGCCGAGGCCGAACATGATCATGAAGCCGCGGGGCGACTTGATCTCCAGGTGGTGGAGCGCGAAGAACATGTGCGAGCCGATGTCCGACGTGAACAGCGTGGTCGCGGGCAGGGCGCGCTGGAGCTCCCAGAGCGCGCGCTGCGGCGAGATGCGGCCCTCCGGTCCGACGAGGACCTCGGCGCCGGTCTGCTGGCGCCGGACACCGAACGCGCGCGGCGCGCGCGGCGTCGGGTCGAGCCGCTCGATGATCTGCGGGAGCGCGCTCTCCACCGTGTCGACCACGCCGAGCGTCACCGGGTAGTTTCGTCCGATGCGCTGCGCCTCGACGTCGAGCTGGATGAAATGCTCGGACGCGGCGAGCTTGGTGCTCCAGCTGTCGGTCGCGGTCTCGCCGAGGCCGGTGCCGATCGCCATGAGGACGTCGACGCCCTTGCCGAGGTACTCCGACGCGGACGGGTGACCACCCCAGCCGAACACCCCGAGGCTGAGCGGGTGATCCTCGGGGAAGACGCCCTTGCCCTTCGGGGTGGTCATCACCGGGATCTGCAGGCGTTCGGCGAGCTCGCGCACGAGCCGCGGTCCGCTCCCCCATCGCGCGCCCGAGCCGACGAGCAAGAGCCCGTGCTTCGCGCCCGAGAGCGCGTTCGCCGTCGTGTCGAGCGACTGCGCGGACGGCCTGAACTCGAGCCGGGACGTCACCTCGACCGCCGGAGGACGCGAGTGCGCGGTGCCGACGTCCATCGGGAGCGTCACGACCGCAGGTCCGCGCCGGCCGCTGGAGGCGGTCGCGATGGCGCGCCGGAGGAGGCCCGGAGCCGTGTTCGGGTCGCGCGCCTCGGCGGCGAACTTGGTGATGCTCCTCACCATGTGGACGATGTCGAGCCCCTCGCTCGTGCCTTCCTGCACGGCGCCCTGGCCGAAGCGCTCACGCGGCACCTCGCCCGTGATGACGAGCACGGGGAGCCCGTCGGCGTGGGCGGACGCGAGGCCCGTCATGGCGTTGAGGATCCCGGGGCCGGAGGTGACGACGACGACGCCGATCTTCCCCGTCGCCTGCGCGTAGCCGGCCGCCGCGAAGATCGCGCCGGCCTCGTGCCTGGTCGTGATCGTCCGGATCTCGGGCCGATCGAGGAGGGCGTCGAGGATCGGGGCGACGGGGCCGCCCGGCAGCCCGAAGATGACCTCCACGCCGGCGTCGACGAGGACGTCGACCAAGAGGTCCGCGGTCCTCGCGGTGGGCTTCGCCGCCCGCTTCACGATCATCGAGTGGTGCGATGTGTCGTTGGCGGGGGGGGACAGGTCCGGTGTGACGAGGGACGCGTCCGAACTACGTGCTGCAAAGCCCATGGAGACCTTCTCTTCTTAGTTATTGGGCGCGAGCTTCCAACTCGCCGCCGCGTGCGGGGAACATCAAGGACAAGACGAGCCGAACGTCGATCGGCTTCGGGAGACACTTCACGGCGCCGGCCTCGAGCGCCTTCTGCTCGAGCGCGGAGGTGAACGCCCCGCTGACGACGTAGACGGCGACGTCCTTCGTCGCGGGGTTCTTCTTCAGGCGCCGGCACACCTCGAGCCCGTCGATGCCGGGCATGTAGACATCGAGGAGGACGGCGTGCGGGTGGAACGAGCCGACCAGCACCAGCGCGTCGATGCCGTTCGACGTGGTCGTCACCTCGACCTTGTCGGCGAAGCGCTTCAGCGAGCGCGAGAGCGCCTTCAGCTGGTCGACTTCGTCGTCGACGATCAAGAGCCGCTTCTTCGCGGCGTCCTGGAGGTCGGCGGGGATCGGCATGTCGTGGTTCACGAGGAACGTGACCAGGTCCGCGGCCCGGATGCGGCGGTGCCCACCGGGGGTGCGGAACGCGATGAGCAGGCCATCGTCCACCCACTTCTTGACGGAGCTGGGGTTCACCTGGAGGAGCTCCCCGACCTCGCTGGAAGTCAAAAGTTGGTCGCTGACGATTTTCACGGATTCATCTCCTTAGTCGTACTTGTCGGGTTCGTCAAAGCGAAAACGTCTAATTCGCTCTTAACGTTATAACAGCTTCGGTCGGGATACAACGGCGCCCTGGGCGGTGCAGCCCAACCTTCAAGTGTACGGCGGCCCTAGGAAAAGCGCGGAGAAAGTCGCACCTCGCCGTCCAGGACCCGCATTTCTGCGCCGCGCAGGGAGCGCGGGAGGCTCGAGGAGGCGAAGGCGACGATTCGACGGCATTTCCCGCGCTTGGACGCCCTCGCGCCGGCCTCGGGGGCGTTCGCGCGCCGCGCGCCACGCGCCGCGCGTCGGCGCTCTGGCGACGACCGGCCGGCAAGGCGTGCGTCCGAGCGGCGCAGTTTCGGCGGCCGGCGCGTGATCGTGCGTCCGAGCGGCGCAGTCTCGCGCGTCGATCGGCGAGGGCGCGCGCCCGATCGGCGCCCGCGCCGGGGGCACCCGGTCGGTGAGGCGCGGCGGCCCCCTTCGCGCGCTCGCGCGAAGGGGGCCTGCGTTCGAGCCGACGCTCGCGGGCGCGGTCTGCGCGCGACTCGAGACAAGGTCAGCTTCGGTCGTCGCTCTTGCCGAAGAGCGCCGGGTAGAGGACGCCCGCGACGACGCCGCCGATGATGGGGCCGACCCAGAACAGCCAGAGCTGCAGCAAGGCGAAGCCACCGCAGAAGATCGCGGGCCCGGTGCTCCTGGCGGGGTTCACGGAGAGGTTCGTGACCGGGATGCCGACGAGGTGGATGAGCGTCAGGCACAAGCCGATGGCGATCGGCGCGAAGCCCTTCGGCGCGCGCGCGTCGGTCGCGCCGAGGATGACGAGCAGGAAGAAGAACGTGAGCGCGATCTCGGCGACGAGCGCTGCGCCCATCCCGTAACCGCCTGGCGAGTGCTCGGCGAAGCCGTTGCTCGCGAACCCTGCGTGGACGTCGAACCCGCTCTTGCCGCTGGCGATCAGGTAGAGCAGGCCGGCGCCGACGACGGCGCCGAGGACCTGCGACGCCATGTAGGCCGGGCCGTCCTTCGCGGGGAAGCGCTTCGCCGCCACGAGCCCCAGCGTCACCGCCGGGTTCAGGTGACAGCCCGAGATGTGACCGATGGCGTAGGCCATCGTGAGGACCGTCAGGCCGAAGGCGAACGAGACGCCGAGCAGACCGATGCCCACGTCGGGGAACGCCGCGGAGAGCACTGCGCTCCCGCAGCCTCCGAAGACCAACCACGCGGTCCCGAGGACCTCTGCTCCGCAGCGACGAACGAGTGACATGGGAATTCCTCCGCAGGATCGAGAAGAGAAGGGGACGCCGACGCGGCGCTCGGAGAGCCCGCCGGGCGTGAACGTGAAGACGCACGCGAGCCGTGGACTGGCTCACGCTTCGTTCGACGCGGAGCACGTCGCACGCCAACGCGGTCGCGCAGCCCTCAGCGTCGTCTCCCGCGCCGGGGTGTAGCGCGCGCGCAGCATGCGTAGCAGCGCCGCGACACCCCGCGCTCCGTCGTCGCGTCCGAGGACGCCCGGGCTCGGCGCTCGCCCCGCCGCCGCTAACCCGCGACCTCTCGCTCCGTGATCGCGCGAAGGAGCTCGCCGACGCGGTCGGCTCGGTCGCGGCGAGCGATGTCGGAGAGGCTGATCACGCCCACGGGGCGCCGCTCGGCGTCGACGCAGACGATCCGGCTCTTGTGGTAGCGACGCATGAGGTCCTCGGCGAGCTCGAGATCGTCGTCCGCGAGGCAGGTGATCGGCCCCGGCGTCATCACGTAGCGGAGCGGCGTGCTCGCGAGGAGGCGCGCCGCGTTCGCGGACTGGCACTCGGCGAGGACGCGGATCGTGAGGTCGCGATCGGTGACGGTCCCGACGACGCGCCCGCGCTCGTCGCAGACGGGGATGAAGCCGAGCTTGCGCGTGCGCATGAGCGCGGCGGTCTGGGAGGCCGGCGCGTCCAGGTGGGAAGAGACCACGGGGGTCCTCATCAGCTCGCGGCAGAGCATGGTCGGTGCCTTCGATCGATCGCGACGGAGCACGGCGCGACGCTCCGAGTGAGAGCATCGCCCGTGCCCATGAAGGCTCGAGGCGTGGTAGAAGTTCCCCGGCTCGTGATCCTCCTCGTCGAAGACAACGAAGACGACGCGGCGCTCGCCCTGCGCGCCTTCCGCAAGCACGAGCCGAAGCGAGAGATCCACGTGGCCGCGGACGGCGTCGTCGCGCTGGAGTTCCTCCACGGCAAGGCCGGCGCGGCGCCGACGGCTCCGTTGCCGCGCTTCGTCCTGCTCGACCTCAAGCTGCCGAAGCTCGACGGCTTTCAGGTCCTCGAGCGGATCCGCCGGAACCCGCGGACGTCGAGCCTCCCGGTCGTCATGCTCACGTCCTCGGCGGAGGAGATCGACGTCGGGCGCAGCTACGCGCTGGGCGCGAACAGCTACGTGCGCAAGCCGATCAGCTTCGTGGAGCTCGTCGACGCCGCGCGGCAGCTCGACGACTACTGGAGCTCGCTCAACCTGAGGGCGTCGCCGAGCTGAGAGGCGGCCTCCTCACCACGTCTGAGAGGACGGGACGAGCGCGGGGCCGGGGCGACCGAGGAGGTAGCCCTGGAGGTAGTCGCAGCCCAGGTCGATGATGGTCGCGAGCTCCGGCGTCGTCTCGATGCCCTCGGCTACGACCTTCATGTCGAGCTCGCGGCAGAGGCGCGTCATCGACTCGACGATGTGCTTCTTCACCGGTGACGCCTCGATCCCGCGGATGAGCGACATGTCGAGCTTCACGACCTCCGGCTCGAGCGTCGCGAAGCTCGTGAGGCCGGCGTAGCCCGCGCCGAGGTCGTCGATGGCGAGCTTGAAGCCTCGGCGCCGGAGCTCCGTCCCGCGGTGCTTCGTCTCCGTGACGTCGTCGAGCGCGGCGCGCTCGGTGATCTCCAGGACGACGTGGTCGGCGATCTTCGTGAGCGGCGCGTGCCGGTCGTAGAGGTTCGAGTCGAGCATGTCGGCCGGGTGGAGGTTCACGAACAGGATCATCCCCTCCGCCTGCGGACGGAACGAGGCCGCGGCGAGCTCACGCACGCGTCGCCCGATCTCCTGCATGCGGCCGAGCCGCTCCGACGCCTCGAGCAGCGCGCCGGGGTGGGGCATCGAGGGCTCCTTGGTGCGCATCAGCGCCTCGTAGCCCATGGTCTTGCGTGACCGCCGGTCGACGATCGGCTGGTAGACGATCGACAGCGTCTCGAGCGCGCGATCGAACGAGGTGTGCAATCCGGCCCGATCGCCCGCGAGCGGCGAGCCGCCGACGCCGGCCGCCACGGCCTCGCGCTTGGCTCGCGCCAGGCGGGCGAGCTTGGCGGCGCGGAGGAGCGTGCCGTGGAGCACGTCGTGGGCGAACGGCTTCTGGATGTAGGTCAGCGCCCCGAGCTCGAGCGCGGCCACCGCCGTCTCGACGCTCGGCTGCCCCGTCATGAGCACGACGGGGACGTCGAGGTCGTAGGTCCGGACGAGGCGGAGGAGGTCGACCCCGGACATACCCGGCAGCCCGATGTCGCTGAGGACGCCGTCGAACGTCTCGTTGACGAGGAGCTCGGCCGCCGCCGAGCCGTCCGCGACGGGGGTGACGTCGAACGTCTCGCTCAGGGTGCGGACGAGCGCGTTGCGGAGCCCGTCCTCGTCCTCGACGAGGAGGAGGCGCGGCCGGTTGCCTTCCGCGGGGGTGTCGCGTCGCGCCGGGAGCTCTCGCGTCGGCTTGTTCATCATCGGAGGAAGGGCCATCGGACCAGCGAGTCTGCCTCCCGTCAACGTGGGAGGTCGCGGAATCGTGGAAATCCGAACCCGCCCCGGACTTAACGGTCGCCGGCGCGCGACGTTCATCGAACCATGGAACCGTCCGATCGCCGCCGAGACGTGCGCGCCCACGTCTCTCCCCCCGCCCACATCATGCGTATCGGGTCCGCCGAGCGCGTCGAGATCCTGAACGCGAGCTACCGAGGCCTGTTCATCCGGACCAACGCCCCGCCCCCGCTGAACCAGCTCCTGCGGCTCCGCATCGAGCTTCCCACCCAGAGCGTCGACGTCAACTGCATCCCCGTCCGGGTCGTCGTGGACGGCACCGGCCGCTCGGGGATCGGCGTGCGCTTCTTCGCGCTGAACGGCGAGGACAAGCGGCTCTGGGAGTCCTACATCACGAGCCTTCTCTCACCGCGCCGGATGGCGGCGTGACGGGGTTTTCCGTGTCTCGAGCGGTCGACCGCCATCCTTCTGACGAGCGCCACTTCCTTGGTGGTCGGCGCCAGGTCGATGACGCTCGCGGTTGCCGCAAAAACACGGAAAAAAGCGGTTTGGGCGGTGTCCACGTCGCGAAGGGGCGGTGGCACGACGGATGCTGAAGCACTCGACATGGAAACGCAGCAGCCCGCCCCGCTCACGATGTCGAACAGTGACTTCGCCTCGCACATGCATCTCGTCCTCGGCATCGTCGCCGACTTCATGCGCAAGGTGCCGCGGAGCGTGCAGCGCGAAGACCTGGTGGCGGCGGGCTCCGTGGGCCTCCTCCACGCCCTCCGCTCGCAGAAGCACACCTGCCCGGAGATGCTCACGGCCTACGCGCGGATCCGCATCCGCGGCGCCGTGATCGACGAGCTCCGCCGGCACGATTGGTCGCCCCGCCGCCGCCGCACTCCGGCCTCGAACCAGGCCGTCAAGAGCGCCGCCGTGGTCGGCGTCCCGCAGGCGCCGGCGCCCGCCACCGAGGAGAAGACCGGCGTGGTCGTGATCGGCTTCGACGACCTGCCTCCGACGCACTCGCTCCGCGAGGAGGGGCCGTCGCCCTTCGAGCAGCTCGAGATCCGGCGCTCGAGCGTGGACGTGCGCCGCGCCATCGAGAAGCTCCCGCCGCGCGAGGCCGCCATCGTTCGCATGCGCTACTTCGACGATGTGTCGAGCAAGGCCATTGCGTCGTCGCTTGGATTGAGTGAAGCTCGAGTGTCCCAATTGCTTGCGCGTGCGACTTCGCAGCTCAAGCAGCTCCTGACGGAGCAGCCGGGGGAGCTGAATCTCGCGGCGTAGCGTGGAGTGAGCCAATGACCGAGCCGGGGGCGGCGATTACCGCGGAAGAGCGACCCTCCCTGCGCCCGGACGGCGAGGCTCCGATTCGTGTCCTCGTCGTCGACGACGAGAGCGGAGTGCGGAATGCGATCTCGCGCGTCCTCCGGAACGCCGGGATGATCCCGTCGACGGCCGAGAGCGGCGCGGGCGCCCTCGAGCTCCTGGAGCGCGAGCCGTTCGACGTCGCGTTGCTCGACGTCCGCATGCCCAGCATGACGGGGCCGCAGCTCCTGTCGCGCATCAAGGCCGCGCGCTACCCCGCCGAGGTCATCATGATGACCGCCTTCGCGGACATCGCGACCACCGTGAGCGCGGTGAAAGAGGGCGCCTACGGCTTCTTGACGAAGCCGTTCGTCGCGAACGAGTCGATCGTCATCGAGGTACTGAACGCCGCGGGCCACAAGCGCCTCCGCGAGCGGACCGAGCGCCTGCAGCGCGAGCTCGCGGAGCTCCGCCCCGGCGAGATGGTGGGCCTCTGCCCGCAGATGCGCGAGGTGAACCGCATCATCTCCGGCGTCGCGAAGGCCGACTCGACGATCCTGGTGCTCGGCGAGAGCGGCACGGGCAAGGAGCTCGTGGCGCGCGCGATTCACCAGCGATCTCGGCGCGCGGCCAAGCCCCTGGTCGCGGTCAACTGCGCCGCGATCCCGCAGGAGCTCGTCGAGAGCGAGCTGTTCGGGCACACGCGCGGCGCCTTCACGACGGCGCTCACCGCGCGCGCGGGGCTCTTCGAGGCGGCGAACGGCGGGACGCTCTTCCTCGACGAGATCGGCGACCTGCCGACGAGCGCCCAGGTGAAGCTTCTCCGCACGCTCGAGTCCGGCGAGGTGAAGCCCGTCGGCAGCGACTCGGTGAAGCACGTCGACGTGCGCGTGGTCGCCGCGACGAACGCCAACCTGAAGGCGAGCATCGCGGCGGGGACCTTCCGCCAGGA
This sequence comes from Labilithrix sp., assembly GCA_019637195.1. Lineage (GTDB taxonomy): Bacteria > Myxococcota_A > Polyangia > Polyangiales > Polyangiaceae > Labilithrix. The sequence goes on along the minus strand of JAHBWA010000137.1, from coordinate 11,498 downwards.
CCTCTTCTACCGGCTGAACGTCATCGCCGTGCACCTGCCGCCGCTGCGCGAGCGCGACGACGACGTGCTCCGCCTGGCGCAGCATTTCCTTCAGAAGTACGCCGAGTTGGCCGGGCGGCCGGTGCCGCGTCTCGGCCCGGACGCCGCGCGCTGCCTCACCGTCTACGACTGGCCGGGCAACGTGCGCGAGCTGGAGCACGCGATCGAGCGCGCGCTCGTCCTCGACGAGAGCGACGTCGTCTCCGCGTCGTCGTTGCCGCCGGAGATCGCGAGCCGAGCGAAGAGCGGCCCGCCGCCCTCGGGAGCGGTCCGCACGGCGGCCGCGGCGTCGCCGTCGTCCACGCCGGAGGGCCCCCGGGCCACGTCGATCGAAGAGGCCGTCGCGGCGCTCGCGCTCCACGAGCTCGCCTATCCCGACGCAAAGAAGCGCGTCCTCTCCGAGTTCACGGAGGCCTACGTCGCGTCCCTGCTCCGGATCACGGGCGGCAACATGTCGGAAGCGGCGCGTCGCTCCGGGCTCGACCGCTCGAACTTCCGCCGTCTCGTCCGCACGAAGCCCTCCTCGTCGTCGTCGGAGTCACCGTCCGGCGAAGACGACTGAGACGTCGCCGCGGCGCACCCGTGGCGCCGCGCGTCTGCTCACAGGCCGCGGCGGCGGATCATCTCCACGAGGGTCGTGCGGTTCAGCCCGAGCAGCTGCGCGGCCCGGTTGCGGTTGCCCGCGGTGCGCGTGAGCGCCTGGCGGATCAGGTTGTTCTGGTAGCTGTCGATCGCGTTGAAGAGGTCGACGCCGGTGTCGGGCAGGACGCGCGGGAAGCGCGGGTCCGAGCCGCGCCGGACGGCGCCCGCCGCGGTGTTGTCCACCGCCGCCGCCGGGGCGGCAGCCACGGGCGCCGAGACGACCTCCGCCGTGGTGGCGGGAGGAGCCGCCGGGCTCACGGCGGGGAGGAACTGAGTGCGCGGCGTCGCGTTCGCGAGCGGCAAGAGCGCGCGGAGCTCGCGCTGCAGGTCGATCGACGGCGCCGCCGGCGGCTCGGCGGCGGGCGGCGGCTCGGGGGCCGGCGCCGGCGTGGGCTTCTGGAGCGCGCGCGCGACGCGGCCGAAGACGTCCTCCGCCTCGACGAACGGGCCGCGCGCGAGGAGCACGCCGCGCTCGAGCGCGTTCTCGAGCGCGCGGACGTTGCCCGGCCACGGGTAGGCCTCGATCGCGAGGACGGCGTCGTCCGAGAGGCCGCGCAGGTCGTCGCGCCCGGCGCGCTCGGCGAAGACGCGGCAGAAGTGGCGCGCGAGGAGCCCGAGGTCGCCCTTGCGCTCGCGGAGCGCCGGCAGCTCGACGTGGATCACGTTGAGGCGGTAGTACAGGTCCTCGCGGAAGCGGCCGGCCTTCACCTCGGCCTCGAGGTCGCGGTTGGTCGCGGCGACGATGCGGACGTCGCACTTCACGGCGCGCGTCTCGCCGAGCGGCGTGTACTCGCGCTGCTGGAGCAGGCGGAGGAGCTTCACCTGCACCGCGAGCGGGAGCTCGCCGACTTCGTCGAGGAACAGCGTGCCGCCCTCGGCCGCGGCGACGAGGCCGCGGCGCGAGCCCTGCGCGCCGGTGAACGCGCCCTTCGCGTGGCCGAACAGCTCGCTCTCGACGAGCTCGTTCGGGATCGCGCCGCAGTTGATCGTGACGAGCGGCGCGCTCCGGCGCGGGCTCGCGTCGTGGAGCGCGGCGACGACGAGCTCCTTGCCGGTCCCGCTCTCGCCGGTGACGAGCACGGTGCACGACGAGCGCGCGACGCGGTCGACGGTCTCGAGGACCTGCGCGAGGCGCGTGTCCTGGCTGATGATCTTGCCCCGGCTCGTCGGCCGGAGCGTGTGAAGGTTGCGCCGCGGCGTGCCCTCGAAGGAGTCGACGGACTGAGGAATGGCGGAAAGGCGCATGGACAAGAGGTCTCCTCACACGCCCGGGGGGTGACGCCCGGACGATTGGGTCTCAATGCAAACGCGAAGCCGACGTCGAGTCGGAGGCTGACCGATGGATTTGCGGGCGTTCGAGGTCGGGGGCGCGCCGCGACGGGGGTGTCGAGGGCGACCCTGGGTCAAGGGTGACCTCGGCTCACGACCTCACGCGCCGAGGGGCGGGTAGGGCATGGTGGAGTGACGTCGGGGGGCGAGCGCGCTGTGCTGCATTCCGTGGCTGCACCCGCGGGTCTTCGCCATCCCGTCGAAGGCGACGGTCTCGCACTGCATGCAGATCGTCAGCTCGCTCTCGTAGTCGCCGGGGCGCGCGAGGTAGTCGACGGCGAACAGCGAGAGCACGCGCTCGGCGAGGCGCGTGGGCTCGCCGGTGGGCGCCCAGGCGGGCTCGCGCTGGCCGTCCTCGCAGCGAATCACCGCCCCGGCGATCAGCGCGCGGAGAACGAAGCTCGCGGAGCCGTCCCGCGAGATGAGCGCGAGGGTCTCGAAGATCTCCGTCCGCGCGCTCTCCATGATCCGATCGATGAGGCGCGCGTCGATGTCGCGGAGGAGCGGCACCGGCCAGACCTGCCCGGGCTCCTTGGCGCCGTGCTGGGTGAGGGCGGAGTAGGTGCCGGTGAGCCACATGCCGAGCTCGGCCTTCCCCCAGTGCTTGGACTCGTTGATGAACGTCAGCGCCGCCTCGCGGCAGCCGTCGGCGATGTCCGTCGCCGTCGTGTCGTTCGGGAGCATCACCACGGTGTCGATCGCCTCGGTCTGCTCTCCTTCTCCCTCGGTGGGCTCGAACTCGTTCTGCATGACGTCGGAGAGAGCAGTCTCCGTACCAAGCGGGAGCGGGCGTGATCGGCGCTCGCGCGCCCGAGTCGGGGCCGATCGCTGCGGCAGAGCGCGATCTTCATGACGGTACGAGCCACGCCGATGACGAAAGCGTCAACGGCCTGGCGAAGCGCGTCGCGCGAGCGTCGGTCTTGCGAAACCGACTGAAGAAGGAGCCCGAGGCGCCGTTGAAGCGGGGGAAGGGCGCACCCAACCAGCGTCCAAGCGAGGGAGAAACAGGAGATGGGCGCTGCCATCAAGTTGATCGAGCACGAGACCGAAATGACGCGGACGCAGACGCGCAGGACGCCGCGTGCGAACGCGTATCTCTGCATCGATCTCTGCAGTGAGCACAACTTCTGGACGGGGTTGACGATGAACCTCTCCGAGGGAGGCGTGTTCGTGGCGACTCACGTGAGCCTCCCCGTCGGCTCGCTCGTCGGCCTCCACCTCGAGCTCCCGCGCCATCCGCAGCGGATCATGACGCTCGGCGAGGTGCGCTGGAGTCGCGCCTACACGGGCGACGACGACGTCCCGCCGGGGCTCGGGATCCAGTTCGTCGGGCTCGACGAGCCGACGCTCCGCGCGATCCGCCGGTTCGTCACGACGATCCGCGAGCCGCTGCTCTTCGAGCGCTGAGCCGGCCGGGCGCGAGGAGAGGGGCTCGCTCCGCGCGGGACCTCGCGAGCCGCCAGCGTGTACAGGCGGCCGACGTCGCGCTAGACGTGCCGCGTGATGTCGTTCTCCGTCGGTCCGCGCGCGCTCTTTCCTCTGGTCGTCCTGCTCGCGTCGCTGCTCGCCGCGTGCGGCGCCGCGCCGAAGCCGTCGCCGCCGAAGCCGGCGGGTGACCTCGTCGTCGGCACCGGCGCGCCGCAGGCGAGCGCTCCCGCTCAGGCGGAGTCGTCGGAGGACGACGCGGTGATCCCGATCGCCGCGGACGACGCCGTCCGCGGGAGCCGGCTGGCCTACGTCACGATCGTCGTCTTCTCCGACTTCCAGTGTCCGTTCTGCACCCGCCTCGAGACGACGCTCGACCGCGTCCGCGAGGAGTACGGCAGCGACAAGCTCCGGATCGTCTTCAAGAACAACCCGCTGCCGTTCCACGAGCACGCCCGGCTGGCGGCGGAGGTCGGGCAAGGGGTGCTCGCGCTCGCCGGGCCGGAGGCGTTCTGGCGCTACCACGCGATGGCGTTCCGCCGGCAGTCGGTGATGTCGGCCGAGGCGCTCCGCGCCTGGGGTGTCGCGGCCGGCGCCAACGAGCGGGCGCTCGAGGACGGCCTCCAAAAGAAGCACTGGGCGCAGAAGGTCGACTACGACATCAGCGTGGCCAAGAGGCTCAACGCCAACGGTACGCCGATGTCGTTCATCAACGGAGTCTCGCTCTCGGGGGCGCAGCCGTTCGATCGCTTCAAGGAGGTCATCGACGCGGAGCTCGAGAAGGCCAAGTCGTTCGTCGAGCGCGGGGGCGCGCGCGACAAGCTCTACGCGCGGCTCACCGCCGCGAACTACAAGCCCGCGCGCGACGACGACGATGACGACGACGACGGGGCGGAGGCCGCCGCCGAGGCGAAGGTGGTCCACAAGATCCCGGCGGGCTCCGCGCCCGCGCGCGGTCCGGCGACGGCCGAGGTCACGATCATCGAGTTTTCGGACTTCCAGTGTCCCTTCTGCAAGCGCGTGGAAGAGACGCTCGCGCGCGTCCGCCGCGAGTACGGCGACAAGGTGCGCATCGTCTGGCGTGACAACCCGCTCCCGTTCCACCCGCGCGCCGAGCCGGCGGCCCAGCTCGCGCGCGCCGCTCGGGCGCAGAAGGGCGACGCGGGGTTCTGGACGGTCCACGGCCTGCTCTTCGACAACCAGCAGACGCTCGACGATCGCGACCTCGAGCGGATCGCGCGCGAGGCCAAGCTGGACGTCGCGAAGGCGATGGCCGCGGTGAAGGCGAAGTCGTTCAAGAAGGGCATCGAGGAGGACGCCGACCTCGGCGACGACTTCCAGGCCTCGGGCACGCCGCACTTCTTCGTCAACGGTCGCCGCTTCGTCGGCGCGCAGCCGTTCGAGAAGTTCAAGGCGCTCATCGACGAGGAGCTGGCGCGCGCCGAGGCGCTCCTCAAGCAGGGCACCCCGCGCGCGGGGCTCTACGACGCGCTGATCAAGGACGGCAAGGCGCCCGCCGGGCCCGAGAAGCGGTCCATCGCTGCGGCGCCCGCCGGCGCGCCCTTCCGCGGGGCGGCGAACGCGAAGGTCGTCATCCAGCAGGTGAGCGAGTTCCAGTGCCCGTTCTGCAAGCGGGTCGAGCCGACGATGGACGAGCTTCTCAAGGCGTACCCGGGGAAGATCAAGATCGTCTGGCGCGACAAGCCGCTCCCGATGCACAAGCACGCGCCGCTCGCCGCCGAGGCCGCGCGCGAGGCGCACGCGCAGAAGGGCAACGACGGCTTCGCGAAGATGCAGAAGCTGCTCTTCGACAACCAGCAGGCGCTCGAGCGGAGCGATCTCGACGGCTACGCGAAGACGATCGGCCTCGACATGAACCGGTTCGCGCGGGCGCTCGACGGGCGCACCCACCGGGCGACCGTCGAAGCCGACCAGGAGGCGACCGCCGACGCGGGCGTGAGCGGCACCCCCGCGTTCTTCATCGGGCCGTACTTCATCTCCGGCGCGCAGCCGCTCCCCAAGTTCCGCAAGCTCGTCGAGCGGGTCCTGCGCGAGCCGGCGGCCGCCGCGGCGGCCGCGTCTCCGGAGCCGCAGGGGAAGGTCGGCGCCCTCGGCATCAAGGACGTGACCGTGGGCTCCGGCCGCGCGGTGAAGGCGGGCGACACGGTGAAGGTGCACTACGTGGGAACACTCACGGACGGCACGGAGTTCGATCAGTCGCGCAAGCGCGGTCAGCCGTTCTCGTTCAAGGTAGGCAGCGGCATGGTGATCAAGGGCTGGGATCAGGGGCTCGTCGGGATGAAGGTCGGCGGCAAACGGAGGCTGACGATCCCGCCCGATCTCGCCTACGGTGACCGCGGTGCCGGAACGATCCCGCCGAAGTCCACGCTGCTCTTCGACATCGATCTCATGGCGGTCGAGTGAAGCGCGCGTGAGGGCGGTCGCGAAGCGAACGGGGACCTCCCTGGTGGCCGCGGCCGCGTTCACCGGCGCGCTCGCCGCCGCGCCCGACGCGCGCGCCATCGAGCGGCAACACCACATCGGCCTCGCTCCGGCGATCGGCAGCCTCCGCATCGACGGCAAGTCGACCGCGAGCACGGGCATCGGCGGCGCGCTCCACTACGCGTACGGCCTGACGGACCAGTGGAACCTGAGCGTCGAGGCCGGCAGCGTCGTCGTCGCCGCGAACCAGGAGCAGGACTTCGTGGAGGCTCCGCGCAACCGCCCTGCGTCGGTCGATCACGCGATCGCTGGCGTCCAGTACGTGATCGACATCCTGCGGTGGGTCCCGTACATCGGCCTGAGCGGCGGCGCCTACCGGCTCTCCGGCGGCACGCTCGACTCGATGTTGATCCTCCCGGGCCTCTCGCTCGGCGCCGGCGTCGACTACCAGCTCAATCGCCAGTTCGCCGTCGGCCTCGGCGTGCGCCAGCACCTGATGGTCACGAAGGTGTCGACCTACCCCTCGTACACGACGGCGCTCCTGCGCTTCGAGTACATGTGGGGCTACTGAGCCGCCGCGTTCACGGGCGCGCCGGCCACTTCGCGGGCCTGTCCTGGCTGAGGCCGAAGCCGTCGCGGTGGGCGCCCGTGTTTACCTTGCGGGCTCGTGCCTGCTGAGCCCGCCGCGGTCGAGGCGCTCGCCCGGGCCTACTTCGCGGCCTTGTCCTGGCTGAGGCCGAAGCCGTCGTGGAGGGCGCGGACGGCGAGCTCGGTGTACTTCTCGTGGACGAGGCAGCTCACCTTGATCTCGCTCGTCGAGATCGCCTGGATGTTGATGTTCTCGGCCGCGAGGATGCGGAACATGCGCGCCGCGATGCCTGCGTGCGAGCGCATGCCGAGCCCGACGATCGAGACCTTCACGACGTCCTGGTCGTAGCGGATCTCCTGTGCGCCGAGGCGCTTGCCGACCTCTTCGATGAACGGCTTCGCGCGGACGAGGTCGGTCGTCGCGAGCGTGAAGGTGACGTCGGCGCGGTCGGAGGCGCCGGTCGTCGCGTTCTGGATGATCATGTCGACGGAGACGTTCTTCTCCGCGAGCGAGGTGAACAGATCGGCGACGATGCCCGGCTTGTCGTGCAGGCCGATGACGTTCACGCGCGCCTCGGACTTGTCGTAGGCGACGCCGGCGACGACGACGTCCTCGAGCGACTTGTCCTCGCCCGTGACCCAGGTGCCGGGGGAGTCGTTGAACGAGCTTCGAACGTGGACCGGAACGCCGTACTTCATCGCAATCTCCACGCTGCGGATCTGCAGCACCTTCGCGCCGAGCGAGGCGAGCTCGAGCATCTCCTCGTACGAGATCTTCGAGATCTTCCGCGCCGACGGGCACACGTTGGGATCGGTCGTGTAGACGCCGTCGACGTCGGTGTAGATCTCGCACGCGTCCGCGCCGATCGCTGCGGCGACGGCGACGGCCGTGGTGTCCGAGCCGCCGCGGCCGAGCGTCGTGATGTCGCCGTGCTCGTCGACGCCCTGGAAGCCGGCGACGACGGCGATCTGCCCCTTCTTGACCGTCGAGAAGATCTTCGAGCCCTCGATGGTCTTGATGCGGGCCTTGCTGAACGCGCCGTCGGTGAGGATCTTCACCTGGTGGCCGAGGAGCGAGCGCGCCTGGCCGCCCTCCGCGTGGATGGCGAGGGAGAGGAGCGCCGAGGTGACCTGCTCGCCCGTGGCGGCGATGACGTCCATCTCGCGCGCCTCCGGGACGGCGATGACCTCGTGCGCGAGCTTGAGGAGGCGGTTCGTCTCGCCGCTCATCGCGCTGACGATGACGACGACGTCGTTGCCTTCCTTTTGCGTGGCGATCGCCCGCTTCGCGACGTTGCGAATGCGCTCGACCGATCCGACCGAGGTGCCCCCGAACTTCTGGACGACGAGTGCCATTGGACCGTTTGGCCCGTCTCTACGGCCCCTTTCGCGATGCGTCAACAGAGCTTCGGTCCTGCGCACGGCCGCGCTAGGCTCGAGGGATGCGCCGCGCCGCCGCCGTCCTGGTCGCCCTCTCGTCTTCGCTCGCGCTCGCGTGCGGCGACGGCGGGCTCTTCTCGATCTTCGGGGGCGGCGACGACGACGACAAGGCCAGCTCGGGCGCCGGGCCGAACAGCGGCCCGTTCGGCGGCGGTCCCGACGACGGTGACGCGGGAGGCGGCGAGGGGGGGCCGGGAGACGGCTGCAACCCGAACCTCACGGGCCTCGTGCGCGACTTCAAGGCCGCGAACGTCGCCGGCGGGCACCCGGACTTCCAGGCGTACTCCGGCGCCGGCCCGACGACGGGGCTCGTCCAGCGCGACCTCGGCGCCGACAAGAAGCCCGTCTTCGCCTCGACGACCGGCAGCGGCGAGTACGGTCGGCAGCTCACGAGCAGGACGGACTTCGACCAGTGGTACCGCAACACGCAGGGCGTCAACCTGCCGTTCGAGTACGTCCTCGCGCTCCAGCCCACCTCGGACGGCGTGCTGACCTTCTCGAGCAACGAGTTCTTCCCGATCGACGGCCGCGGCTTCGGCAACTCGGGCGAGGACGCGAACGGGAAGCTTCGCAACTTCCACTTCACGTTCGAGCTGCACCTCGAGTTCATCTACCGCGGCGGCGAGACGTTCACCTTCACGGGCGACGACGATCTCTGGACGTTCTTCAACGGCAAGCTCGGGATCGATCTCGGCGGCTTGCACTCGGCGCAGTCGGCCACGGTGAGGCTCGACGAGGTCGCCGCGGAGCTCGGCATCACGAAGGGCGGCAAGTACCCGCTCGACGTCTTCCACGCGGAGCGGCGGACGAACGCCTCGAACTTCCGCATCGACACGACGCTCGAGTTCGTCAACTGCGGGGCGATCATCGTCCCGAAGTGACCGCGGGGCACGTGGCGTTGGGGGGCGCGGCGGTTGGCCTTGCGCTCGGCCTCGGCCTCGAGGCGCAGCGTTCGCTTCGGGGCTGAGCGGCTCGTGGCCTCGAGCCTCGGCTGCAGCGTTCGCTTCGGGGCTGAGCGGCTCGTGGCCTCGAGCCTCGGCCTCGGCTTCGAGTGCAGGGTTCGCTTCGGGGCTGAGCGGCTCGTGGCCTCGAGCCTCGGCCTCGGCTTCGAGTGCAGGGTTCGCTCTGGCGTGCGCGGCGGAGCGCGGACGACGGATTCCACGTTCCGAGGGCGCTCGGGGGTTGACCCCCGGCTCGCGCTCGTCGATGGTCTCGCGCGCGAGGGGTCGTGGGGTCTTACGCCGGCTACATCGTCCAGACGGTCGTGACGCTGCTGGCGGTGTGCGCGCTCGCGTTCGTCGTCCTCTACGGCGCGCGACGCATGGGCATCGGCCGTCCGCGCGGGCCGGTCGAGCTCGTCGGGCTCTTGCCGCTCGACGCGCGGCGCGCGATCTACCTCGTGAAGGTCGCCGGTCAGGTCATCGTCGTCGGCGCGTCCGAGGCGGGCCTCACGAAGCTCGGTGAGCTGCCCGCCGGCGAGATGCCGCCCGAGGACAAGGTCGATCCCGCCGGCTTCTCGGACGTGCTCGCGCGCGTGCTGGGACGCGAGAAGAATGGGGCGGCGCCCGCGAACGGTGGCGTCGCGGCGGGCGGCGGTGCAACGGGCAGCGGCGGCGGCGGTGGGGCGAAGGCTGGCGGTGGCGTCGTGGCGGGTGGCGTCGCGGCGGGTGGCGGCGGCAGCGGTGGGGCGCAGGCTGGCGGTGGCGTCGTGGCGGGTGGTGGCGGCAGCGGTGGGGCGCAGGCTGGCGGTGGCGTCGTGGCGGGTGGCGTTGAAGAGGGCGGGGCGTGACGCTCGCGGCCTTTGCGTTTGCCGCGCCGGGCGACGCGGTGCGCGCGGACGATCTGCTCGGCAAGCCGATCGCGCTCGTCGTCGCGCTCGCGCTCGTGTCGCTCCTGCCGTTCCTCTTCATGGGTGTCACCGCGTTCGTGAAGATCTCGACGGTGCTGCAGATCGTCCGCAGCGCGATCGGCGCGCAGAACGTGCCGTCGAACACGGTCATCATGGCGCTCGCCACGGCGCTGACGCTCATCGCGATGGCGCCTGTCGGCCAGCGCATCTTCGACAAGGCCGCGCCGCTCGCGCAGGGCGGCAGGACGCAGGACACGACGTACCTCGTCGAGAAGGGCGTCGAGGCAGTGCGCGAGCCGATGCGCGAGTTCCTCGCGAAGAACTCCGCCGAGAAGGAGCGCGCGCGCTTCTTCGCCGTCGCGAAGAACGCGCGACCCGAGGCAGAGCGCGACAGCGTCGGCGCGGAAGATCTGTCGGTGCTCGTCCCGGCGTTCGTCGTCACCGAGCTGACGGAGGCGTTCGCGATCGGCTTTTTGCTCTACTTGCCGTTCCTCGTCATCGACCTCGTGGTCTCGAACGTCCTGCTCGCGCTCGGCATGCAGATGCTCAGTCCCACGCAGGTCAGCCTGCCGTTCAAGCTGCTGCTCTTCGTCGCGATCGACGGCTGGGGCCTCTTGGCTCAGGCGCTGGTCGCGGGGTACAGATAGCGCCCATGCGATCCCCGCCGCTCGCCGCCCTGGTCTCCGTCGTCGCCCTGACGGCCCTCGCGCTGGCCACGGCCGCGTGCGATCAGCTGAACCGTCCCTTCGGCAGCCCGTCGAGCAGCAGCTCGTCCGGCTCGACGGCGAGCGCAGACGCCGGCGACGACAGCGACGACGCGAGCGTCGTCGCGCCCGCGATCACCGCCGAGCCGGGCGACATTCAGCTCTGAAGCGCACCCTCGCGTGCGACGGTGCTTGACTTATCCTTCGGCGCGCGTAGAGTCCGCCGCCCTGAAACAGGAATTGGGGCAATAGCTCAGCTGGGAGAGCGCCGCGTTCGCAATGCGGAGGTCAGGGGTTCGATCCCCCTTTGCTCCACCCGATTCCCGCTCCGGCTCGCGCCGGGCGACCCACGAGGAGGCGGCCGTCATCGAGACGCGCCGCCTCTTCTCTTGGTCCGGCGCGGGCGCCGTCGCGTTCGGGCGGGTCGCGTTTCCGGGGCGGACGCGCGCGTTCGGGCGCGGCCGTTTCCGGAGGAGGTGTCGCGATTCGCAGCGTCGCGATGGGGCGCGGCGTCGTGGAGGAGCTGGTCGCGTGGGGTGTGTGCGGTCCGTCGTCGGCGGTCGAGTCGCCGCGCGTCATTGCGCGTCATGCGTCCGGGCGTTGCAGTGCGGGGCGGCGTTGGTACTCTGGCATTCGCACAATGTTCAGCCCGCGCGCCATGATTCAGGCGGCTGTTGGTTACGTCAGGAAGAACCCCGACGAGGTGGTCCGGGCCGCGGTGAACGCGACCGGCCTGCGCTTCGGGGTCCCGCTCGCGACGCTCCGGTGGTTCGCCGGTCAGATCAAAGGATCGAAGGCGCCGAAGGACGTCGAGATCTCGAGCACGCCGCCCGCCCTGCGGTTCAGCGCGGTGGTCGACGCGATGGGCACGCCCGTGCGCGCGTCCGCGGCGATCAAGATCGACGAGGTCTCGATCACCGAGGAGTCGCTCCGCGTCGGGGTCCGCCTTCGCGACGTGAAGCTCGCGCTGGTCGGCGACAGCGACTCGCCGGTCGCGACGCTCATCAAGTCCGGCGCGCTCGATCTGTCGAAGCCGGGCA
>JAHBWA010000136.1 GCA_019637195.1 Labilithrix sp. | reverse complement strand
CCTGCGGATCGCGCCGGGCCTCCCGTCCGTGGTCCACCACGTGCTCCTCTTCGAGGTGCGCGCCGGCGCGCTCGATCGGATCCGCGAGCTCGACGAGCGCGAGCCCGGACCGGGCTACACCTGCTTCGGCGGGATCGGCGTGACGCCGGCGGTGCGGCCGGGGAACTTCGCGAAAGGCGAGCTGGTCTCGTTCGACGCGCAGATGATCGTCGGCTGGGCTCCGGGCGCCGGCGCGACCGACCAGGCCGGCGCGCCGACGGCGCTGCCCGAGGGCACCGCGATCGCCCTCGCACCCGGCTCGCGCCTCGTCATGCAGGTGCACTACAGCCTCGAGAACTACGATCGCGTCGCCGCGGGAGAGCGAGACCGAACGCGCATCGAGATGTGGCTGGCGAAGCAGGACGAGCCGCTCCGCCAGGCGGTCTGGGTCCCGCTCCTCCAGCACGCCTTCCGCGTACCGGCGAACGCCGGTCCGGACGATCCACGAGCGACCGCGCGCGCCGAGATCGCGCTACCGCTGCCGCTCGAGGTGCGCGGGGTCGCGCCGCACATGCACCTGCGCGGGCAGTCGATCCGCGTGGAGGCGCTGCCCGAGCCGGCGTCGCCGGGAGAGGCGGCCTGCCTGCTCGACGTCCCGCGGTGGGACTTCCACCATCAGGAGGGCTACTGGCTCGAGAAGGGGCAGCGCGTCCAACGCGCAGCCGTCACCTGCCGCTGGGACAACCGCGCCGGCGCGCAGCCGATCGTGAACGGCAAGCGGAGGCCGTCGCGCGAGCTTCGCTGGGGCGAAGGCACCGACGACGAGATGTGCCTCGCGTTCCTCTACGCGACGCTCTGACGCGCGCGTGAGCGCTCCGCGGGGAGCGACGTGGCGTCCGTGGGCCGACCGGCGCCGTGGTAACCTCGCGTGGTGGGAACGCTGTCGCGAGCAGGGATCGCTGGCGCCGTGTGCGTCGTGCTCGGCGGCTCTGGCTGCCGCTCGACGGGCGAACGCCCGAGCGCGAGGCCGGCGCCCGACCCTGCTCCGACCGCGACCTCCGCGGCGGCACGCGACGCGGGCGGCGATGCCGGCGATCCCGGCGCTTCATCGTCGCGACCGTCGCCGTTCGCGGTCGTCGCGACGGTCGGCGGGTTCGGCCGCGTCCACGCGCTCGCCGACGGCGAGCTGCTCTTCGCCTCACGCGGCGTCTTCAGGCGCCTGACCGCGGGCGGCGCGATCGAGCGAATCGGCGACATCGACACCGAGCGGCGCGGCCTGGAGATCGCGAACAACATCGACGCCATCCAGGCGGTCGGCGGCGCTTGGCCGAGCCCGATCGTCGTCGCCGCGAACCAGGGACACTTCCGGAGCCGCTACGTCTCGCGGACCTTCGCCTACGACGCCGGCCGCTTCGTCGAGCGCCGCGCGCCCACGCTGTCCTACGACAAGATCCTCCGCTGGAAGGACGACGTCCTGCTCGGCCACGTCTCGGGCGCGGCGTACGACGCGTCGCCCTTCCAGGCGCCCGAGGTCCCCACCCGGTTCGCGATCGTCCGAGGGAAGAAGGTCGCCGCCCCCGAGCTGCCGAAGGACTTCGTCGTCATCGCGTGGACGGCCTTCACCGACGGCCGCGTCATCGCGTCCGGCTCGACGCGCGAGCCCGACAGCGGCCCGCTCGAGGCCACGCGCGCGGTGCTCGCCTGGGAGCCGGGCGCGACAAAGCCGACGACGCTCGCGCTGCCCGACCTGCCGGAGGCGCCGTGGATCGACGGGATCACGGGGCCGCGCGCCGACGATCTCTGGCTGTCCGGCAGGGGCGGCTACCTCGCGCACCGCGACGCGCGCGGCATGACGAAGGTGCCGACGCCGTGCGCCGAGATCGTCGCGTCCTCCGCGGGCCCCGACGGACCGCTGTACCTCGTGTGCGGGGACGAACGCCGCAAAGGACCCCACGATCATCAGCCCGTCGTCCACAAGACCGGGACGCTCTTCGTACGCGCGGGATCGTCGTTCGAGGAGGTTCCACTCCCCGACTTCACGAAGGCGACCTACGCCGACAAGCTCCGATCGGGCTTCTACGCGCCTCCCTACGGCATCTTCGTCGACGTGGAGGACGACGAGACCGTGGCGCCCCCCGACGCCGCGCGCTTCGTCCTCCATGCCGTCGCGGCGCGAGGATCGGACGACGTCTGGCTGCTCGCCTACGACGCGGAGGCCGACCGCACCGCCATCCTTCGCAGGGGCGCCCGCGCCCCTGTCCGCGCGCTCGACCACGAAGACGCGGTGCGCGAGAACGAGACGCCGGCGCCGGCGGCGACGCGGGCCTGCCAGACGGTCTTCGTCTCGCTCGGAGAGCCCACCGACGAGGCGCTGAAGAAGGCGGCGCGGGTCCAGGGCCTCCTGCGCCGGCTGTTCGTCGCGCGCGTCCACCAGGCGCGCCACCTCGGGTTCGTCGTGTCGGAGATGGCGCCGCGGGCGCTGGCGGAGGCGCAGTCGGAGGCCGCGCACTTCGCCAAGGAGGGCTTCTCGACGAAGCTCCTCTGCCGCACGCCCGTCGCGCTGTCGATGCCGATCGCCGAGTCGCCGTGAGGCTCGGACGGGCTCGCCTCGGCGCGGCGCTGCTCGTCGCGACGGCGAGCGCGCTCTGGCGCGGAGAGCCCTCGGCGTCCGCCTCGCCCGCCGGCTCGGCGACGCGCGCGCCGGCGCTCTCCGACGAGGCGTGCATCGCCTGCCACGCGGACGCGGCGCGCACGTGGCAGGGGTCCATGCATCACGCATCGGCCTCGAACAGCGCCTACGAGACCGCCGTCTACGCCGAGCCGCTCGCGTTCTGCCGGCGCTGCCACGCGCCCCACGGCGATCCTTCACGCGAGACGGGTGAAGCCGCGCGCCAGGCCGGGATCACGTGCACGACCTGCCACCTCCGGTCCGGCGACGCGCGGACCGTGCTGGCGTCGCCGCGCGCGGGCCCGGTCTCCGCCCCACACGGCGTCGAGCGCTCGACTGCGCTCGGTCAGGCCGTCTGCGCGCGCTGCCACGAGTTCGACTTCCCCGACGCGCGCGGCGAGCGCATGCAGAAAACGGCGACGGAGCACCGCGCGAGCGCGTACGCGGCGGTCTCGTGCTCCTCGTGCCACATGCCCGCGGCCGGCGGTCACCGGAGTCACGCGTTCGCGGCTTCGCGCGACGCCGCGGCCCTGGCTCGGGCCGTCTCGGTCGACGCCGACCGCAACGGCGACCGGCTCCGCTTCATCCTCGAGCCACGGGGAGTGGGGCACGCGTTCCCGACGGGCGATCTGTTCCGGCGCCTCACCTTGACCGTGGTCACCGAGGACGCCGCGGGCCGCCCGCTCGCGACGAAGCGGAGGTACTTCGGCCGCGTGTTCGGCCCCGCGCGGAGCGGCGGCGAGATCGTCCGGCGCGAGATCGCCGACGAGCGCCTCTTCACGCGCACCGAGGTGAACTTCTCGCTCGATCGACGCGCCGATCCGACGACCGTGCGCTGGCAGCTCGACTACGAGCGGGTCGCGTTCTCCCCGACGCGGCACCCCGAGGAGGCCGTGGTGGAAGGGAGCGTCACGCTCGCGCGCGGGACGCTCGGGCCGCCGCCCTGACTTCGGCGCTGCCCGCGAGACGCTGCGAGATCAGGCGATGCTGCGGCGCTCGGCGGCCGCGGCGTGCTCCTCCTCGAGCTCCTGCTTCTTCTTCGCGTCCTTCTTGCGACGGGCGCGCATGTTGAGGATCTCGACGATGAGCGAGAAGACCATCGCGCCGTAGATGTAGCCCTTGTTGATGTGCGTCCCCGCGCCCTCGGCCAGGAGCAGGACGCCGATCATCACGAGGAAGGTCAGCGCGAGCATCTTGAAGGTGGGGTTCGCGTCGATGAACGCCGAGACGCGCCCGGAGAACGCCGCCATGAAGCCGACGGCGACGAGCATCGCGACGACCATGACCCAGACGTCCTTCGCCATACCGATCGCGGAGATGACCGAGTCGAGCGAGAAGACGAGATCGAGCACCACGATCTGCGCGATGATGGCCGCGAACGACGCCTTCTTCGCCCTGTCGGCGATCTCGTCCTCGTCGCCGCCCATCGTCTTCTTGTGGATCTCGACGACGCTCTTGCCGATGAGGAACATCCCACCTCCGAGCAGGACGATGTCCTTGCCGGTGACGGCGTCGACCTGATGGTTCGCTACCCAGTCGTCGGGGATCCATCCGATCGACGACCAGCGGAAGAGGGAGGCCTCGAGGCCCATCACCCACTTGATGCCGAGCAAGAGCCCGATGCGCGCGACGAGCGCGAGGCCGAGGCCGATGATCCGCGCGGGCTTCTTCTTCTCCTCGGGGAGCGCGCCGATCAGGATCGACAAGAAGACGATGTTGTCGATGCCGAGCACGACCTCCATCAGCGTGAGCGTGATGAGCGGAGCAACCCAATCCATCGGCAGGCAGCCTACCTGCACCGCTGCCGCAGTTCATCCGTCACGTGGGGGGGCCGAGCGCTGCAAATTGCTGCACCGCGCCGCGCTCCGACCGCGCGACGCGGGCGTGTCGGGCAGCGCGGTGCGCTGCCCGACTGCGGCCTCGCGAACCCGCGATGGAGGGGCGAATAGGTCCCCGTGAGGCGTCGGACGCTCGTAGATACCGCCTCGCGAGCTGCCTGTCCGGCGCCGTTGGGCCCTTCGGTCGTCCCGCCTGGCGACGCCCGCCCTGGGCTAGGATCCGAGCGATGGCTCGATACCGCAGCGAGCCCCGACGCGTCGCGCTCCTGAACGATCCGGACGACGTCCTCTGGGGCGGCACCGCCTTGCGCGAGACGCCGTCGATCCCCGCGCCGCGGAACCTCCTCCGGCGCGCGGGCTTCGAGGTCCTCCGCGGCGCACCACCGGGCGAGGCGGTGGCCGGCGTCGTGCTCGTCGCGGGCGACGACGCGCTCGAGGCTCCGGAGCTCTGCTGGTCGCTGGCGCTCGCGCGGCGCCGCGGCTTCGATCGCGTGATCGTGCTCTTGTGGCCGAACGCCGAGGACGTCCCGCGCGACGACCTGCGCGCGCACCTCCGGGAGGCCGGCTTCGATCCGAAGGCGTGCCCCGTCGTCGAGGCGACCGTCGAGGAGCACGGCGATCCCGAGTGGGGGACGCAGTTCGACGTCATGGACGCCGCGTCCGCGAAGCAGCTCGTCGCGGCCTTGCGAGACGCCGCGGCCGACGGACCGCCGCCGGCGCGCGCGGAGGGCGGGCCCGTCGACGCGCTCCTCGGCGTCATCGAGTCGTTCGGACGCGCGAGCGTCGCCCTCCCGGTCGCGGAGGGCCAGCTGACACCTGCCGCCTCGTGGCGACACGCCGCGCTCGACGCGGGCCGGATCGGGCGGACGCTGGTCGACGCGGAGCCCTACGTCGAGGAGGCGGACGGCGGCTGGCCCGCTTGTCCGCAGTGCGGGCACGCGATGTCGACCGTGTTCCAGGTCGATCCGTCGGACGGCGCGCACGCGGACCGATTCGGAGGTCTCTACGTCGCCTTCGCGTGCTGCGCGGGCGACGAGCCCTCGACGACGATCCGCTACTACGCCGATCCCCGTACGGCGCGACGCGTGAAGCTCCCCCTCCCGCTCACGGATCGCCCCGGAGGGAGGCTCGGCTACTTGCTCGAGCGCGGCGCCCCGCGGCTCGTGCACCGTCCCTGGTCGGCGTTGCCCGCGGCCGCGCGACGCGCCTTCGACGCCGAGCTCGACGGGACGGCCGGCGAAGAGCTGTACGAACGGCTCGCGGCGCTCGTCGGCGGACCGTCGACCGACGCGAGCTCGGGCGGCGGCTTCACTCCTCCCGAGTGCGATCGGTGCGGCGCCCCGTGCTCGCTGCTGTTCTCGACGACCTACCTGGCCGGGATCGAGCGGGTGTACGAGCTCTGGGCGTGCGCGTGCGCCCCCGATCGAGCGCGCCTCGCGCTCCGCCCGGTCGAGGGCGCCGCTCCCTCGCACCACACTGACGAAAGCGCGTCCTCGACGTAAGCTGGCGCCCCATGCCGGAGCGCGCGCTCGTCATCGCCGCGACCAACCTCTTGGCGCGCGGCTACCTCGTCGTCCCGACGGATCGCAAGGCGCGAGACGGATCGCCAGTCAACGCGCTGTTCGCCGTGGCGCGCTCGGTCCTCCGCGCGATCGCGCTCAAGACCCCCGCGCGCGCGGTCGCCGTGATCGAGTCGAAGCCGCCGGTCGACGGCTGGCCGGCGGCCCTGAGGGAGCAGCTGGGCGCGCTCCCGGAGATCGTCCGCGCGCTCGGCGCGGGCGTCGTCGAGGCCGAGGACGAGGCGCGCGTCGTCGCGAGCTACGCGGCGCGCGCGCTCGACGCCGGGGACGACGTCGTGATCGCCGGCGTCGACAAGCGCTACGCTCAGCTCGTCGGGGATCGGCTCTGGTGGTACGACGCGAACAAGGACGTCCGCTACACCGCGGAGATCGTCCACAAGCGCTTCGGGGTGCCGCCGTCGTCCGTGGCCGACTGGCTCGCGCTCGTAGGCGACGACAGCGGCAACGAGGTCCTGCCCGGGATCGCCGGGATCGGCGCGAAGGGAGCGGTCAAGCTGATCGCGGAGCAGGGCTCGGCCGGCAACGCGCTCCAGGCGCTCGACGCGCTCGAAGGTCGGCTCGGCAAGGCGCTCCGGGCGGCCGGCGACGCCGCGCCGCGCGAGCTCGAGCGCGCCCGGCTGGAGACGACGCGCGCGCTCCCCCTTCCCTGGGGAGATCCCGCGCTCGCGTTCCGCCCGGCGGACGCGAAGGCGCAGAACGCGCTCTGGGAGCGCCTCGCGTTCTCGGAGCTCCTCGTCCCGGACGGGGGCTCGACGCGCGCCGAGGCGTGCGAGTCGAAGGGCGGCTTCGCCGCGGCGCTGACGAGGCTGGCCGCCGGATCGTCGGGCGACGCGGCGCCGCTCGCGATCCACGCCCTCATGGAAGACGCCGCGCCCGTCCGCGCGTCGATCGCCGGCGTCGCGGTCTCGAACGGCCACGGCGACGCCTCCTACGTGCCTCGGGCGAGCGCCGCGTGGGGCGAGCTCGCGGCGTGGCTCGAAGACGAGCGCGCCCCGAAGGTGGGGCACAACCTCGTGGGGATCTCGGTGGAGCTCCGTCGCGCGGGCGTGACGCTCCGCGGGATCGTCGGAGACTCCGCCTGCGCCTCGCACCTGACGCAGCCGAGCGGCTGGGCCCCTCACGATCTCGGCGTCGTCGCGAAGCACGTGCTCGGCCGCGCGGTCCCCGACGACGACGCGCTGCGCGGCGTCGGGAAGAGCCGGAAGGCCTGGAGCGCCGTCTCGGTCGGTCGGGTCGCGGGTCACGCAGGCCAGCTCGCCGACGCCGCGGGCGCGATCTGGCAGAAGCTCGGCCCGACCCTCGAGCCGCGACTCGTCGCGGACTACCTCGAGCTCGGCGATGTCTGCGCGCGGATGGAGCTCACCGGCCTCATGATCGACGCGACCGAGCTCGATCGCGCGGAGTCCTCGTTCGCCGAGATCGAGCAGGACCTGCAGAAGGAGATCGACGAGCTGGCCGGGCACCCGCTCAACGTGGGCTCGAACAAGCAGGTCGGCGCCGTCCTGTTCGAGGAGCTCGGGCTCCCGGTCGTGAGCCACACCAAGACGGGCTGGAGCACGTCCGTCGAGGCGCTCGAGCGGATCGAGAACGCCCACCCCATCGTTCCCCTCGTGCTCCGGTGGAGGGCGCTGCGCCGGCTGCGCGACAACTGGGTGAGCTCCCTCCGCCGCGCGATCGACGCCGACGACCGCGTCCACTCCCGCTTCCACCAGGCGCGCTCGTTCTCAGGGCAGATCGTCAACTCGAACCCCGATCTCGGACGCGTCCCCGGGCGAACGCCGGAGATGGCGCGCATCCGCCGCGCGTTCGTCGCCGCGCCGGGGCGCCTCCTGATGTCCGTCGACTTCAACCAGCTCGGCCTCCACGTGCTCGCGCACCTCACGAAGGATCCGATGCTCGTCGAGCCGCTCCGCCGACGCGCCGACATGCACCGGCTCACCGCCGCGGCGATCCTCGAGCGCGCGCCGGAGGAGCTGACGCTCGAGGAGCGGCAGCTCGGGAAGGTCGTCAACTTCGCGACGTTCGCGGGGCAAGGCGCGAGCGCGCTGGCTCTCTCACTCGGCATCTCCGCGCAAGAGGCGAAGGAGTACATCGCGCGGTTCGACCGGCACTACGCGAAGGTGCGCGCCTTCCAGGACGAGCAGCTCCGCCTCGCGCGCGAGCAGGGCTTCATCACGACCATCGCGGGGCGGCGCTGGCCGATCGGCGATCTCGAGTCGCTCGACTCCCAGCTGCGCTCTTACGCCGAGCGGATGGCGCGGCGAGCGACGCACGAAGCGTCGGTCCAGGACGTCTCGCGTCGCGCGCTCGTCGAGGCCGACCGCGCGCTCACGCGCGAGGGGCTCGGCACGGTACCGGTCCTCCAGATCCTCGACGAGATCCTCTTCGACGTCCCCGAAGGCGAGCTCGAGGCGGCGGCGCGGCTGTGCTCCGAGGCGATGAAGCACGCCTACGATCTGGAGGTCCCGCTCGTCGTCGGGATCGAGGCGGGGAAGAACTGGGCCGATCTCGAGCCGGTCACGCTGGCGTGACCGCCGACGCGGGGCGCAAATGCGCGAACGGCGGCGGCAGCACCTGGCCGCCGCCGCCCTCCGCTCGTCTCCACCGCACCTTCACGCGCGCGCCGCCGTCAACGTCGCGAGAGGCGACGGCGCGGCGTGAGGTGTGGTCCGCGCGTCAGCGCCTCCAGCGAACGTCGTCCAGCGCGAAGGCGATCTTCGCGTTGATCCGGAAGCTGACGACGTGGTCCTCGTCCACCACCGCGTACATGTCCTCGATCGAGATCGAGCGAATGCCGCGGAGGGTCTGCGTGGCCTCGGCGATCGCGCGACGCGTCGCGTCCTCCCACGAGTGGGGGGACTGCGCGAAGACCTCGATCACCTTCACCATCGGGACGAGATCCGCGTCCAGACGCCGATACGGGACGTCCCGCATCCACGACGGCTCGCGCATCCAGTCGCCGTTGAGGCGGCGCTGCCGCTCGTAGCTCTGACCGCGCGGGTCGAACAGCCGCCCTTGCCTGAGCTGCCACTCCGCGACGTCGTATCGATCGTCGTACCCGCGACGCGGGTCACTCCAGCTCGTCATCATACAAAATCTCCTCTCGTCTTCAGCCGGCGTCGCCGAGGTCCGGTGTCGGCGGCACCTTGGGTTCCTCTTCCGTGCGATCGATCTCCGGTATGGGGCTGTTCGCCGGCGTCTTGGGATCGCCGGTGGGTTCGCCTTGGCGACACGCGATCGCCAGGAGCACCAGAGCCGTGATGCACGCCGCCATACCGAAGATTCGTCGCTTCACTCGTTCCTCCTAGGTCGCGCGATCAGGCTCGCGCGTTCTTGCCGTTGTGCGGTTGAGCGGCCTGGCGCTCCGCCGCGATCCTGCTCTGAAAACGATCGACGCTCGCGTCGCGGTTGAGCCGGAGCTCGTTCCGCACCTCTTCGACGCCGTGGACGCGCTCGATCAGCTGCTCGAGCCCGCGCTTCTCACGGCGCTGACCCACCGAGCCGACGAGGCGGACGACGCCGCTCTCCACGATGACCTCGACGTCGGTCGCGTCGATGAAGCCCTGACGCGAGATCACGTCACAGACCTCCTCGCGGATGCGCTCGTCGGGGCGCTTGTAGCCCTTCGGGCCGCGGCCGTAGTGCGGGCCGCGGTCGTCGGCGAAGCCGAAGCCGAAGCCGTTGTCCCACGCGTCCGGCGACGAGCCGTGCGCGCCCCCCTGCCAGAAGTCGTGGTCACCACGCGCGAACGGCGTGCGGTCCCCGTGGTGCGAGAACCGCCCGAAGGCCTGGTCCGCACCATGGTTCGCGAAGCCGAAGTGGTGGTTCTGGTTGTGCCCGAAGAAGCCACGGTCGTACGCGTGGCGGTCGAACGGGCCGAAGCCGCGCTGCAGGTCCCACGGGTTCGTGAAGAGCCCGAGGTTCTGCTGCCACGGCGCGCCGCCGAGCGCGATCTGCTGCTGCCAAGGCGTCATGCCGATCGCGCTGAGCGCGATCTGCTGCTGCCAAGGCGTCGTGCCGATCGCGTTCAGCATGTTCTGCTGCTGCCAGGGGTTCACGCCGAGCGTGTTCAGCGCGATCTGCTGCTGCCACGGCGTCATGCCGAGCGCGTTTACGCCGAGCTGCTGCTGCCACGGCATCATGCCGAGCGCGTTGACGCCGAGCTGCTGCTGCCACGGCGACATGCCGAGCGCGTTGATGCCGAGCTGCTGCTGCCACGGCGACATGCCGAGCGCGTTGATGCCGAGCGCGTTGATGCCGAGCGCGTTGATGCCGAGCTGCTGCTGCCACGGGGTCACGCCGAGCGTGCTCAGCGCGATCTGCTGCTGCTGCTGCTGCCACGGCGTCATGCCGATCGCGCCGAGCGCGATCTGCTGCTGCTGCTGCCACGGCGTCATGCCGATCGCGCCGAGCGCGATCTGCTGCTGCGGCGTCATCCCGAGCGTATTCAGCGCGATCTGCTGCTGCCACGGCGTCATGCCGATCGCGCCGAGCGCGATCTGCTGCTGCCACGGGGTCACGCCGAACGCACCGAGATTCCGCTCCCACGGGTTCATGAGCCCCCCGAGGTTGCGATCGAAGGTCGTCGTACCGACGAACGGCGTACCGAAGAGCGCCAGGTTGCGCTCGAACGGCGTCGTGCCGAAGACGTTCCCGATGCCGAGATTGCGATCGAACGCCGTCATGCCGAGGAGCGCCGCGGTGCGATCGAACTGCGTCGCACCGAAGGCATTCCCGACACCGAAGGCGTTCCCGACACCGAAGGCGTTCCCGACACCGAAGGCGTTCCCGACACCGAAGGCGTTCCCGACACCGAAGTTACGGTCGAACGGCGTCCCGAGGAGCGCGAGGTTCGAGATGCCGAGGTTGCGATCGAACGGCGTCATCCCGAGGAGCGCCGCGGTGCGGTCGAACGGCGTCATCCCGAGGAGCGCGAGGTTACCGATGTTGCGCTCGAACGGCGTCGCCCCGAACACGTTGCCGTAGCCGAACGCGCTCCGCTCGAACGGCGTCGCCCCGAACACGTTGCCGTAGCCGAACGCGCTCCGCTCGAACGGCGTCGCCCCGAACACGTTGCCGTGGAACCCATTGCGCTCGAACGGCGTCGCCCCGAACGCGTTGCCGTAGCCGAACGCGCTCCGCTCGAACGGCGTCGCCCCGAACGCGTTGCCGTGGAACCCATTGCGCTCGAACGGCGTCGCGCCGAAGTGGCCAACGTTGTGCCTGCACGGGTTCGTGAAGCCTGAGCGTTCCGCCCGGAACGGTCGTGACCGAAGCGTCGAAGGCGCCGCTGAAGCCCACGTTGCGCCTGTACGGGCAGCCGCTGAAGCCCACGTTGCGCTCGTACGGGTAGCCGCGTTGAAGCCCACGTTGCGCTCGTACGGATAGGCCGTTGAAACCTCACGCCGCGCCTGTACGGCAGAAGCCCACGTTGCGCTCGTACGGGTTGCCGTAGAAGCCCACGTTGCGCTCGTACGGGTTGCCGTAGAAGCCCACGTTGCGCTCGTAGAAGCGGTCGTTCATTCCACGACCCGTGAACCCGCCCCAGCTGCTTCCACCCATCTCGTCGTCGAAGTGGTAGCGCCGATTGCGGCTCGGGTCTCGAAAGACGGCTCCACGAGTCGCGTGCGGCCCCTCCCAGTCCAGATGCGGGTCGTATCCGATTCCAAACCCGCTGCTGAACCCCTCGTCGTGGCGATTGCTCATGGTCGATCTCCTTCACACGTTGCACACCCCCGCAGATGCAGGGGTTGCCGATGCGCTCATGAACTTCTGCGCGTTTTCGTAGCGCGGCGAGGATGCCTCGCCGGCTCCGCGCCCCCTGAGCAACGTGCATGCCCTCCGGCTGAGCCGCGAAGTTGACGCAAGCGCCTCTTCGCGCACGAGAGACGACACGCGCCGTTCACAGTCGGCGCGCGCCCGGCGTGCGGGGCGGACTGCCACGCAACTCGCTCTCTCGTCTCACAGCGGCTGGGATGCGAGGATCCGGCGGGCCCGGACACCGCACGCGCGGCGGCGCGTCGCGCAGCCCCCCCCGCTCGAGCCTGCGCGACGGTCTACGCTGCCTCACGCCTCCAAGCCAGTCGCGGTCAGGCGCTGGCGGCGCTGGGCTCGATCGGATCGAAGGCGGCGATCTCGTGGACGGTGCGCTCGGGGGCGTCGACCTGGAGGAAGTGCGACGTGTCGTCCAACCAGACGAGCTCCGAGCCCGGGATGTCGTCGTGGAAGCGTGGACCGAACGACGGCGGCACCATCACGTCCCGCCTCGCGTAGAGGATCTTCACCGGACACGGCAGCCGCGGCCCGCGCTGCGCGCGCTCGCGCAGCTCCGCGATGATCGCCGCGTGCTCCTCGGGGTCGAGGCTCTCCTCGAGGATCTTCGCGAAGACGCGCGCGCCGTCGAGCGTCTCGAAGAGGCGGCCGTACTCGACGCACTCCTCCGTGCTCATCATATCCACGCGTGCGTAATGCACATTCTTGGCGACGAACTGCTCCGGGAACCGATGGGCGGTGCGCGCCACGAGCTCCGCGGCGGCCGCGCCGAGGGCGGGCGCCGCGAAGATCGACGACAAGAGCCGCGTCCGGACGAGCGGATACCCGGGCGCGTGCATCAACACGAAGCGCCGCGCGAGCTCCCGCGCCCCCTCGGGCGACGCGTCGTCCAGCATCAGCGCGCGCAGCGCGTAGAGTCCGCCGAGCGAGTTTCCGACGAGGTAGACCGGCTCCTTCGACACCGTGCGGATGTACGCGGCGAGGAAGCGCGCCACGTTCTCGACCGAGTAGCGAAGGTCGAGCGGCTTGTCGCTCAGGCCCGCGCCGACGAGGTCGGGCGCGAAGACGCGGTACCGCCGGCCGAGCGCCTCGAGGACGTAGCGCCACGAGTACGACGACGTCATGAGCCCGTGCACGAGGACGAGCACCTGACCGTCTCCCGTCACCTTGTGCCGGACGCAGACCCGGCGCATGTCGCCGCGCGCGTCACGGAAGCTCACGTTCACGAACGCGTCTTCGATCGAATAATACGGATGCGGATGCGGACCCGTCGCCGGCAGCATGAGCACCGGTGATTTCACCACGTCATGGCCCGCCTCGCCACCGCTTGCGGCGAGCTGTCTCATCGGGAGATCCGGTCGCCGTGATATCCGTTGAGGCCGCATGGATGGCAGTAACGGCACGTCGACTCAGCACTGGCTCACCCTCGCACGACACACGCCGCTCGGGATCCTCTGCGATCTCGACGGCACGCTCGTCCCCTTCGCGCGCACGCCCGAAGAGGCGCGCCCGGACGCCGACGCCGTCGACCTCGTCAACACGCTGGCCGCCCTCCCAGGCGTCACCATGGCGATCGTCAGCGGGCGCCCGAAGGCGTGGCTCGAGGCGTTCTTCCCGAGCCCGCACGTCTTCCTCGTAGCGGAGCACGGCGCCGCGCGCCGCGGGATGGGCGCGTGGGAGAACATCGGCAAGATCGATCCGGCTCCGCTCGAGGAGCTCGCCGCTCGCCTGGAGCGCCTCGCGGAGCGGCACCCCGGCGCGCTCATCGAGCGCAAGCAGACGACCGTCGCGCTCCACTACCGGCAGGTCCAGCGCGGGCTGCGCGGCGAGCTGCTCGTCGAGGCGTACGGGATCATCGACAAGTTCGTCGCGAAGAACCCCGCCTTCGAGCGGCTCGAAGGCGTGCTCGTGGCCGAGATCCGCCCGGCCTCGGTCAGGAAGTCCTCCGCCGTCCCGTGGGTCCGCGAGCTCGCCGGCGCGAACGCGCGGCTGGTCGCGCTCGGCGATGACGTCACCGACGAGCACATGTTCCGCGTCCTCGGCCCGAACGACGAGGCGATCGTCGTCCGCACGACCGAGCGACGCCGGACCGCCGCGCGCTGGGAGCTCGACGACTCGAACGAGGTGCGCTCGGTCCTCCGCTGGGTCGAGGGGGTCCGCGCCGGACAGACGCCGCTGCCGGTCGTCCTCCCGCGCGCGCTCAACCGACGCGTCCCGGAGGCCGCCACGCCCTCGCGCGACCTCCTCGTGGTGTCGAACCGGCTGCCGGAGTTTCGACCGATCGAGGGTGACGACGGCGAGCGCAAGCGCAACGTCGGCGGCCTCGTCTCGGCGCTCGAGCCCGCGCTGCGCAGCCGCGGCGGCATGTGGCTGGGCTGGAGCGGCAAGACCGTCTCGAGCTCGGAGCCCGTCACGACAGGCGTGGTCAACGAGCCGGGGGACACCTCCTCGAGCGTCCAGCTCGCGTGGGTCGACTACACCGAAGCCTGGTACCAGGACTACTACGCGGGGTTCTGCAACGGGACGCTCTGGCCGCTGTTCCACTCGTTCCCGTCGCGCGTCGAGATGTCCGACGCCGGGTGGGCGGCGTACCGCGAGGTGCACGAGGCGTTCGCCGACTTCGCCGCGCCGCACACGAGCTCGCGCGCGACGATCTGGGCGCACGACTACCACCTCCTGCTGTTCGCCCACGTCATGCGCCAGCGCGGGCACGCGGGACCGATGGGGCACTTCCTCCACATCCCGTTCCCTTCGCTCGACATGTTCTCGATGCTCCCGTGGGCGGCGCAGCTCATGGACGCGATGCTGGACTACGACCTCATCGGCTTCCACACGCCGCAGCACGTCGCCAACTTCACCGCGTGCGCCGCGGCGCTCCTCCCGGCGAAGGTCGCCGACGACGTGATCAAGCACCGCGGGCGGGAGACGCACATCGCGGCGATGCCGATCGGGATCATCCCGGACGCGTTCCAGGAGACGCCCGAGCCCGCGGTGGTCGAGGAGGTCGATGGGCTGATGCGCACCCTCGGCGACGCGAAGCTCGTCCTCGGCGTCGACCGGCTCGACTACACCAAGGGGATCCCCGAGCGGCTCCTCGCCTTCGGGCGGATGCTCGAGATGTTCCCCGAGTGGCGCGGCAAGGTCTCGCTCGTGCAGATCTCCGTGCCGTCACGCGCGGACGTCCCGCTCTACGCCGAGCAGCGCGCGACCATCGAGTCGATCGTCGGGCGCCTCAACGGCGAGCTCGGCGAGGCGACGTGGGTGCCGGTCCGCTATCTCTATCGATCCTACGGCAAGGAGCAGCTCTCGCAGCTCTACCGCGCCGCCGACGTGGGGTACGTCACGCCCCTCCGCGACGGCATGAACCTCGTCGCGAAGGAGTACGTCGCGGCGCAGGACCCCGAGGCTCCCGGTGTGCTCATGCTCTCCCGATTCGCCGGCGCGTCCGTCGAGATGCAGGACGCGGTGCTCACGAATCCGTACTACATCGACGGAATGGCGCGGGACCTCGATCGCTCGCTCCGGATGCGGCTCGACGAGCGCAAGGCTCGCCACGCGAAGCTGCTCGCCACGGTGGAGCGCTCGAACGCCGTGACGTGGGCCGAGGGCTTCCTCGACGCCCTCGCCGCCTGCCGCTAGCAGCGCCCGGACCCGCCCGCGCGCCCCGAGCGCTCCCATCGCACGGCGTGGTCGTGAGCGGGGCCCCGCGGGCTGTCTCGCCAGGAAGTCGCGCCCGCAGCGAGCGGCGCGTTAGGATCGCCGGGTGCACCGGGCTCTCCTCTCGTTCACGCTCCTCTCCCTGATCGCGACGAGCGGCGCCGCGTGCGGAGGGTGGAGCGGCGGGACGAGCTGGGTGAACGAGCCGCTCGTCAGCGACGAGCAGCGCGCGTCGACGGGGTCGGCGTACGGCGGCGCGACACGCGGCCCGCCCACCTCACGGACGATCGGCCAGGTCGCGGCGAAGGAGACCGCGGCGGGCGGCGGCGATCGAACGGGCGGCGGCGGGAGGATCGTGGGGACCTTCCGCAACACCTACTACGACTTCCCGAGCGAGTCCGAGCACAGCGGCCCGCCCGTGTCGCTCATGAACGGAAAGTGCGAGCCCATCGCGAAGGTGCCGAGGAGCTTCTACGACGCGGTCTGCGTCCAGGGCTCGGGCTCGCTCGCGCGGGGAGGCACGGTCAGCTTCGCGAAGCGTGACTGCGCGTGCGCGGAGATCTGCCCGCGGACGAACCAGCGGATCTGCTTCGACGAGCTCGACAGCGCGGCGTTCCCGTGGGGACGCGGCGCGGCCGGGACCGCGATCACGCCGCTCCGCAGCGTCGCCGCCGACACGTCGGTGCTGCCGATGGGTACGATCCTTTACATCCCCGAGCTCGACGGAGCGGCGCGCGGCTCGAGCGACGGCGCCGTCGACGGGTGCTTCGTCGTCGAGGACCGCGGGCTCAAGGTCCAGGGCGAGCACGTCGACATCTTCACCGGACACCCGGCGAGGACCGCTGCGCTGAACGCGGAGGTCCCGAGCAACCAGGGCGTCACCATCGTCGTCGACGCGCCGAAGTGCGCGCACCTCTCCCGGCGCTGAGGGGCTCCGCGGCGCCGAGGGCTCCGCGGCGCCGAGGGGCTCCACGCGTGGACCGAGCGCTCCTCCGGCGCTGACGGCGCCGCGCGCGAGTAGCAGACGGGCCCCGACGGACACCGACGGAAGGAGGTCGCCCACATGCGGCGGCCCGCGCGCACGACATCCGACGAATCGTTCGCCGACGTTTCTGCCGCGCTGTCGAGACGTTCCGTCCTCCTCGTATTATTCCAACATGCGCTCTTCCCTGGTGTTGGTCACTGCACTTGTCACCGCTTCTTTCATCGCTGCTGCCTGCGGCGACAGCGGGGACTCGAAGTTCCCCGGCGCAGGCGACGACGACGGCAGCAGCGGGAGCTCCGGTACGTTCGACCCCGGCAACACCGACGGCGGCGGCGGCGACGACGACGATCCCGACGCGGCCGTGGCGGCGGGCGACATCGACACCACGACGATGCGCATCGAGCCCGCGGACGCGGTGCTCACCGTGAACGCGGGCCAGACGGTCACGCAGGCGTACAAGGTCTTCGGCAAGATCAAGGGATCGAGCGCCGAGCAAGACATCACGAGCCGCGTCGTGTTCTGGGTGCCCGACAACTTCCTCGTCGGCGGCTTTCCGGCCGACGGCAAGCCGCTCTTCACGTCGCGCCTCCCGGCGGCCGCGAACGAACCGCCCCAGCGCGGCGGCACGCTCACCGTCGAGGCCCTCGCGTCGAACTCGACCGGCACGGTGAAGGTCACGACGTCGCTCACCGTGAAGCTGATGAGCACGCTCGACTCGCCGGCGGCGACGCCGGCGCTCCCGGCGGATCCGGCGAGCCTCTTCACCGGAGCTCCGGCGGCGAACCGGAAGCCCGTGCTCGCGTACCCGAACAACGGGACGATGCTGCCGCCGAACCTTCGCCGGCTCGACGTCCAGTGGCGTCGCGGCTCGAACGACAACCAGCTCTTCGAGATCAGCTTCAAGAGCGCGACGGCGGAGGTCGTCTACTACTCCCGCTGCGGCGGCGGGCTTCCGAACTGGCTCGAGAACACGTGCGCCTTCGAGCTCGACGAGGTCGGCTACGGGCACCTCGCCGAGAGCAACCGCGGCGCCGGCCCGGTGAAGCTCCGCATCCGCGCGACCGACAACGCCGGCGCCGCGCACGGCGTGTCCGACGAGTTCACGATCGAGTTCGCCGAGAACCGCGTCGACGGCGGCCTCTACTACTGGACCGTCACGAACCCCGAAGCGATCATGCGCTTCGACTTCGGCGCGGCGAGCGGCGATCCCGAGCCGTACGTCGTCAAGAACCAGAACGGCGTCCCGAACACGTGCCCTGGCTGCCACGCCATCTCGCGGCAAGGCACGAAGCTCGTCGGCTCGCTCGGCGGTCAGAACGACGGCCGGCTCTTCTTCATCAACGACGTCGCGACGCCGAAGACCGACGCCTCCTGGCTCACGGTCAACCCCGGCTCGACCGCGGGCGACCAGAACCGGATCCAGTTCGCGTCGTTCAACCCCTCGGGCTCGCAGTTCGTCGCCGTCTACGGCGACAACACCAACTTCAGGGACCTCTACTTCCACGACGGGACGACGGGGCTCCGCGACGCCAGCAAGACGATCACGCTCGACTTCAAGCCGAACCACCCGGACTGGTCTCCGGACGGCAAGATGATCGCCGTCACGCGTGTCAACAACACCGGCACGACGACGCAGCGGCCGAAGCGCACGAGCATCGAGCTCCTGAAGCAGAACGGCACCGGCTGGGACGCGCCGGTCTCCGTGATCCCGCAGCTCCAGGACCACGCGCGCTACAACCCGAACTTCGTCCCCGACTCGTCCTTCTTCTACTACTCGGAGTCGATCTGCCCGGGGAACTGGGACAGCGACGATTGCGACGCCGACGCCGACCCGAGCGCCAAGACGTGGGCGGTGAGACCGGTCGCCGGCGCCACGCCGGTGAGGCTCGCGAACGCCGGCAAGCCGGGCGTCGAGGACGGCGCCACCACGAACCTCGGCGACACGTTCCCGCGCTCGGCGCCGTTCCGGACCAAGCACCGCGACGGTCAGCTGTTCTGGTTCACCGTGGCGTCGTTCCGCAAGGCGGGGGTGCGCAACACGGCGGGCGCGCAGCACCTCTGGATGTTCGCGGTCGATCCGGCGAAGGTCCTCGCCGGTCAGGACGGCAGCTACACCGGCTTCTACCTGCCCTTCCAGGATCTCCGAACGTCGAACCACATCGGCCAGTGGACCGAGAAGATCGTCGGCGGCGCGCAGCCTCCTCCGACGCCGGTCCCGCCGCCGCCGCCCCCGCCGGTCCCGCCGCCCGCGCCCGGCGTGAAGTGATCCGTCGCGCCGTGGCATGAAGGCGAGGCGAACGAGCCACGCCGGCGCCGTCAACGCCGGCCGCTCGCGGCCTCCGAGAGGCTCGAGCGCGCCGGCCGCGTCTTCGTCGCGAGCGCGGCCGCGACGGCGACGAGCTTCTCGAGCTTCGCGTCGAGCGACGACGCGACGGCGCTGATCTGCGGCGAGCAGAACTGCGCCAGCGTGGCAGAAGGCAGGTCGTAGGTCACGCGCACGCCGCGCGCCGCGGTCCCGCCGACGAAGAGGCGAGGCGGCAGGTAGAGCCCGGCGACCGGATCGTGGCGGGTCATCTCGAACGCGAGGAGCGCGTTGCCGAGCACGTACGTGGTCGCGACCACGTCGCGACCGTCGAGCGCCTTCAGGACGGCGGCGTGATCGATCCTCTGGAAGATGGCGAGGCCCGACACCCCGACCATACGCCCGAGCTTCTCCCGCACCTGCTCCGGCGGCTCCCGCGCCAGCTCGACCAGCGAAGCGGGCGCGATCCGGCCGAGCAACGACTCGAGCGCACGGGTGAAGTCGGCGTGACCGACGGCGAACCCGAGCTCACGGCGGACGGCCCGGTACGGGTGATCGATGGTCGTGCGGTCCATGCCGAACGTCGATCAAGAATCGAACCGACGACGAGCGCGAGCCGAGGACCGCTCGCGCTCGCGTCGACAGGCGCGAGGTCGCACGGCCGAGCTCGCTCGCGCCTGGCGAAGCGGAGCGCGCGTCAGGCGACCGAGCGCCGATCACGCGCGCGGGGAGACGTCGGCTCAGTTCCCGACGCGCGTGAAGCCGAGGTCGTCGAGCTTGGTGGACGACGCCGCGTCTGCAGGGAACGCGATGGCGAGATCGCCACGCGGGCACGAGCACGCCATGCAGACGAAGCGCGGCTCGGTGTAGTCGAGGAGGCCCGCCGCGCTGAGCGGCGCGCCCGCGCCGGCGGCCCACGACGCGAGCTGCTGGGCCTCGTCCGCGTCGTTCGCGAGCTGCTGGCCCCCCTCCCACGGGTTCGTCCCGCACTGCGTG
The DNA here is from genome assembly GCA_019637195.1 of Labilithrix sp. Lineage (GTDB taxonomy): Bacteria > Myxococcota_A > Polyangia > Polyangiales > Polyangiaceae > Labilithrix. The sequence goes on along the minus strand of JAHBWA010000136.1, from coordinate 5,153 downwards.
GGGGCGCGGGTGAGCGCGTCGTCGATCGGCGCGAAGCCGTAGTCGGCGACGAGGCGCTGGGCGTCCGCGCTCGACGCGGCGCGCACGACCAGCGTGTCGCCGCGCGGACACGAGCAGGCCATGCAGACCATCATCGGCTCGGCGGGGTACGCAAAGCCGATCTGCTCGAGCCCGATACCCTGGCTACGGAAGAACTCGTGGACCTCGCCGGCCTCGCCCTGGAGGTGCGAGGGCTCCTGCCCGGCCGCCGGCTGCGCGCCGTTCCACGGGTTCGTCCCGCACTGCTTCGGCGCGATCGTGAGCCAGGTCGACGTGGCCGGCGTCGCGGGCGGTTGACCGTCGAAGCTGTACTTCGTCTGGAGCGCGCCCGCGCTGTCGGCCTCGGCCACGATGATCTTCGCCGGGACGAGGTCGCGGCAGACCCGCGTGCGATGATCGGTGATGGTGATCTCGCGGACCTTCCCGAAGACGCGCTTCTTGCCCTTGTAGATCTTCGAGCCGCACGACGTCCCCGCGAGGCGGAGCCGGTACTGCCGCTCTTGCGGCGCGACATGGATCTCGCAGAGGCCGTCGAGCGCTTCGCGCAGCGCGGCGCGCGCGCCGCCGTCACCCGAGAGCGTGAGCGAGGTGTGGACGTCGCAGCTGGGGTTCGGGGTAGCGTTGGGCTCCGCGTAGAGCTTGAAGGTGCCGCCGACGAGCGAGCTCGCGAGGATGGCGTCCTCCGACGAGACCGTGTCCTCGTCGTCGACGCCGGCGTCGGCTCCGCAGCCGACGGCGACCGCCGTCAGCGCGGCGCACGCGGCGAGCCTGGAGACGACGTGAGCGAGCGAGAGCTTGATGACCATGGCGAAGACCCCTCCGTAGAAGCGCGGACCGCCAATGTGCGGCCCGGTGGCGACGATGTGTCACCATGTAGGTCTTTCGTCAAGGCAGCGTTTCAGAATCTCTCGATAGCTTAGGTACTCCGGAGATTTGCGACGATCGCCGACGCCAACGTGCCGCTCGCGTCCGCGTCGGGATCGCTGGCGTCCGCGTCGTTCGCTTGCTGGCCGCACGCGAGCACGGTGGCGAGCAGCTGGTCCGCGCGGTCGACGAGCGCTCGGACACGGGCGAGCTTCTCCAGCGTTTCGCAGATCTGGAGCTCCGCACGCAGGCGGGTGTCGTCCGCGGCGGTGAGCGCCTCGATCGAGGGGAGATGTTTCATGTGCCCGTCCCTCCTGTTTCCGTGTCCGTACGCGCGGGGGCCCGCCTCGGGTGGTGCAGTTGGTCCCGCTGAGCCCAGTAGCTCACTCGGCCGCGAGCTCCCCCGCGTCGGCCGCCGGCCTCTTGAAGAGGAGATGGACCTCGTGGGAGTAGCCATGGCGCGCGTGCTGAATCGTCGTGACGAGCTCCCAGCCCTCGAGCCCGAGCCGAGCGAGGCGTTCTTCGAACGACGCCTGCGCCACGTCCCCGATGTCGAGGTCCACGCGCTTGTAGAGCCATCGCATGCTGCCATGACGTTGCAATCGGAGGGCCGAGCGGAGGCCGGGCGCGCCGCTCGATCCTCGATCGCTGAGGAGCTCCGCCTCACCCGCGTCCGTTGCCGCTGAGGACGAGGGCGCGTAGTCTCCTGGGGCGCACGACGACACGATGAACACGCCTGCACCGGAGCCCACACCGACGCCGGCCGGGACGAGCCTCGTGGGGCAGGTCGTCTCGGGTCGCTACCGAATCCAGAAGCTGATCGGCGAGGGCGGCATGGGTGCCGTCTACCTGGCCGAGCACACGCTCATGCGCAAGCGCGTGGCGCTGAAGCTCCTCCACGCCGAGATGAGCACCGACGACGAGGTGCTCGCGCGCTTCCGCCGCGAGGCCGAGGCCGCCGCGCACGTCGAGCACCCGAACGTCGCCGCGGCGACCGACTTCGGCCAGACCGAGGACGGCGCGTTCTTCCTCGTGCTCGAGTACGTCGAGGGCACGAGCCTGCGCGACGTCCTCGGCGGAGGACCGATGGCGCCCGCCCGCGCACTCCACGTCGCGCGGCAGATCGCCCTCGCGCTCGAGCGCGCGCACGGCGCCGGCATCGTGCATCGCGATCTCAAGCCGGAGAACGTGATGCTCGTCCACAAGGGCGACGATCCGGACTTCGTGAAGGTGCTCGACTTCGGGATCGCCAAGGTCGAGCCACATCCCCAGCGCGACGTCACCCAGCCGCTCACCCGGCTCGGCACGATCCTCGGGACGCCCGAGTACATGGCGCCGGAGCAGGCGCTCGGCGAGCCCGTGGGGCCGCCGGCGGATCTCTACGCGGTGGGGGTCATGCTCTACGAGATGCTCACCGGCAAGCACCCGTTCGACGCCGACGATCGCATGGCGATCCTGTCGATGCACATCGTCGCGCCCGTGCCCGCGATGGCGGATCGAAACCCCGCGCTGGACGTGCCGCCGCCGATCGAGACGCTCGTCCGGAGCTTGCTCGAGAAGGACGCCAAGCTCCGCCCGCCGAGCGCGCGCACGCTGGTCGACGCCGCCGAGAGCGCCGCGATCGAGAGCGGCCTCGAGCTCCGTCCGCTGGCGTCACGCGGGTTCGGGCGCGAGAGCTTCCCCGACCTCGCGAGGTCACCGGCGCCGGCCAGCACGAGCGACGACGTCGGCCCGCCGGCGAGCCGCGCGTGGCAGGCGCGCGACGCGCTGGCGAAGACCGACTACGGCGCACCGGCGAGCGCGCCGCTCCCGGAGACGACCGCGCGGACGCAGCACGGCGGGCCCGCGACGCCCTCCCCGCTCCTCGCGCGGCTGCAGAGCCTCCCGCGGGGCGCGCTCATCGCGGTCGCCGCGGGCGTCCCCGTCCTCGTGCTCCTCGTCGTGATCACGCTCATCCTGACGCGTCGCTCGTCCGACAACGTCACGAACGCCGCGGGAGGTGGAGCCGGCGGCGCGGCGAGCGGAGAGGCGCGGGCGACGCGCGCGACGCCGGAGAAGCTCCGCGCCGCGGTGACCGGAGGCGCGGCCGCGCTCGACGCGCTGGCGACGGAGTTCCCCGAGGATCCGGCGGTGCACGCCGAGCTCGCGCGGGCGCTCGGCGACGCCGGGCGCGGCGCCGAGATGCTCCTCGCCGTCCAGACGGTCCTCGGCCTGGACGCCAGCGCCGTGGACGACGCGCTGCTCGGCGCCGTGACGGCCGCCGCGCAGCGGGCGGAGACGACCGACGAGGCCTTCGCGCTGCTCGAGGGTCCGCTCGGCGCGCGCGGCGTCGACGCGCTGATCGATCTCTCGACGAACAAGGCGGCGCCCGCCGCCGTCCAGCGGCGCGCCGCGAAGAGCGTCGCCCGCGCGGACGTCCGCGCGAAGGCGTCGCCCGCCACCGCGGTGATGCTCGATCTCAAGTCCGCCAAGAAGTGCGAGGACAAGCGCGGGCTGCTGGACCGCGTGAAGGACGACGGTGACGCCCGCGTGCTGCCCGCGCTCCGCGCGCTCAAGAGCCCGCGCGGCTGCGGGTTCATGGGGATGCGCGACTGCTTCTCGTGCCTCCGCAAGACCGACGCGCTCGACGAGGCGATCAAGGCCGTCGAGGCTCGCTCCTCGAAGTGATCTTTGCTACACGTCGCGCGTGATCCCGTTCGTCGCGATCGACGAAGCCAAGATCGCGCCGCTCCGTCCGTACGGCGTCTGCGTCGCGATCGCCTTCTTCGTCTGGGACTACGTCATCATGAAGTTGGCGGCTCGGCGCGGCTACGATCGCGCCGACTTCCGCGCGCTGACCATCTGGATGGGCGTGCTCGGCTGGGCGTTCGCGTGGGGCGTCGACGCGGTCTTCTACCACCCCGGCGAGTCGCTCGGGTCGCGCTTCAGCGTCCAGGGCCTCAGCTCGACGGGCGCCATCGTCGGCGCGTTCCTCGGCGGGGTCGTGTGGACCCGCGTCCACGTCCGCAAGGAGGACGGCCGCTGGCGCGCCACGCGCCGCGAGACGCCGATCGCGCTGCTCCCGGTCACCGAGGTGGTGCTGGCCACCTGGCCGTGCGCGTTCGCGCTCGGGCGCCTCGGCTGCGCGCTGATCCACGACCACGTCGGGAAGGCGGCGGCGCCGGGCTCGCTCGGCTCGCTCTTCGCCGTCGGCTTCCCGCGCAGCGCCGAGGACGGCGTGCACCGCGTCTACGGGCCCATCCACGTCATCACGGGCGCCAGCGACGTCCGCTACGACCTCGGCCTGCTCGAGCTCATCCTCCTCGGGGCGCTCGCCGTCGGCTTCGCGCTCACGTGGAAGAAGGACCTCGCGATCGGCACGTACACGATCGTCTCCTCGCTCGTGTACGGGCCGTTCCGCTTCGCGCTCGACTTCCTCCGCATGGAGGACGGCGTCACCGGCGAGGCGCGCCAGGGCGGGCTCACCTTCGCGCAGTACTGGTCGCTCGCCGTGATCGCGGTCGGCGTCGTGCTCCTCGTCCGCCGGCGGCGCGACCGCGCGCGGGACACGGCTGCCGCAGCGCCCGCGCCCGGCGCGCAGCCCGCCGATTGAACCGCGGCGAACGGCGGCCTAGGCTGCGCGCATGCGACGCACACGCCGCACTCTCCTGACCGCCGGCGCGCTCCTCTCCGCGGCGGCGATCGCCCGGCCGAGCGACGCCGCCGAGCGCTGGGTCGATCGCCCGATGACGCAGCACCAGCTGGTCTTCGCTGGAGACGTCGGGCTCGGGATCGGCCACGCCCGCTTCCGCGGCCCGTTGAACGACGTCAGCAGCACCGGGCTCGGCATGAACCTCGAGGGCGCGCTCGGCGTCACCGAGCGCCTCGAGCTCGGCTTCCGCACCGGCCTCCGCTTCGGCGACGACGGCCGCGCCATCCGCGCCGACGGCTACGGCCGCACGCTCTGGACCGAGACCTACGGCACCGGCGGCGACACCGTCGCCAACCCGGAGCTCCGCATGCGCTGGGTGGCGTACAGCGGCAGCGTGACCGAGGTGGGCCTCGACGGGCGCGTGTTCCTCCCGGTCGAGGACAACACGCGCTTCGGCGTCATGTTCGGCGTCCCGCTCACGTTCCACGTCTCGGACTTCGCCCGCATCGACACCGGCGCGTACATCCCGGTCGTCTTCAACAGCCCGGCCTTCAACGGGCTCTCGATCCCCGCCTATTTCTGGTTCCAGACGTCGGAGCGGCTGTGGCTCGGCCCGATG
>JAHBWA010000135.1 GCA_019637195.1 Labilithrix sp. | reverse complement strand
TCAATCCGGACTGCGAGATCTGAGCGGGCACCGAGCGAGATCGCTCCACACGGACACCGGCGCCGCGACGCGAGTCGCGGCGCCGGTCGCCGTTTGTGCGGCGGGGGGTGGGGGCTGTGGTGGCGTCCGACGGAAGGAAGCGGGGCGCGGCGTCGTGATCGAAGCGAGCGGCAACCGCGCGTGGGCCGGCGTGGGGGTTTGGGAGGTCGAGTTGCGCGGGGGCGATTGGCGGGCCGTACCACGACATCAAGCAGGCGCTCGCTACGCGTCTGTCTCAGTAATTCCGCCTGAAGAACGAGTTCAGAGCTGCTCCACCTCACTGGCCTCGAACCACCCCTGTTTTACGGCCGCCGCCGTCAACCGGGCAGGATTCTTGGTGTAGGCGACGAGCGCCAAACTCCTCTTGGCCCTGGTGCACGTGACGTAGAGAAGTCGACGTGTTCGGTCGACGCCGGTTTCAACGCCTGTCCCCGCACGCTCCCGGTCACCATCCGAAAGCGCCTCGACCCCGAAGAGCTTCTCGTAGGAGAACAGGAAGCCTTTGGCGTCTTCATCGTCCAGGATGACAAGAACACGGTCGAACTCGAGACCCTTCACGCCTTGATGTGTCCCGTATGGGCCACGGTCGGTGATGTACTCGGCATACGGCACGATCTGGCGGAAAGGCGTACTGAGAAACTCTCGCCAGACCTGCATGCTCAATGACGACGCCTCGCCGTCATCGTCGTGGTCATCGTCGTCGACAGATCCCGGGGTGGCCGCCTCCTCTGGCTCAACAAACGGCTGGAGCGAAGGCGGCACTTGAAACAGCCCGTGCTTGGCGACGCACCTCAACACGTCGAGGAACGTCAGCGAGGGGTTCTCTACATCGAGCGCAGCGACTGCCTTGAACGCCTCCCTTACCGCCATGAGCGGCGTGCCGGAGTCTGCACATGCTGCCAGCGCCTCCGGGTGCATCAGTGGAGAGTGCCTACGAAGCTGATCCATCACCGCGAAGCTGTTTCCTCGTGACTCTGCCAGGAGAGGAGCTACGCGCTCGGTGAACAACCTGAGACCGGCCAAGTCCCCCTGCTTCAGCCCCGTCGATAGCCGTGAGTCCTGGTCCAAGGCGTCAAACATCGCTACGAAGCCGCGGCGTGTCGCCGCCATCCGATGCTCAAGAGTTAGGGTCTTCACGGCCGTGCCTGCATCCGTCCAGCTGGGGTCACCACACAGTTCGGCCATCCGCACGCGGGCACGGCGCTCAGCCTCCGCCTTATCTGCAGTACCCGCCGGTACTACGAAGAGACGCACGACTCCCTCTGCGCTGTCTTCGCGCGCCAGTTGACGCTGCCCGTCGACGGCGGCGCGCAGAGAGTTCCCCAGTCGCACGACTCGCCTAGGGGAGCGATGGTTCATCCGCTTAGCGGGGCGCGCCCAATCCGAAGGGACGGAACTCTCGAGCGCCGGATGACCGTCCGCGTAGATCCTCTGCATCGTGTCGCCGAAGAGGCCAACCGCAAACCTCCCGACCGTCGCCCTGGCCAGAGCGAAGAAGGCGTCCATAAGCACCTTGCTCGTGTCCTGACTCTCGTCGATGAGGATGAACGGGAAGCGATTAACCATCACCGCCTGCATGGCAGGCTTCGAGGCCATGAAGAAGGCGGCGAGGCTGAGCACCTCGTGATGCGACAAGGAGTCGGCGCCAAAATTGTCGCCGTTCGGATTGTAGGTAAACCGTCGAGCCTTCCCCAGCCACTTCAGCCGACGCGTCAGTTCAACAACACTCCGCTCTCTATCCTGCGCCGCTTTTGTCCCAGCTCGCCCCTTACTTTGCTTCTCCCGAACGTCGACAAGCTTTGACGACAGATAACCGACTAACCAGCGCTGAATATCTGCACGATGCGAACAAATCTGTGTCCAGCAAAAACTGTGAATCGTGGATATAGGAAAAAGAGGATCACGACCTACCCTCTCGGCAATCTCATCCGCCGCAGCGTTTGTGTAGGTGATAACGGCAACCCGCTGACCCGTCCGACGAAAGGCTTCGCCGTGCCGGTCCCGAAAACCGTCGAGAGCATTCTTCAATGAGCGCGTTTTCCCTGACCCAGCCCCTGCGTAGAGAAAGAAGCTTCGCGGCGACCTCGGGTCCAGACACTGGGCGATCTCGACGTCGGCTGACGCATCCGCGTCGAGAGCTCCTAGCTCAACGGCGACGACCGTCATGAGGCAACGACCGTCGCACCCAAGTTTAGAGGTGCGTCCTCACTCACGGCGCGTTCAAACCAGCTAAGACCATCGCGAATGTACTGCGGTGGGCGGAGCGCCTTCGGGTCTTCCAACATTAGACAATCTATCGCGAACTCAGCTTTTCCTGCCGTCTTCAGAAGCTCAAACAGCTCCTGAGCGAGTTCGTCATTTGACACCCCGCTTGCCACCAGATTTTGGACCTTCTTAGTGGTGCTCGAGCCAGCGATATCTCCAAGAACTTCCTTGTTCTCAAAGATCAATGCGTCTTCAAATGTCCGGGGAATCACCTCGCTGGTACCGCCGTCGGCCCCCAGCACCTGCAGTGGCTTCTGGTAGGCGACGTAGAACTCGTAGCCATCGATACCGGACGACGCGTGGCTCGCAGCCTCGAGGGAAAGCAGGTCGTCGATCTGGTCCTTCGCAGGATGCCACTCCTTGAGAACCTGATTGCCGGTGCGCTGGTTTGCCCCGCGAGCTGGCTTCGCCTGCTTCCAGCGGACGGCTTCGCCACCTGCTGCAGTCTTTACGGTCTCCTTGCTCGTGGCATCCAGGTCAGCAATGAGCAGAGTCGGGAGACCGAGAACGTCCACCAGCTCCTTGAAGCTGTGAGCGTGACTTCCACCGAGTTCGAGGATCGAGATATAGCGCCTCGACAGTCCGTCAAAGTGATGACGAATAAAGTGCGGGACAAGAATGCGCTCGGCCTGCCCCTCAACAAAAATGATTCCGTCCGCGAAGAACAGGTCGCAATGCGTCGCTTTCAGGTAGCGCCGCACGAACCGATGGGTTTCATCACCTTCCCCGAACACGTGCGAGAGGTTCGCGACTGTCGTTGTCTGCGACTCGGCGCGTCCAGTCGCCGGGCGCCTTCGAAAATACCGAAGGTTCGCGAAGTCGGCTTCATGAGCAATGTGGCTTGAATGCGTGCTTACCACCAGCTGTGTCGAATAGCGCTCGCCCTTATCGAGATCCGCGTGCTGGCGCAGGAGTTGATAGGCTTTCTTGATGAAGACCTGTTGTACCTGAGCATGGAGGTGTGCCTCAGGCTCCTCTACCAACACGAGATGCAGGGGAGGAATTGCAACGGAGACTTCGGTGTCCGCGCTGACGGAGGCTTTTCCAACGCGCATCCACTCATCTCGATAGCTCATGAGCATAAACACCATGGCTATGAGATTCTGATATCCGAGACCTGAATAGTCTTCAGGCAGTGTCAGCACGGCCTTTCCGTCCCCTGTCGGATCCACCACCGCGTACTGCACGGCGGACCCGTGCCTCAGTCCGTCGGTTGGCCGAAGCTGCGTCGATATCTTCAGCTTTGGGTTCGTCATTCCCGGATAGCCGAGAGACTCAAGCTCCCGAAAGGCGTCCGAGAATCCTGCCTCGAGACGTCTATCGAAATTGCGCTCGGCAGTTTGAATGGCCACTAGCGCTTCGAGATCTTCTTCCGACGGAATCTTCTCTGGATCGAGGTGGCGGTCGTAATAGGCGCGCAACTGTTCTGAGAGACGTCGCTTGAACCGTCGGCTACCGAACTCCGAGGGCTCGGACGGGTTTCCCGAAGCATCAGCGAAGTCTCGCTGGGCCGCAACTTCGTCAACCCTTATCAGTCCGATAAATGGATTACGTTCAAGCGCAATGGCGTCCTCCCCGAGTGGCTGGGGTTTGGCCACTCCGTGAACGGGCGGCGCTTTGAGCTTCGGATCCAGAACAAACGACGCCAGCTCTACGTAGGACCGCAGCCGCCGCTCCAGGAACTCGGAAAGGGAGGCGGGCCAACCACGAACTTGCTCTAGATGCTCTCCGCGAGTCGACGTGACAGCAGCCTTCGCCATGATGTAGTCGGCTTTCAACTTGCCGACGTCTCGAATCTGGTACTGCAGTCTGATGCCGAGCAAGCCCCCGTTCCAGTCGAGAGTCGGGAGCATGTGGGCCACGTGGTGGATTTCGCTCAGCGGGGTATCAAGCCAGACGTCCATGCTCGGCAAGAGGTCGCGTAGGATGTGCGGCTCGTTCTTATCCGCCTCCCATGCGATTCCGACTGCATCAACCTTCGGCCAATTCGCGATCGTAATGTCGCGGAGCGACAACTGAGTCGGCGCCACGAGGAAGCACCGCATGGCGGCCATCGCCGATGTCTTGCCGCTGTTGTTCGCGCCGACGAAGATGGTCGTCTCCTTGTCGAAGTCAACGTGCGTCGCCTTCAGCCGCCGGAAGTTGAGGATCTCGACCGCTTTGACCCTCATCGGAACGTAGTCCCCGCCGCCACCAGGAACGCTTCGGCACGCTGGTCTCCTTGGCCTAGCGGCCGTGAGTTCGTACCCAGCTCACCGCGTCCAGACTCCGCTACGTTCACGCCGTCGTCGCTCATCCAGCCCCCTCGTTGATGACGCACCCTTCGGCACGCTAGCCAGACAGCGCTGATACGACAAGGACACACGCGCGGTCGGCGGCGGATTCGCCCAAAGTTCGACCATGTTGCACTCGCGCGAGGTTCCTTGTTCAGTGCCGAGAGGGTCCGCTTCCCGTTTACGAGACGCCCATCTCGAAAACGAAGACCGCCTTGGGGTACCCCCCGCAAGGAGGTGAGCCCTTGGGAACACGCGTTGTCGGGTACATCCGGGTAAGTACGGACGGTCAGGCGGACGCCGGCATCTCCCTCGAAGCACAGAGGGCCAAGCTCACCGCCTACACAGAGGCGATGGACCTCGACCTCGTCGCCATTGAGAAGGACGCGGGTGAACCTCCCGCGCTTCGTGGAGGCGGCGGGTGTGATGCTGATGGCGATCGGGATCGAGGACCGCAGCGCAATGCTCGCCGAGATGAGGGCCATGGGTGAGTGCATCGTGACCCCCGCCAACGATCGTCGGGTCCTCGGGACCATCAACGACTTCGGACGGACGCTGGGCATCGCGGTGGAGCGGCACCCGTTACCGGAGGTCGCGCTCCTCCTGGCCACGATCCCGTGCTCCCCGATAGGGATGGAGTATCCGAAGGACGTGGCACGCGAGCTGTTCGCTCGAGTTGTACAGAATCCAACTCGTGCCACGCTTCGGCTCGTGAAGAACTGAGGGACGAAACCACTCGGCAGCGTTTCGTTAGTTTCGGTTATTTCACTTGTTTCGGTTGATGGCTACACTTGTCGTCATGCAAGCGGCCCCCGTGAAGCTCCCGTCCCCCAAGGCTTCGGAAGAGGCACGAGTAGCGCTGCGAGCGCTCTCGGGCCTACCGCGAAAGAAGGTCGCTTCTCGCACGGTTCAGGTCCGGCCAGATGGCGAGGGCGAGGCGGTTTCGGTCACGGTCCCCCGAGAAGCCTTCGAGCTGTTCCTGGAGATCCTCGGCCAGATGGCGAACGGCAACGCCGTCACGATCGTTCCTGTTCACGCCGAGCTGACCACGCAGCAGGCGGCCGACTTGCTCAACGTCTCACGGCCGTTCCTCGTGGGCTTACTCGATGAAGGCAAGATCCCCTTCCGCATGGTGGGCACTCACCGACGCATCTTGGTAGCCGACCTGATGGCGTACAAGCAGAAGGACGATGCGCACCGGAAGGCCGTCATGGACGAACTGACAGCTGAGGCCGAGAAGCACGGGCTGGGGTACTGACCAGGCCGATGGCATTCGTCGTCCTCTACGATGCCTGCGTGCTGTACCCGGCGCCCTTGCGGGACCTCCTCATCCGTTTGGCCAACACGGGCATCGTGCGAGCACGGTGGTCGGAGGCGATCCTCGATGAGTGCTTTCGGAACATCCAGGAGCAGCGGCCCGACCTGAAGCCCGAGGCTCTCCAGCGGACTCGCGAGCTGATGAAGAAAGCCGTGGCCAACTGCATGGTGACGGGGTTCGAGTCCTTGATCGAGGGGATCACGCTTCCCGATCCCGACGACCGCCATGTCCTTGCAGCAGCCATTCGAGTCGGTGCCCAGGCGATCGTCACGTTCAACCTGCGTGACTTCCCGAAGGAGACACTCTCCCAGTACGAAGTTGAGGCTCAGCCCCCCGATGACTTCGTCCTCGACACGAACCGCGCGAGCCCGGGATGGTCTTCACACAGTCGAGACCGCCACCATGGTTCGATAGCGTCGAACGGTGACATCAGCGGCGTCAGCGCACGCTGGATGAAGCCTGCACGTGAGCCAGACTGGTCGGCATGAGTGACGCGGCCCGAAAGCCCTGGAGGCCGTGCTCGCGCTGCCCGAAGACGAGCGCCTCGAGCTCGCATCCGAGATCATCGCGAGCGTCGATGCGCCGCGCGATGCAGGTGGGAAGCCGCATCGCGCGGCGAGCGTCCGAGCGTCCCCCCTCGCCGCCCCCTACTGGCAGCTCGCCGTCGTCGGCATCACGCAGCCTCCGCCGACGCAGGCGGCCGGCGCGCGGCACGTCATATGCGCGGCCGCGAGGCACCCGGCGCCGTCCTCGACGATCGGCGCGCAGCGCGGGGCGCCGGTGCCCTGTCCGCAGATGCCTTCGCGGCAGGCGACGCTTCCTCCGCAGCTCTCGCCGGGCTCGGCGAAGGTGAGGGCCGCGCACGTTTGGCTCTCGCGGTCGCAGCCGAGCCCATCGCCGCAGGGTTGCGTCGAGTCGCAGGCTTCTCCGGCGGCGCCGCGCTTGGTGCACTGCGCCAACCGCTGGCTGCAATACGTGCCCTTCGCGCAGTGCGCGTCGTCGCGGCACTCCTTCCCGACGTCCAGCGCCTGGATGCACACCGGGGCGGCGCCGTCGATGGCGGCGCAGATGAAGCCCGGGCGGCACTGCGCGTCGAACCCGTTGCACGACGCGCCCGCCGCGACGTAGCTGACGCGCTTGCAGGTCATCCGCGACGCGTTCGGTTCGCCCACGCAGAAGGTCCCGGCGGCGCACGCGGGGTTCTCGGCCGAGCACCCCTCGCCTTCGGCGGCGGGATCCTTGCAGACGCCGCACCCCTTGCCCTCCGCGCGGAGCTCGCAGTTGCCGCTCGCGCACTGCGCGCCGACGTTGCACGCCGTGTTGGTCGCGAGCGTGCCCGCCTTCGGGGTGCACGCCGGGAGCAGCTCGGCGATGACGCCGCACTCTTCGGGCTCGAGCGCGCTCGCGCACGCTTCGACCTCGTCCGCCGTGCGCGTCGAGCCCGGGAGGCCGAGCGCGGCCACGCAGTCTGCGACGTAGCGCGTGCGCGCGCTCGCCACCGTCGCGGGAGCGATGTTGCCATTCGTGCAGCGCTCGACGCGGACGCGGAACTGGTGCTCGCACGCCGCCTCCGCGGTGACGGGGGCAGGCGCGGGGACGCCTCCGTCGGGCTCCGGCTGCTCCCCCCCGGACGACGCTCGGTCGCTGCTGCAGGCCACCAGCGCGGCGGCGGCGAGGAGATGGGCTACGTACGTTCGCTTCGATTGGCGCATGGGGTCCTTCGCTTCGAGAGCGCGCGTCGGCGCACCTCGGTGGTTGGCGCCATCGTCGGCGAGCGACCGATGACGGGGACGATCTCCCGTCGCCCGTCCACCCCCGCGACGCAAGCGAAAGGATCGACACCAGACGCATGTCGGTAGGGTCGTGTCGGTCGGCGTCGCTCGCCGATCGTGACCTCGCTCAGAGTTCCATCGCCACGGATGAGGTCGGCGTCGCTCGCCGATCGTGACCTCGCTCAGAGCTCCATCGCCACGGATGAGGTCGCCATCGGGAGCACGGTCGGCGGTAGCCCGAGCTGACCGTAGCTGTTGGCCCCCCAGCATCGAAGCTCACCGGCAGAGCTCAATGCGCACGAGTCCTCGAGGACCGCCGCGTCCTCCACGCGGGGGACCTCGATGAGCTCGTAGGCTGCGTTCAACGGGAAGCAGCGGACCTTGCCGCTCGTGAAGCGGACGCACCTGCCCGCGATGTCCTCCACGTCCGAGAGCACGCGGTTCGGATCGCCGGGGGTCGGATCGAGGACCTTCGTCGGCGTGTAGGCCGTCGTGCTCCCCAAGATCCCCCAGAACCAGAGCGTCTTGTCGCTCGCGAGCGCGAACGTCGCGTAGCGATGCATCTGGACCTTCTTGATGTCGCTCAGGCCGAGGACCTTCCCCGGAGTCGCGTTCCAGCCGAACCCCATGCCGTTGCCCAGCTGAGCCATCGCTCCCCAGCACCAGACCTCTCCGTCCTTGACGGCGCACGTGGTCGTGAGGCCGCAGGCCACCTGATCGGCGGTGAAGCCCGGGATCTCCTCGGGCACGGGATGGTTGACGAAGTCCCTCGACCCGAGGCCGAGCTGACCTTGCATGTTCCCTCCCCAGCACGCGACCTTCCCGCTCGTCGTGAGGGCGCACGCGTTCGCCTCGACCATGTCGACGTCCGCGATGCCGGTCAAGAACGGCTCGTCGGGGACGCTCGGCCGAGGCGGGACGCCTCCGCCGTAGCCCCGCCCCCAGCACTTCAGATCGTCGTTCGCCGTGACGGCGCACACGGCGCCGTTGAGCGGGGAGCCGTTGTTCGCGATCGTCTTGAAGCTCACGGCCTCCGCGGACGCGATCGGGAACGGCTTGAAGGTCGTCCCGGCCTGGGAGACCGCTCCCCTGCCGAGCTCCCCGTTCGTGTTGTTGCCCCAGCACTCCATCGCGGTGCCGGTCGATCGCCGCAGGCGCGCGCAGAAGATCGAGCCGCGCGCCCAGATCGCCTCGACGATCGGCGCCTCGGGGTCGGGACCGGCGTCCCACTCGATGCGGCGATCGTCGACGACGTCGGAGGTCGTGGCGTCGGCGAGCCCGGAGTCGAGATCGCCCGCGTCGACGGGAACCGCGCCCGCGTCTTCGTCGGCGCCGGTGGTCGCGTCGTCCGAACCTTCGCCGCACCCCACGGGAGCGAAGAGACCGAGCGCCACGCAGGCCAGGAGACCACCCCGCAGTCCAAACCTATTCATGATTGCGCCTCACCGCGATGGCATTGACAAGACGGAGCCCAGCTCCGCCGAGCTCGAAAGAGCGAATCGGTCGCGTCGCGCGAGTACGCCTCGAACCGGCGATTCGTGGTCGCTCGCGAACGGCGGACGTGTGTCGGAGGTCGATGCAAGGTGCCCTCTCGTCAGCGCACCACGGGGATCTCGACGGAGGACAGGGCTCGAAGCCCCGCCCCGCCCGGATAGCCGTAGCTGGCAGCGTCATCCATTCCCCAGACGGTCAGCGCGAACGGCGCGTCGCTGCGGATCCCGTGCCGTCCGTTCGCGCAGACCTGGTCTCCGAACGGTTGGGGCTCTCCGTTCACCACCATCGTGACGTACGCGTACTGGTAGCGTCCCTCCGCGTCGATCGTCTTCCAGCCCGTGATCGTCCCCGCGCAGTCGAGCGTGACGTCCTTGAACCCGTCCCCCCGATCGTGACGGACCACGACGAGGCTCGTGTACCTGAAGGTCACGTCCGTGAAGAACGTGTAGGCGTCCAGATACTGCTGGACCGGGATCACGTTGACGAAGTCCGGATCGCCGATCTGCGAGTCGACCGTCCTCGGGCCGTCGTGGTACCAGAGGCTCGTCATGTAGCTGGCCAGGTAGAACGGATGCTGCCCGTCCTGGCTGTTGACGACGAACGGCTTGTCCGTCCAGAACGTCACGGCCTCGCCTTGCGACAGCGTCTCCGGCGCTCCCTGCGGGCGCTCGGGCCGATACGTCAGCGTCGTACCGTCGGCGGCCCCGACGAAGCGCCAGGGGACCGACTCTTCGATGACGGCGACGGCGGAGCCCTTGCCGGCGAGGATCGACCGCCGCGTCTCGTAGCGAACCGCCGCGTACTCGCTGCCCCACGCGCGGATCGGCGGGATCTGCTGGTGGGAGACGTCGCAATAGCTCGTCATCATGGTGCTCGGGTAGATCGTGCACGTGGACCCGCCGAACACGCCGATCGGCTTGTTCGACTCGATGGGGCTCCCGACGAGCGCGCGCGGCTGCGTGATCTGCAAGATCTCGCCCCGGGCGAGGTTGTAGATCGACGTTCGTCCGTCCGCGCTCTTCGTCCCGCCGGGCAGCTCGATCAGGTCGTCGGTCGGGCGGATGCGCACCTCGGTGTCGTCGCTCGCGGCGATGACCTGAAGCGAGGGGTTCATCCCCGACATCCCGCGATCGATCGCGTCCCACGCGTCGACGACGAGGTAGTTCGTGTCCCACGTGCTGGTCGGCAAGAGGACCGTCGCCGCGGGGATGTAGCTCTTGGCGCCGCCGTAGGGGTAGATCGAGTACGCGCTGACGGGCCGGTCCGTCGTGACGTTGAACGCCGCGCCCTCACCCGAATAGAGCGGAATCGTGGGCTCGTTCGACTCCATCGCCGCGGGCAGCGGGCAGCGGATGTGGTCCGGGTTCGCCGCCGGCGGATCGGCGCTCTGGTTCAGAAAGACGATCGCGATCTCGCCCGGCGGGAGCGGCCCCTGGAGGAGCTCGTAGTCCACCTCCTTCCCTCGCGTGCGCGGGATCGCGACGCTCCGCGAGAGATCGAGCTCCGCGCCCCCGAACTCGACGTGGATGTTCACGGGGCTGTTCCAGGTGTTCGCGACGAACGCCGCGAGGCAGGAGCTCCGGTGGTCCTGCAACGGAGCGGTCGAGGGCGGGCCGCCGACCGTCGCGACGGAGGACGTGGTCCAGAAGGAGCACCCGATCGTCCCCTCGTTCGCCTCGGCGCTCGCGCACGCCGGCACGCAAGCCCCGTTCGCGCATCCCGTCTCGGGGGGGCACTCCCGGATCACGTCGCCGGTGCACCCGCTCAGGATCGAGTGGAGATCGCGAGAGCAGACGGACGTCTCGCAGGCGTCGCTGGCCTGCGCGTCGGCCCCGCCGAGCTCGCCGGCGTCCGCGTGCTCGAACGACGGACGGTCGGCGCTTCCGCACGCGCTCATCACACCGGCGACCACGACACCGCTCCAGGCGGCGGCCGCGAGCAGGCCGAGCCGCCTCCACCGCCAGGCGCGGCCGGTGGCCGATCCGGTCCTCGCGTGCTCGTGCCCATCTCTTTCCGTCGGAGCGGTCTTCATCCGTGCGTCCTCGAAGCTCTGTTGCTCGTCTCGGTTCAGAAGACGACGAGCTCCGGCTTGTGGTGCGGGAGGTCATCGCGGGCGCCGATCCCGAGCTGCCCTTCGGCGTTGCTGCCCCAGCACTGGACCGAGCCGTCCTCGAGCAGCGCGCACGTCGCGCGGTCCATCGCCGCGATCTGTACGACGCGAGCGACCAGGCCCCCGACGGCGACCGGCTTGAAGACGACGTCGGCGTTGCCGGCGCCGAGCTGGCCGCTCTCGTTGTCGCCCCAGCAGTAGGCCCGCCCCTCGCGCGTCCTGGCGCACGTCGTGAGGTCGCTCGCGGCCACGTCCTCGACGGCGCCCGCGCCGAGGATGGTGACCTGGTAGGGCGCAAAGACGTCCGACTTGTTGCTGTTCCCGACGGCGCCGGTGCTGTTCTGTCCCCAGCAGTAGACGTCTCCGCGGGAGACGGCGCAGGCGTGCGACGATCCGGCGACCACGCTCGCGACGTCGCTCAGCCCGGGGATCTCGAGGGGATCGCCGTCGGGAGAGAACGAGGTCTCGCGCGCGAGCGCGTCCTTCACGCCGGGCATGCCGAAGCTCCCGTCGTTCCAGTCGGCCCCGCCCCACGAGAGCAGCGCGCCGTTGTCGCGGACGGCGAAGCCGACGCGCATCGTCCCGGCGCCGGAGAGCACCCGACGGAAGCGGAGCCCGACGGCGCCGACGACGCCGCTCTCGATCGGCGTGTACCCTCGGCCGAGCTGCAAGACGGAGTTGTCTCCCCAGCAGTGCATGCTCCCGCCTGTCCCGTTCGTGCCGAGCTCGCCGACCGCGCAGGCGAAGGCGCCGCCCACGTCCACGCGGCTCGCGAAGGGCAGGCCCTCGACGCGGGACGCGCGCGGGTGCGCCTCCGTGTCGGCCACGACCCGATCGGCGCTCCGCGCGAGCTGCCCGTGCGTGTTGGCGCCCCAGCACATCACGGCGCCGTCCTCGAGGCGGGCGCAGCTCGTCCCGACGCCCGACACGCTGATCTGGGTGGCGTTGGCGACGTTCGCGACGCGCACGGGGCGCGCCGAGTACGGCCCGCCAGCCCCCGCGTCTCCTGCGTCGCCCGCGTCGCCGTCCGCGGGCGTCTCGGCGCCGAGCTGGCCGCTCGCGTTGCTGCCCCAGCAGCGGACGGTCGCGTCCGCCAGGAGCGCGCAGACGTGGCTCCCGCCTTTGGCGGAGAGCGCGGTGACGCAGGGCGTGACCTTGCACGCGAGCTGCACCGAGGAGTCCGGCGGGTCTTGGCTCGACCCGTCGGCGGGGCCGGCGTCGACCGTGGGCGCGGGATCGTTCCCGGCGTCCCCCTCGACGTGTCCCAGCTCTCGGTCGCTGTCCGAGCACGCGCCGCAGAAGACGCCCGCTCCCAGCAGGAGCGCGACGATACCGGTCGTCCGCGAGATGAAATCCATCAGCTCAATCCTGGCCGTTGACGTTGCGGTGGAGGGCGATGCCGTCTCCGACGACCCAGACGTCGTCGGGTCCGCTGCCGGACACGGCGCGCAGGTTGTTCGGAAGGACATCCCAGCCCTTGGCCGTCGCCGTGATCTTCAAGGAGGAGCCGTCCCAGTGGTGCACGCGTCCGCGGGACGACGCGATCCAGACGTCGTTCGGGCCGGTGCCCCAGATCGACGACGGGCGCTTCATGGCTCCCGCGACGGGCGCGTACTCCTCGACCCAGCCGAGGGCGCCCCCGTCGCCGGCCGGCGTGGCGCGCAGGATGTTCCCCCTCCCGCGCACCCAGAGGTTCTGACGATCGAACGCCCATATCTTGGAGTACGAGTCGTTTCGGCTCGCGTTCGCGATCGTCGGCTGAGCGAGCCACCCCTCTGCGCTCTCGCGATAGATGCGCGGCCCGCCCTCGAACCAGTCCGTCGCTCGGCCGGCCACCCACACGTCGGACCCCGCGCACGAGACCGAGAAGAGCTCGTGATCGACGGCGGGGTTGGACGTCTCCCAGGAAGGGTTGCCGTCCTCTCCGACGGCTCCGGTCCACCGGAGCACGATGCCCGCCTCGCCGACGATCGCCACGTTTCGCGGGCGCTCTGCGTCGCGCGACGCCTCGCAGATCTCCATGAGATCGGTCGTCGTCCCGCTCGGGATCGACGTCCACGTCGCGCCCGCGCGTCCGCGAAAGATCGCGCCCGCGGCGCCGACGACCCAGATATCGCCTTCGTGGTCGCCTCGGATCCCATAGAGCGGCGTCTGCGCGTCCCAGACCACGGTCCACTGCGCGCCGTTCCAGCGCAGGACGAGGCCCTCCTCGCTGACGGCCCAGGCGTCGTTCGGCGCAGGCGCCCAGACGTCCATCAGCGAGAGCGTGCCGCCGTCGGGGATCGGGAGCGGCGTCTCGCACCAATCCACCGTGCACTTCGCGACGCCACCCGCGTCGGCCTCGGCCGCGGCGTCGCGCGCGTCGGATGCGCCCGCGTCGTCGAGGTCGATCGGAGCGGCGTCCGTGCCGGCGCCGCCGTCACCGTCGCCCGCGTCGTCGAGCGCGAAGGGGGCTTCACCGTCCGCGCTCGAGCACGCGGCGAACGCCAGAAGGACGAGCACCACGCCCATCGCGCGCGGCCTGGGGAGACGCTTCATGATCATTTCGCTACCCCCGCGGGGCCTCGATGAAGGACGACGCGCTCGCCGACGACCCAGACGTCGTCGGGCCCGCTGCCCCAGATGCCGTAGAGCGGCGTCGACGGTGGCAAGGTCGGGACCTTCGAGCGAGACCAGCTGGCGCCGTCGCCGTGGAGGATCGTGCCCTCGTCTCCGATCGCCCAGACGTTCGTGGCGCTCGTCCCCCAGACGGCGCGGAGGTGCGTCGTGACCGTGGAGTCGGAGAGCGCCCACCCGAGGGCGCCCACCTCGTCGTAGGTATAGTGGCGGATCGTTCCGTTCTCCCCCACGGCCCAGACGTCGTCGGTCGCGCTCCCCCAGACGCCGGTCAGGTGCTGCCGCGTGTGGCTGTTCGGCTGGACCCACTCCGCGGCTCCGTTCCGGTAGCCGTCCGTATGAAGGATTCGCCCCGACGCGCCGACGATCCAGACGTCGCTCGGCCCCGTCCCCCAGATCCCCGCGAAGTTGTTTCCCGGGTTGCCCGCGACGTAGTGGTCGAGCGCCGCGTCCAGCTTGGTCTCGGCGCCGCTCCAGCCGGCGGAGTGCCAGCACTTGTTGAGCATGTTCGACGAGAACGCGTTCAGCGGGGCGAGCAGGAGCCAGACGTCCGTAGCGCTGCTCCCCCAGACGGCCCGAGCCGACGTAGGCGTGAAGAGGTCGAGCCTCGGAGTCTCGATGGTCGACCACGCAGTCGCCGTGTCGTCCCAGCCGTCCGCGTGGAAGATCTCGTTGACGCCGAAGGCCCAGACGTCGCCCGGCCCGCTCCCCCAGATCCCGAAGAGCGGCTTCGGTTGGCCGGCGTCCGTCCGGACACGCTGCTGGCTCCAGGTGGCGCCGTTCCAGTGGAGGACCGCTCCGAAGGATCCCACCGCCCAGACGTCGTTCGCCGAGCTCCCCCAGACTCCGTACAGCGCCTCCTTGTCGCTCGGCATCGCCACGCGACACCAGCCGTCGTCGCTGCAGCGCTCGTCCGCCGGCGCGCCGCCGTCGCTCGCCGCTCCGTCCGAGGTCGAGGCGTCCGCCGCGGGGTTGCCGGGGATGGTCTCACCGCCGGGCTCGTCAGGCTCGGCCTGCGCGTCCTCGCCGCTCGCAGCGCACCCGACGGCGCGGCCCCCCAACAGGATCGTGGCGACGAGCCAGAGGTCGCGACGGCCGAAGAAAGGGATGGGCCGCATCAGTGCGTCACTCCGGGCGGGCAAGGTTCGACCACGCACACGCCGTCGACGCAGGCTTGCCCCGTCGCGCACGCGATCCCGCACGCCCCGCAGTGCTGGGGATCCTTCGACATATTGATTTCGCAGCCGTCAGACAGGTCATTATTGCAATCACCATATCCCGCGTTGCACTTCGTCCCGCAGCGCCCGAACCTGCACGTCGGCGTCGCGTTCGGTCGTCCGTCGCAGCGCACGCCGCAGGCGCCGCAGTTCATCAAATCGGCTTCGAAGTCCGGGAGACAATCGCAGCCGCTCGGGCCGCGGTCGCACTGGCACGTGCCGTTTTCACAGATCTCGCCCGCGGCGCACTTGGTGCCACAAGCCCCGCAGTTCTCGCGGTCGCTGACCACGCGCACTTCGCAGCCGGTCTCCAACTTCGCGTCGCAATCGGCAAAACCATTGGCGCATTTCAGGCTGCCGCACGCGCCGTCGGCGCATCCGTAATACATATTTCTCGGCGGCGGATCCTTGTCGAAAGGAGCTCCGTCACAGAAGTTCCAGCACGCGCCACAGTTGAAATCGTCCGAGCTCAGATTCGCGCAAACCCCGGAGCAGTTCTCCTCGGTCGCCTTGCACCCCTGGCAGACGCCGTTGTTGCAGATGGCGCCCTCGGGGCACACGTTGCCACACGTGCCGCAGTTCTCCCTCGTCCCCATCCGGGTCTCGCAGCCGTCTTCGATGCTGCCGTTGCAGTCCTGCCAGAAGGTGTTGTTGCACGACATCTGGCACGTGCCGCCGACGCAGATCCATTTCGCGTTGAGCTCGGTGCTCCTCCAGTCGTCGGTCGGGCACTCGTTCCCGCAGCTGCCGCAGTTCGCCGAGTCGGTGGAGAGATCGACGTCGCAGAGGAACCGCGAGGTCGAGCACGTCGCCCACGGAGCCTTGCACTTGTCGCTCGGACACATGTCGACGAGCGGCGTCTCGGGCGCGCTCGCCTGCGCGTCGCCCCCGTCGGGATCGGCGGTGAAAGGGGGCGGCTGCGCTCCAGCGTCGTCGTCGAACCCACGTCCGAGATAGGTCTGGGTGGTGCATGCCTGCACGAGGACGCTCGCGACGGCGAACACGCACGTGAAGCCAACGATGCGACGTTGCACGATTCGATCTCCTTGGGATGTGCGAAAGGCGTCTTCGGGGCGCGAGCGATCGCTCAGTCGCCGCCGGAGGGCGTCTTGGCCAGGGTGGCGGTGACCCGGCGCGCGAACGCGCCTTCATGATGCTCGGCGAGGAAGCGCGAGCCGAGACGGCGCGCCTCGTCCATGCGGCCGGCGCGTGCGAGGGCTTCGATGCGGAGCACGGACACCTCGACGGAGAACGCGCCGCGGGGGAACTCCCGGTCGTAGGAGTCGAGGAGCCGAAGCGTCTTCGTCGTCTCGCTGCTCGCGAGCGCGCCTCGAGCCGCTTCGACCCGCGCGATCTCACGATCGAGCGCGTCGCTCGGTGCCGAGGCCCCGGCGGGGATCGCTCTCCGCGGAGGAGCGTCGAGGGCGGGTGCGTTCGGCAAGGAGTCCAGCGTCATGACCGGCGCCTTCGCCGTCTCGTCGTCGCGCCCGAGGAGGTCCGTGTCCGTGGCGGCGACCGGGACGGCGAGCGTCGCGACGCCGACCGGAGGACCCGCCGTCGAGGAGCTGCGCTCGGAGAAGGCGAGGAAGGCTCCCCCGATGACGGCCCCGGCGAGCAAGAGGAGCGCGACGCCGTGCACGTGCGTGGCGCCCGAGCTCCGAGCGAGGCGATCGACCCAGCGCTCGGACGTCGCCGCCGCCGGGACGCTGAGCGCTGCGAGCATCTGCGCGCGCGCGCCGGCGCGCGAGGCGTCGTCCTTCGCAGACCGGAGCAGGCTCCGCTCACGTTCGTTCGTCGAGCCTCGGAGGAGCGGTTCGAATTCGGAGATCGTCACGGCGTTCCTCCTTGGCCTCGCGCGTGGAGCCGGGCGACGGCCGCCTGAAATTCCTGCCGCGCGCGCCGGAGGCGCGTGGCGGCCGTCCCGACCGGGAGACCGAGCAGCTCTGCGATCTCCGTCAGGGTGAGCTCCTCGAGCTCGAAGAGGATGAAGACGGCCCGGCGCTCCGCGGGGATGCCGGCGAGGATCTCGTCGAGCGTGGCGCGCTCCTCGGCCTGCGCTACGGCCGACTCCGCGGTCGGCCCCTGCGCGACCGACTCGGGCGACTCGCTCTCCGCGACCTCGCGCGCGCGCGAGGTCGCGAGGTCGCGCCGGACGTTCGAGGCGACCCGCATGACGACGCCGAAGACGAAGCTTCGCTCCTTGTCCGGCTGGATGCTCGAGAGCTTCTGCGCGAGGATGAGGAAGACGCGCTGGGCGGCGTCGTCGGTCTCGGGTGGCCTCACGCCGAGGCGCCGGAGCGAGCGCCACACGAACTCGTAGTGCTCGTCCGCGAGCTCGCGCAGGCGCGCATGGTCGGCCGGGGCCTGCATCGGCCCGACCTCGTCGGCCGTGAGTCTCGCTGTCTGTGAAGCAACCACGCGCGACCTTCCAACCCGGAGCGATGTCGACGGGAGCGCGATCGTATTTCAGAATCGCCCTCCAAACTTCAAGGAGCGCCCAAGCCCAGCCGTGGCTCGGCCTCCGCACGAGCTCGACCGTGAAGCGGCTCAGGGCCAGTGCCCCAGCACGGAAGCCCCGAGGAAGGGCACGACCGGTGGAGCTTCATAGACGAGCGCCGCAGGCTCGAAGAGGAGCTGGTTGCGGATCAAGGGTGCGCGCACGCCGCCGAGGAGCTCGAACGACACGGCCTGGAGCGGCCGCCACGAGATCCGCGCGGAGGCGCCGGCGCTCAGCCACGCGGCCGACCGGACCCGCGAAGGCAGCGGCTCGATCACGACGGCCTCGAGGACGCCGCCTTCGGCGTTCAAGCACGGTCCGACGCGCACCGTCGGCTGCCGGAGGAGATCGCCGCAGCCGGCCACGGCCACCTCGCTCCATTGAAGGCCGACGGTCCCGAACGGGGAGACGGTGTCCGCGCGAAAGCTGCGTCGGATGCCGGCCCGGACGACGGGCGCGAACCGCCCCGGAAAGCCGACCTGCCCGAAGAGGCCCGGCGTCACGACGAGCGAGCGGTTCACCGAGACCTCCGCGCTCGTACCGAGCGCGAAGCCGATGCGCGGGCGCGGCGCGGGCGCGGGACGTGGCGGCTGTCGACGCGTCGCCCTCCGCGAGGGTCTCGCCGACCGCGGCGGCGTATCGGGCGTGGGCGCGAGGGGCGTGGGCGCGACCTCGTCCGGCCCCTCGGAGGGCGCCGTCGCCTCCGGCTCCTCCCCGGGCACGGGCAACTCCCCTCCCTCGAGGCCGATCGCCGCCATGACGGCGAGCGCGACGAGGACGCGATCGCACGACACCGACGACGCCGCGCGCTCGGCGCGCTCGCCGGCCGAGACGAGCGCGATCGTGCCATGGCTCGTGCCGCCGCGCCGCTCGACGCTCACCCGGACGTCGACCGCGGGCTCGCCCTCGGCAGCCTCGCGGACGCGCGGGAGCCTCGCGCGGATCCGCTCGAGCATCGACGGACGCCTCGGACAACCTTCGTGGACGTCTTCGCTGATCCGAACGGCGATCGGCGCCGACTCCGAGGCGCCCGCCGCGCTCGGGGACGCCGCCAGCAGCAGCACGATCGCCGACAACCGAGCGACCATGGCGTGACGCGACTTCCCGAGACGCACGGACACGAGCCGTCGAGAAGAGCACGGAAGGACGTCACCCGCGAGCACGAGACGCGCCGGAACGAACGCGACCGTCGCGGGCCATGGGCGCGGCGCCGCTGTTGCGGCGCCGGTCTCCGCTCGTGCGCCGCGATCGCGACGAGGCGCCCCCCCTGCGCCGACGCCTACGCGAGGTCGTCGGAGGGAAGGTTCGCCGGGTTCCAGACGACCTCCCAAAGGTGGCCGTCGAGGTCGCGGAAGTACCCCGCGTAGCCACCCCAGAACGTCTCCTGGGCCACCTTGACGATCTCGGCCCCGGCGCGCGCGGCCTGCTCCATCACCGGATCCACCTGCTCTCGCCGCTTGACGTTGTGCCCGATGGAAAACGCGGTCGAGCTGATCGGCGTCTTCTCGAGACCGGTATCGTGCGCCAAGTCGTCCTGGGCCCAGATCGCGAGCTTGAGTCCGCCAGCCAGCGTGAAGAACGCGACGGCGCCGTGTTCGAGCTCGCGGCCCACGATTCCTTCGGTCGGCAGCCCGAGGCCGTCGCGATAGAACGCGAGCGAACGCTCGAGGTTCGAGACGGCGATCGTCACAACGGAAATGCGCGGCACCATGGCAGTCTCCTTGTTGGTCATGGTGCAAGCATCGGAGGCGGCGACGGAGACGTCTTGAACGAAACGGCCAACCGTCCTGATGGGGCGCGCCGGCAGCCGCCCCCAGTCGAGCGTGTCGTCGAGCTGCGAACCGCGGTCCGCGGCGGTTGCTGCGACCTCGCGCGTGCTACAGCGGGCGACGCATTCGCTCGGGCGTCGCCCCGGTCAGGCGACGACTCTCGCGAACCAGGTGCGCCTGGTCGGAGTAGCCTGCCTCGACGGCCAGGGCCGCAGTCGACTCCGCCGATCGGCTGGCTAGCCTGAGGAAGCGCTGATAGCGAAGGATGCGATCGAGCGTCTTCGGGCCGTAGCCGAAGCTCGCGTCGAAGCGGCGACGCAGGGTTCTCTCGCTGATCTCGAGCGCGCGCATCAGCCATGGGACGAGCTGCGTCCCGGGCGGCGAGCCACGCTCGATCAGGTCGTAGGCGATCTGCATCGCGCGATCCGCCGCGCACGGCGCCATCTCCTCGGCAATGGCCTCCTCCAGCGACGACACGAGGTCCTCGACATCGTCGCGCACGCGGACGCGGTCAGCGAGCTTGCGTGCCCGCGATCCCCAAATGGCATCGAGCGGAACCCGTTGGCCGACGAGCTCGACGAGCGGCACGCCGAGACAGGCCGCCGCCGCAGCGGGATGGAAGCGAAAGCCGACGACGACGTCGTTGGCAGCGAGGATCTCCGTCTTGGGATCTTTGTCGGGTCCGGCGACGCGAAAGCTCCCCTCGATCCATTGCAGGTCGACCGTCGCATCGGGCACTACGACGATTGGCGGCGGGCCGCTCGGGCCCATCCGGTGCACCCACGCCGCGGCGAAGCTGGTGCACAGACAGCGTCTGGGTGCCCGCTCGTCGAACGAACCGATCGCTTGTGCCAAGACGGGGTCGGTCATGTCGTTGCCTCCGTTCGAGCCTCGGCCGGGGAGGGGGCCAATGCCCTCGCAGGAGTGATCGTGGTCGCGGTACCAGCTCCATGAGTCGTCGGGCTCTCGCGCCACGCGCTCACCCGCTCGGACGTCGAAGACGCCACGACCGGACGCGGAAGCGACGAGGACGAAGCGACAGTCCTCGTCGAATCCCACCGCGGAGAGCCCTCCGATCGGGAGGAAGTGCTTGGTCCAGGTCGCGACCATCGCGATGCCCAGATCTTACGACACTCGCGCGCCGGACCGACTCATCGCGGACGCTGGGGCGCCGCGCCGGTACGATCCGTGCTCCTTCGACGCGCTCGTGCCTCGAACCGTCACGGTCCTGTCGCTGCTCACGGTCGCGCTCGCGGTCGGCGCCTGCTCGGCGACCGGCGAGCCGCGAGACGAGCCCTCGCAGAGGCCGAGCGCGAGCGGCGGCGACGGCGCGAGCGACGCGGGGGCGACCTCGGCCGCGACCCCGGAGATCGACCGGCTCGCCTTCGTGCTGACCCCGAGCGGCCCGCGGATCCTCGTCGCCGGGACCGATCCCGCCGGCCGCCTCGAGAGCGTGTGGCTCGATCTGCTGGACGAGGCCGGCGAGCCCGCCGCGATCGACATCGACGGGGACGGCAACCCCGAGTCGGGGCAGCTCGAGGTCCCGCGCGAGGAGCTGGACGTCCCCGGCCCCTCCTTCTTCCTCGAGGTCCAGGGCGCCGCCGGCCTCGAGCGCTTCGCCAAGCGCGTCGTCGCGCGGGCGCAGCAGCAGGACGGCACCATGGGCGCCGTTCACATGGCCGACCTCGCGCCGCTCGCCGTCCGCTCCGCCGGCGAGCCATGCGACCCCCGCGGCTTCGACGCCTGCGAAGGCGACCTCGTCTGCGACGACGGCTTCGCTCGCGCTGGCGGCCTCGCCTGCGATGACACGCGGCCCCGCAAAGGCAGCGCCCGCAAAGGCAGCCCTGCCGGCAACGACGGCCCCGCCGGCAACGGCAGCGCCGCGGACAGCGACGGCCGCGCGTGCGAAGCCTCGCCGACCGCCGGCCGCTGCGAGGACCTCGGCGCGGCGCGCGCGCGGCGATGCGCGGCCGCGCCTCTCCTGTCGGTCGGCGCCGTCGTCACCGGCACGACCCGCGGCGCGAGCCTCTGGGATCCTCCCGACGGCTGCGCGTCGGCGCTCCGGCGCGGGCGCCCGGAGGCCGTCTTCCGCCTCCGCGTCGCGCGCGCGACGCCCTCGCTCACGATCGAGACGCGCATCGGAGGGACGAACTTCGACTCGGTCGTCACCGTCCTCGACGGCTGCGGCGCGCGCGCGAGCGCGCTCGCGTGCAACGACGACGATCCCCCGCCGGTCTCGCGCGTGAAGCTCACCGACGTCGCTCCGGGCGACTACGTCGTGGTCGTCGACTCGCTCACGCGCGCCGGCGGCACCTTCGAGCTCGCGGTGACGACGCGATGACGACGAGCGCCGGTTCCATGACGCTCGGCGCGTAACGCCGCGAAGACAGACGCGGCACGGCCGTTGCTCGAGCTGTGCGCCCGGAGGAATCGATGAAGAACCGACTCTTATCGCTCGTCTTGTCCGCCACCGCCGTCGTCGCCTGCAGCTCGGCCTCCTCGAGCGGCGAGCCGGCCGTCGGCGACGACGCGCACCTCGACGAGCCGGGCGAGGACGTCATCGACGATCCCGGAGCCGAGCCCGGCGGACCGGGCGATCCCGGCACGCCCGCCGTGCCCGGCCTCTCGTCGGCCTCGTTCCGCAACATCGGACGACGCGGCGAGGACATCGTCATCCACGTCGCCGGCACGGACGCCGCCATGCGGACGTCGGCGGCGCACGTCCGCTTCACGGACGACGCCGACGCCCCGGTGAAGGCGCTCGACAGCGACTGGGACGGCGTCGCAGACGCGGCGGAGAGCACGTTCCGCTTCGACGTGAGCACCCTCGGGAGCGCGACCTTCGAGGGCACGATCACGATCCCCTCGGCCTTCGGCCCCACCTCGAAGGTCAAGAAGGCGTTCGTCGCGCTCGAGGACGAGGCCGGCGCGCGATCGGCCGAGATCGCGGCGACCATGACGTTCCAGGCCCTCAAGATCGACAACGAGCCGTGCGATCCGCAGCAAATCGAGAGCCGGTGCGAGGCCGGCCTCGCGTGCGGCGGTACCCCGGCGATCTGCCAGCCCGGCAGCGCCCCGGCGATCACGAAGGCCGCCTACATCGGCGGCGCGTCGCCCAAGATGGTCTTCCGCGGCGAAGAGCCGGACGAGGACATCGCCTCGATCTCGGTCGAGTTCCTCGACAGCTCGAACCAGCCGAAGACCGTCGTGTTGACCGGCGAAGGCCAGGACGGCACGAGCGGGAGCAGCGTCGTGATCGACGCCGAGGGCAGCGCCTTCGGTACGACGTTCTTCGTCGAGGCGTTCCCGGCGCCGAGCTTCGTCTCGCAGGTCCCGCGGATCGCCGCCACCGCCGCCGACCGCGTCGGCCGCACGAGCACCCGGCTCATCACGCCGCTCACGACGCTCCCCGCCCGGAGCACCGGCCAGGTCTGCGATCCCGACGGCTTCGACGCCTGCTCGTCGAGCGCCGTCTGCTTCCCCGGGATCCGCTCCGAGAGGAACACCTGCCGCGCCGCCGCGAGCACGCGCACGCAGAAGTGCAAGGACGCGCCCGGCCTCGATCCCGCGAAGGGCGTCACGCGCGCCTACGGCGCCGTCTCCGGCGTCAGCCTGTGGGACGCCCCGACCGGCTGCGTCCCGAACGACGCGACCGGCCGTCCGGAGGCGGCGGTCCAGCTCCACCTCGCCGCCCCCGCGCCCACGCTGAGGATCACGACCGCCCTGCCCGAGACCAGCTTCGACACGGCGGTCTACCTCATCCCCTCCTGCGCGGCCTCCTCGGCGGCGGCGCTCGGCTGCAACGACGACGCGAAGGGCTACGCCTCGGAGCTCGTGCTCCAGAACGTCCCCGCGGGCGACTACACGATCGTCGTGGAGTCCGTGCAGCGGCGCGGCGGTCGCTTCGGCGTCGCCGTATCGACCGAGTAGTCGCCCCCTCGAGCGGGGCCGCCGTCGCGACGGCTCGGGTGCCTCCACCCGGGCCGTTCGCGTTGGCGCGTCCACGGCGTCGAGCCGGCGACGCGCGACGAACCCCCGAGCGTCATGGTTCCGGCGCCCGCCGACGGCGGCTTGACGCTCCCGCCCTCCTGAACGGCAACGATCGCCGGAACACGAGGAGAAATCGTCCTGGCATCACCCTCGCATCGAGAGACCGCATGTTCCGATCGCTCAACGTGGCAGCCACCGGCATGGTCGCGCAGGAGACGAAGCTCGACACCATCGCGAACAACCTCGCGAACGCGAACACCGCGGGCTACAAGCGCCAGGACGCCGAGTTCGAGGACCTCCTCTACCAGAACGTCCGCGCCGCGACCCCGAACGCCGTCGGCGGGACGGCGCCGTCGGGGATGCAGGTGGGCTCCGGTGTGCGCGTCGTCACGACCTCGCGCGCCTTCGCGCAGGGCTCGATCCAGCAGACCGGCAACCCGCTCGACATCGCGATCGAGGGCAGCGGCTTCATCGGCGTCCAGCGCGCGTCGGGCGAGATCGCCTACAGCCGCGCGGGCAACCTCAAGGTCGACGCCGACGGCCGCCTCTGCACGAACGACGGCCTGGCGATCGAGCCGCCGATCAACGTGCCGCGCGACGCAGTGGCGGTCACGATCGCCTCCGACGGCACCGTGAGCGCGATCAGCGCCGGCGATCGCTCGCCGACGCAGCTCGGTCAGCTCCAGCTCGTGACGTTCCCGAACCCCAACGGGCTCACGGCGCTGGGCCACAACCTCTACACCGCCACCGCCGCCAGCGGTGAGCCGGTCATCGGCGCGCCGGGGACCGACGGCCGAGGGACGATCCTCCAGGGCGCGCTCGAGGGCTCGAACGTGGAGATGGTCAGCGAGATGATCGGCCTCATCCGCACCCAGCGCGCTTACGAGATCAACTCCAAGGTCATCTCGGCCGCCGACGACATGCTCCGCAACGCGACCCAGGTCCGGTGATGAAGACGCAATCGTTCGCGCTGCTGCTCGTCGCGCTCCTCGTCAACGTCGCCAAGGCCGAGGGCGCGCCGCCGGACGCGCCCGCGCGCGGCGTCACCGCCGGGCCGGCGGCGATCCCGCGCGCCGAGGTCCGAGGCGCGAAGGTCCACGCTCGGGACATCCTCGGCGCGTCGGCGCCGGACGTCGAGCTCGGGCCGACGCCGCCGATCGGCGCGTCGCGCATCGTCGAGCGCGACGAGATCGAGCGCGCGTTCGCCGCGGCCGGCGTCACGCCACCGAAGCGGATCCCCGCGGCGGTCCGCGTCTCGCGCCGGAGCCGCCGCCTGACCGCCGCGGAGGTCACGGACGCGATCCGCTCGGCGCTCGCCGGCGCGCGCCTGCCGCGCGGCGCCTCCCTCGCGAACGTCCGCGCCGCCGCCGTCGAGGTCCCGGCCGAGCACCAGCGCGTGACGGTCGACTTCCCCGTCCTCCCGAGGCGCGCGGGGCCGGCCACCGCGCAGGCCACGGTCACGTTCGTCGACGAGGACGGCGCCGCGCTGCACAAAGTGCTCACGCCGATCGACCTCGTCCTGCCGCCCGAGGCGGCCCTCGCCGAGATCCCACGCGGCGCCCCGATCACCCTCGTCATCCGGCGCGGCCTCGTCGAGGTCAGCGTCACCGGCGTCGCGGCGGTCGACAGCGACGTCGGCGCGATCCTCCCGATCACCATCAAGCCGTCGGGGCGCGTCCTCCGCGGCCGTGCGATCGACAAGGACCACGCCGTCGCCCTGGAGGGCTCATGACACCGGAGGCGCCCCGCAGGAGCGCGCTCGGCCGCCTCGTCGCCGCCGGCGTCCTCCTCGCGTCGATGACCTCGCTCGCGGGCTGCGGCCCGCGCCACATCGCGCCGTTCAAGCCGCGCCATCGGGTCTACGAGCCCGG
>JAHBWA010000134.1 GCA_019637195.1 Labilithrix sp. | reverse complement strand
CGCGCGTCGTCCGCCGCGCGGCGGTGCGGAGGCGCTGGACCTGATCGCGATCGAGCCGGCTCGTCGGATCCGGATCGAGCTTCAGCTGGTCGTCCATCGCGGCGAGGTTCGTGGCGCGCGCGCCCGTGGCGTCTCCGCCGGCGCCCGGAGATCCGGTGTCGACGCGCGCGACCGTGGCGCCGCCGTACGCCGACGGCGCCGTGCCCTCCGGGATCACCTCGCGATCGGCCAGCAGCGTTCCTTCGGCGACGCCGGGCAGCTCTATCGCGATCACCGCCGCGGGCGCGGGCGCCGCGCGGACCTCCGCCTCACGCGCCTCCTTGGCCGCGAGCGAGCGGTACGCGCCCCACCCCACCCCACCGACGACGATCACGTGCGCGATCAGCGAGCCGACGATCGACCAGGTCGCCTTCGCGGGCTCGAGGATTCTGCGTCGTTCGGCCACGGTCCCTACTGTCGAGCGTACGTCATCGTGCCGGCGAGCCCACACGGTTGGACGGCCCGCCGCCCCGGCTGATGTAAGCACACGGCGTGCGCGGGACAGCTCATCCGGAGGCGAATCTCCTCCGGAACCGGCGCTCGGCGTTCTCCGACGTCGCCTCACAGAGCGCTTCGAACGGCGCTCCGCGCAGCTCGGCCACGCGGCGAGCGGTGTGGACGACGAACGCAGGCTCGCACGGCTTGCCGCGCAGCGGCACCGGCGCGAGGTACGGGCTGTCGGTCTCGACGAGGATGCGATCCATCGGCGCCCACGCGGCGACGTCCTGTATCTCAGCCGAGCTCTTGAACGTCACGATCCCGGAGAACGACAGGTCGAAGCCGAGGTTCAGCGCGCGCTCGGCGAACGCACGATCCTCGCTGAAGCAGTGGATGACGCCGCCCACGTCGCGCGCGCCCTCGCGCTCGAGCACCTCGAGCGTGTCGGCCGGCGCGCTCCGCGTGTGCACCACGATCGGCTTTCTGACCTCGCGCGCGAGGTGGATGAGGCGCGCGAAGACCTCGCGCTGGAGCTCTCGCGGCGAGTGGTCGTAGTGGTAGTCGAGGCCGATCTCCCCGACGGCGAGCACCTCGGGCTCGGCCGCGAGCGCGGCGAGCTCGGCGTACGCCGCGTCATCGAGCGTGGTCGCGTCGTGCGGGTGGACGCCGACGGCCGAGCCGATGCGCTCGGGCAAGCGCTTCGCCAACGCGACCGCAGCGCGCGCCGGGGCGAGATCGCGGCCGACGCCGATGACGACGAAGCCGCGGACGCCGACCGCGGCGGCCCGCGCGAGCGCCTCGTCCGGGCCGCTCGGGAAATACTGCGGATCGAGGTGGCAATGGGTGTCGATGAGCGACGTGGCCCCGGGCATGCCGTATCGTACCGCCCGTGAGCGTCGTCGGCGAAGAACGCTTTCGCGAGCTGCTCGATCCGGGCGGCGTCCTCCGGATCGGCGCGCTCGCGGCGCCGGAGCGAAGCGCCAGCTACACCGTCTTCGCCCAGCGGAGCGACGCCGCGCTCGACGTCGCGGGGCTGAAGGCGCACGCCGCGCGCTTCTTCGACACCAAGCTCGGCCTCACGGTCGACAAGACCTACCGAGACGCCCCGCCCGCGACCGACGCCGCGCGGATCGTCCTCGCGAGCGACGACGGCGCCGCCTCGGGGATCCGCCTCTGCTTCGCGCGACCGACGGCGCCGGCCGACCACGCCGCCGCCGACGCCGCCGAGCAGGCCCAAGCCACGCACGGGATGGCGCTCCTCGCCCACCGCTGCCCCACGGTGTGGCTCGTCGTCCGCGAGTCCGACGACGATCGCGTCGCGCTCACCCTCGCGGCCATCCTCGCGAGCGCGCTGCTCGGACCGATCCTCTCGCCGGACGGCGACGAGCTCTTCGGCGTCCGCACCGCGCGGATGAAGCTCGAAGGGCGCGCGCGCCCGTACCGCTGACGGCGAGGCCGCCCGTACCGCTCGGCGGCGCGCGTGCTCGCAACGCTGAGCGGCGAGGCCGCCCGTACCGCTGAGCGGCGCGGCGCGCCGCGCGGGACGAACCCCGCGGCTACTGGGACATGTCCGCGCAGTACGTCGCGTAGATGCGACCCTTCGCCGTGCCTTCCGCGAACGTCGCGTCGACCTCGATCTCGACGGACGCTTCAGCGTCGATCGCGACGATCGTGACCGTCACCGCGGTCGCCGTCGTGATCGGCCTCGGATCGTCGATCTGGTCGCCGGCGAAATCGAGGAGCGTGACGCTGATCCCGTCGCTCTTGGTGAAGCGCGCGCCCGGCTCGCCCTTCGGCAGGTCGGTCACGACCAGCGTGCGCTTCGGGGTCTCCTTCTCCGGGCACTCGGCGACGCCGCCCTCGTGCGCCTCGAGGTGCAGCGTCTCGGAAGCGCCCTCCTTGGTCACGCCGAACTGCGCGCGCTCGAGCGTACGGGACACGTCGTTGATCTTCGCCTCCACGCGTGTCGTCCGGGTCGGGCTCGTCGCGTCGGGGCCCGCGTCGCCGTCGCCCGAGCCTCCGGCGTCCCCATCCAGGGTCGCGCCGCCGGCGTCCCCGCCGGCGGGCGAGGGCGTGGCAGCGTCCTCGGTCGAGCACGCGAGCGCAGACGCGAGCAAGGCGACGGCGAGGAGAGGAGCGAGCGTCGTGCGCATGCCTGTCACTCTAGCAGAGGCGCGCTCGGCGGCGGACGCACCTCCGGCGCCCGCCGCCGGAAGATCGTCACGAGGATCGCGGCGCGCACGAGCCAGTCGGTGGTCGATCCCAGCCAGACCCCGACGAGCCCGAGCCCGAGGACGATCGTGAACAGCCACGTCGCCGTGAGGCGCACGAAGACCGCGCCGAGGAGGCTCACGCCCAGCGCCTGCCGCGTCTTGCCGGCGCCGCGGAGCGCCTGCGCGAGCACGAGCCCCGTCGCCATGAACGGCTGCGCGACGGCGAGCACCGGCATCGCCGAGCGACCGATCGCGGCCACCTGCGCGTCGTCCGAGAAGATCGGCAGGATGACGTCGCGGAGCGCCAGCGCGCCGATCCCGAAGGTCGTCAACGTGACGACCGCGTACCGCGCGGCGATCCACGCCGCGCGGCGCGCCTCGTCCGGCTTTCCGGCGCCGAGCTTCTGCGCCACCAGCGCGGCCGCCGCGACGCCGAAGCCGTCCGCCGAGAGGAAGCAGATCGACTCCACGCTGATGAGCGACTGGTTCGCCGCCATCGCCGCGTCGCCGAGGCCCACGACCACGAACGCGTAGACCATGAACCCGACGTGGTAGATGACCCGCTCGAGGAAGGCCGGGACGCCGACCCTCACGAGCTGGCGCGCCTCGTCCCTCACCGCGCGCGGCGCCGCCCGCGCCTCCCCCTCGCGTGAGTCCGCCGCCGCGCCCGACGACGCCGACGCCGACGCCTCCGAGCCCGATGACGCAGACGCGACCGGCGCGTCCGCGCGGAGCGAGACGCCTCGCGCGCGGCTCGTGAGCGCCAACGTCGCGAGGGCGGCCTCGATCGCGAACGTCACCGCGGTGCTCACGCCGGCGCCGCGCGCGCCCATCGCCGGGACGACCCCGAACGCGCCGAGGATCAGCGCCCGGTTCAGCGCGACGTGGACGACGTTGGCGACCACGCCGATGACCAGAGGCGTCCGCGTATCGCCGCCCGCTTGGAGCGTCGCCGTCGCGGTCGCGGCGATGAAGACGAGCGGCGAGGCCGCGATGGTCACGCCGAGGTACGCCTGTGCCTCGCTCATCGCCGCGCCGGAGACGCTCGCGGTCACGAGCGGGAGCGCCGCGAGCACCAGCGGCGTGGCCATCGCGAGCGCGACGCCGAGCGCGACCGCCATCGCGAGCGAGAGCCACGCGACGCGCCTCGCCCCCGCGCGATTGCCGGCGCCGACGTGGCGCCCCACCCGCGCGATCGTGCCGACCTCGAACGCGGCGAAGACGCTCCAGATCGACCACTCGAGCGCGCCGCCGATCTGCATCGCCGCGAGGGACGCCTCGCTGTGGTGCCCGAGCATGACGCGGTCGACCACGAAGACGAGCGTCTGGAGCAACGAGTGCGCGATCGCGGGCACCGCGAGGCGCCGGACCTCGCGCGCCAGCGCCGCGCGATCACCCCGGAGACTGTCGTGGAGCTCGCTCAGGCGACGATCAGGTCGCTGTACCGCTTGCGGAGCAGCATGCTCGCGAGGTCGACGCCGCACGCGTCGCAGTAGCCGAAGCGCGACGCCAGGCGATCGAGCGCCCCGCGCGCGTCACGGGCGCGGGAGGCGTCGAGGCCCGAGCCCTCGTCGCGGACGAGGATCACGATGTCTCGGGCGATCTTCGCCACGTCGGTGCGCTTGTCGGCGAAGATCGCCTCGCGGAGGCGCCGGAGGTAGTGCGGGAAGACCGCCGCCGCCTCGACCTTCTGTCCCGGGTGGTCGATCGCCCAGGCGGCGATGGCGCTGATCATCTGCTTACGCGCGTCCTCGGCCCCGCCCTTCACGTCGAGGAGGCGCTCGACCTCGCGCATCATCCCCTCGTCGGGCTCCTCGTAGTCGCCGGTCAGGCGGTTGCGAATGCGCTCCTTCTTCACCCAGACGCTCACGTGCTGGACGTAGCGCTCGAAGAGGTCGTCGTACTGCTGGTCCTCGACGAGCCCGCTCGACGCGTAGAGCTCCTGCTCCCACGCCGTGAGCAAGCGCGTCGCGAGCGTCTCGCGGAAGAGCTTCACGTCGTGGTAGCCGCCCGCCTGCGTGTCCTGCTGCAGCCACTCGAACTCGGCCTTCCGCATGCAGAGCTGCTCGATCTCGTCGAGGACGGCGAGCGGCGACAGGCAGCGGTACGCGGTCGACTGCGCCGCGTCGAGCAGCACGCCGCGCATCTCGCGCGGGCTCGCGCCGATGCGGCCCTCGTAGATCGGGTACGCGTCGCTCTCCTCGAAGACCTCGCGGACGCCCGCCCGGAGGACCTTCTGCGCGTCGGGATCGAGCCGCTCGGGCGCGTGCGACGTCGCGTAGAGGTCCATCTTCTCGACCGCGGTGAGCCCCGAGAGCGCGTTCGAGAGCGCGCGCGTGTACTTGTCGGTGTTGGGCTTGCGCATGCGCGTCAGCACCGCGAACTCGGCGGCCATCTCGGTGGCGTGCGGCGCCACGTGCCGCCGGATGTGCGGCACGACGTGCGTGTCGTAGATGCGCTGCTCGTGGACGGCGCTCCGGAGGTACGGCGTCCGGATCAGCTCGAGCCGCCCTCGGAAGCTCGCGAACTCCGGGTGCTCGCGGAACGCGTCGAGGTGCAGCTCGTTGGCGCTCCCCGTCATCACGCAGTTGAGCAGCACGTTCTGCTGCGTGAGCGCGACCTCGCCTGTCTCGATCGACAGCTGCAGGTACTTGAAGGCGTCGAGCGGGCGCTTGAGGAGATCGCTGAACTCGAGGACGCCGCCGGCGGCGTCGACGAGCTCGCCCTTCGCCTCGTAGAGCGTGACCGCCTGGAGCGACGCCGGGAGCGACGCGAGCGACCGATCCATCGTCAGCTGGCGCTCGGCGGCGTCGACGCTCATCTGCGGGCCGATCGTGACGGCGCCGACGCGGTAGCGCTGCGAGACGAAGTAGCGCTCGACCTGGACGTGCTTGAGCACGTCGGTGTACGAGCCGTTGTAGCTCGAGAGCAGCGCCTCGAAGACCGTCTGGCTCTTGTGCGAGAGCTCGCCGCGCAGGATCCAGTCGCTGAAGCCGTCGCTCACCGAGGCGTCGCCCTTCTGCTTGGCGAGGCGCTCGAGCAGCCGCTGCCGCTCCTCCTTCGGGATCAAGAAGAGCGGGTGGTCGCGCACCTCGACGAGCAGCTTGGCGTCGACCTGATCGTCGGGCAGGTGCGCGTACGTGCCGACCTGCGACGACGACTCGTTCTGACCGAAGCCGAGGCTGCCGCGGAGCGTCTTCGACGACGGGAACACCCAGTTGAACCGGTAGAGCGCGCCCTCGTCGAGGGTCGAGTAGTGCTCGATGCCGCGCATCATGCAGGCGACGATCGTGCTCTTCGCCGAGCCGTTCGGGCCGTGCAAGAGGACGAGGCGGTTCGGCCGGCCCTCGCGGACGAAGTTCGAGACGCTCCGGTAGATCTCCTCCTGGACCTGCTCCTGTCCGATCAGCGCGTGGTGGCTCTGCGACGGATCCCACGCGAGATCGAAGAGGCGCCAGCGCGTGAACTTCCCCCACGGCTGCTCGACGACGACGGTGCCGAAGTGATCGAAGCAGTCGCGCAGGTAGCGGCTCGCGTCGCGCGCGTAGCGCACCGGATCGGTCCCGAACAGATCGAGGTACTCGGAGAAGGAGAGGACGCGGCGTCCCTTCTGGAACCGCTTCTCGACGCTCTCCGCGACGGCCGCGATCTCCGCCGCAACGTTGGTCTTGTCGCTCTCGGCCTGGGGCATCTCCCGAGGTTACACCAGACCGAAAGCGCAGACATCGGACGCGACGCCCCAGCCTGCGTTCTTCTCGTCGGTGTCCGAACGCCGGAGCCCAAACGCGACGAAGCGGAGCTCCCGTCGGGCAGCTCCGCTTCGGTGAGGCGCGACGCTCGAGTTACTTGACCGCGATCGCGATCGGCCCCTTGCACTGGTCGCCGCTGCAGATGAACGCCTTGACGGTGCCTTCGCACTTGGCGCCCTTGAACTTGGCGGCGTGCTCGTCGACCGAGACCTTCTCGCCCTTGTCCCACTTCCACGGGGCCTTGTCGTTCGTGTGCCACGGCGCCTTCGCCGTCGCGGTCACGACGCCACCGGCGCACGTGACGTTCACGAGATCCTCGTCTCCCCCTGCACGCGACTCCGACGTCGTCGAGATGGCCACGATCGCCGCACCGACCGCCACGAAAGAGCCCAGGACCTTCGACACTCGCATCATTCACTCTCCTTCCCGGACCGGCCGGGACTTCCTGGATAGGTTTCCCTCCACGGCGGGGAGGGTCAAGGGGGTTACTGAAGGTTCAAACGAATCGGACGTTGTTCAGCGTGCCGAATCTACGCGGCCAATTCAAGCTGCTCGGTCGAGCCGTCTGCTCGTGCGCTTCGGAGAGGTTCGACGGACGACGCGCTCACAGCTTCAACATTTTCGTTCGCGACTTCGTTCCACGTCGTCAACGGAGGTAGATCTCCAGGTACGGCTCCGCGTCGACGGCCGTGCCCGAGGCGGATGCGAGACCAGCTCGACCTACACCGACCGCATCGGTCGATGAGCGCTCCACGCCGAGCGTGCTGAGAGCAAACGTCGAACCAGACGCCGTCTCGGCGTCGGCGACGATCGCGATCCCCTGGTCGGTCGGATCGCGACGGGCCCAATGTCGAACCAGCTCGCGGACATCGAGCCGAACGAGCGCGCGCGCGCCAGGCTCGACGCGCGTCGACGGCGCCCGCGTCTCGACGGACCGCGGCTGAATGGCCCACGAGACCGATCCGCCGTCCCAGGCATCGACGATCCGGGTAGCGTGTAGGTGGATAGGGGTGGGATCATCGTCGACGTCCGGCGAGCGCCGGAGCACCACGTAGGCTTCGACCACGTTCGCGGTCGGCGGGACCGCGACGGCGAACCGAAGGAAGAGCTTGCCGCCGTCCTTCCCGAGGACGAACACGGTCGGGAGCGCGCCCCCCGAGGGGCCGTCGCCGCTCTTCACGTACGCCACGTCGACGGGACGCACGACGACGCGGCGCGCGCTGTCGACGGCGGGCTTCGCCGTCGGCTTGTCGATCTGACAGCGCCCCGCGACGCACGCGCTCTGGTTCGCGCAGTCGCTCGACGCGGTGCACAGACGCGCGCGGGGAACGCAGCCGCTCGCGAGCGCGACGAAGCTCGTCCCGGCGAGCGCGATCGCCGCGCACGCCCGCACGGCCGAGGCCGTGCGCTCACGCCCGCGCAAGGCGCGCCGCTCGCGCGGTG
This sequence comes from Labilithrix sp., assembly GCA_019637195.1. Taxonomy (GTDB): domain Bacteria; phylum Myxococcota_A; class Polyangia; order Polyangiales; family Polyangiaceae; genus Labilithrix. Next base: position 17,550 of record JAHBWA010000134.1, on the reverse strand, counting down.
GACGGGGATCTCCCCAAGCTGGCCGTCGCACGGCGGCGAGCTTAGCATGCCCCTTCATGGTCGAGACCGCCGCCGCCGAGCCGACGAGCGCCGCCCGCGCCCCTCTCCTTCGCGTGCGCGATCTCGTGACGAGCTTCCGCACCGAGCAGGGCGTCCTCCGCGCGGTCGACGAGGTCTCGTTCGAGGTGCCCGAGGGCGCGACGCTCGGCATCGTCGGCGAGAGCGGCTGCGGAAAGAGCGTCACCGCGCTGTCGATCCTCCGCCTCATCCCGCACCCCCAGGGCGCGATCGAGCAGGGCTCGGTCGAGCTCCGGGGCAAGGACATCCTCCGCCTCTCCGAGCGCGAGATGCAGGAGGTCCGCGGCAACGAGATCTCGATGATCTTCCAGGAGCCGATGACGAGCCTCAACCCGGTCTACACCGTGGGCTCGCAGATCGTCGAGGCGATCCGCCTCCACCAGAAGAAGTCGCGGCGCGAGGCCCGCGAGCGCGCGATCGAGATGCTCCGCCTCGTCGGCATCCCCGCGCCCGAGACCAACGTAGACGCCTACCCGCACCAGCTCTCGGGCGGGATGCGCCAGCGCGTGATGATCGCGATGGCGCTCGCCTGCGAGCCGAGCCTGCTCATCGCCGACGAGCCGACCACCGCGCTCGACGTCACCATCCAGGCCCAGATCCTCGAGCTCATCGCGAAGCTCCGCGACAAGCTGGGGATGTCCGTGGTCCTCATCACGCACGATCTCGGGGTCGTCGCGGAGGTCGCGAGCCACGTCGTCGTCATGTACGCCGGGCGCGTCGTCGAGCGCGCGCCCGTCGCGAGCCTGTTCGAGCGGCCGCGCCACCCGTACACCCGCGGCCTGCTCCGGAGCCTGCCGTCGTTCGACGTCGCCCCGACCACGACGACCGGCGACGCTCCGCGGCGGCGCGCGCGCCTGCCCGTCATCGAGGGGATCGTCCCGGACCTCATGGCGCTGCCGGCGGGCTGCCGGTTCGCCGACCGCTGTCCGATGGTCATCGAGGCGTGCCGCCGGGACGAGCCGACGCTCGATCCCGTCGCCGGCGATCCGAAGCACCTCGCGCGCTGCATCCGCGCCGAGGAGGTCTGACCGAACCTGACGTCGCGCCGTCTTTCGGCTACCAAGGAGCTGACGTGTCTCTGACCTCGGAGGACAACCTGGAGACGGCCGCGCCGGAGCGGCCCGCGCGACCGCGCACGCTCGTCGCCACGGAGCGCCTGGGGAAATACTTCCCCGTCGGCACGAGCTTCTTCGCGCGCTCGCAGAAGCTGCTCCGCGCGGTCGACGGCGTCTCGCTCCGCGTCCGGCGCGGCGAGACGGTCGGCCTGGTCGGAGAGAGCGGCTGCGGAAAGAGCACGCTCGGGCGCCTCATCCTCCGGCTGGTCGAGCCGACCTTCGGCCGCGTCGTCTACGACGGGCGCGACATCCTCCCGCTCGCGGCGAGCGAGATGCGCCCGCTCCGCCGGAAGATGCAGATCATCTTCCAGGACCCGTACTCGAGCCTCAACCCGCGCATGACGGTACGGGAAATCGTCGGCGAGGCGATCCAGATCCACAAGCTCGCCGCGACGAAGAACGACGAGGAGGAGATGGTCGCCGGCCTGCTCGGCAAGGTCGGCCTCCGCCCGGACGCGATGGGCCGCTACCCGCACGAGTTCTCGGGCGGGCAGCGCCAGCGCATCGGCATCGCGCGGGCGCTCGCGGTGCAGCCCGAGTTCATCGTCTGCGACGAGCCGATCAGCGCGCTCGACGTGTCCATCCAGGCGCAGATCGTCAACCTGCTGATGGACCTGCAGGACGAGCTCGGCGTCGCGTTCCTCTTCATCTCGCACGATCTCCGCGTCGTCCGGCACATCAGCCACCGCGTCGCGGTGATGTACCTCGGCAAGATCGTCGAGCAGGGCGCGGTCGAGCAGGTCTACGGCGCCTCGCAGCACCCCTACACGCGCGCGCTCCTCGGCGCGGTCCCGGCGCCGGATCCGGAGAAGAAGCGACTCCGCATCCTGCTCGAGGGCGACGCCCCGAGCGCGATCGACCCGCCGGCCGGCTGCCCGTTCCACCCGCGCTGCCCGCGCCGCATCGACAACACGTGCGACCGCGAGGTCCCGACGCTCGCCGAGCAGGCGCTCGGGTCGGGGCACAAGGTCGCCTGCTGGAACCCGCACCTCGAGTGACCATGGGCGGGCCCACGGACACAGAGCCCTCCGCGGCGCCGCGCTCGCCGGAGTCTCCCGAGCGGAGCGGCTCGGCTCCGAAGAGCATCGGCCGCTACGAGGTCGAGCGCCTCGTGGGTCAGGGCGGCATGGGTCGGGTCTGGCTCGCGCGCGACACGGTGCTCGGCCGCAAGGTCGCGATCAAGGTGCTGCGCGACGATCTCGCGCTCCCGCCGCCCGTCCGCGACGAGCTCGTCGTGCGCATGGGCCACGAGGCGCGCGCCGCCGCCGCCGTGAGCCACCCCAACATCGTGACGCTGCACGACATGGGCGAGGACGACGACGTCGGCCTGTTCCTCGTCTTCGAGTACGTCACCACCAGGCGCGACGACACCGAGCTCCCGCCGGACGGCGGGGCGGACGACGACCCGCAGATCGTGCTCTCGCTGCGCGATCGCCTCAAGCGCGGGCCGCTCCCGTTCGCCGAGGTCGCCAAGCTCGCGCGCGACCTCGGCAGCGCGCTCACGTACGCGCACGAGGCCGGCGTCATCCATCGCGACGTGAAGCCGGAGAACATCCTGTTCTCGCGGAGCGGCTTCAAGATCGCCGACTTCGGGATCGCGCGCATCCCCGACTCGACGATCACGCGCGCGAACACCGTGCTCGGCACGCCGGCGTACACGGCGCCGGAGGCCCTCTCGAAGGGCGACTTCGGCCCGGCGTCGGATCAGTTCTCCTTCGCCGCGACCCTGTACGAGGCCGCCACGGGGGGGCGCGCCTTCGCGGGCGAGGACGCGATCGTGACGGCTGGGAAGGTCTCGAGCGAGCCGCCGCCGCCGCTCCACGAGTCGATCGGGCCGGACGGCGTCGTGCGCGCGCTCGACCTGACGCTGCAGCGCGGCCTCGCGAAGGAGCCGGAGGCGCGCTTCGCCACGTGCGCGGAGCTCGGTCAGGAGGTGGCGCGCGCGATCGAGGCAGGAGCCGCGCCGCGGCGGGTGACGGGAGGGCGCTCGGCGTCCCACCTCACGCCGGTGCCCGGGCTCATCGAGATCGAGCGCACGCCGCTGTCGTCGCGGATGGCCATCGCCGAGCGCGCGATGCACGAGTACGGCGCCGGGCCGGCGTCGGGCGAGACGCCGCGTCCTTCGATTTTCCTCCGGCGGCGAACGCATCGCTTCCAGAACATCGCCGCCGGGGTCGCGCTCGTCGTGATCGTCGCGCTCATCCTGCTCGGACGCCGCACTCCGGGCCGCGAGAGCGCCGCGAGCACGTCCGCCGAGCCGCCGAGCGCCGCTCCGGCCCCGCCTCCGCCGCCCGCTCCGCGACCGCACGTGCGGCCGACGCCACCGGCGCACCTGGCGCCTTCGCCCCCGGGTCCACGCGGGACCGCAGCGCCGGGCGACGCGGCCGCGCCGGACGACACCGCGGCGCCAAGGGGCACGGCCGCGCCGGGCGACACCGCCGCGCCAAGGGACACGGCTCCGCCGGGCGACGCCGCGCCGCCGAGGGACCCGGCCACGCAAGGCGACACCGCAACGCCCCGAGCCGCGGCTCCGCCGGGCGACGCCGCGCCGCCTCGAGCCACGGCTACGCCGGGCGAGTAGGTGAGCGCGCTTCGGCGATCCGGCGATCCGCGCGCGCCGGCGCTCGATCGTCAGCGCGCGCCGGCGGACGCTCGCCACGCGTCGAGCTTGCCGAGGAGCTCGCGCCACGCCTCGCTCCCCTTCCCCGTAGCTTGCTGCGTGACGGCGGGATGGCCGTCCGCGCCGGGCAGCGCGACGAACGGCACGAACTGGTAGCTGTATCCGGCGGCGCCGAGTCGATCACCGTCCCGATCCGTGTCGAACGCGAGCAGCGTCAGCCCGCCCAGGCGATCGTCGAGGCGCCCCGACGTCACCTCCGCCTTGAAGCGCTTGCACGGCGCGCACCACGTCGCGCCGACGTACACGACGAGGACGCGTCCCGCGGCCTTCGCCTCGAGCCGCTTCGCGCGGATGAGCGAGAGGGCGTCGCTGTCCGCGTTCGCCTCGACCATCTCGAGGTGGCGGCGCTCGGCGCGAGCGTCCGGCGCCGACGTCTCCTCGGAGGTCGTCGCCGTCGGCGCCTCCGCGTCCGCCGCCGCGCGCGTGTCCCCGGCCGGCGGCGCGCTCACGATCGCGGTCGACGACGCCGGATCGCTCGTCGCCCCGGTCTTCGTCGCAGGCGACGGGTTGCACGCGACGAGCACCGCCACGAGCGCGACCGCGATCCAGCGCGCGCCGCCGTCCACGGCCCCCCGCGACGCGACGCTCACCGCGGGCGGCCCTGCGCGACCCACGACTCGACGAGCTGGATCTCCTCCGCCGAGAGCGGCGCGTAGCCGAGCGGCATCCCGCGCACCGGTCCGGTCTCGGCGCCGCTCTCCTCGTCGTGTCGCGCGAGCAGCGCCCGCACGAGCCGCGGGACGTCCTCTGCGTCCCTGGCGAAGATGCTCGCGCGCTCACCCTTGTCGTCGAGGTAGCCCGCGGCGATGCCGCCGTAGTCGGAGAGGTTCAGCCCGCGCGGCTTGAAGCCGAGACCGCCGGAGTTGCCCGGGCCGCCGTCGCCGATCGCGTAGTCCGGCTCGGAGTGGCAATGCCAGCACGTGCGGTGGAAGACCTTCTCGTCGACCTCCTTGAAGCTCACCTTGCGCGTGAGCACCGGGAGCCGCGCCGGCCTCTCGCGCGGCGCCGGCGCCGCGAGCTCGGCGGTCAGGAGGTAAGCCGCCACGTCCTTCATCTCCGCCTTCGACAGCGCCGGCTTCGGCATCGCGGTGTCGCTCACGACGGCGGCCGGATCCTCGAGCCAGGCGATGACCTTCGCCGCGGTCATTCGCTCGCGCACGAACCGCAGGTCCGGCGCCAGCTTGCGGCCGCGCTCGAACTGCTTGCCGTCCATCGGCGGCGGCGCCGAGCTCGGCACCGCGGCGACGCCCGTGAACACATGGCAGCTGCCGCACCCCTTGGTCTCGAGCAGCTGCCGGCCCTTGCCGAGATCCGCGCCCGCGAGCTCGGCCGGGCTCCCCGCCGCGGCCGGCGGATCCGCGTCGGGGACGAGGTACGCGGCGATGTCGCGCGCGTCGCCCGGCGTGAGCGGGAGCCGCGGCATGGACTGGTGGAGGTTCGGGCGGAGATCGGTCGGCGTGAGGAGGTAGCGCGTCAACCACGGCCGCGTCAGGCGCTTGTTCGTCGCCTCCAGCGAAGGCGCGTCGGCGAGCTCCTTCACGCGCGGCTTCCACCGCGCGATGGACGCCGCCGGCGCCTCGAAGCGGTCATCCATGATCTTCTTGTGGCAGTGGACGCAGTGCTTGTTGTCCGCGGCCGCGGGGTGCCCCGTCCCGTCGTGGCAGCGGTTGCACTGGAACGTGAGCACGAGCTCCTTGCCGTGGAGCGGATCCGGCGCCGCCTCCGCGACGGCGAGCGGCGCCGCGCTCGGCGCCGGCGACTCCTTCGCCGCCGGATCGGGCTTCGGCTTGTTGGGGCAGCCCGCGAGGACCGCCGCGAGGCCGAGCGGCCACGCCGCGCGGGCGAAGGTGACGGCGAGCGGGCGCGAAGACCGCATGCGATCGCTTCTATCTCACTCTCGTTCGTCGGTGGGGAGCGCTCGTCGGTCGGGCCGGCTCAGACCTTCGCCGCCGCCGGCTTCGTCGCGGGCTTGCAGACGCCCGGCGTCTTCGACATCTCCTCGCAGCGCTTGATCGCGGCCTGCGCGCCGGCAGCGTCGCCCTGCTCGCTGCGAAGCCTGGCGAGCGCCGCGTAGGCGTGCGGCGAGCCCATCAGGTCCTTCTGGGCGAGCCCCTGGAGGATCGTCATCGACTCCTTCTGGCCGTGCGGGAGCTTGCTCAGCGCCTCGCCGAGGTCCGCCTGGACCGTCGGATCGTTCGGGCGCTTCGCGTCGATCTCGCGGATCGACTGGACCGCCCACTCGAGGTTCGCGGTGGGCGCCCATTCGCTCCCGCCGCTCGAGAAGCCGGCGCTCTTCTCTGTGACCGCGCCGTTCGAGCGGACCACGGCGAGCGCGAAGACGCGGAGCGCGCGCGTCTCGAGCGGGTTCGCGCCCGCGGTCACGGCGCGGACCTTGGGGAAGTTCGTCAGCACGGCCTTCGCGGCGGCGAGGTTCTGCCCGTTCTCGAGCGCCTTCTCAGCGTTCGCGATCGACTGCACCGGCGTCGGCCGCTGCGGTGTCGGGTCCATGCGGATCGACATGCCGCAGGCGTTCGCGTCGGTGGCGTACGTGACCGCGAGCGCGGCGGGGACGATGGCGAGGGCGACGGCGACGAGCTTGACGATCTTCATGGTGGGGTCCCTTTCTGACGGCTGGGGTCGCTGAAAGTTCCGTCACCCGAGCGGGCGACGCGAAGAGGTGGGAGAGGCGCCCCCCACGGCACACGTAGAGCCTCGACATTTCGACGACTTAGCGTCGAGCGCCGCGGTCATGCATGATGGAACGCTCGGTCATCGGCAGACCTTGTGTTTCCGTGACGACGCCGGCGATTTCGGTAGGGCCGTGTGCGCGCGCCGCAGTTCGCAACGACGCATCGCACCACGATCGCCAGCGCGCGGCACGGCCACGGACGACGCGCGCGCATCTTCGAGCGCCTTCGAGCGCGGAAGTGGTTTCCCCGCCATCGAGTCTCGACTAACCCAATGTTCCTGTGAGCCAGTCGGACACCCAGCAGATCCCTCAGCAAGAGTCGCCGCTCACCCGCCCGAGCGGGCAGCTCGACCACCTCGCCGACCTCTATCGCCAGATGCTCCTCATCCGGCGCGTCGAAGAGGAGGCCGCGCGCGCCTACGCGCAGGGCAAAATCGGCGGCTTCCTCCACCTCTACATCGGGCAGGAGGCCGTCGCCGTCGGCTCGATCGCCGCGCTCAAGCCCGAGGACTACGTCGTCACCACCTACCGCGACCACGGCGTCGCGCTGGCGAAGGGCATGACCGCGCGCGCCTTGATGGCCGAGCTGTTCGGCAAGGCGACCGGGTGCTCGAAGGGCCTCGGCGGCTCGATGCACATGTTCGACGCGCCCACGAACATGCTCGGCGGCTACGGCATCGTCGGCGGGCACATCCCGCTGGCGGCCGGCGTCGCGTTCGCGTCGAAGTACCGCGCCGACGGGCGCGTGACCCTCTGCTACTTCGGCGAAGGCGCGGTCAGCATCGGCGGGTTCCACGAGGGCGTGTCGCTCGCGGCGCTGTGGAAGCTCCCGATCGTCTTCATCTGCGAGAACAACGAGTACTCGATGGGCACGCCGCTCTCACGCTCGATGAGCGTCGAGGACGTGTCGATGAAGGCCCTGGGCTACGGCATCGATCGCGATCGCTTCTTCGTCCAGGACGTGCTCGAGGTCGAGCAGCGCATCGGCGAAGCGGTCCAGCGCGCGCGCGAGATGAGCCTGCCGACGCTGGTCGAGGTGCGCACCTACCGCTTCCGCGGCCACTCGATGAGCGATCCGGCGAAGTACCGGACGCAGCAGGAGCTCGAGGAGCGGAAGAAGAAGGACCCGCTCTTCCGCGCGCGCGTCAAGCTGGTGGACGAGGGTTACGGCGAGAGCCGCCTCAAGGCGCTCGAGGAGAGCATCGAGGCCGAGGTCGCCGACGCGGTCGAGTTCGCGAACACGAGCCCCGAGCCCGATCCGTCGCTGCTCGAGAGCACGACCTACGACGGTCCGTTCGCGGCGTGATCGCCGCCTCGCTCGGGCTCCCGCGACGCGCCGGCGTCGCGCGCAGCGCGCGCACGTCACGCGCGCGATCGCTCTTCGCTCGAGCTCGACGGAGCGCGCGCTGCGGCGCGTTGCGTCGAGCTCTCAACGCGCATTGTGCGCTTGGATCCGTGCGCTGCTAGTGGCAGTGTTGCGGCGGTAACGAAGGACAGCATGGCACGCACCATTCGATTCCGAGAGGCTCTTCGCGAGGCGATGATCGAGGAGATGGAGAGGGACGACCGCGTCTTTCTCATGGGCGAAGAGGTCGGCCACTACCAGGGCGCCTACAAGGTCAGCGAAGGCATGCTCGAGAAGTTCGGCGAGCGTCGCGTCGTCGACACGCCGATCGCCGAGGGCGGCTTCGCGGGCATCGGCGTCGGCGCCGCGATGGTCGGGCTCCGGCCGATCATCGAGTTCATGACGTGGAACTTCTCCGCGGTGGCCTTCGATCAGATCCTCAACAACGCGGCCAAGCTCCGCCAGATGTCGGGCGGCCAGTTCAACTGCCCCATCGTCTTCCGCGGACCGAACGCGAGCGCTCGTCAGGTCGGCAGCCAGCACAGCCACGCGATGGAGCACTTCTACGCGACCATCCCCGGCATCAAGGTCGTCGCGCCGGCGTTCGTCGACGACGCGAAGGGCCTGATGAAGGCCGCCATCCGCGACGACAACCCCGTGCTCGTGATGGAGTCGGAGACGCTCTACTCGCTCAAGGGCGAGGTCGCCGACGACCTCGACGTCGTGCCGATGGGCAAGGCCCGCCTCGTCCGCGAGGGCACCGACTGCACCATCGTGGCCTACTCGCGCATGACCCACGTGGCCATCGAGGCGGCGGCGGCGCTCGAGAAGGACGGCATCTCCGTCGAGATCGTCGATCTCCGCTCGCTCCGCCCGCTCGACGAAGACGCGATCGCCGCCTCCGTGCAGAAGACCCACCGCTGCGTCGTCGTGCACGAGGGCTGGCCGTACGGCGGCGTCGGGGCCGAGGTCGCCGACCGCGTGCAGCGCCTCGCGTTCGACTGGCTCGAGGCGCCCGTGCTCCGCGTCACCACCCTCGACGTCCCGATGCCGTACAACGCGAAGCTCGAGCAGCTCTGCATGCCGCAGCCGGAGCGCGTCGTCGCGGCGGTCGAGCGCGTGGTGAACCGCGGGCGCGGTCAGGGCTAGCTCGACGCGCTCCCCGAACGGGGGGCGGCTCGAGCCGACGAAGCGAAGTGAACCGAGAAACGCGAAGAGAACAGCAGATCATGGCGAAGATCCTCGACATGCCGAAGCTCTCCCCGACCATGGAGGAGGGCGTCCTCGCCACCTGGCACAAGAAGGAGGGCGACTCCGTCGAGGTCGACGATCTCCTCGCCGAGGTCGAGACCGACAAGGCGACGATGGAGTTTCGCGCCTTCGACAAGGGCACGCTCCTCAAGCTGCTCGTCGAGGCGGGCGCCGAGGTCAAGCTCGGCCAGCCCGTGGCCATCCTCGGTAACGAGGGCGAGGACATCTCGAGCCTCGTGGCCGAGGCGGGCGGCGGAGCCGCCGAGAAGACGCCGGCCGCCAAGAAGAAGGACGCGAAGCGCGACGAGCCAGAGGCGGAAGAGGAAGAGCCGGAAGAGGAAGACGAGCCGGAAGGCGACGAGGACGAGGACGCCGACGACGAGGAGCCGGCCGAGACGCCGCGCTCGCCCCGCGCCGGCGCGCCGAAGAAGAAGGCCGCCGCGGCCCCCAAGAAGAAGGCCGCGCGCGCCGCCGCGCCGCAGACGATGCGGCCGTCCGCGCCGGTCGACAAGGGCAACGTCCTGACGCGCACCGAGCGCGACGTCGCGACCCCCGCGCGCGGCGGCGCCAACGGCGAGCGCGTCCTCGCCTCGCCGTACGTCCGCAAGGTCGCGCGCGAGCGCGGGATCGATCTCGCGGGCGCCCAGGGCAGCGGCGAGCACGGGCGCATCGTCCCGGCGGATCTCGACTCGCTCGGCCAGCCCGCGCCCCGCGACAAGGCGCTCGCGCGCGCGCCGCAGCCGGGCAAGCTCGAGCTCGCCCCGCCGGAGGTGCGACCGCTCTCGCCGATGCGCAAGACGATCGCTCGGCGCCTGACGCAGTCGAAGCAGACCGTCCCGCATTTCTACCTGACCATCGACGTCGACGCGGAGGAGCTCGCCGCGCTCCGCGAGCAGATCAACGCCGATCTCGCCGCGGGCGCGAAGCCGAAGGCGCCGAACGGCGAAGGGCCGAAGCCCGACAAGATCAGCCTCAACGATCTGCTCATCAAGGCGTGCGCCGCCGCGCTCCGGCGCGTCCCGGAGACGAACGCCTCGTTCACCGACGAGGCGATCCTCGTCCACGATCGCGTCGACGTCTCGGTCGCCGTCGCGATCCCCGACGGGCTGGTCACGCCGGTCGTCCGCGACGCCGACCGCAAGTCCGTCGTCGCGATCGCGCGGGAGGTCCGCGACCTCGCCTCGCGCGCCCGCTCGAAGAAGCTGAAGCCCGAGGAGATGAGCGACGGCACGTTCTCCATCTCGAACCTCGGCATGTTCGGCATCGACGAGTTCGCCGCGGTCATCAACCCGCCCGAGGGCGCCATCCTCGCCGTCGGCCAGGTGCGCGACGAGCCCGTCGTGAAGGACGGCGCGGTCAAGCCCGGCAAGAAGCTCGCGCTGACGCTCTCGTGCGATCACCGCGTGGTCGACGGCGCCGTCGGCGCGGCGTTCCTCGCCGAGCTCCGCGACCTCCTCGAGCGCCCGATGCGCATCCTCACGGGGTGACCCCGATGAGCGGCGCTGCCTTCGGCCTTTTCGCGACGCTCTTCCTCGTCAGCACCAGCTCTGGGATGTCCGGCGCCTTCGCCGGGCTCGACCACACGCGACGGCCGCCGCGCGTCGAGTCCCTGTGGAACGGCCTCCCCCGCCCCGCCGAGCGGGCCGCGACGGCGTCGGGCGTCGTGGCGCTCCGCCCCCCGCGCGACCGCCGCGTGCGCATCCCCGGCGGGCGCTTCGTGATGGGCTCCACGCCGCAGGAGATGCAGGAGGCCCTCCAGCTGTGCGCGCGCGAGCCGTACGGTCCCGCGTGCCAGCGCGACGGCGAGCGCGCGTGGGACATCGCGCTGGCGATCCGCGCCGAGGGCCACGCCCACGAGGTGACGCTCGGCGACTTCGAGATCGACGTCACCGAGGTCACCGTCGACAAGTACGCGCGCTGCGTCGCGACGTCCGCGTGCGCGCCGCCGTCGTTCGCGCCCGGCGATCCGCGCTACGACGTCCCGAGCTACCCGGTGACCCACGTGACCTGGGACGACGCGGCGAGCTACTGCGCCTGGACCGGCGGGCGCCTGCCCACCGAGGCCGAGTGGGAGCTCGCCGCGCGCGGGTACGCGAACAACACGTTCCCGTGGGGCAAGATCTACAGCCCGCGCCTCGCCAACCACGGCGCCTTCGCCGACGATCCGACCGACGGCAGCGACGGGTTCGTCGGGCTGGCGCCGGTCGGCTCCTTCCCGGACGGCGCGACGCCGACGGGGCTGCTCGACATGGCGGGCAACGCCGCCGAGTGGGTCGCGGACTGGTACGATCGCGACGAGCAGCAGTTCGGCTACCGCCGCGGCGCGCAGACGAACCCGACGGGCCCCACGTTCGGCGTGCTCGGCCACGTGATCCGCGGCGGCTCCTACCGCGACGGGGCGCACTGGCTGCGTGCGGCGGCGCGGCGCGCCTCCAACCTCGCCGAGCGCGAGGTCGGCTTCCGTTGCGCCAGGAGCCTGTGAGCGGAGCGCTGGCGCTCGAGCCGGCGGGGCTCTAAGGTTTTCGGCATGCGCGTCGCGCACTTCTCCGATCTCCACGTCCTCGCGCTCGACGGCGTGAGCCGCCGCCGCTTCCTCAACAAGCGCTTCACGGGCCTCGTGAACCTGCGCGTGAAGCGGGAGCACAAGCATCGGCCAGGTCACGTCCGCGCGGTGATCCGCGAGGTCGCGCGCGCCAAGGTCGACCACGTCGTCATCACGGGCGACCTCACGAACCTCGCGCTCGAGCAAGAGTTCGACGCGGTCAAGCGCCTGGTGGAGGAGGAGCTCGGCCTCGACGCCGCGCACGTCACGATCGTCCCGGGCAACCACGACCTCTACACCCGCGGCGCGATGCGCGCGCAGCGCTTCACGCGCTCCTTCGCGCCCTACCTCGAGAGCGATCTGCCCGAGCTCGCGGCGGACATCCCCCTCGGGCGCTTCCCGGTCGTGAAGCTCCGCGGCCCCGTCGCGATCATCGGCATGTCGAGCGCGGTGCCGCGCCCGCCGCTCGTCGCCTCCGGCGAGCTCGGCGACGAGCAGCTCGAGGCGCTCGCGCGGATCCTCGCCCACGACGAGGTGAAGCGCCGTACGCCGATCTTCGCGCTCCACCACCCGATCCACAACCCGCCGTCGCGCATCAAGACGCTGGTCGAAGGCCTCGTCGACGCGGCCTCGCTCGGAGACGTCGTCTCACCGGTCCGGAGCGGCCTCGTCCTCCACGGGCACCTGCACAACCGGATGCAGCGCGACTACCCGACGAAGGCCGGCCACCTGCTCGCCGTCGGCGCCACGAGCGCGTCGCTCCACCACGACGACGAGCACCGGATGGCGGGCTTCAACCTCTACGAGCTCGACGGCGCCGGCGCGCTCCAGGAGATCGAGGCCCACGTGCTCGATCCGGCGAGCGACACGTTCCGGATCGATCGCGTCCCGACCTGGCACTGACCGGCGCCTCCCGATCTGGGCGCTGACGCGGGCTCGCCGCGCCGCTGCGTGCGGCACGACGTGGCGCTGACGCGGGCTCGCCGCGCCGCTGCGTGCGGCACGACGTGGCGCTGACGCGGGCTCGCCGCGCCGCTCGCCGGCGCCTTAACGGCAAAACGCCTGCTCCGCGAGGAGCAGGCGCCTGTCGTGTCGACTACGTTCACCGGATGGTGAGGTTCCCCCCATGGCGGGATGTGGAGTCGACGACTCGCTTCAGGCCATCGCCGGCGCGCCATCCTGGCGCACGACGTTGATCGCCTGGAGGCCCTTCGGGCCTTCCTTGATCTCGAACTCCACCATCTCGTCCTCGAAGAGGCGGCGGCGGCCATCGCCCGAAATCTGCGAGTAGTGCACGAAGACGTCGGGGCCGTTGTCCTGCTTGATGAAGCCCCAGCCCTTCTCGTCGTTGAACCACTTCACCTTGCCCACTGCCATCGGGATGCCTCCACTTCCACTGTTACGAACTGCAACTGCTGCCTCGAGTCCCGGCTGCCTGATCCACGATCCGCGCGGCCCTCTCATGAGGCGGCGCGTACGCTACGAGAGGTCGGCTCTGGGCGTCAACTTGGATTCTGCAATCTTCTGGGCACCCTCCGATGCCCCCTCGCGCGTCACACGAGAAGTGACTGGCAACCTCCGGAAGGTGCACGTCAAAACGTATTCGCGAGGCGCCAAGCGATGCCCCTTGAAGCGCGCTCGGAGCTGGGTCTCGGGGACGCGGCGGCGAGCGCTCTCGCGACGCCGCGACGACGCTCGCGCGGACGGCTGCGACGCGCTCCCGGCGGCCGCCCACGACGCTCGCGCGAGCCGCTGCGACGCTCTCCGGCGCCGCCGCGCGACGGCTCGCGCGGGCGTCGCGGCGGCGTGGACCGACGGAGCTCGTCACGCCGCGCGCGGGCCGCGGAGACTTCCCCCGCTCACCTCTTCGGCGTCGCCGCCTCGGCGGGCCGCCCGGCGCCGCCCGGCTGCGCCGCGCCGCCGCCCTGCTTCTCGAGCGCGTCGAGCTCCTCGAGGTTCGCCTTCACGCGCGGATCGCTCGGATCGATGCTCCCCGCCGTCTTGAGCGCGTCGCGCGCTTCGGCGCGCGTCTTCGGATCGCGCGCGAGCGCCGTCGCGAGGTTGATCCACGCGCTGGCGAGCTTCGGATCGAGGCGGATCGCCTCGCGGTACTCGGCGACGGCCTCCGTCACCTTCCCTTGGAGCTGCAGGGCGTAGCCGAGGTTCGAGCGGAACGTCGCGCGCTTCGGGTCGAGCTCGATCGCCCGCCGGAGCTCGGGGACCGCGCGGGCGAAATCGCTCTCGGCGAGGAGCGCCGTGCCGAGATCCGAGCGCGCGCGCGCGTCGTCGGGCGCGAGGCGGGCCTGAACCTCGTACTCCTTGATCGCGTCGCGCACGCGACCGCGCATGAAGAGGACGGTGCCGAGGTTGCCGCGGCGCGCGGCGCTCCCCGGATCGAGATCCTTCGCCTTCGTCAGCTCGACGAGCGCCTCCTCGGTCTTCCCGGTGGCGAGGAGCGCGATGCCGAGCGCCGAGTGCGCCTCGGGCTCCCCCGGGACCAGCGCGGTGCCCTTGCGGAGCGCCGCCTCCGCCTCCGCCGCGTTCCCGAGGAGCAAGAGCGCGCGCCCGTGCTCGACGAACGCCGGCCCGAACGTCGGCTCGAGGTCCGCCGCCCGTTTGAGCTCCTTCGCCGCGGCGATCACCGCGGCGTTCTTCTCGGCGGCGGCGAAGCCGAGCGTCGGGCTCGCCTTCGTCACCTTCACGCGCGCGACTCCGACGATCGGCGCGGCCCGTCGCGGCGCGGTCTTCTTCGCCGCCTCGTAGCCGGCGAGCGCCGCGTCGAGATCGCCCGCCTCGAACGCCTTGTCAGCCTCGGCGAGCAAGCCGTCGAGGGCCGCGTCGTTCGTCCGCGCGAGCGCGAGCGTCGTCGGCTTCGGCGGCGGGAGCGCGGGGGCCGGAGGCGCGCCGGCGATCGGCGCGGCGGGCGACGGGACCTCCGCCGAGGGCGCGCTCGCCGCCGGCTGCGGAGACGCGGAGGGGGTCTCGGGCCCCGCGGCGCGCGGCTTGTCGGGGCTCGCGCACCCCTCGAGGGACACGCTCACCGCGAGGGCGACGACGACGGAGGCGACGCTGGCGTGTTTCATCGGCTGCCGGAGTCTAGACGACCTTCGCCTCGAGCGAACCGCGCAGCGGCCGCGCTGGTGACTTCCTCCACCGGATCGCCGACGGATCAATCGAGGGGAGATCATGGTGCGGCGCGCCCTCGCGCCGCCGCCGGAGAGCGAAAACAAGCGGGATCGGCGCGGAGGCCCACGGCGCGGCGAAGCGGCATCGCGGTTGCACCATGTAGGTCCGTGGTCTCTCCCCGCACCGCCTGCGTCCTCTTCGCGTCCCTCGCTGCGCTCACCGTCGGCTGCCGGAGCCCGGGCGATCTCGCCAGCTCGTCGCGCGCCGCGCTCGCGGCCATCCCGGGAAAGGCCGCGCCCGCCGAGGTCGCGCAGCCGGGCCCGGGTAGGGCCACGCCCGTCGCGGTCCCGACCGAGGTCGCGCCCGCCGAGGCGACGCCGCGATCGGCGCCGATGTTCGCCGCGGCGCCCTCCGGCGAGCAGACGATCGACACGCAGGTCGGCCCGACCTACGAGCCGTCGACCGCGCCGGTCCTGACGACGCACGATCTCAAGCGGTCCAAGGTCCGCACCGTCTCCGACGAGCGTCTGCCGAAGTGGGTCCCCGTCCGCGGGCGGCTCACGGTCGTCGACTCGTCCGATCTCGCCGAGAACCTCGGGCTCGTCCCGAAGGGCGCCACGAAGAAGAGCGACGAGCGCATCTCCGTCGCGGACAAGCTCGCCGAGGAGAGCGCCGCCCGCGCGGCGTCGGATCCGATGACGCAGGGCTCCTCCTGGGGCTACGCCAAGGCCGGCCGCTTCCGCAGCCGGCGCTGAGCGCGGCGCGGATCGCCGGCGACTTCGGCAGCCGGCGCGGATCGCAGCGCGCGCCGGCGTCTCGCGCTCGGGGGACCGGACCCCGAGCGGGCCGGCAGCGTCAGCTCGGCGCGCCGCTTCGCTGCACGATCGCGTAGGCATGCGCGATGACGTCGCGGACCGCCTCGAGGACGCGCTCGTCGGCGTTCGCCGTGCGGAGCGCGACGAGCGCGCCGCCGGGCAGCGGCGTCTCGACGAGGACAGCGCACGCCTCGCGCACGCGCGCCGGGAGCGAGCCCGACGAATCGCCCTTCAGCGCGAGGAGGTGGTCCATGTACGAGCGGCCCCACGTGTCGTCCGGGGCGACGATGAGCGCGCCGTTCAGCGCCATCCCGGCGGCGCGCCGCGCGCCCGCGAGCCCGGCGCGCCCGTTCTTCTTCTTGTAGGCCTCCTCGGCGCGGCGGAGCTCGCCCATCGCCGCCCGGATCCACTCGTCCGGGGAAAGCTTGTAGAGCCAGTGCGCCTCGTCGCGAACGAACGCCATCGCCTCGATCCCGCTGAAGGCCGGCCGGCAGCGCCCGCCGGGCTCTCCTCTCATGGCCTCATGTGCCGCGTCGAGTGCTCGCGCCCGTCGAAGCGGATCATGACCTGTTTGCCCTCGACGACGGTGAGCAGGTTCACCGGCCGCTTCCACACCCGAACGAGGCTCTTCATGCACTCGCGCGCGTAGTCGGCCTTGAGGTCGAGGCCCTGGTGGTCGTGGCGGACCAGGAGCTCGCCCCGGTTGTCGTGGTTGGCGTCCTCGACGTAGAGAAACGGGTTGCCCGCGTTCGTGAGCTGGAAGAGGAGCTTCTCTTTGACCTGCTTGAACTCGCGCGTCTCGATCTCGTACCGCTCGTTGCGGTTCGACCAGGAGAAGCTGAAGAGCTTCTGGTCACGGCAGAAGTCGGCGGTGAGAAACTCGTCGATGAACGTGACGTCGTTGTAGAGCGCACGCACCTCGAAGATCTTCTTCTTTCCGAGACCGAGGCGCAGGTTCCAGTGCTTCTTCGCGTCGAGGTCGTCGCACTCCTCCCACTCCTTGCCGAACTGCCCCTTGTTCCACCGCTCCTCGATGTTGCGGTAGAGCTCGACGCCGAGCTTGTAGGGGTTCAGCCGACCGCCGCTCGTCGCGAGGACGCCAGCGTTGTTGTCGGCGTAGTCGATGATCTCCGACGCATCGAGGATCTTCGTCGTCATCAGCTTCGAGTGCCAGTAGCTCGCCCACCCTTCGTTCATCACCTTCGTCTGCATCTGCGGGACGAAGTAGAGGGCCTCCTCGCGGATGATCTCGAGGACGTCGCGCTCCCAGCGCTCGAGCGGCGCGTTGTCGAGCAAGAACCGGAGGACGTCGCGCTCCGGGTGGGCCGGGAACTTCTTCTCGCGCTCCTTCTCGGCCTGGATCTTCTGGCGCTGCTCCTCGAGGTACTCCTCGGGGTTGATGAAGGACTCCATGTAGTCCTTCGACTTGAGTCGCGGGATCTCCGTCGCCTTCTCCTCGGCGTCCGGATCCTTGCGCGGACGGCGCCCGTGGAAGGCGGCGTGCGGATCGATCAGGTTCTCGAGGCTGAGGCACTGGTCGATGAAGTCCTCGACCTTGTTGATGCCGAGGCGCGCCACGTGGCGGCGCACGCGCGAGCCGTGGTTCGCCATCTTGTCGATCCAGCGGCGGTTGGGATCGTAGTTCTTCGGGCGAGACGCCGGGTCGACCGTGCGCCCGCCCGTGTCGAGGTCCGTCGAGCGGAAGCAGAAGTTGTTCTTGAAGAAGTCGACGTGCCCGTAGACGTGGGCCATCACGAGCTTCTGATCCGTCAGCGAGTTGCCCTCGAGGAGGTACGCGTACGACGGGTTGTTGTTGATGACCATCTCGTAAATCTTCGAGAGGCCATACTCGTAGCTCTTCGCCAGGCGCTCGTACTCCATACCGTAGCGCCAGTGCGGGTAGCGGTTG
>JAHBWA010000133.1 GCA_019637195.1 Labilithrix sp. | reverse complement strand
AGGTTGATGACCTGCGCGCCGTGATCCGCCGACCAACGGATCCCCTCGGCGACGTCGGCCATCGTCCCCCAGCCGCGCGCGGAGAGGACCTTCACGGGCATGAGCTTCGCGCAGTGCGCGAGGCCGGCGACGCCGACGCCGTTGTTGGTCGTCTGGGCGATCGTCCCGGCGACGTGGGTGCCGTGGCCCTGATCGTCGGCGGCGATCTCGTTCTTGCCGACGAAGTTGTAGCCGGCCACGCAGGTCGTCCCCGCGAGGTCGGTCCCCTTCATGAAGCCCTCGGCGTCGTAGCAGGCGATGCCCGTGTCGACGACCGACACCGTGACGCCCTGTCCGCAGGCGTACTCCCAGGCGCTCTCGGCGCCCGCGCGCTTCATGTGCCACTGCTCGCCGTACTTCGGATCGTTCGGCGTCCAGAGCATCTTCGCGACGCCGGCCGGCTCCGCCGCCTCGACGCGGGGATCGGCGGAGAGGCGCGCGACGAGCTCGGCCACGCGATCCTGTGGGACGTCGGCGATGGTGACGTTGCCGTCGTCCTTCACGCCGGGGCTGTTGTCGCGCAGCGTGATGTGGAACTCGTTCGCGAGGTCCTGGATCTCCGCATCGGAGAGGCTGTCCTTCACGTCGACGACGATCTCGCCCGGGATGACATCACCGACGCTCGCGGTGACGCCCTCCGACGTGGGCGCGACGTCGCGTAGGATCGGCGGCCACAGCGTGTCGGCTGCCGCATGGCCGGGCAACGCGAGCACGAGGGCGAGCGACGAGGACGCAACGAGAAGGGCGCGCTTGGTCATGATTTCCTCGAGGGGGATCGTTTGGGGCTCGACCCCAAGACGCGTCGGAGCAGGCGGAAGTTCTCTCCGAAGCTAAGCACGATTGACGAAACCGGGCATGCCGCGCCGACTTTGGTAGGCCGATGTGCGCTGTGGGCCACGGTCGCGCTCGAACGCTACGGTTCGCCGCGAAGGTGAACCGCGCGTCGAAGGGGCGAGAAACATCCGCGAAGAGGCTCAGCCGACGGCGCGCCGAGCATCGCGCCGCGGCCGAGCGCGGCGCGCGACGACGGAGCCGAGCCCTCAGGCGAGCGCTTCAGCGCGTCTCGCGACGGACGAGGCTCGAGGCCGGCAGCAGCACCGCCTGCGTGGCGCGCGCGGCGAGCTCGCTCGTGGTGCGCGGGACGTCGGTGCCGCTGATCTCCGCGGCAGCGCGGCGCGCCTCGGCGAGGCGCTCCTCGAGCAGCGCGCTGGCGGCCTCGGGATCGCCCGGGCGGAGGACGCTGCGGACGAAGACCTCGGCGGCCTTGTACGAGCTCCGCACGAGCGGCGCGCTCGCGACGAAGGAGAAGCCCATCTTGCGGCCCTCCTCGGCGAAGCGGGCGAACGCCTCGGGCGTGACGAAGCGGTCGACCGGAGCGTGCTTCGGCGTGGGACGGAGGTACTGGCCGAGCGTGACGAGATCGACGCCGGCCTTGCGGAGGTCGGCCATCGTCTCGAGGACCTCGTCGTCCTGCTCGCCGATGCCGACCATGATCGACGACTTCGTGATGCGCGAGGCGTCGTACTCCTTCACGCGCGCGAGGACGCCGAGCGACTGCTCGTAGCTGCAGCGGACGTCGCGGATCTTGCGCTGGAGGCGCTTGACCACCTCGATGTTGTGGGCCCACACGTGGGGCTTCGCGTCGACGGTGACGTCGACGTAGTCGTGGTGGCCGTTGAAGTCGCCGAGCAACGTCTCGATGAGGATGTCCGGCCGGAGCTCGCGCAGGCGCGTGACCGTGCGCGCGACGTGCGCGGCGCCGCCGTCGAGCAGATCGTCGCGATCGACCATCGTCATGACGACGTACTGGAGCCCGAGCGAGGCGATCGCCCGCGCCACGTGCTCGGGCTCGCGGACGTCGACCATGCCGCGCGGATCGCCGCTCGTCACCGCGCAGAAGCGGCAGCCGCGCGTGCAGACGTCGCCGAGGAGCATCACCGTCGCCGTGCCCTCGGTCCAGCACTCGCCGACGTTCGGGCAGCGCGCCTCCTCGCATACCGTGTGAAGGTCGAGCTCGCGGAAGGTCTTCTTCAAGGTCGTGTACGTCTCGCCGCCCGGCGCACGGACCTTGAGCCACGACGGTTTCGGGGAGAAGCGTTGCGAGCTCACCTCCGCCACGTAGCTTCGCCCGAACATGCGGTCAAATACGGACTCGCTCGGCCGCGCGAGGCCCCTGAATTGCCGGCGCGCGCGGCGTCCCCGCGCGCGGTGAGCGCGGACCTTCGGTCGGAGCGCGCGTCGAGACGCCGGACGAGGTCAGCGCGGACCTTCGGTCGGAGCGCACGTCGAGACGCCGGCGCCGACGATCTTGAAGCCGACCTTCGGCTTGACGACCTCGATGCTGCCGTCGCTCGGCCGGAACCGCGTGACGTCGGAGCCCCCGCCCGCCCGCGGCGGACCGCCGTTGTTCCCCTCCGACGCGGTGTAGACGTAAAAATCGCCGCCGTAGAACGAGAACGCCCACGCGCTCCCCGTGTAGACGCCGGGCAGCTCCTTCGGGTCGATGATCTCACCCGTGCCCTTCGAGATCTCCGCGATCTGCGCGGGCGCGGCGACGAAGAAGCCGTAGAGCTTGCCGTCGCCGGTGCCGGTGAGCTCGCTCTTCTTGCCGGCGAGATCGCCGGTGTACGGACCGATGTAGCTCAGCTTGAGCGTGTCGGTGTCGAGCTTGGCGAGGCCGGTTCCCTTGTTGTCGGAGAGGAAGAGCTGCTCGTTCGAGCCGCCCTTCGACGACGTCGAGAAGCCCATGCCGAACTGGTGGAACGGATCCGTCTCCGAGAGCGGCAGGAAGGCGGTCTCCGTGCAGGCCACGGTCCGCGTGTCGACCTTCCAGATCGAGCCGTCCGTGTGGCGCACCCAGGCCATGCCCATGCGGTCCACGGCCATCGAGGTCGGGGTCGCGCCGCCCGTCGGGCAGCGGACCTGCCCGATCGCGGTGAAGGCGAGGGTCGGCGGGTGGAACTGGTAGAGGGTGTTCTCCTCGCTGATCACGAAGATGTCCTTCGTGTCCTCGGCGCACTCCGATCCCGCGCCGCCGCCGGCGCTCGGACCGAAGCCACCGCCCGCGTCGTCACCACCGAACGGCGTGTCGTTGCCGTCGTCGACCGCGGGCTCCGACTTGCTCGCCCCGCAGGCCGAAACGAACGCAAGCAAAGCGAGAGCGCAATGAAGTCGCTGCACGACCACCTCCGCGGAGCAGTGTAGCATGGGCCTGGGCGAGGTCAGGCCGCAGGCCCAGAGGCGCGCCGTGCACGCGCGCGAGCCGCGCGGCGCGCTACGTCGCGGCGAGGCGGGCGAGCCCCTCGCCGGACGGCGGGCGGACGATCCCGCGCTCGGTGACGATCGCCGTCACGAGGTTCGCCGGCGTGACGTCGAACGACGGGTTTTTCACGGGGACGCCGTCGGGGACGAGCTGGACGGAGGCGCCGTCGGGCAGCGCGAAGTGCGACAGCTCCTCCTGGCGACGCTCCTCGATAGGGATCTCGGCGCCGGTCGCGCACGCGAGATCGACGGTGCTCCACGGCGCCGCGACGTAGAACGGGATCGCGTGCGCCGCCGCGAGGCACCCCAGCGCGTAGGTGCCGATCTTGTTGGCGACGTCGCCGTTCCGCGCGACGCGATCGGCGCCGACGATCGCCAGCGTGACGGCCTTCTTCGCCATGAAATGCGCGGCCATCGAGTCGGCGATCACCTCCACGCGCACGTGGTCCTTCGCGAGCTCCCACGCCGTGAGGCGCGCCCCCTGGAGGTAGGGCCGCGTCTCGCAGGCGATGACGCGCACGTCCTTGCCCGCCTCCTTCGCCGCGCGGATGACGCCGAGCGCGGTCCCGTACCCCCCGGTCGCGAGCGCCCCGGCGTTGCAGTGGGTCAGGATCGTCGCTCCGTCCGGGACGAGCTCCGCGCCGAGCGCGCCGAGCCTGCGGCACGCCGCGACCTCCTCCCGGTGAAGCTCCCGCGCGGCGCGCGCCATCGCCTCCGTGCGCGCCGCGAAGTCGAGGGACGCGTGCTGCGCGGCCGACGCCGACATCCGGTCGAGCGCCCACATCAGGTTCACCGCCGTCGGCCGCGAGGCGCGGAGGGTCGCGTCGGCGATCCGCATCGCCTCGAGGAACGACGCCGCGTCGCCGCGCGCGTGAACGGCGCCCGCCACCATACCGTACGCGGCGGTGACGCCGATCGCGGGGGCCCCGCGCACGACCATGTCGCGGATGGCCTGGGCGACCTCGTCCGCGCGCACGTAGTACTCGTAGCGCTCGATCGCAGGCAGCTTGCGCTGGTCGAGCAGGACGACGCGGTAGCCGGGCATCAGCTCGGCCGCCGAGTACGCCGAGCCGCCGATCGGCTCGGGGTGCGGGTGGGCCTGACCGGTGCGGAGCGTGGGGACGCCGAAGCGGCTGCTCTGCCCTTTCTCGTCGGTCACGACGGCCTCGAGGCGGGGCCGGCGCCGACGAGGCGCGACTTGATCTCCTCGCCCACGGTGAGCAGGTCGTCGGCGGCGCGCTCCTTGTCTCCCTGGACGTACGCGGCGAGGCCCTCGGCGCCGACGATCGCCAGGCTGACGTTCACGCCGCGAGCGGTCAGCTCGGCGCCCACCTCCGGGTGCTTGAGGAGGGTGACGAGGTCCTCGAAGACCTCGTCGAGCTCTTTCAACGGCAGCGGCTGATCGGGCATGGGCTGATGATCATTCGGCCAGCGGGCTCCCAAGTCAAAGGTGACCTGCAGCGTCGCAGCGGAGCGCGCCCGCGGGGCCCCGGCCCCGTGGTCAGAGCGCGCCCGAGCGCATCGCCTTGCGCTGCTTGTCGACGTTCGCCGCGGGCGCGCCGAGCTCCGCGGCGCGATCGAGCGCACGTTCGGCCTCGGAGCGGCGTCCGAGCTTCGCCAGCGCCCACGCGCGGCCGAGCTGCGCAGCGGCGTACGACGGCCGCTGCGAGACGATCGCGTCGTAGGCGGAGAGCGCCGCCGCGGCGTCCCCGCGGACCACGGCGACGGTCGCGAGCCCGAGGTGGTTCTCGGTGCTCTTCGCATCGGCGGCGAGGCCGCGGCGGTAAGCCTCCTCGGCGCCGTCGAGATCGCGCACGTTCAGCCGGGCGAGCCCGAGCACGTGGAACGTCTCCGCGTCGGTCGCGCCGCGCCGCGTCGCCTCCTCGAGGCGCGAGACGGCCTCCTCCGCCTCGCCCCAGCGCGCGGCGCGCATCCCTCCCTCTCGCGGCCCGGCGGGCGACGCCGGCGCGACGCTCGCCGCCGTGTCGTAGGCCGCGAGGGCCTCGTCGAAGCGGTGCGCGAGCTCGTAGGCGTGACCGAGCTCGATCCACGGGACGGGATCGCCCGGCAGGCGTCGCTCGAGCTCGGCGACCTCGCGGCGCGCGCCCTCGATGTCGCCCGTGAAGGCGAGCACGCGGACGTAGAGGCGGCGCGCCGGCACGTCGTCCGGGTGCTTCGCGAGGTGAGCGCGGAGCGTCGCGATCGCCTCGGCTTCGCGGTGGAGACGCACGAGCTGCTGCGCGCGCTCGATCGGTCCCTGCGGCGCGCATCCGCCCGTGAGCACGCACGCGACGAGCGCGCACGCGAGCCACGACACCGCTGCACCCTTCCGCACGCAGCCATGGTAAGGCCTCGGGCGCGGAGAGACACATGGACATCACGACGATTGGCGTCCTCGGCGCCGGGCAGATGGGCGGAGGCATTGCGCAGGTCGCGGCGGCGGCCGGCTATCAGGTGGTCCTCGCCGACGCGAGCCAGGAGCTCGCCGACAAGGGCAAGGCGAAGATCGCCGCGGTCCTCGGCAAGCAGGTCGACAAGGGCAAGATCAAGCCCGAGGACAAGGACGCGCTCGTCGGGCGCATCCGCACCGTGGCGTCCACGTCCGACTTCTCGGCGTGCGACCTCGTGATCGAGGCGGCGACCGAGAACGTCGAGCTCAAGCTCGCGCTCTTCCGCGCCTGCGACGCGGCGATGAAGCCGGGCGCGATCCTCTCGAGCAACACGTCGAGCATCTCGCTGACGAAGCTCGCGGGGATCACCAGGCGCCCCGAGCGCGTCATCGGCATGCACTTCATGAACCCGCCGCCGCTGATGAAGCTCGTCGAGATCGTACGGGCCGTCCAGACGAGCGACGAGACCTACGCCGCCGTCCGCGCCGCCGCGGAGAAGATGGGCAAGACGTGCACGACGTCGAACGACGCGCCCGGCTTCCTCGTCAACCGCATCCTCGTCCCGATGCTCTGCGAGGCGTGCTTCGCGCTGCAGGAAGGCGTCGGGACGCCAGCGGACATCGACACCGGCGCGAAGCTCGGCCTCAATCACCCGATGGGCCCGCTCGAGCTGAGCGACCTCATCGGCCTCGACACGGTGCTCGCGATCGCCGACGTCCTCCACCGCGACATCGGCGACGACAAGTACCGCGCGCCGACGATGCTCCGGAACCTCGTGGCGGCCGGCTGGCTCGGCAAGAAGACGGGCCGCGGGTTCTACGAGTACGACGCCTCCGGCGCGAAGAAGGTGGGCTGAGCATGGGCAGCACGCTCCTCACCGAGCGCGACGGCGCGCTCGTCGTCCTGACGCTGAACCGCCCCGAGAAGCTGAACGCGCTGAACGCCGAGCTCCTCGGCGAGCTCGACGTCTCGCTCGCGGCGCTCGCCGCCGACCCGTCGATCGCCTGCGCGATCCTCACCGGCGCGGGCGAAAAGGCGTTCGCCGCCG
Source organism: Labilithrix sp. (assembly GCA_019637195.1). Lineage (GTDB taxonomy): Bacteria > Myxococcota_A > Polyangia > Polyangiales > Polyangiaceae > Labilithrix. Next base: position 18,821 of record JAHBWA010000133.1, on the reverse strand, counting down.
GCGCGGACATCGCGGCGATGCTCGAGATGTCGACCGAAGAGGCGCGCCATTTTTCGGAGCTCGGGCACCGCATCTGCTCGCGGATCGAGCGGGCCCCCTTCCCCGTCATCGGCGCGGTCAACGGCTTCGCCCTCGGCGGCGGTTGCGAGCTCGCCCTCGCCTGCGACTTCCTCTACGCGAGCGACAAGGTGAAGCTCGGGCAGCCCGAGGTGAACCTCGGCATCATCCCCGGGTTCGGCGGGACGCAGCGGCTGGCGCGGCGCGTCGGCGTCGCTCGCGCGCGCGAGCTTTGCTACACCGGCGACACGATCGGCGCGGACGAGGCGCTCCGCGTCGGCCTCGTGAACGCGATCGTCCCCCACGCCGAGCTGCTCGGCAAGGTGAAGGACGTCGCCGGGAAGATCGCCAAGAAGGGTCCGCTCGCGATCGCCCAGTGCAAGCGCGTGCTCTTCTCGGGAGAGGGCGTCCCGCTCGACACCGCCAACGCGCTCGAGACGCAAGCGTTCGCGATGCTGTTCGGCACCGCCGATCGGCGCGAGGGCATGGCGGCGTTCGTCGAGAAGCGCGCCGCCGCGTTCAAGGGCAGCTGACGCCGTGGCCGCGCTCGGTCGAACGCGCGCGATCGAGCGGCGGCGCCGCGCGCGCGGGGTGACCGCGCGCGGCCCGTTGGGATAGACTCGCCGCCGATGGAGTGCGCGGCGCATCCCGGTACGGCCGCGAGCGGAACCTGCGCGCTCTGCTCGAAGGCGAGCTGCGAGCCCTGCCTCACGCACGAGGTCGACGGGGCCACGGCCTGCGCGGTGTGCGGACCGCGCGAGGACGACCGGAGCCGCGCGCTCGGGTCGGCGCTCATCACGTTCGTGGGGGCCGGCTACCTCGCGGCGCTCGCGATCGGATACCTCGTGTTCCGGGCGCGGCCGTTCGTCGGCGGGATAGCCGCCGTCGTCGCGATCGCCCTCGGGCGCGCGCTGCAGCTGTACGTCCGCCCGCGCGTCGTCACGCGTCGCGGCCCCGCCCCGCGGCCGAGCTGACGCCGCAGCGGTACGTCCGCCCGCGCGTCGTCACGCGTCGCGGCCCCGCCCCGCGGCCGAGCTGACGCCGCAGCGGTACGTCCGCCGGCGCGTCGTCACGCGTTGACGCGTCGGGGTGGGCTCGGTAACCCTGCTGGCGGCGATGGCGAGCGATCTCCTCTCTCAGGTCCGCGCCCAAGAGACGGCGCTGCGCACCATCGACTGGGCGCTCGAGACGGGCCGCGTCCACCACGCGTACCTCTTCGTCGGACCGGACGGCGTGGGCAAGGAGCTCGCGGCCTTCGGCCTCGCGCAGGCGCTGGTGTGCGAGCGGCGCGGCGGCGACGCAGGCCCCGGCCTCTTCGGCGCGGCGGAGCGTCCGCCGGTGCGCGCCTGCGGGGCGTGCTCGGCCTGCACGCGCGCGGTCCCGCGCGAGGACCTCCGCCGACCGCACCACCCCGACGTCGTCGTCCTCGAGCGCGGCCTCTACAGCGCGCAGCAGCTCGGGCGATCGACGGACGAGCGGCAGGACATCTCCATCCATCAGGTCCGGACGCTCGTCCTCGCGCGCTCGGCCTTCGCCCCGCACGAGGGCCGGGCGAAGGTGTTCATCATCCGCCGCGCGGAGGAGCTGAACCTCTCGGCGGCGAACGCGCTCTTGAAGACGCTCGAGGAGCCCGGCGACAAGACCCACTTCATCCTGCTGTCGTCGCAGCCCGAGGCGCTCCTACCGACGATCCTGTCGCGCACCCAGCGCGTCCGCTTCGCGCCGCTCCCCGACGACGTCGTCGGCGAGCTCCTCGCGGCCGCGGGCGCCCCCGCCGCGCGCGCGGAGGAGGTCGCGCGCTTGGCCGGCGGGAGCGTGGAGGTGGGGATGCGACTCGCCGATCCCGAGGAGAGCGAGGCGCGCGAGCGCTTCGTCGCGAGCGCGCTGGCGGCGACGGAGAGCGCCGGGATCGAGCAGGTCCTCGCGGTCGCCGAGAGCGCAAAGAAGGACAAGGACCAGCTCCCGTCGAACATCGCCGCGCTGGCGGCCACGCTCGCCACGCGGGCGGCCGACTCGGCGCGCGCCGGCCGCCCCGACGCCGAGTCGCTCGCGATCCGCGGGCGCTTCGCGCTGACCGCGCTCGAGCACCTCGCCGGCAACGGCGCCGCGCAGCTCGTCGTCGAGGCGATGCTCACGCGCATGCGCGCGGTGTGATCGCGCGCACGACGCTCACCGGCGCGCGCACGACGTGATCGGCCGCGCGCACGACGCTCACCGCCCGCGCGCCCGGTCACGACTCGAGGGTCGTGTCTCCGGATGCGATGACCTCGAACGAGGCGCGCTCGAGCTCCACGCCGCGGTAGGCGTGGACGACCCCGGCGTTGCCCTTCAGCACGAGCAGACGCTCGGCGCCGGCGGAGACGTACTCGGCGACCACGACCGCGTCGCCGACGTCGGGCGCGCCCACGCCGATGCGCCGTGGACGGAGCGGCAGGCGGCGAGCGCGCTCGAAGCGAACGCCGCCGTGCTCGACGGCGCTCGGCGGATCGCCGCCGACGAGGATCGCGCTCGGATCGAGCGGTTCGAGCCAGAAGACGCTGCCTCCGGGCCGCGCGCGGGCGTAGATCGCGCAGTCCCGCCCCGCCTCGGGCGCGACGAAGAGCACCGCCACGGGGATCTCCTCCGACAGGACGACACCTCCGGCGAGCCACGCCTCCTCACCCGTGATGCGCGTCAGCACGTCGCCGAGCTGGCAGACGAAGCCGTCGAGCCGGACGCGCTCTCCGCGCGGAGGAGGGCGGGCCTTGCGCTTGGCCGCCGCCGCCTCGTCGGGCGCGGCCGGGCGCTCGTCGTCGTCCTTCGACCGCGGCGCCTCCGCCTCGACCTCGGCCCGCGCGCGCGCCTCGTCGGCGTCGGGCGCGTCGTCGTTCGCGGCGTCCGGGGCGCCGGCGTCGTTCGCACCACCGCGACGGCGCGCCCACCACCGACCGATCATGAGAGCCCCGCTGGTGCCGGCGACGACGAGACCAGCGAGGATCAGGCTCACGCCGCGCCTCTCCGTGGGATGACCCCGAGCGCCACCTGGTAGGCGCGCGCGCGCGCGCTCACGTCGGCGAGGCTCGCGCCCTCGGGGTAGAGGTCCGCGATGACGGCGAACGCGTCGGCGTGGGCGGCGATCTCCGGCAGGCGCTCGAGCGTGATCCCTCCGATCGCGACGAGCGGCGTGCCGTGCGCGCGCGCTCGGGCGGCGGCGTGCGCGAGCCCCTCGACGCCGACCACCGGGTCCGCGTTCGTCTTGGTCGACGTCTCGAAGACCGGTCCGTAGGCCACGTAGCGCGGCCGGAGCTCCAGCGCGCGGTCGAGCTGCTCGGGCGTGTGGGTCGAGATCCCGACCGCGAGCTGCGGCGCGATGCGGTGCACGAGCTCGTACGGCAGGTCGTCCTGCCCGATGTGGACGGCCTGGCAGCCCGCGAGCGCGGCGAGGTCGGCGCGATCGTTCGCGACGAGCGGCACGCCGGCCTGACGGCACATCGGTCCGAGCGCGCGCAGCATGCACAGGATCTCGCGGGCCGGCGGGTCCTTGGCGCGGACCTGGAGCGCGGCCGGACGCGCCTCGAGCAGAGCGCGGGCATACTCGACCGGATCCGTGCCGCGCCGAGCGAGGAGCTGCGTGTCGACGATGGCGTAGAGGCCCTTCATTGTCCGTCTCTCCACTCGCCCCCGAGCCTGACGAGGGGCTACTTACGCGTGGCAGCGACGTCAATCGCAACGTGCGCTTTCGCGGACACCCGACCGCGGTCGTCGATCGGCGGCGCGCGCTCGTCGCCCGCGGAGGTGTCGCCTCCGGCCGACGCGCCCAGCGCGCCGGCGATCGCGCGAACGGTGACGACGTCACCGCGCCGCAGGTCCTCGAACGGCACGCCGCGCTCGTCGGCCGCGTCGCGATCGAGCCTCCGGATCCGCTGCCGCGCGCCATCCTCACGGCAGACGAACAGCTCGAGCTTGCCCTTCGAGCGGAGCAGATCGGAGACCGCCCTGAACCGGACGGTGTGCGCTCCCGACGCGGGCGGCGCGGGGCTCGCGTCGCGACCGGCGGCGTCCGCGGAGGGAGCGGCGGCGCTCGCGTCGCGACCGGCGGCGTCCGCGGAGGAAGCGGCGGCGCTCGCGTCGCGACCGGCGGCGTCCGCCACCGCGCCGCGGCCGTCGCGGCGGAGCACGAGGTAGCTGAACGTCAGGCCCTGCCAGCGGAGGCCCGCGGCGCGCGCGAGGGGGGCCGTCCACGGCGGGAGATCGACGGGGATGTCCTCGTGGCACCACTCCGTCTCGACCGCGAGCATGGGACACGAGCGCGCGTGGAGGCACGGCGCGAACACGGCCGCCGCGCCGCCCTCGATCACGCGATCGCGGAGGGCATGGAGGTGGCGCGTCCGCTCGCGGAGCGCCGGCTCGACGATCACGAGCGCGCCGTCGGGCGCGACCATCGTCTCGAGCACGTGCGTCACGAGCGCCGCCTGGCGCGCGAGCCGAGCGGCGGCGTCGGCGCGAGGATCGAGCTCGCTGAGTACCTGCCCGAGAATGACGACGTCGTGCGGCCCGCGCACCGCGCTCGTGCTGCCGCCGGCGGCGAGCGCGTCGAGGCTCTTCACCTCGGTCGCGAGGCGGAGGTCGATCGGCTCCGTGCCGAGCAGCGCCCGCGCAGCGCGCCCGATCGACCGCGCCGCCTCGAGGACCTCGGCGTCCTCGTCGACGAGCAGGGCGTCGACGCGACCCGATGCTCCGCTCGCGACGAGCGCGCGCACGAGCCCCCACGTCATCGCGCCGAGGCCGGCGCCGAGATCGAGCACGCGGAGCGGTCGGTCCGCTGGGATGGTGAGCGCGCCGGACGCGACGAGCTCGCGCGTCGCGCCCGCGCCCTTCGGGACGTCGCGCGGGAAGGAGAAGGCGACCCGCGCTTCGAGCGGGAGCTTCGTGCGCCGGCCCTCCGCCTCCGCGCGGTTGTAGGCGCGGGAGAGCTCTTCGACCTTCGGCGCGAGCCTCGCGACGTCCTTCGTGGCCAGCGGCGGCCGGTGCATCGGGCGGAGCACCTCGTCGAGGACCTCCTGCCACCGAGCCTCGAGCGGCCGAACGAGCGTCTCCGGTCGATCCACGCGGCACTCCCTACCACGTACCGGCGCGCGGAGCGCCCGACCCGAGCCGCGCAACGCGATCCGAGCCGCGCAGCTCGACCCGACCGGCGCGGCGCCGACCGGCGCAGCCCGACCAGAGCCGCGCAGCGCCGCCGCCCCGGCCACCGGCTCGCGCCGCGCACCCGACGCCCGGGCGCAGCCGCCCCAAGCTCGGCTTGCGCCGAGCCCCGGGGAGGCGCGTTAATGTTGGCTTCCCCCGTGACCAACGCCGGAGACAGCACGCTCGCTCATCTTGACGTGCTCGGTCCGGTTGCTATAACAATTCATTACATGGTGAAGTGATGACGCGCACCATCCCGAACAAGGCGAACGGCTCCTCGCGCACGCACAAGGCGGACAGCGCCGCCGTGAAGGCTCGCGCGGCCGCCGCGGCGCCCGCGACCGTCGAGCGCGCGAGCGCGACCGGTGCGCCGAACGCCGCGGCCCGCCAGGCCGCCAGGCCCAACCACGAACGCGACGTCTGCGGCCCCGAGGAGCACGCGCGCCGCGCTCGCCTCACGGTCGTGAGCGACGATCAGCTCGAGCGCGCGGCCGCGATCTTCCGCGCGGCCGGTGACGTCTCGCGCCTCAAGCTGCTCCACCGCCTGAGCGACGGCGAGTGGTGCGTCACCGAGCTGGCCGACGCCGCCGGGGTCGGGCTGTCGACCGTCTCGCAGCAGCTCCGGCTGCTCCGGGCCGAGCGCATCGTCGCGCGGCGACGCGCGGGAAAGCACATCTTCTACTCCCTCGCCGACTCCCACGTGAGCGATCTCATCCACAGCGCGATCGAGCACGCGGCGGAGCCGCACGGCCACGACAAACACGACGACAGACACGACGACGGCGACGCCACCTGATCGCCGGCGAACTCGACACCACCCCACACGGACACGGAGGACGAAATGAGCGACCACAAGATCCACGCGGACCACGACCACACCCACGGGCCGGGCTGCGGACACAAGACCATCGAGCACGAGGGCCACAAGGACTACCTCCACGACGGCTGCATGCACCACGTCCACGGCGACCACGTCGACGAGCACACGCTTGCCGTCGGCGGCGCGAACCCCGCCGCGTGCACGCCCGCCCACGACTGCAACAGCCACGACAAGGCGCACGCGCACGGCGAGGGCTGCGGGCACGAGGCCGTCACCCACGGCGACCACACGGACTACGTCGTGAGCGGCCACCTCCACCACGCGCACGACGGGCACTGCGACGATCACGGCCCGGTGAACGTCTCGTAAGAACGCCACCTCGTGACGTTCTTACCGGGGGGCCGCGAGCCGAGAGGCGGGGCGTCGGGCCCGCCGTCTCTTGGTCCGTACGCCCACCGTCTCTTGGTCCGTACGCCCGCCGTCTCTTGGTCCGTACGCCCGCCGTCTCTTGGTCCGTTCGTCAGCGACGGCGCTCGCGCGGCGCGATGAACGTCGCGCTCAGGCGCGGACGCGGAACGTCCCCCCGCCTTGCGTCGCGAACGTCCCGCCGCCTTGGGTTGCTGACTGGATAAGAAACATCGGAGCACCCTCCCGAGCGGCATCAGCGGCTCGCGCGCCCTTGAGCAACTCCCCTGCCAGCGCGTCCCGCGTGCTTCCACGCCTTCCGCGCACGGGAGTGTCACGATGTGTTGACACTTAGCCCTCTCCGAGTGTCCGAATTTCGGACAGTCGCTGCCTCGAGGCCTCACCTGCCGCGCCCCTCGGCCCGCCGCGCGTCGCCCAGCCGCCTCACCTGCCGCGCTCCTCGGCGCCGAGCGTCGCCCAGCCGCCTCACCTGCCGCGCCCCTCGGCCCGCCGCGCGTCGCCCAGCCGCCTCACTCGCCCCTCGGCCCCGCGCGCGCCGTCCGCCTCCGTCAACCAACGGCGCCGCACCGCCGGCGCAGGGCGGCGCGCGTCCGGAATCGTCCGGTCGCCGATCGTGTTAGGGAGCAGCCATGCTGCTCGATCGGGCGCCCGCGCCGCCGTCTGGACTCCGTGCTCGTTCGTCGCCCCTCCCGGACTCGGGACGTCGAGCGGAAGGAGGTGGCGCGCTCGCGGGCGCGGCGCTCGTCGCCGCGCTCGTGTCCACCACGGGCTGCGGGACTCCCCCGCCCGCCTCCAGGGTCCCGACCGCGCGCGCCGCGGTCCAGCGAGTCCACGCCACGCAGGACTGCGGGCTCGGCATCCACGCGACCGCCAAGATCGATCATTTCGGCAAGGGAGGGCGCGTGCGCGGCGACCTCCTCGCGTTCGCCGTCTGGCCCGAGCGGCTACGGATGGATGTCGTCAGCCCCTTCGGCGTGACCCTCGCGACGCTGACGAGCGACGGCGACAAGTTCACGCTCTACGATCTTCGTGAGAAGCGCTTCTTCTTCGGGCCGGCGAGCGCGTGCAACATCGCGCGGCTCACGACGGTCCCGATGCCGGCGCACGTGCTCGTCTCGCTCTTGCGCGGCGAGGCGCCGGTCCTCAAGCACACCCCGGAGGACGCCTCGATCGCGTGGGACAGCGGCGGCTACTACGTCGTCACAGTCAAGGGGACCAACGGCGCCGAGCAGCGGGTCAAGATCGCGCCCCACCCGGCCGACTTCGCGCTCCCGTGGGACAAGCAGCGCCTCCGCGTGCTCGACGTCGAGGTCAGGCAGCAGGGCATCGTGCTCTACCACGCGGAGCTGTCCGATCACCGGCCCGCGCCGATGGCCACGCCGAGGATCGATCCGGACATGATCGATCCGCCCATCCCGACGAGCGGGCCGACCTGCACCGCGGAGCTCCCGCGGCGCATCCACGTCGAGGTGCCGGGCAAGGACGAGGACGTCCTCTTCCGCTACGAGAGCGTGACCTGGAACCCGCCGCTCCCCGAGGGGACCTTCACGCAGCCCATCCCGCCCGGCGTCGACGTCCAGCGCGTCACGTGCGACTGAGCGGCGCCGTCGCCGCGAGGACCCTCCCCGGCTCGTCCGTGATGAGCCACGCCACGCCGAGCTCCGCGAGCGCACGCGCGCGCACGGGATCGTTCACCGTCCAGCCGACGACGCGGAGGCCCGCGCGGCCGAGGCGGGCGGCGCGCGGCGCCGTGAGGACCGCGTCGTCGAGGTGCGCCGCGTCGATCGCGCGGCGGAGCGCCAAGGGGAGCGCGACCGCCAGGCGGGGCGTGCGCGCGCCGACGAGCATCGCGCGCGGTACACGCGGCGCGACCAGGGCGAGCGCGAGGACGATCGACGGATCGAACGAGGAGACGACCACCTCCGCGCCGGGGACGCGGGTGAGCGCGCGAGCGACGGCCCGGACGAGCGGCGCGCGCGCCGGGACGTCGGCCTTCACCTCGACGTTGACGATGCGCCCGCGGAGCAGGTCGAGCGCCGCCTCGAGATCCGGCACGACGACGCCGCCGGCGAGCCTCGGGAGATCGGCCCGCCGGACCGCGTGCACCGCGCGCGCGTCGGCGCCGCCGGTGAGGCGCGCCAGCGACGGATCGTGGACGACGACCGGCTCACCCGACGCGCACAGCCGGACGTCGAGCTCGACGCCGGCCGCGCCCTCGTCGAGCGCGCGCTGGAACGCCTCGAGCGAGTTCTCCGGCGGCCAGCCCGCGCCTCGACCGCCGCGGTGCCCGAGGACGATCACGCGAGGCGCCGCGTCAGGTCGCGAGCTCTTCGACGATCTCTCGCGCGAGCTTCTTCGCTCGCTCGACGTCGCCGGCCGGCAGCGAGATCGCCCCGACGACCGGGTGCCCGCCGCCGCCGTGCCGCTCGCAGATCGCCGCGATGTTGTGCTTGCGCGCGATCGGCGCCCAAGGGTTGTAGCCGATCGAGAGCTTGCACTTCGACGACGACCGGCTGAGGAGCACGGAGTAGGCGCTCTCGGGCCAGAGGGCGTAGGTGACGAACTTCGCGGCGACGTCGACGATCACCGAGCTGAGATCGACGAGCACCACGGCGTCGCGCACCTCGGCGTGCTGCTTCACGAGGTCCACGAAGCCCCGCTGCTGCGCCGCGAGCGGCGCGAACGCGTCCTGGATGTCCTTGCTCTTCGCCACCTCTTCGAGGGGCTCGGCGAGCAACCGCGGCACCATCGACGCGAGGAAGGCGTCGTTGCCCTTGTGCTCCACGACGGTCATCAGGTGGAGCACCGGCTCCATCTTCGAGACGGCCATCTCGGCGCTCGGGAACGCCGCCGAGTCGATCATGTCCGCCCAGCGCACGAGCTCCGCGGACTCGGTGGTGTCGAGGCCGAAGCGCTGCCGCCCGACGTCGGCGATCAGCTTGGTGCACGACCCGTAGCCGCCGTCGTGGAACATGCGCCGCCCGCCGGGCGCCTCCTCGCGCGCGCCCATCTCGTAGGCCTGGCGGTCGGCGGGTGTGACGAACGCGCTCACGTGGTGATCGAAGTACCACGTGAGCTTCGGCGTGACGGTGAAGCGAAAGTCGAGGATCGCGTTGTCTTCCCCGCTCAGCACCGCGGGATCGACGCCGTTCTGACCCGGTCCGTAGCCCATGCCCTTGTAGGTGAACGCGAGCTCCTCGTTGCGGTGCAGGTGCCGCAAGAGGCGCGTGAACATCACGGCCGAGCAGAGACCGTCGAAGCAGTGCCCGTGCGTGGCGACGACGACGTTGCGCATGGGATCCGGCTTTAGCACGGGGTCCGGCCGGCGGTCGACGCCGGCGCCCGCGGCGCGGCCGTGCCGGAGACACCCTCCGTCGGGTACGCTCGCGCCGTGCGCATCCACCACCTCGCCCTCCGGACCGACGATCTCGCGAGGCTCGAGCGCTTCTACGAGGGCACGCTCGGGGTCCCCGTGCTCCGTCGCGACGCCGGCCGCAGCGTGTGGCTCGACGCCGACGGCACGATCGTGATGCTCGAGCGCCGCGAGGCGGCCGAGCCGAGCGTCGACGCGAGGTCGCTGGAGCTCGTCTGCTTCGCGATCGCACGAGGCGCGCACGACGCCGTCGCCGCGCGCCTGGCCGCGGCCGGCGTCGCCATCGAGGCGCGCACCGCGTACACGCTGTACTTCCGCGATCCGGACGGGCGCCGAGTCGGCGTATCGTCCTACCCCGACGCTCCGGATGGAGGCTGATCGAGCGCCAGGCGCTGCCGGGACCCACGCCCGCGATCCGGTCCGACGGGGCGGCGCGCACGCACCACCGGAGCCCCACGAGCACCCCACGGCTACCGCGGAGCCGATCGGTGTCGGTGCCGTCCGGCGCTCCGGCGACCGAGGCGCTCCGGCGGCCCAGTCGAGACGCCTGGCGACGGCTGGGCTCTACGGCTAGTGTTCCAGCGTGCTTCGCCTACTACGCTCGGCTCGGGGCCCCGCTCTCCTTCTGTCCGTCGTCGCGCTCGGCCTCGCCGCGCCGCTCGCGTGCGGCGGCGACGGCGACGACGGCCAGGCCGCGCCGCCGGCTCCGGGCGACGACGCGTCCACGACCCCCGACGACGGCGGCCCGACCGAGGCGTCGAGCGACGCGCCGGCGACGATCTTCACGGAGCGCCCTTACGCGGTGACCACGCCTTCGAAGTACGACGCGAAGGTCGCGACGCCTCTCGTCGTCCTGCTCCACGGCTACTCCGGCAACGCGTCGTTCCAGGACAGCTACTTCAGGCTCAGCGCGCTCGCCGAGACGAAGACGTTCCTCGTCGCGCTCCCCGAAGGCACCAAGGACGCGATCAAGAACCAGTTCTGGAACGCGAGCGACGCCTGCTGCGACTTCGCGCAGACCGGCGTGGACGACGTCGCGTACTTGAAGGCGCTCATCGCGGACATGAAGAGCCGCTTCAACGTCGACGCGAAGCGCGTCTACGTCGTCGGCCACTCCAACGGCGGGTTCATGGCCCACCGCCTCGCGTGCGAGCTCTCGGCGGAGATCGCCGGGATCGTCAGCCTGGCGGGCGCGGCCTACGCCGATCCCGCCAAGTGCGCGGCGAGCCAGCCGGTCGCGGTGCTGCAGGTCCACGGGGACGCCGACGAGACGGTGTCCTACGAGGGCGGGACGCTCGTCGCCGGCGCGGCGGCGTACCCGTCCGCGAAGACGACCGTGGCGACCTGGGCGGCGAAGAACGGCTGCGACGCCGCGCTCACCGCGACGGCGGACACGCTCGACCTCGACACGGGCCTCGCCGGCGCGGAGACGACCGTCGCGCGGCACGCCTGCACGGCGGGCGCCGCCGAGCTGTGGACGATCGCGGGCGGCGCGCACATCCCGTCGTTCGGCGCGGCCTGGTCCGAGCGCCTCTACGCGTTCCTCGAGGCGCACCCGAAGCCCTGATCGCTCGGGACGGCACGCCATCCCGAAGCCGGCGCAGCGTCAGCCGAGGTGCGGGACGTGGACGCCCTTGTCCTTCGCGCAGGCGATCGCCTCGTCGTAGCCGGCGTCGGCGTGGCGGACGACGCCCATGCCGGGATCGCTCGTGAGGACGCGCTCGAGCCGGCGCGCGGCCTCCGGGGTGCCGTCCGCGACGACGACCATGCCCGCGTGGAGGCTCATCCCCATGCCGACGCCGCCGCCGTGGTGGAAGCTGACCCAGCTGGCGCCGGCCGCCGTGTTCACGAGCGCGTTCAGGAGCGCGAAGTCGGCGATGGCGTCGGAGCCGTCCTTCATCGCCTCGGTCTCGCGGTTCGGCGACGCGACCGAGCCGCAATCGAGGTGGTCGCGCCCGATGACGATCGGCGCCTTCACCTTGCCGGTGCGCACGAGCTCGTTGAACGCGAGGCCGACCTTCGCGCGATCTCCGTAGCCGAGCCAGCAGATCCGCGACGGCAGACCCTGGAACTGCACGCGCTCCTTCGCGAGCTCGATCCAGCGGCGGAGATCCGGATCGTCCACCGCGTCGAGCACCGCCTGGTCGGTGACGGCGATGTCCTCGGGATCGCCCGAGAGCGCGACCCACCGGAACGGGCCCTTGCCGACGCAGAACAGCGGGCGGATGTACGCAGGGACGAAGCCCGGGATGTCGAACGCGCGCGAGGCGCCCGCCTCCTTGGCGCACTGGCGGATGTTGTTGCCGTAGTCGAAGACCTCGGCGCCCCGCTCCTTCATCGCCAGCATGGCCTCGATCTCCTCGGCCATGCTCGCCTTCGCCTTCTCGACGTAGCCCTCAGGGTCCTCGGCGCGGAGGTCGGCGGCCTCCTCGAGCGTGAAGCCGAGCGGGATGTAGCCGACCAGCGGATCGTGCGCGGCCGTCTGCTCGGTCACGAGATCCGGGATGATGCCCCGCTCCACGAGCACGGGGTAGACATCCGCGGCGTTCGCGCAGAGGGCGACGCTGACCGGGCGGTCCTCCTTCTTCGCTCGCTCGAGGCGCGCGAGCGCGGCGTCGAGATCGTCGGCGCGCTCGTCGACGTAGCGCGTGTCGAGGCGCTTCTGGATGCGCGAGGGATCGATCTCGACGGCGAGGCACGACATCCCCGCCATCGTCGCGGCGAGCGGCTGCGCGCCGCCCATGCCGCCGAGGCCCGCGGTGAGGACCCACAGGTGTCCGGCGCTCTTCGTCCGCTCGACGTACGCCTTACGCGCGGCGACGAAGGTCTCGTAGGTGCCCTGCAGGATGCCCTGCGTGCCGATGTAGATCCACGAGCCGGCCGTCATCTGGCCGTACATGATGAGGCCCTTCTTCTCGAGCTCGCGGAAGTGCTCCCAGGTGGCCCACTTGCCGACGAGGTTCGAGTTCGCGATGAGCACGCGCGGGGCGTCGGCGTGCGTCTTGAAGCGGCCGACCGCCTTGCCCGACTGCACGAGCAGGGTCTCGTCGCTCTCGAGGTCCGCGAGCTCGCGCGCGATGACGTCGAACGCCTCCCACGATCGCGCGGCCTTGCCGGTCCCGCCGTAGACCACGAGGTCCTCGGGGCGCTCGGCGACCTCGGGGTCGAGGTTGTTGTGGAGCATGCGGAGCGCCGCCTCCTGCACCCATCCCTTGCACGTGAGCGTCGTTCCGCGAGGAGCCGTGACCGTTCGAGCCATGCTCGCTGCTTAGCGCGAGCCTCGGGCGGATGGAACATCCCATCCGCGCGACGCCAACGCGGGGCCGCTGCCGGAGCGCGGCCTCGCAAATGAAGTGATCCCCGCGGCTCTGCTCAATCGATCGCGGGCGCCGGAGTGGGCGCTGACGCACCGCTTCCCAGCGCGTCGAGGGCGAGGGCGAGCCGCGCCCGATCGTCGTCGGACAGCGACCGCGGCGCGGCGTCCTCGATGGCCTTCGCCTCGCGGAGCCACGGTGCCGCGGCGTCGCGATCGCCGAGCGAGTGATGCACGAGCCCGCGATAGAGCGCGTACTCCGCGCGCTTGCCCCCGGACCACGACCGGCTCTCGGCCTCGAGTGCGACGAGCTTGTCCTTCGCGTCGGAGACGCGACCTCCCTTGAAGTCGCTCTTCGCCCCCGCGAGCGCGCCGCCGCACGCGAGCGCGAGCAGCACGATGGAGAGAACGAACGTCGAAGCGACTCGGTGTGTCATTCGCGAAACTCCCGTGAGCCCTGTCGGTGAACGCCGACGAGCAGAGTACTCCGTTCGCGGCGACGCCTCGCGTGGGAAAAGGTGCGCGTCGCTTCCGGACGAGCCTTCTCGGCGTCGTGAGGTATGAATGAAGGAGGCCCGCTCGCGGCCACCGATGGACGCCCCGTCGGTGGAGCACTCGCGCGTCGAGGTCGGGAGTGTTCTTGAGCATGAAGCTTTCGCGTGCGGTCACGGCCTTCGTCACGTCCGGTTTCTTGGCGCTCATCGTCAACTGCACGGACAACGAGAACGACTCGTTCCCGAGGCCGCCCGACGGCGAGGAGCTCGACGGCGGTGGAGACAGCGGGATCCCCGAGCCGCAAGGCCTCCAGCCGCACCCGAACCGCAACGCGCAGCCGAAGGTCACGGAGTGCAGCGGCTCGATCGCGAGCGCCGGCTCGGCCGTCTGCGCGGTGACGAAGACGGGCGCGCCCGGGACGCACAAGGTGATTCGCGGCACGGTGCTGACGCCCGAAGAAGTGCTTCACAAGGGGGAAATCGTCGTCGACGCCCGCGGCTACATCGTGTGCGCCGCGTGCGACTGCAAGGGCACGCCCGGCTACGCCGACGCCTCGGTCGTCTCCTGCCCCGAGGGCGTCATCTCGCCGGGGACGATCAACCCGCACGAGCACCTGACGTACCAGAACAACAAGCCGATCGGCCACGGCGACATCCGCTACGAGAACCGCAGCGACTGGCAGGGCGGACGCGGCCACAGCCGGCTCGACTACAAGAGCGGCGCGAACCAGACCGTGCAGGCGTACGGCGAGCTGCGCTTCCTCATGGGCGGTACGACGTCGATCGCCGGCGGGGGCGGCATCCCCGGCCTCATCCGCAACCTCGACACGCGCCCCGACGAGCTCGAGGGCCTGCCCATCCTCATCGCGGACACCGACGTCTTCCCGCTCAGCACGCCGGGCAAGAACCTCGCGAACGGCTGCGACTACTCGAGCGGGCGCACGACGCGCGGCGGGATCTCCCAGCTCGAGAGCTACCTCCCGCACATCTCCGAGGGCATCGACGAGGAGGCCCACAACGAGATCGTCTGCACGAGCGCCGACGGCGACCAGTACGACCTCGTCCAGAAGCAGACCGCGATCATCCACGCGGTGGCGCTGAACCCCGACGACGCGAAGACGATCCAGAAGGACCAGGCGAAGGTCGTCTGGTCGCCGCGTTCGAACACCGATCTCTACGGCAACACCACGCAGGCGGTCATGCTCGACATGGCGGGCGTCATGATCTCGCTCGGGACGGACTGGGTCCCGTCCGGCTCGATGAACATGCTCCGCGAGCTGAAGTGCGCCGACTCCTGGAACAAGAAGTACTTCGACAACCACTTCACCGACGCCGACCTCTGGCGGATGGCGACGATCAACGGCGCGTTCGCGACCGGCTCGAGCCACGCGATCGGCATGCTCAAGACCGGCTACCTCGCCGACGTGGCCGTCTACGATGGGCGGACCAACAAGGACTTCCGCGCCGTCATCGCCGCGGGCGTCGAGGACATCGCGATGGTCCTGCGGGGCGGCCGGATGATGTACGGCGACGACGCGGTCGTGAGAAACGCGATCTGGGGAGATCCCGAGGCGTGTGAGCCGTTCCCCTCGGCGGTCTGCGGCAAAGCGAAGGCGGCGTGCATCGACGTCCGCACGACGGCCGCGCCGAAGCTCCAGGCGATCCTCACCGCGGGAGAGGTCTACTACCCGCCGTTCTTCTGCCGCGAGAAGACCCCCGACGACGAGCCCTCCTGCCACCCCTCGCGCATCGAGGCCGAGTCGGTGCGGGGCTCGAGCGCCTACACGGGCGATCCGTCGGACACCGACAAGGACGGTGACGGCATCCCGGACGAGCAGGACAACTGCCCGACGATCTTCAACCCCGTCCGCCCGATGGACAAGGGCCGCCAGGCCGACGCCGACAACGACGGCATCGGCGACGCGTGCGACGAGTGCCCCGAGGACGCGGAGCAGAACTGCGGCGACCACGCGATCTCGACGGACCTCGACGGCGACGGCATCCCGAACGGGCTCGACAACTGTCCCATGGTGGCGAACCCGGATCAGGCCGACGCGGACAAAGACGGGCACGGCGACGCGTGCGACAAGTGCAACTCGTCGAACCCCGGCGCGGAGCCGTGTGAGCTGGCGATCTCCAGCGTGCGGAACCCGGCGTCCGCCGATCACCCGAAGGGGCCCACGGTCGTCTCGGTCGAGGGCCTCGTGTCCGCGCGCAAGACGAACGACCTCATGTTCATCCAGGAAGGCTCCACGGGCGCCCCCTGGCAGGGCATCTTCCTCAAGGTCGGCCGGCTGACGGGGACCGCGGCGAACGGCCCGCGCGTCGGCCAGAAGATCCGCGTCACGGGCAGGGCGAACGAGATCTTCAACGTGAACCAGATCACGGCGGCGACGATCGCCGTCACCGACTCCACTGCGGTGTCGATGACGCCGCTCGACGTGACCGCGGCGCAGGTCGGGACGGCCGCCGGCGCGGGCGCCGAGCCCTACGAGAGCTTGCTCGTCCGCATCGGCGGCGCGCCCGGCTCCGTCGTGATCACGAACGACAACCCCGACAGCGGGCCGTTCTACGAGTTCGTCGTGACCGGCAACCTCCGCGTCGACGACTTCATCTGGGCTCGGTACGGGACGCCCGCGACGTGCAACCCGGCGCCGTGCCCCTACCCGCCGGCCGACTTCGTCCGGAACACGGCCTTCACGAGCATCACCGGCGTGATGGGCTTCTCGTTCAGCAACCGCAAGCTCTACCCGCGCGGGTCGACGGCCACCGCCACGGGCACCGGCGCGGGCCCCGACTTCGTCCGGCCCTAGCTGTCGCGCGCGCGCGCGGAGACGTCGTCCCGACGACCCGCGCGCGGACGTCGTCTCGGACGACCCGCGCGCACGCGACCGCGTCAAGCCCGGCGGCGGGCGCCGGCTGCGAGGAGCGCGAGCCCGAGGCCCGCGAGCGCGAGCGGTGAGCTCGGCGTCGAGCGCGGGGCCGACGAGCAACCCTGGTTCATCATGACGGGCGCGGGGCGGCGACGCTTCTTCTTCGTCGACGGCGCCTCCTCGTCGTCGTCGCCTTCCTCGTCGTCGTCGATCTCGTCTTCGAGGCCGTCCGACTGCGGGCCCGTGGTCGCGCCGTCTTCGGACGGCTCCGCCGGCTCCGCGTCGACCGGGGGCGGCGTGCCGGTCTCCGTCGAGGCCGAGTCGGGGCCGCTCGAGATGACGATCCCGGCCGCCGTGAGCGCCGCGCGATGGACGCTCACGAAGTCGGACGTGAGGGCGAGGAACGCCGCCGTCGTGAGATCGGTCGCCTTGTTCCGCGTGTAGTCGTCGGGGATGTACGTGAACGGCAGGCCGATCGCCTCGCGCGTCCCCTCGATGTACATCGGACCGCCGCTGTTGCCCCCGTACGTCGAGCAGTTGTGCTGTACCGACTTGTCGAGCGTCCGCGTGTCCTGGCTCGCGTAGGGGCTCTCGACCTGACCGCCGAGCGTCCAGCAGCTCGCGGTCGTCGTCAGCCGGCCGCGACGCGCGGTCTGCGGATCGTCGTCGCCCGGGTAGCCGGTCATGATGAGCTTCGAGTTGACCGCCGGCACGTACGACGCGAGGCGCAGCGTCGAGTCGCCGCTCGACGCGTGCGGGAGGTTCGCCTCGATGACGGCGACGTCGTGGGTCGCGTCGGCGGCGACCACCCGCGTGCAGCGCCCCTGGACACCGCTGTTGTCGACGATGCCGCCGTCGTTCGCGCACCAGTTGGTGATCGAGAACTCGACGCAGTGCCGCGCCGTCGCGATGTACGTCTTGTTGGCGGTGTTCTCGAGGAAGAACGACGCACACTTGCTGGTCGTGAGCTGAGCGACGCGTGACGCCTCGGCGGCGGTGGCGTCGCGCCGGACCGAGTTCTCGAAGAACTGGTTCGACCTCGTGCTCTGCTTGCCCTCGCCCGGCTGCAGCTCCGCGGAGCAAGCCGCCAGACCGAGGAGGCCGACGACGCCGACGAGGCGCGAGGAGCGGACGAGGGTCGACATGATCCCTCGCGCAGCAGGACCGATGCCAGCGCGAACGCGCGTCGTATCGTGTGGGAGAGCCCCCGCACCGCGCATGAACGCGCGCGAAACGAGGGCTCCACGCGCCGCGAGGGCGCGGGAAATTGAGCCCCCCCGCCGGACGGCGTGACCACGATCGTCGCGATCGGGATCGCGCGCGATCCCGATCCCGCCGAGATCCAGCCGGCCCCGTCGACGCGAGCCTCCGCGACACCGGCGCGGCCAGCGCCGAGCGTCCCGCGCGACGCGATTCACGCCCGCCGCGACGCGATCAGGCGCGGTGGCGCGACACGCCGGAGCGCCCCCGCGCGCGGCGACCGGCGGCTCGGAGCAGCTCGTCGAGGGTGCTCGCGTGGGTGTCACCGGACGGCGGCGCGTCGTGCTCGTCGGACGGCGCGCCCTCCTCGCCGGACGGCGCGTCTTCGACGGCGGCCACCGCGACCGGCACGCGCGCGCTCCGATCCCAGCGCTCCGCGAGCTCGCTCGCGAGCCGCGCCAGCAGCGGGCGGGTCGACTCGCGATCGAGCGCCGAGACGAGGATCGCGTCGGGGTAGCGTCGCTGCAGAATCTTCCGATCCAGCGGCGCGAGGAGCTCGACCTTGTTGAAGACGAGCACGCGCGGGATCTCGTCGAGCCCGAGCTCCTCGAGGACGCCCAGCGTCGTCTCGATGTACGCGTCGACCGAGGCGCGGGCACCTGCGCCCCCCTCCCCGTCCGCGCCCGGCGCGCCGTCCCCCCCGGCGTCGACGACGTGCAGGATAAGGTCCGCGTCGGCGGCCTCCTCGAACGTCGCGCGGAACGCGGCGAAGAGGTCCTCCGGCAGGTCGCGGATGAAGCCGACGGTGTCGGTGATGACGATCTCGCGATCGCCGTAACCCGCCCAGCCCACCGCGAGGTGGCGCGACCGCGTGTCGAGCGTGGCGAAGAGCTTGTCCTCGGCGAGCACGGACGCGCCCGTCAGCGTGTTGAGGAGCGTGCTCTTGCCGGCGTTGGTGTAGCCGACGATCGCGACGGTCGGCACGCCCTCGCGCGTCCGCTTGTGGCGCCGCTGCTCGCGGCGGCGCGAGAGCTTGCGCAGCTGCGCCTCGAGGTGGGCGACGCGCTCCTTGGCGCGGCGGCGGCCGATCTCGAGCTTC
>JAHBWA010000132.1 GCA_019637195.1 Labilithrix sp. | reverse complement strand
GGCTCGAGCTTCTCGGCGCGCAGCACGTCCTCGCTCACCACCATGACGGCGCTCGCGCCGTCGTTGAGCGGCGAGCTGTTGCCGGCCGTGACGCTGCCGCCCTTCTTGAAGACCGGCTGGAGCTTCGCCAGGCCGGCGAGCGACGAGTCGGCGCGCGGGCTCTCGTCGGTCGACACCACGACCGGCTCACCCTTCTTCTGGGGGATGGAGACGGGCGCGATCTCGGGCGCGAAGTCGCCGGCCTTCTGGGCGGCGGTCGCCTTCTGGTGCGACGCGAGCGCGAAGGCGTCCTGCTCGTCGCGCGTGATGCTCCACTTCTCGGCGACGTTCTCCGCGGTCTCGCCCATCGAGTGGAGCGGGAAGCGGGCGGCCATGCGCGGGTTCTCGAAGCGCCAGCCGAGGCTCGTGTCGAACACCTTCGGCGCGCTCCGCGGGAAGGGCTCGTCGCTCTTGCCGAAGACGAAGGGCGCGCGCGTCATGCTCTCGACGCCGCCGGCGATGACGCACTCGGCGTCGCCGGTCGCCACGCGGCGCGCGGCGTCGCATACGGCCTCGAGGCCCGAGCCGCACAGGCGGTTCACGGTGAGCGCCGGGATCTCGTAGGGCAGGCCCGCGAGGAGCAAGGCCATCCGCGCGACGTTGCGGTTGTCCTCGCCGGCCTGGTTCGTCGCGCCGAACACGACGTGATCGACGCGCGGCAGGAGCGTAGGGACGCGCTCGCCGAGCGACAGGATCATGTGCGCGGCGAGGTCGTCCGCGCGGACGCTCGCGAGCGCGCCTCGGTGTTTCCCGATGGGGGACCGGACTCCGGCGACGAGATAGGCGGACCGCATGGCGAGCGAAGACTAGTACCGCAGGCCGGAAGTGCGTACCGCTTTCGGCCCGCGCCCGGCGCGGTGTCCGTCGGCGCGGCGCGCCCGTCGGCGCGGCGCGGCGTCCACGCGCTGCCTGGGCCACGGAGCGCCACGGGGGCCACGGGAGCGCTACGAGGACCGCGGCGCTCCGCTCGAGCTCTCGCGCCTAGCCGGCGACGGGCTGCCCGTCGACCCAGCGGTAGAAGCCCTCGCCGGTCTTCTTCCCGAGCTTTCCGGCGCGCACCATCGTGCGGAGGATCGCCGGCGGCCGGAACTGGTCGCCGATCTCGCGCTGGAGGTGCTCGAGGATCGCGAGGCGCACGTCGAGCCCGACCAGATCGGTGAGCTTGAGCGGGCCCATCGGGTGGCGGTAGCCGAGCTCCATCCCGCGGTCGATGTCGGCCGCGCTCGCCACGCCGGTCTCGAGCATGCGCATCGCCTCGGCGCCGAGGATGACGCCGAGGCGGCTCGTCGCGAAGCCGGGGACGTCGCGGACGACGATCGGCGTCTTGCCGAGGCCCTTCACGAAGCCGAGCGCGCGCGCGAGCGTGTCCTCCGACGTGCCGAGACCGCGGACGACCTCGACGAGCTCCATCACGGGCGGCGGGTTGAAGAAGTGGAGACCGACGGTCCGGTCGGGTACGCCGAGCCGCGCGCCGAGCTCGGTGATCGAGAGCGAGGACGTGTTCGACGCGACGATCGCGCTCTTCGACGCGGTCGGGAGCACGGCCTCGAGCACGCCGATCTTGAGGGCCATGTCCTCGGGCACGGCCTCGACCACGACGTCGGCGCCGGCGCAGGCGTCGCGGGCGGAGGTCGCCGCCGAGAGGCGGTTCAGCGTGCCGGCGCGGAGATCGGACGTGATCTTCCCCTTGCCGACGAGCTTCTCGAGCTGGGCGGCGATCCCCTGCACGGCCGCCTTGGCCCGGCCCTCGGCGACGTCGTAGAGCCGGGTGGTGTGGCCGCTCTGCGCGGCCACCTGGGCGATGCCTTGACCCATCGTGCCCGTCCCGAGGACTGTGACCGTGAGGCTGATTCCGCTCATTATCCGTCAGCTCCTTTGCTTTGTGAGGCTTTCGGCGCGACCATAGTCGATGTAGCCGTGGCGCGAGTCCTCCTGGTCGACGATAGCGCGAGCGCACGCGCGCTCCTCGGTGTGCGCCTCCGCGAGAAGGGGTACGACGTCGTCGAGGTCCCGACGGCGGCCGAGGCGGCCGAGCTCGCCATCGACAAGCAGCCCGACGCGGTCGTCACCGACCTCTGGATGCCGGGCATCTCCGGCCTCCAGCTGTGCCGCCTGCTCCGGGCCGAGCCGGTCACCGCGCACGTGCCCGTCGTCCTGCTCACCGCGTCGGACGATCGGCGCTCCCGCTTCTGGGCGAGGCACGCGGGCGCGACCGCGTACGTCACGAAGACGGAGATCGACCGCCTGATCGACGTGCTCGGCGACCTGACGTCCTCGCCGCGGACGCGGCCGCCGCCGGCGACGACGCCGCCGGTGGTGACGCGCGGCAACGTGCAGGAGCGGCTCTCGCAGCTGCTCGACGCCTCGCTCTTCGAGTCGACGATCGCCGGCGAGGTCCGCGCGCTCGCGCAGAAGGCCGAGGAGCTCGAGCAGCTCTTCGAGGGCCTCGCGGCGCTCGCCTCCGACGTGGCGGGCTACCGCTGGCTCGCGCTGACGACCGAGAGCGTGACGCCGCACGCGGCGCGGCTCCTCATCCACACGCACCCCGATCAACGCGAGGCCGCCGAGCGCGAGGCCCGCGACGCGCTCGACGTCCAGCACCCGCAGGAGCGGCGCCGGCCGGCCGAGGCCGACGCGGTCATCCTCGCGGACAAGCGCTCGGTCGAGGCCGAGTGGTCGACGCCGCCGATCCTCTTGCCGGTGCGCTTCGGCACCACGTCGATCGGGCGCATCGCGATCTCGCCGAGCCGCCGCGGCGCCTCGCACGACGATCGGCGCTTCATCGCGCTGCTCTCGAACGAGCTCGGCGGCCCGCTGCGCATGGCGTCGCTCGTCGCCGAGGCGCGGCGGCTGGCCTCGACCGACACGCTGACGGGCCTGCTCAACCGGCGCGCGTTCGTCGAGCGGATCGAGAAGGCGCGCGCCGCGTCCGACAGCGGGCTCTTCCCGATGAGCATGCTGCTGCTCGACGTCGACCACTTCAAGAAGGTCAACGACACGCTCGGCCACGACGCCGGCGACGCCGTGCTCCAGGGCGTCGCGCGGGTGCTCTCCGGCATCGCCCGCAAGAGCGACTTCGTCGCCCGCTGGGGCGGCGAGGAGTTCGTCGTCGCGCTCGCGCAGACCGCGGAGGCCGGTGCGCGCATCGCCGCCGAGCGGGTGCGTCGCGCCATCGCCGAGGCGAGGTACCTCCTGCCGAGCGGCGCCGAGCACCGCGCGACCGCGTCCGTCGGCCTCGCCAGCGCCGAGGGCCCGGACTGGCAGGTCGACGATCTGCTCGGCCGCGCCGACAAGGCGATGTACTCCGCCAAGCATCGCGGCCGGAACCGCGTCGAGATCGCCTGACGCCGCGCGCCGTCGCGCTCAGCGTGGCGTCGCGCTCGGCGTGGTCGCGCTCGGCGTGGTCGCGCTCGGCGTGGCGTCGCGCTCGGCGTGGCGTCGCGCTCGGCGTGCGTCGCGCTCGGCGCGCGTCGCGCTCGGCGTGGCGTCGCGCTCGGCGTGCGTCGCGCTCGGCGTGGCGTCGCGCCCAATGTGGGTCGCGCTCGGCGCGCTCAGCCGGTCCAGATCTCGCCCTTGGCGCCGTCGATCGTGACGAGGTCGCCCTTCGAGAGGACGATGTCCTGGGGATCGCCGGCGGAGGACTCGCGCCAGACGGTGACCTTGTCGGCGGCGTAGTCGACGTGCAGGGGGGCGCACGACGCGATGCACGGCTTGCCGAGGCTGCGCGCGACGATCGCCGCGTCGCCGGTGATGCCGCCGCGGGTCGTCACGATGCCCGCGGCGATCTTCATCCCCGGCACGTCGTCCGGGGTGGTCTCGATGCGCACGAGGATGACGGCCTTGCCCTGCGCGGCCAGCTCGACGGCGTCCTCCGACCGGAACACGATCGCGCCCGTCGCGGTCCCGGGGCTCGCGCCCATTCCCTTGGCAAGCAGCTGCTTGGTCATCGCATCCTCCCGTCGGCTCGTGGTCGGCGGCCTCAGCTCGCGTCGGCGGTCTCGGACTTGGTCGAGGTCCGCTCGTCGGACGGCTCGTCGGACGTGTCGTGGTCGGCCTCGCTCGTGTCCACCTCCTCGACGTCGTCGATCCCCTCGAGCGGCTTCGGGCGCAGGTGGACGAGGGAGTTCCCGCACTTGCACTTCTTCGGGACGGCCTTCTTCTCGTAGACACGCTCGCAGCGGGGGCAGACGCGCGCGTCCGGCTCGTACGAGATCGTCTTGTTCGTGACCGCGCACCGCTTGCCGACCACCTGGAGCGGCTCGAGGTCGACGCGCTGCCCCGCGTGCTCGTGCGCCTCGGGGAGCCTGTCGAGGAGCTCGTCCTCGATGTCCACGCGACGCGGGACGCGGTCGAGCGCCTCCTTGACGATCCACGCGACCGCCTCGGGGTGCGGCTTGACCGGGACCTTGAACGTCCAGTCGGCGCCGAGCTCGTCTTTGCCGACGACGACGAGCGCGAGGGTGCCGGCCTCGAACGTGATCTTCTCGACGCCCCACCAGGGCATGCGGCGGAGCTCACCCTTCTCGACGGAGATGCCGGGGGCGCCGACGCGGATCGGCGACTCGCTGCTCGTGCCGATCCAGATGGTGATGCCCATGACCACGGCGCCCGCGGCGACGAGGTACGAGGGGACGGCCCTGAGCGCGTCGTCGTCCGCGAAGCTCTTCGCGTAGAAGTAGGCCCAGAGGCCCGCGCCGAGCAGGAGCCCTGCCAGCGCCCCGAACCCGCGGACGACGTTCGCGTTGGTCGACGCCTGGGAGACGAAGCGACGCTCCTGCCGGCGTACGCCCCCGCGCCGGATGTCCTTCTTCGCCGTCTGCTTTCCCTTGCTCTTCTTCGCCATGGCCCGACGAACCTTCTAGCCGCAAACAGGCCTCGGGGCTACGCCGCGGACGCCGGCGTCCAGCTCGTGCGCGCGGGCCGCACCTCGCGCCCCGCGCGCGGGCGCGGGCTCGCGCGGCCACGGCCTCATCGTCGCGGAGCGCCGGTCGCGGTCCCGGGCTCGCGCGGTCGGGCACCGCGTGCGGTCGCGCCGCTACTTCGAGAGGACCGCGAGCGCTTCGCGAATGAGCTCGGGCAGCGGCGCCTCGGCGAGCTTGTCGCCGAGCTGCTCGACGGCGCGGTCGGCCTCGCCGGACTTGTAGCCCATGTTGACGAGCGCCCGCGCGAGCAGCTCCGTGTTCGTGCTCGGCGGCGGCGCGCCCCCGACGGCGCCGCCGGTCTCGATGCGCGGCGGCGCGGCTTGGAGGATCGACAGCTTGTCCTTGAGTTCGAGGAGCAGGCGCTCGGCGGTCTTCTTCCCGATGCCGCTGATCGACGTCAGCTTGCCGAGCTCCTTGCGCGCGATCGCCTGACCGAGCTCGTGCGCGGGGAGCGCCGAGAGCACGGCGATCGCCGTCTTCGGCCCGACGCTGCTCACGCCGATGAGCGTGCGGAACGCGAGGCGGTCGCCCTCGGAGGCGAAGCCGAAGAGCGAGAGCTGATCCTCGCGGACGTGGGTGTGGACGAAGAACGTGACGCGTCCTTCCGGGTCGACCTTCGAGCGGCCGACGGTCCCGAGCGGCGTCACGAGCTCGTAGCCGACGCCGTTCACGTCGAGCACGGTCGTGCCGTCGTCCTCTTCCATCACCCTGCCGGTGAGGCGGCCGATCATCGGCGCGGACGATACTCGGTCTCGTGCGTCTTCGGCTATCGCGCGTGACGCTCTCCACGGCGCGTGACGCTCCCCACGGCGCGTGACGCCTCCGGCGCTGCGCCTGCGCCTCCCGGCGAGCGCGGGATTGTTCTCCTGGTGCGAACAGTGCGGCGCGTGAGGGCCATCTAATGCGTGGCTGGCAACGATCCATGATGACGTCGTGAGCGAACGGCGCTCACCTCGTCAACCGAAGGAGCTCCATCATGGCCTCGCAGGTTCGCAGTTTCGACGCAGCGGTCTCGTCCTCGCCGTCCCGCGCGTCGCAGCGTGGGGCGCGGGGCGTCCTCACGACCACGGTGGCGCGCGGCGCCTTCGCGCTGCCCTTCGCGGTGTTCGGTCTCTTTCATTTCCTGAACGCCAGCGCGATGGCCGGCATGGTCCCGCTGCCGGGAGGCGCCTTCTGGGTCTATTTCACCGGCGCGGCGCTCCTCGCGGGCAGCCTCGGCATCCTGACCGATAAGCTCGGCCGTTACGCGGCGCTCGGCCTCGCGGCGCTCCTCGTGACGTTCATCGCCGGTGTCCACGTCCCCGGGCTCGCCAGCCCGGCGACGCAGCAGATGGCGACGATGGGCCTCCTCAAGGACGTCTCGCTCCTGGGCGGCGCGCTGACCTGGGCCGGGCTGCTCGGCGAGCGTTCGTGAGGGGCGGGAGGCGGACGTCGAGGGGCGTCTCGCGCGGCCCGGGATCACGGCGGAGGGCGCTGTCCGCCCTGGGAGGGCGGACAACGCTTGCTTGCCGCGTCCGGGTGGGGCATCGAAGGTGGCTGGAGGTAACGCACCATGTCGGTTCTCGTCGGAAAGAAGGCCCCTGACTTCAACGCGGAGGCCGTGTACGGCAACGGGGAGATCAAGCCGCTCCAGCTCTCGTCGCACATCAACGGCAAGTACGCGGTGATCTTCTTTTACCCGCTCGACTTCACGTTCGTGTGCCCGTCCGAGCTCATCGCCTTCGACCACCGTCTCGCCGAGTTCGAGAAGCGGAACGTGGCGGTCATCGGCGTGTCGATCGACTCGCAGTTCAGCCACAACGCCTGGCGCAACACGCCCGTCGACAAGGGCGGCATCGGCCCCGTCGGCTACCCGCTCGTGGCCGACGTGAAGCACGAGATCGTCAAGGCCTACGACGTCGAGACGGACGGCGGCGTCGCGCTCCGCGGCTCGTTCCTCATCGACAAGGGCGGCGTCGTCCGCCACCAGGTGATCAACGATCTCCCGCTCGGCCGGAACATCGACGAGATGATCCGCATGGTCGACGCGCTCCAGTTCACCGAGGAGCACGGCGAGGTGTGCCCGGCCGGCTGGAACAAGGGCAAGACCGGGATGAAGGCGAACCCGGCCGGCGTCGCCGAGTACCTCGCGAGCCACGCGAAGAGCCTCTGATTCTCCTGGGGGGTCGCGGGTGCGCACCGGGCCTCGGGACAGGCCCGGGCGCGTCGCGGTCCCCGGGAGGGCCGCGACCCCGGCCCGCAGGGCGTGAGCGCGCACTGTGACCGCGCGTTCGCGCGTGCAACGCCAACGGCCCACGGCAGGGCCGGAGCCGCCGCGCGAAAAGCGCCGCCCTCGCGCGGTACGCGCCTTGCGCTTGGAGGGGTCGCACCCTCCGCATGTCGCGCCTCGCCCTCGCCACGTCGTTCCTCGCCTGCGCGCTCCTCGCGTCCACGCATGTCGCCGGAGCCGTGCTCCCGCAGACCGAGAGGCCGGACCCCGCGTTCGTCGATATGCGGATGGCCGTGGCGGCCTCTCCCACCGGCAGCACCCGCTGGACCGAGATCACCGTCCCCGCCGCGACCCCCGCGATGTGGCTCGTCCCGGTCCGTCCGGGCGCGGCGGTCGACTGGGCGCCGCGTCGTTGGCTCGACGCGCTCGACGAGGCGACGGGGCTCCGCGTCCTTCCGCCCACCTACGCCTCCACGTGCCCGTGGCGGAGCACCGTGGAGAGGGTGGAGCCGTGGACGGCGCCTCGCCCCGCGGAGCCCGGTCCCGCGCTCTCCGTCCAGACGGACGCGGACGCCGCGCGCAGCTACGTCGCCGCGCGGGGCTATCGCTTGAGCCACGCGCTCGCGGGCAGGATCTCGGAGCTCTACGCGGGCGGGTGGAACCTCGTCGCGCTCGAGATCCCGGCGTCTTCGTCCGCGGTCTCGTCGGGCACCCTTCGCGTGAGCGACGACGGCGGCGCCGTCCTGCCGCTCGCGATCTCGGGGAGCAGCAGCACGCGCGTGACGGCGTTCGCGATCGGCGCCGGCGCCGCGACCGTCCCCGGCGCGCGCGACGTCGATCGGCAGGCGATCCGCTGGGGGCAGGACGGCAGCAACTTCGTCGCGTGGCGCCGCTCCCTCGTCGAAGGTGCGGGCGGCGCGGCCTGGCTCCGCGAGTCGTCGTCGCACGCGGCGATCTTCGACGGGACGCCACTCACCGGCGGTCACGCGGTCGCGTCGGCCGTCGCGCGTTACTTCCACGGCACGTCGTGCGCGCCGTCGACGGCGGCGAGCGTCGGGTCGCAGCGAGGTGTCGTCGGGACGTCGTGCGCGCCCGGCGCTGCTGCGCGCATCCCTGGTGGGGCGGCCTGCGTCCCCGCGAGCGCCGACGTCGATCCCGCCGCGCTCTCCTGCACGTCGGACATCGACCTCGCGCTCGCGCTCTCCGGTCTCGCTCCGGCCAGCGCGACCCTCACGCGCATGGTCGGATGGATCCCGGCGGGCGGGCTCGGCGCGAACCTCTCCGTCGAGATCGACCCGGCGGGGAAGCTCGCGCCGCCGGTCGTCCGCGCCTGGGGGTACGAGGCGTGTTCCCCGGCCCCGAGCGTCGACGTTCCGGGGACCCCGCGGCCTCCCCTGTCGAGCGGCGGTGGCGCCGCCGCCGCCGGGGGGGAGAGCTACGTCACCACCAGCGACGGCTGCGGCGGCGGCGCGATCGCCACCGGCGGCGGCACCTACGAGGAGGAGCCGGTGCCGGAGGACGACTCCGCCCCGTCGGAGAGCTGCAGCGGGGGGTCTTCCTCCGGCTGGGGCGGCGACGACGACGACGGTGACGACTCCTCCGAGTCGTGCTCGAGCGACTCATCGAGCTCCTCCAGCTCCAGCGGCGGGAGCGATGACGGCTGGGACGGCTCCGACAGCGACGACGGCTGGGACAGCTCCGACAGCGACGACGGCTGGGACAGCGACGACGGGATGAGCCCGCGCAGCAAGAAGCTCGGCCCCGCGTCGAAGAAGGCGAAGCCGCACGCCCGGACCACGAAGAAGAAGTCGAGCCCGGTCTCGCGCTACGCGCTCCTCGCGGTGGCGCTTCTCCTGCCGCTCCGCCGTCGCCGGCGAGGTGCGGAGGTCGAATGAGCCGCCGCCCCGAGCCGCGGGAGCGCGATCGCGGCGCGGCGCGGCCCGACCGAATCAGAAAGGTGTATGATGCAATTGTTGCGATCGAGGGCCCGGACATGACGTGGATCTCCCGACTCCTGGTGCTGGCGCTGCCGCTCGCGCTCGCGGCGTGCGCGGCCAACTCCACCCCTCGGATCCGCGTCGCGCGCGATCTCGGCTGCACGGCCGATCAGACCACGGTCGCTCGGATCGACCAGCACAGGTGGCAGGTGACCGGCTGCGGCCGCACCGCGGTCTACGCGTGCACGTACCCGGTGCGCGACTGCTGGCGCGAGGGCGATATCCACCCCGTCGGCAGCGCCCCCGCGAGCCACCTCGCCCCGTAGCGCGGACCCCGCCGCGCCGGGGCCTGCTCCACGGGTCGCCCGTCGCCGCGCCGCTCGTTCGCTCGCTCCGTGAGCGAGAGGGCCGCGGGGTCTACCTCTGCGGGGGTGGCCGGCTCGCGGCGCGCCTGCTCGAGGACGATCTCATCGACGAGATCGTCCTCAAGCTGAACCCGGTCATCGCGGGCGTCGGGATCCCCGTCGTCGCGGACATGGAGCGCAGCACGGCGCTCACGCTGGTCGACCACGAGGTCCACTGCGAGACCGGCGTGATCGTGATCCGCTACCGCGTGAAGCGTTGACGCGAGACGGGCGCGGGCTGTCGCGATCGCCGGCGGCCCGCGCTCGCTCCTCGAGCGCCTCGCCCCTCTCCCTGGTGCGAGTATCTCGTTCGGTACCGTCCTCGGCGGGCCGTCAGCGCCTCCGCCGACTGGCGAGCACGACGTCGAAGACGAAGAGCGGGATCGCCCAGCACACCCAGAACAAGCTCGGCGCGAGCTCGGCGAAGCTGGCCTGCCTGGCCACGGCCGGGATCTTGGCGATCAGGGCGGAGAGGACGAAGGCCAGCGTCACCAGGTAGCTGCGCGTCATCCACTCCGCGTGGAGCTCGAGCTTCTTCTGCCGCGCGTAGCGATAGGCGAGCCAGGTCGACAGCATCCACACGCTGGCCCAGGCCTGGAGCGAGAACGCGTAGGCCCACCCGACCTCGCGAGCGGTGGTGAGCGAGAGGTAGAGCGCGCACGGCGCGCTGATCGCGACGGCCAGCACGTAGGCCTTTCCCATGCCTCGGTGGAGCGCGCGGCGCGCGGTCCTCAGCTCCGTCCAGAGCTGCAGCGGTCCGGTGACGAGGGCCACGGCTCCCCCGGAGATGTGCAGCAAGAGCAGCGCCCTCAAATCGAAGTATTTGCCCAGCTCCTCCGGTGTCAGCTCGAAGAAGTGCGCGTTGACCGCGATGAAGTAGAGCGAGAGCCCGAGGATCGTCGCGCCCAGCGCGAGCTTGGGCACCTGTCGTCGTCTCGTTCGCGCGATCATGTCGGTCGCTCATGGGTAGCGCCGAGCGTCGTGGCCGTCGCACACGATCGGACGCGTTCACGAGCACGAACGGACGCCCGGCGTCGCGAGCCGCCTCGCGTCCACGCGGTCGAGCCTTTGCGCGACGAGCCCGGCGTGAGCGACGTCTCTTCGCCGAGCCGCGAGCCTTCAGAAGGAGGCCCCGAGGCAAGCTCCGCCCCCGGTCGCCCACGCCGCGGCGAGCGAGCCGCCGAGCGACACGCCCAGCAGCTCGCCCTGCGCTTGCAGATCGATCCACGTCGACGATCCCAGCGCGACGCGGACGCCGGCGACGGCGTGGCCGCCCACGGCCGTACCGCGGGAGCGACGCTCGGTGTCGTAGCCCGCGAGCGCGAGGCGGGCCGCGTCCAGGCGCGCGAGCCGCTGCGCGAGCCCGAGGACGCGCGGGCCCGCCCCGGCGCGGAGGGTGAGCCGGCCGAGCGTCGCGCGCGCCTCCGCGAGCCCGTCGGCGCCGAGCCAGGAGAGCGTCGCCTCCTGATTCATCCGCGTCCCGTAGCCAGCCCCTCCCGCGGCGCCGACGCCGAGCGCGAAGGAGCCCCAGGAGTGGGCGTAGCGGAGCGCGAGCTCGTGTCCGAGATCGTAGAGTCGCGCCGTGCGCGCCACGTAGCCGACGGAGAGCTCGCCGGGCAAGAGCACGATCGCGCCGCCCTTGCGCGCGAGCGTCTCCTCGGGGACGGCCCGGAAGTCCGCCGCGCGGACCTCGAGCTCCGCGTCCTTCGCGACCGCGACCTGCGTGGCGGCCGAGTGACCGCCGGCGCGGCGATGCACGATGTAGCGGCCCGGAGCCACGGCGAGCACGACGGGCCGCTCGGGCGAGCTCCACAGCTCGGCGACCACCGTTCGCGAGCCGACGCCGTAGACGACGTAGTGGGTGCCTCCGGCGCGTGGGAAGCGAAGGCGCGTCGTGGCCGACGTCGTCGTCAGCACCACGGGGGCGCCCTCGCGCAGCGTGGTCTCGAGCGCCGGTCGCTGGATGACGCCCGAGCCGCGCGCCGAGCGGAAGAGCGTCTGTCCGTAGGCGAAGGCGTACGACTCGTCGAAGGTGACCCGCGCGTCCCCGTTGGTGTCGGCGGCGCCCGCGAGTCCGGTGAGCCAGTAGTGCGTGAAGACGGCCGCGCCGAGCTCGTCGGACTCCTGCGCGATCTCGCCGTCGGTCGAGGCGTGGACGCGGATCGTGCCCGACGCGCGCGGCGCGGCGTCGAGCGTGATCGTGAACGGCTCCGTCGAGGCGACGCCCTTGCCTCGGAGATCGGAGGTGCGACACGCGTCGGTGACGACGATCCGGAGGCTCGCGGGGACACCGGCGAGCTTGCGATCGAGATCGACGAGGGTGAGCCGCTCTCTGCCCAGGTGGAGCGCCTCACGATCGCCGTGGCCGCTGTAGTAGAAGACCACCGAGACGTCCTCGGGGCGCCGCTGGCTCGCGAGCGCGGAGACCTTGTCGAGCGCGGCGAGCACCTGCGCTCGCGACGGATCGAGCAGCACGAAGGCCCCGTCGGGGCGTACGCCGCCCAGCCGGACGAAGACGTCGCGCACGCGCGCGGCGTCGCGCGAAGGGTGCTTGAGCGGCGCGTCGCCGGCGAGGCCCGCGTGATGGCCGACGGCGACGAGCAGGCGGAGCGGCTCCGCACGACACGGCGAGCCGGCGAGCAACAGCCCGACGAACGCGAGGATGAACGCGACGGCCTTGCGGCTCATGGCTCGGCGATCACCTGCACCGAGCTGACCTCGTCCAACGGACGGCCGGCGCGGGCGCGCGCGACCGCCTCCGGCGCGCCGGCGATGATCCAGCCCTCCGTGGGCGCGTCGTCGAAGACCGCGGCGCGGTCCGAGAAGTAGGTGCCCGCCTCGAACAGGGTCGGCGCGAGGAGCAGGATCCAGGTGCCGTCCTTGCCCAGGAAGCCGACCTCGACGGGGCGCGGATCGTCGACGCTGACCTCGGCGCGCACGCGATCGCCCGGCCTCACGCGCACCTCGGTCGCGCTCCGGATCTGCTCACCGCGGCGATCGCGGATGACGGCGAGCTGCGTCCGGCCCTTGAAGCGGACGGCGGGCTCGCTCGACGCCGCGTCGGCGCCGGGGGCGTACGGGCCGCCTCGGCCGACGAGCACGATCGCCGCGGCCGCCGCCAGGATGGCCGCGCCTGCGGCCGAGATCCTCCGCAGCGAGCGCGTCGCCGGGGCCGAGCCTCCGCGTTCGGGCTCCCGAGCGCGGCTTCTGTCGACGAGGCCGAGCACGAAATCGGCGGCGGCGTCACCTTCGTCGTCCGCGTGCGCGCGCATCGCGCCGCGAAGGCGCTCGACGTACGCGGCGCACGGCGCGCACGTGTCGAGGTGCTCCTCGACGAGGGGGTCCAGGTCGCCCGCAGCGTGGGCGTCGAGGCGGAACAGCGTCGGATGCTCGCTCACGATCGGTCTCCGCTGGGCCGCGCGACGCCGCTCGGGCGTCTCGCGGCGATACGCTCTACCCGCTCCCGGAGGCGAGCCATCCGTTTGATGATCGTCATCCGCGAATAGCCCAGCTCGTCGGCGATCTCTCGTTGGTTCATGCCGTCGAGGAAGGCCATGACGGCGATCCGCTGATCTTCCTCGCCGAGCGCGTCGAGCAGATCCATCGCGGCGCGCCGCACCTCGGCCTCCAGGCCGGAGTGAGCCGGGAGCTCGTCGAGGACGTCGTCGATGGGCGCTGCTCGCCGCGCGTGCTTCGTCTTCCTCAGCAGATCGAAGCACGTCCGATCGACGACCCTGTACAGCCATCTGAGCGGCTCCTCGGCCGAGCGGACGGGGGCGCCGGCGCGCATCAACTTGAGGAACATCTCCTGGAACGCGTCGTCGACATGAGCAGGATCGCGAAGGAGCATGAGGCACCGCCGGCGCAGCAAGAGCCCGTACCGGCGGTGGAGGTCGACGACCTCGCGATTGCTCAGTCCCTCGCTCACCCGATCACTCGACGTCGCAGGGCCACTCCGCGGGCGCGGGCGTCGTGGGCAGGGTCCACGTCTCTTCCACGCAGGTCTCGGACGTGCCCTTGCAGAGCCCGATCGAGGTCGAGGAGCAGCGGAAGCGCACGTAGCTGTCCCCGTTCTCGCTGCACGCGACGCTCGCGTCGTCGCGCGCCGGCCAGCCGTCTGGGCCGGGCGCCGGCTTGGGCGGCAGGCGCCTGTTCGCCGAGACGTGCGACTGCCCGCTGGCAGATCGGCACATTTGCTCCGCGAGCTGCGGATCTGCGGTGAGCGGGAGCTCGTACAGGGTCGATATGGGCAGCCAGACCGGATCCGCGCACGTCCCAGGCTGATCTCGTATCGAGCGGGCGCAGCGGGACTGCCGCATCAGGTTGTAGCCGCGGCCAGGGCCGCCGAGCCCCGCCGGATCGCCTTCCACGTAGACGATGACGAGCTCGTCGTTGGCTCCGAGCACGCGATCGGTGGGCGGCGTGTCGGCGTCGATGAGGCCGAGCTGGCCGTCGCCGTCGAGGTCCTCGTACGCGACGACGGTGCCGATCGCGTAAGCGACGCTCGACGTCGTGTGCGTCGTCGTCGGACGCGACGGGGGGTTGGGGTTGGTGTTGTCGACGGTCGGCGCGGGGCTGGGGGTGTCCGACGGCCGGACCATCACGGCCGCCGGCGGCGGGTCGCTCAGCTCGAGGCGGAACTTGGAGGGGAACACCGGCGAGGCACGGACGTCGACGGACGTCCTGAATCCGGTGGTGCTCGAGCTCCAGACGACCGCGACCCGGACGTTGGATACGGGGCGTACGACGTCGTTCGACGTACTGAGCTGCCCCTCGATCACGGCGAGCGGGGCCTTGTCGGCGTC
This sequence comes from Labilithrix sp., assembly GCA_019637195.1. Lineage (GTDB taxonomy): Bacteria > Myxococcota_A > Polyangia > Polyangiales > Polyangiaceae > Labilithrix. The sequence continues at coordinate 11,426 of JAHBWA010000132.1, read as the reverse complement.
GTCGAGATCGCCGCAGGCGAGCAGGGCGGCGACGGACCCCAAAGCCAGAAGGACGTTTGCGCGTTTCATCATGGTCTCCCATGCGGCTCGTTGGGCCGCGATCGAAGAGGCGCCCGCGGGCGACGCCCAGCGGAGGGGATCGAGGTCGTCTCGGTCCCCGCCTTCGAAGACGCGCGAAGCCGGTCCGGAGGTTAACCGAAACAGCGCGCTGGCGGACGATCTCCGCCGCGGCGCGCGCCGATCGGAGAGATGGTCGCGGCGTGGCACGATTTGGTGATCAAAACCGGATGGCTCGCGGGATCGCGGGGCCGGTCGCGCACGCGCCGAACGTCGAAGGCGATCGCGGGCCGCTCGCCTCGCGCCGCGGCCCCTCAGTCGTTCTTCGCGCCCTGCGCGATCCAGCGGCGGACGGTGTCCCGCGTCTCGAGCGGCAGCGTCGCGTCGTTCTGCGGCATCGACTGGCCGCAGGTGCCGCCGGTGCAACGAGCGTCGAGCGCGCACTGGCTCCCGTCCATCTTGCGGAGGAGGAAGCTCTCGCGAGGTTCTCCCGGCTTCACGAAGGGCATCTCCGGCAGCTTGCTCGAGCGGACGTCGACGATCGCCTGGTGGACGAGGCTCGCGTCGGTGCCGCCGAGGAAGACGCCGTTGGCGCTCCCGGCGGACGAGCCGTGGCACGAGGAGAAGCTGCAGCTCTGCGCGAAGATGGGCATCACGTCGCGCGAGAACGACACCGTCGGGGTCTGCGCGTCGAACGAGGCCGGCGGTGAGTAGTCCGTGCACGCGGACGGCTCGTCCGCCGGGCAACCGCCGAGCGGGATCGCGAGCGCGATCGCGGAGACGAGCGTAGCAGCGGCGACGGGGGCGGACGAAGCGAAGCGCATCCGGTCTAGCTAGCATGATCGCCTGCGGAGGCGAGCGGCGCCCGCGGCGAGCGGCCGTCGAGGCCGGCGCTCCTTTTGTTGCCCGGTGATGCGGCGCGGGTTAGAACCCGCAGCGTAGTTAGCTTGAGCTTGTTCCCGCGGCGCGCGCACCCCTGGTGTCCGCGCCGCGCGTGTTCGGGGCGCGGAGCGCCGCGGCCGCGAGCAGGCAGAGGGCGGGGGTGACGACGAGATGGTAGCGGTCGTCGCCGAAGAAGACGGCGTGGGTCACCGCCGTCGTCGCGATGAGCGCGACGGGGAGGAGCAGCGCCGCAGGGATCGCGGGGCGTCCCGGCAGCGGGAGCCACGCGAGGAGGCAAGCGCCGAGGACGATCGGCCAGAACGTGGGCGTGTCGGCGGCGACGCCGAGGTACGACGCGAGGGCGATCGCCGCGAGCAGGCCGACTTGCACCGGCCGTCCGCGGCGACGCGGCAGGATCAGCGCCACGAACGCGAGCGGCGAGGCCATGATCAGGATCCGGTGGACGGAGGTGAGCACGGAGCGCCACGCGACGCGCCGCGGCTCCGGCCACTCCGTCGGGCGCGCCTCGCGAAGGTACTCGACCGCGAACGACTCGTGGTCGAACGTGTTCGACAGCTTCGCCGGGATCAGCGCGAGCCACCGCGCCGGCGCGCGCCGGATGTTCGCGATGCCGTACTCGAGCCAGCAGCGATCCTGCTGGACCTGACCGGTCACCTCGCTGCAGCCGTCCGAGGAGCGCAGCGTCTCGAACCGCCCGGTGGCGCGGGGGAACGAGCCGATGGCGAGGTTCCATCCCGCGTTCGTGCTGACGAGCGCGCAGCCGTCCATCACGCGGCAGTTGCGCGCCGTCCAGGGGAGCACCGGCGCGAGCGCGAGCCCGCACGCGACGACGGCCGCCAGCGCGCGCGGCGTCCAGCGCCGCGCCCAGGCCGCGCGCGACGCCGGAGTACGCGCCGCGAGCGGGAGCGCGAGCGCGAGGAAGGGGGCGCAGAGGAGCGCTTGCGGGCGCACGAGCGCGCCGGCGCCGAGGACGAGCGCGCCAGCCGCGACGCCGCGCATCGAGAGGAGCGTGGCGACGATCGGGCGCCGGCTCGGCGCCGCCTCTCGCGCGCCGTCCGCGTCCGCGCGGAGCGCTGCCACGCGCGAGCCGCGGATCGCGATCCAGAACGCGCTCATCACCGTCAGCGCCGAGAGCAGCTCACCCATCACGAGCGCGCCGTAGAGGATCAGGCCAGGGTGGAGCGTCGCCAGGGCCCCCGCGAGCCGCGCGCGCCGCTCGCTCAGCCCCTCGCGCGCGAGCAGGTAGACGCTCACGCACACGAGCGCGCCCGTGAGCCCGTTGGCGACGTGCGCCACCCAGGCGTGCGAGCCGAGCAGCCAGTAGAAGAGCGCGAGGTACGCGCTGTAGCCGACGGGGTAGTGGCACCACGGGTGCCACTCGAGCCGGCCGCCGACGAGGCGGTCGTCCGAGTAGCCGTGGCCCTCGGCGATCCGGCGCGCGCCGAAGTCGTAGTAGTGCCCGTCCCACACGGGCTCGCCGGCGAACAGGCGCGCCGCGAGGATTCGCAGCGCGAACGCGGACACGAAGATCGCGATCGCGACGACGACGGGAGTCGCGGTGGAGTCGTCCGAGCGCGCGCGGTGCTGCGTCGTGCTCGGGTCCGCCTCCGCGGTCACGAGACGGGCTTCTCGCGCATGCGGCGGAGGTACGTCCGCTGGACCTGCGCCGGATCGAGCCGCAGGTACTTCGCGAGCTCCGTGACGAACCCGCGGACGTAGACCATCGCCGGGAGGTGCCCGTACGTCTCGTCCTCGAGCGCGAGGAGGTGCGCCTTCGAGATCTTCGTCCGCGAGCTGATCTCGGCGATCTCGATGCCCTGCGACTCGCGCACCTTGCGGAGGAGCGGTCCGGTGAACTCCGTGTCGGGGCCGATCTCCCGGGCGAGCTCGCTCTGGAGCATGAGCTGCTCGGCGGCGAGCGCCGGGCGCGGCACCGACTGCGCGTCGTCGCGCCCGACGTCCGGCTCGGCGAACATCGACAGGTCGTAGGCGCGCCGGCGCACGGGATCGAGCAGCGTGTCGTGGGCCTCGTCGATGCGCCCCTGCGCGACGGTGAGCTCCTTTTCGTCGAGCAGCGAGGACGTCGCGAGGCCCCCGGTCGCGTAGATCTCGCGCTGGCGCTTGAACGCGCGGCGCACCTCCTCGTCGTTGGACGAGCGTCCGATGCCGAGCACGGCGTAGTGGTCCGGCGGCGCGAGCACGGGCGCGAGCGGCGACGCCGGCTCGCGCGGCTCGGGCTTCGCGGTCGTCAGGGCCACGACGCGCCGGGCGATGCGCTCGATGTTCCGCGCCGCCTTGGACGTCGGGCTGTCGACGAGGAGCGGCTTCCGGCGACGGACGGTGAGCCAGACCGTGTCGTCGTGCTCGACCCAGCCGAGCTCGTCGAGCGTCACGCCGTAGTGCCGCTTTGCGAGGCCGCTCATCGCGCCGGCGAGCTCGAGGTCGGTGCGCACGCGCGTCTGGTTCACCGTGAGGTGCAGGCGCATCCGCGACAGCTCGGCCCAGGCGAGCTCGGCGAGCGTGCGGTCCGACTTGGCGAGGACGCGGATGACGTCGAGGGGCGAGGGGAGGCGGCCGATCTCCTTGATCGCGCGGTCGACGAGCGAGAGGCGAAAGCGATCGCGCGCGAGCGCGCGCCGGAGCTTGCGCCGATACGCGGCGCGGACGAAGCGGTACGTCGCTTCGATCGCCGGTGGCTCGGGGACGGTGACGCAGATCGCGATGTCCGACGCGAGCATCACGTCGAGCGCGAGGTGCGCGTGCCCCGGCCCCACGTCGATGACGAGGTAGTCGGTCGGCAGCGCCCGGAGGCGGCTCAGCCAGCGGCTCTTGCGCCCGGCGCGGAGCTGCAGCGGCGGCTCGATGGCGTCGTGCGGGCCGGGGAGGATCGACAGCCCGGGGACGAACGTCGGGACCAGCGCCTTCGCGAGCTCCTCGGTCGTGTCGTCCGCCGGCGGCGCCGCGTGCGCCGTGACGCCGAACTGGGCGTGGAGGTTCGCGCCCGTCGGATCGAGGTCGACGAGGATGACGCTCTTGCCGAGCTGGGCGAAGTACACCGCGAGGTTCTGCGCGACGAGGCTCTTGCCGGCGCCGCCGCGTCCGCCGCCGACGGCGAGCATGCGGCGGGCGCCGCGCGAGCCCTCGACCTCGGCGATCGAGTCGGGCCCGAGTGAAGGGGGAGGGAAACTCTCGGTCAACGTCCTGGGCTCCCGACCGCCCCTCGCGCCATCCGAGCTCGCCGGAGGAGGCCGAAGATCCGCGCCGCGAGCTCGGGGGTGCGGAACGGCTTGGGGAGGAAGTCATCGCCGCCGCTGGCGAACGCGTCGACGACGTCGCGCGAGGTCGGCTTGCTCGAGAGGAAGAGCACCGGGATGTCGGCGACGCGCGTGTCGCCGCGGAGCTTGCCGACGAAGGCGCGCGAGTCGCTGCCGCGGGCGTGCAGGTCGAGGACGATCGCGTCGAACGGCTGCGCGCGCATCCGCTCCTCGGCTCGCTTGGTGGTGCTCACCAGCTCGACGACGAGGCCCATCTCCGCGAGCATCGCGCGGAGCTCGTCGCCGGCGCCGCCGTCGTCGTCGACCACGAGGACGCGCGAGCCGAACGGGATGCGGCTCGACTCGATCGGGGTCGAGACCGGGATGTCGTCGAGGCGGCGCGAGCGGGGCGGAGGATCGCTGAGGACGGGCACCTCCGGCGCCGTGGGGATCCTGCCGGAGGACGTGGGCCCGGCGGACGGCCGCGCGGCGCGCATGTGCTCGCTCCGCGCCGCGACGAAGCCGACGAGGCGGTCCCAGTCGCGCCGCTCGAACTCGAGGTGCGTGTCGCCCGCGGCCCGGACGCCTCGCGCCGCGGTCGCCGTAGCGCGGCGCCGCGACCCGATCTCGAAGATCGCGAGGACCCACTCGCCGTCGCCCACGGTCTCGCCGTCCGGGAGAGGGAGCGAGCCCCGGGTCTCGGACAGCGCCCCGGAGAGAGCGGCGATGTCCCCATAGCGAAACACCACGCTACGCAAGGTGGGCAATGTCTAGCCGCGGACGGCGGCCCACGCAAAGGCCATGAATGGGCGTCGCCGCCGCGCCGGGCGCCCCTCGGGCGGGTCTCGGGGGCCGCGACGACGCGGGGTCCCCATGTCCCGAGGCTTTTGGTAAGCTCCCGCCGCGATCCCATGGCGATGAGAGCACTATCTGCCGTAATTCTCGGGGCTTTTGCGCTTTCCGGGTCGACCTGCGGGAAGTCGACCGAGGAACCCACGAAGGACAAGGCGGCGTCCGACGCCCCCGTGGTCGTGCTCGACGGCGTCGACACGAGCGGGTTGACGCAGCGGGAGAAGAAGGAGTGGAGCTCGTACGTCTCCGAGTTCATCTCCCCCTGCCCGAACGTCCCGGTCCCGATCGGCCAGTGCGTCAAGGAGAAGCGGGAGTGCGACAAATGCGCGCCCGCGGCGAAGTACCTCGTGAAGCTCGTGAAGGACGGCATGCCGCGCGAGCCGCTCGAGAAGAGCTACAAGAACCGCTTCGATCCCGACAAGGTCAAGAACGTCCCGATCGACGGCTCACCGACGAAGGGTCCCGAGAGCGCGCCGCTCACGATCGTCGAGTTCGCCGACTTCCAGTGCCCGCACTGCGGGCAGTTCGCGCCGGTGCTCGACAAGATCGTCGAGAGCCGCAAGAGCGAGGTCCGCTTCGCCTACAAGTTCTACGTCCTCGGCAAGTTCCCGAACTCGGAGAACGCCGCGCGCGCCACGATCGCCGCCGGCAAGCAGGGGAAGTTCTGGGAGATGCACCACCTCGTCTTCGCGAACCAGGAGAACCTCAGCCAGCAGGGGCTCGACAGCATGGCGAAGGAGCTCGGCCTCGACGTCGGGCGGCTCCACGCGGACATGCAGTCGCCCGAGACGGCCGAGCGCATCGCGAAGGACAAGAAGCTCGGTGAGGATCTGAAGATCGAAGGCACGCCGACGATCTTCATCAACGGCCGACAGTTCGACGGTCACCAGGACCTGAACGAGTGGCTGAACCTCGAGCTCGCCATGATGGGCAAGCAGCCCGTGCCGCCGTCCTCGGCAGGCGCGCCGGCCGGCGACGCGGGCGCGAAGGCGGGCGACGCCGGGGCGAAGGCGGCGGACGCGGGCGCGAAGGCGGCGGACGCGGGCGCGAGCGGCGCCAAGTGACGAGGCGTGGCCGGTGACGCGCGCGCTCGGCGACGGCTGCGGCTGCTTCCCGACGGGGCGCCACTACCCCGGGATCGCGCACTTGCTGAAGGTCGCGATCCGCGGCCTGGCCGAGGGCTTCGCCCAGGACGCCGCGTGGCAGGAGCTCGACGTCGCGCTCCTCGACGTCGAGACCACCGGCCGCGACGCCTCGGTCGATCGCGTCGTCGAGGTCGGCATCGTCGTCGGCCGTAACGGCGACGTCGTCGCCCGCTACAACTGGCTCATCCACCCGGGGATGCCGATCCCGGCCGAGGTCACCGCCATCCACGGCATCACCGACGAGATGGTGAAGGACAAGCCGCGCTTCGAGGACGTCGTGGCCGAGATCGGGCAGGCGCTGCGCGGGTGCATCCCGGCGGCGTACAACGCGCTGTTCGATCGCGCGTTCATGATGAGCGAGTTCGCCCGCGCGAAGGCGGACACCTCCGGGATCCCGGCGCTCACGCGCGACGTCGAGTGGGTCGATCCGCTCGTCTGGGCACGCGACATCCAGCACGACGAGAAGTCGCGCTCCCTCGGCGACGTCGCCGCACGCCTCGGCGTGAAGCTCGAGCAAGCGCACCGCGCGAGCGACGACGCCGAGGCCGCGCTCCGCGTGATGTACGCGCTCGGCCGGGACGCGCGCGTCCCTCGCGCCTACGGCGCGATGGTGCAGGAGCAACGTCGCCTCTCGCAGGCGCAGGCCGATCAGCGCCGCATGTGGCGCAGCTGAGCGCGGTCGCGGCGATCACAGCGCGCGTTCGAGAGGCGTCGCGACGGGCCGAGCGCGCTCGGGCGCTCGACATGCGTTTAGTGCCGGCGGCCCACGCGTCCGTCGGCTGACACAGACACGTCCGGCGACGCGTTTTGTAGAGGTGACGCGTCGCGCAAGCTTCCCTATATTCGCGGCTCCCCGCTTTCCCCTTTCCCGTGAGAGCCCAAGGTCTTGGGCTCTCTCAAAGCGCCGCAGGTTTTCTCTAGAGCCCCATGTGTTCATGGGGTTACCGGTTGTCCCCCGCCCAGGCGGAGACGAACGCGCGGCTAGACGTGAGGCACCCATGAGCGACAAGGTCGAAATCAAGCTGAAGGACTCGACGTTCGAGGCACCCGTCATCGTGGGTACCGAGAACGAACGGGCGATCGACATCGCGAACCTGCGCACCAAGACGGGGCTCGTCACGCTCGACCCGGCGTTCATGAACACCGCGTCGACGAAGAGCGCGATCACCTTCCTCGACGGCGAGAAGGGTGTCCTCCGCTACCGCGGCATCCCGATCGAGCAGCTCGCGGAGAAGTCGAACTTCGTCGAGACCGCCTACCTGCTCATCTACGGCGAGCTCCCGTCGCACGCGGAGCTCGAGCGTTTCGGCCGGCTCCTCACGCGTCACTCGCTCATCCACGAGGACATGAAGCACTTCTTCGACGGCTTCCCGTCGACGGCCCACCCGATGGCCGTGCTCTCGTCGATGGTCTGCTCCCTCTCCACGTATTACCCGGAGGAGCACGACATCAACGACAAGGAGAAGATCGACGTCACCATCGCGCGCCTGATCTCGAAGGTCCGGACGATCGCGGCGTACGCGTACAAGAAGTCGATCGGGCACCCGTTCGTCTATCCGCAGAACAACCTCAAGTACGTCGCGAATTTCATGCACATGATGTTCGCGGTCCCGGCCGAGCCTTACGAGGTCGATCCGGACATCGAGGCGGCGATGAACCTCCTGTTCATCCTCCACGCCGACCACGAGCAGAACTGCTCGACGTCGACGGTGCGCCTCGTCGGCAGCTCGCGCGCGAACCTCTTCGCGTCGGTCGCCGCGGGCATCCTCGCGCTCTGGGGCCCGCTGCACGGCGGCGCCAACCAGGAAGTGATCGAGATGCTCGACACGATCCAGGCCGACGGCGGCAACGTGAAGAAGTTCGTCGACCTCGCGAAGGACAAGAACTCGAGCTTCCGCCTGATGGGCTTCGGCCACCGCGTCTACAAGAACTTCGACCCGCGCGCGAAGCTCATCAAGGCCGCCGCGGACCGCGTCCTCAAGAAGCTCGGCGTCAACGATCCGCTCCTCGACATCGCGAAGGAGCTCGAGGAGGCGGCGCTGAAGGACAGCTACTTCGTCGAGCGGAAGCTCTATCCGAACGTCGACTTCTACTCCGGCATCATCTACCGCGCGCTCGGGTTCCCGACGACGATGTTCACGGTGCTCTTCGCGATCGGGCGCCTGCCCGGGTGGATCGCGCACTGGAAGGAGATGATCGAGGACACCACGACGAAGATCGGCCGTCCGCGTCAGATCTACACGGGCGCGACCGAGCGGCCGTACGTGCCGATCGAGCAGCGCAAGTAGTCGCGGCGAAGAGGGCCCGCGCTCGGGCGAGCGCGGGCGCGGGGCCGTCGCGGCGAAGGTGCCCGTGCTCAGGGGAAGAGCGCGGGCATCGCCTTTTTGTCCGCAATAGGAGCGTGAAAGAGCGCGCGCGTCGCTTCAGAAGACCGGCCACAGGAACGGCACGAGCTTCTCTTTCAGCCACTCGCCCGCGAAGAGCAGCTCGAGGATCGCGAGGATGAGGAAGGGGCCGAACGGGATCCGCGCGCGCGGCGCCGAGCTCTCGTCGTCATCGTCGCCAGCGCCGTTCTCCCCGTCCGCGTCGCGCCGGGCCGGGGCGCCCTCCACGCTCGCAGCGTCGTCTGCGCGGGCGTCTCCGTCCGCGGGTGCGCCGCCGTCCGCGGGTGCGCCGCCGTCCGCGGGTGCGCCGCCGTCCGCGGGTGCGCCGCCGTCCGCGCTCGCCTCGGCGTCCCGATCCGGCTCGCTCACGCCGAAGAGCCGGCGGAAGAAGCTCACGATGAACGCGTCGTTCTCGTCTTCGGTGAGCGGGTCCTCGGCGAGCGCCTTCTTCGCCTCTTCGTCGCCCGCGGCCGCGGCCTTCTCGAGCTCGGCGATGTCCTCGAGGACGGCCGCGGGGAGTGTCGGCTCGATGCCGAGCAGCCGCGTGACGCCCGCGTAGACCGAGCCCTGCACCGCGCCGGCGAGGAGCGTGAAGAGCGCTCCCGGCCAGCCGAACCACGCACCCGCGAGGGCGAGGAGCTTGGCGTCCCCGAGCCCCATCCCCGTGCGTCCGAGCAGCCCCTTGTAGAGGAAGATGAACGGGACGAAGACGCCGAGGAAGCCCGACAGCGCGCCGACGACCGACGCGACCGTCCCGAGGTCGCGCAGGGACGCCGTGAAGACGCCCACGATCGTCCCGCCGATCGTGATCGAGTCCGGCAAGAACATGTGCTCCGCGTCGATGAACGCCGCCGCGACGAGCCCGAGGCACAGCGCGAAGTCGGCGCCGTAGATCGCCGCCGCGTGGCCGACGGAGATCGAGCCGGGGAGGCGCAGGATGATCACCTCGAGGATCGCCAGCGAGAGCGCGCCGCCGATGAGCTCGACGAGCGGATACCTCGGGCTCATTCGCGCGCCGCAACAGCGCGCGCGTCCCCGGAGGATGACGTACGAGAGGACGGGGATGTTGTCGTAGGCCTCGACCGGCTTGCCGCAACCGGGGCAGTGCGAGGCCGGGCGCACGACGCTCATCTCGAGCGGCACGCGGTAGATGACGACGTTGAGGAAGCTCCCCCAGAGCAGGCCGAACGCGAAGACCGAGCTCCGGACGAGCCAGAGGGGGACTATCGAGAGGAGCTCGTCGAGGCGCATCGCGTCGTGGGATCGGTCGTCGGCGTGCTGCAGGCGGAGCGCGTCGCGGTGCCGCCGTGGCGAGCCACCCATCGTAGCAGGCCGATCGCGCCGCTGTCCGGGGCGGAGGGACCGGAGGAGCGTCCGCGTGTCGCCTTGGAGCGGCGGGCGCGGTGCGCGTGTCGCCTTGGAGCGGCGTGGCGCGGCGCGCGTGACGCCTTGGACGCGGCGGGCGTGACACCTTGGACGCGGCGGGCGCGGCTCATCTGGCGGGCGCGGCGGGTGTGACGCTCGCGTGAAGCTCGCGCTCGTGGTCGCGCGGCGTCGCCGGGCCTGGTACGGTGCGGGCCTTCCCGCCCCGAAGAACTCCGATGCTCGTCCAGGTCAACCCACTCCATCCGGAGCCGCGCAAGATCGATCGTGCGGTCAAGGCCCTCCAAGCGGGTGAGGTCATCGGCTACCCGACGGACACCGTCTACGGGCTCGGCTGCGATATCGGAAACAAGAAGGCGGCCGATCGGCTCTACCAGATCAAGGGCATGGATCGAGCTCACCCGCTCGCGTTCATCTGCCCCGACCTCTCCGAGATCGCCAAGTACGCCGTCGTCGACAACCAGCACTACCGCGTGCTCAGGCGGTTCCTTCCCGGCCCGTACTGCTTCATCCTCGAGGCGACGCGCGAGGTGCCGCGGCTGCTCCAGACCAAGCGCAAGACGATCGGCATTCGCGTCCCGAACCACGAGGTCATCCGCAGCGTCGTGAGCGCGCTCGGTCGCCCGGTGATCTCGACGACGGCCCAGCGCGGCGGGGCCGAGGTTCATGTCGACGCGAACGAGATCGACGACGACTTTCCCGGGCTCGGGCTCGTCCTCGACGCGGGCGCGGGCGGCGTGATCCCGACGACGGTGGTGGACCTGACCGTCCAGCCGCCGCAGGTCGTTCGCGAAGGCGCGGGCCCGGTCGACGAGTTCACGGACGAGGCCCCGCGCTCGCTGCGCGGGATGCAGTCCGACATGCGCCGACTCAAAGAAGAGTGGTCCTGACGCCGGGGCGCGCCGGAAGCGGCGCGGGCCCCGCGCGCGGATCGTCGGAGCCACCTCGCGCCGTGTATCCCGACCCGAGCTACGGTCGTCGCGCGCTGCGGTAGGCCGAGGGCCCGCGGCCGAGAGCCCGCGGCCGGGAGCCCGCGCCGGGGTTCCGAGGCCGGGAGCCCGAGGCCGGGGGCCTGAGGCCGGACGCCAACGTGGTCTTGTGCTCGAAGCCCGCGCAAGCGAGTATGGGCGCCAATGCGACGCGCTTGGCCCTCTCGATGCAGGACCACGTCCGTCGTCGTCGGAGCCCTCCTCGGGGCCGCCGCCCTCGCGGCGCCGAGCCGCGCGCACGCCCAGTGCGTCGACGAGGAGCTCAAGCAGGACCTCGTCGGCGGCCGCCACTACCGCGGAGTGCAGCCGCGCCTCTTCACGAAGGCGTTCCGCCACGAGCTCTCGGCGATGGGCGGATACTACGCCGCGGACCTCTACTCCTCGTCCTGGGTCGCCGGCGGCGCGTACACGTTCCACTTCAGCGAGGACCTCGGTCTCGAGGGGAGCTTCCAGCTCACC
>JAHBWA010000131.1 GCA_019637195.1 Labilithrix sp. | reverse complement strand
GGGCGTCTGCCAGCCCTCGACCGGCGGCCCCGGCAACCCCGCGTGCACCGGCGACGCTCAGTGCACCGATCCGGCGGCCCCGAGCTGCGTGAGCGGCTCGTGCGTGAAGACGTGCGCCGCCGACCCGGAGTGCGGCGCCGGAAAGTACTGCAACCAGGGCGCGTGCGTCGCCGACACGCGCCCGACGCCGAACTGCACCGCCGACGCGCAGTGCGGTGGGACGGCCGCGACGCCGAAGAAGTGCCTCGGCGGCTTCTGCAAGTTCACCTGCACCTCGGACCAGCACTGCCGCACGATCGACAACCGCATCGGCTACTGCGCGAAGGACGGCGTCTGCCGGACGGCCTCCGAGGCCAACGCGTCGTGCGTCGGCGCCGGCGCGTGCGCAGACGGCAAGGTCTGCATCGACAACCAGTGCCTCTGATCCCGGTCGCGCTCGACGACGGCTCGACCGTCAGTCGCGCTCGACCTGGACCGTGACGTATTCGACGGTGAAGTGCTCGCGAAGCGCGGTGGCCGCCTTCGCGCCGAGCTCGGGATCGGTCGAGGTCGTCCGCACGTGCGCGGTGATCGCGTCGTGCCCCGTGCCGAGCGACCACACGTGCAGCGCGTTGACTCCGGTGACGCCCTCGGTGGCGAGGAGCACCTTCTCGACCTGGTCGACCGGGAGATGGAGCGGCGCCGCCTCGAGGAGCACGAGCCCCGCGTCACGCAGCAGCCGGAGCGCCCCGATCAGCAGGATGGCGACGACGACGAAGCTCGCCAACGGATCGACGATCGGCGGCGCCCCGAGCCGAATCGCGAGCCCCGCGACGAACGCCGCGAAGGATCCCAGTGCATCCCCGAGCAGGTGGAGCCATGCCCCACGCAAGTTGAGCTGATGGCCCCGCGCCGCGCTCGCGTCACGGTCCTCATGCCCGTGACTGTGATCGTGCGCGTGCTCCCCGTGCGCGTGCTCCCCGTGCGCGTGCTCCCCGTGCGCGTGCTCCCCGTGCGCGTGCTCCGCGCCGCCCCCTCCCCCCGACCCCGCCACCCGCGCCGCGTGCCCGTGCCCGTGCCCGTGCCCGTGCCCGTGATGCCCCATCACGCCGTGAAGCAGCCACGCGTTCAGGCCGTTCATGACCAACGCCGCCGACGCCACGACGAGCATCACCCCCGACCGCGGCTCGGACGTCTGCGACAGGTGCTCGACCGCGTCGCGCACGAGCTCGATCACCACGCCGAGCACCAGCACGCCGTTGGCGAGCGCCGCGAGGGGCTCCGCGCGCCTTAGCCCGAAGGTGAAGCGCGCGTTCGGCCGGCGCGACGAGACGCGCATGGCTCCGAGGCTGATGGCGATCGCGAAGACGTCCATCAAGAGGTGGAACGCGTCCGCCTCGAGGACGTCGCTCCGCGCGATCTTCGCGCCGGCCAGCTCGAAGAAGAAGAACCCGCCGACGAGGACGAGGACGAGGAACAGGCGCCTCGACTGCCGCCGCTCCGTCGTCGCCGCCGCGTCGTCTCCGGCCGGTGTCCCGGCGTCGTCGGGCCGAGCCATCAGACGAGGTCGTAGTCCTCGGCGAGCGCGACCGTCGAGCCCGCGAGGACGCTCGCGGTCTCGTCGTCGCGATCGACCGCGCAGAGGTAGAGCCCGGCGAGGATCGCCGGATGGTCGCGGACGAGGCCGAGGAAGTCCTCGCGCGGGAGGTGGAGGGTCACCGTGGGGTGCACCGCCACGACGTCCGCGTTCGCCTTGCGGCGCAGCACGAGCGCGACCTCACCGACGGTCTCGCCGACGCCGAGCGTCGCGATGACGAAGTTCTCGTCGCCCTCCTCGCGCCCGATGACGGCGACCTCGCCGGAGGCGATGAGGTGGAGGCCGCTCGTCTCCTTGCCGTCGACGATGAGCTTGTCGCCCTTCTCGAAGACCTTGGTCTCGAAGCGCTCGACGAGCGCCGGTCGCTCCTTGGTCGCGACCGAGAGCAGGACCTTCGACGTGCGCACCAGGTTCGCGACCATGCGCCGCCGGCAGTGGGCCGCGAGCTCGACGCCGACGTCGGGGCGCTTCTCGGCGACGGCCTCGAGCGCGTCACGGCGCGCGACGAGCAGGATCGACGGCCGGTTCGCGACGACGCTCGCGGCGCGGGGAGCGCGTGAGAGCAGCGCCATCTCGCCGAACAGCGCGCCGTTGGCGAGGCGCGCGAGCGTGATCGTCCGGCCGTCCTCCTCGTCCTTGCGGCGGACCTCGAGCTCTCCGCGCGCGACGATGTACGCCTCGGCCCCCTCCTCGCCCTCCGAGATGACGGCCTTGCCGGCGGGGACGGTGATCATCTCGAAGCAGCCGATGAGCGCGCGCAGGCCGTCCTTCTCGAGCGCGCTGAAGAGCGACAGCGGCGCGATGAGCGGCGGCTCGGAGTCGGCGCTCGCCTCGTACTCCTTCGACGCGTCGTGGAGGATCGCGGTCGCCTTCGAGAGCAGCGCGGGCCCGGTGAGGAACGAGCTCAGAGGCTCGAAGCTCGCGTCGTGCGGGAGCGGAGGCGGAGGCGGCGTCGCGTCGTCGCTGAGGCGCGGCGAGCCCTGGCAGAAGGCGGCGGCGATCTCGTCGAGGTGGCGCCCGACGTCCCGGCCGAGCGCCGCGAGGTCGCCGACGGCGGCGACGGCGAGCGGGAGGTTGCCGGTGTCGATCGCGCGCTTCACGCCGAGCTCCAGCCCGTCGATCGCGGCCTCGGTGCGGCCGGCGTCGGCGAGCAGGCGGCACGTGAGGATCAGCGCGCTCGGGACCGAGGCGTCCTGCTGGACGACCGCGGCGCTCCAGCGGAGCGCGGCCTCGCGCTCGCCGGCGAGCAGGAGCGCGAGCGCGCGATCGAGCGGTGAGTCGACTGTCCGCGCTCCGGGCAAGACCGGCGGTGCCATGCGCATGGTGCCCCCGTATACTACACGGGTTCGGACGGGCGCCCGCGCCTTCCGCGAGGCACGAGGCGGTCAGTCGTCGTCGTCGTCGTGGCGGGTCGCGGGCTCGCTCCGCCGCTCGATGAACGAGCTCATCGCGTTGGCGGTGGCGGTCACGAGGGGTACCATCTTTTGGTAGTCCATGCGGGTCGGCCCGATGACGCCGACCGACCCCGCCGTGCGGCCCTGGTTTCTGTAGGAGGCGCCGACGATCGCGATCTGCCCGCCGGCGAGATCGCCCGCCTCGCGCCCGACGACCACGGTCGTGCCGCCGGCGTCGAGCGTCGCGTCGAGCAGGCGCACGATGGCCTGGGCCTCGTCGAGCGCGCTGACGAGGTCCTTGAGCCCGGCCGCGTCGGAGAACTCCGGCAGACCGAGCAGCTTGGCTCGCCCCTCGATGACGACGTCCGCGCCCTTGTCGGCGGCGGACACGGCCGCCTCGCCGAGCTCGAACGCCCGCTTCTTCACGTCGTCCGCCTGCACGCGCTCGCTCTGGAGCCGGCGCACGAAGAGCTCGCGGAGCTCGCCGAGCGAGCGACCCTCGATGACGTCGTCGAGCAGGTTGTGGACCTTCTGGAGCTCGTCCTCGTTCACCTCGGCCTTCAAGAAGCGGTTCTGCACGGTGCCGTTCGTCATCACGACGACCGCCAGGACCTCGCCGGGCATCGTGCGGATGAACCGCAGGTGCTTCAGCGTCATCGTCTCGGCCTTCGGCGAGACGACGACCGCCGCGGTCCCGGTGAGCTCGGAGAGGAGCTTGCCCGTCTCGCGCAAGAAGTTCGGGCCAGGCTCGATCGCCGAGAACCGGAGGAGCAGGTGCGCGTTCTCCGCGTCGGTCAGCTGCCGCACCTCCATCATCGCGTCGATGAAGAGACGGAAGGCCTTGTCCGTCGGGACGCGGCCGGCGCTGGTGTGCGGCTGGTGGAGGTAGCCGAGCTCTTCGAGGTCCGAGAGCACGTTGCGGATGCTCGCGGGCGAGAGCTCGATGCCGCGCTTCGACAGCGTGCGCGACCCGACGGGCTCGCCGGTCGCGACGAACTCGGTGATGCAAGCGTAGAGGATCTGCTTTCCGCGCGGCGACAGCTCCGCCATGGCACCATGGATTCTAGCAGCTTCCGGGCACCCGCTGCGTGCTCGACCGTGGGCCGCCGCAGCGCCACCGCGACGCGAGCGGGTGAACCTCGGCCGCGCCGTCTCGTGCGACGGCGCGCGGCCCCGCGCGGGCGGCGGGTTCGCCCGAGAGCCCATCCGGCGCTATGCTGCCGCCCGCGTCATGGGCTGGCCTCGATTTTCCTTCCCGATCGTCGCGGCGGCGCCGCTGCTCTGCAGCTGCCAGCTCTTCGGCAAGGGCGTGCCCGCCCCCGAGCGGCCCCCCGCGGCCGAGACCGCGCCCGACACCACGCCGGCCGCCGAGCGACCGGACGACGCGCCGAGCCGCGGCGCGGCCCCGGAGACCGACGAGACCGTGGCCGCGAGCGACGCGGCCGCCAGCGAGGACGAGCCCGACCTCATCGCGGAAGCGGACGACGACGAGCACGCCGACGACACCCCCGGCGACGGCCCTCCTGCCGTGCCGTCGCTCGATCACCGCGGCATGCCCGTCGCCTCGCGCTACGCCGGCCTGGACCGTGCGAGCTGCGAGGCGGAGCTCCGCCGCCGCCGCATCGCGTTCACCCGCGTCGGCGAGGCCCGTGGCGTCGTTGCGCCGCTGAGGCTCGCCGGCCCGCTCTCCGGCGTCACGTTCCGCTCGAACCTGCCCGCGTCGAAGAGCCGGACCTCGCCCTACGACATCTACGATTGCCGGCTGGTGCTCGCGCTCGACGACTTCGCGCGCGTCCTCGCGAAGCACGACATCGTCGAGGTCGTGCACCTCTCGGTGTACCGGCCCGTGTCGAAGAAGGTCACGCTCAAGGGCGCCGGACGCCGCCACGGCGGAGCGCTCGCCATCGACGCGGCGCTCTTCAAGACGAAGGACGGACGCACGCTCTCGGTCGAGAAGGACTTCCGCCCGCGGCGCATCGGCGCGCGGCCGTGCCCCGCCCCCGCGTCGGCGTCCGAGCTGCGCAAGATCGCCTGCGAGGCGGGCGACGCGCGGCTGTTCAACGTCCTTTTGACGCCGCACTACAACCGGGCGCACCACAACCACTTCCACCTCGAGGTGACCGCGGGCGTCCGCTGGACGCTCGTCCGCTGACGCGCGCCTGAGACGGCGCGCACGAGCTTCCGGCCGCCGAGCCGGCGGCCGCGACGTGCGCGGCTCCGCGATTGCAGGCTCCCGAAGAGGAGCAGCGCCATGACCACGAGCGGCCCGGACCCGATCAGCAACATCCTCGGCTGGCTCTCCATCGCGCTGGCGCTCGTCGGCGCCTTCCAGGCGCTCTTCTTCGCCGGCATCGTCTTCACCTTCGAGGCCCTCGCGGCGCGGCGGCAGGCTCCGCTCGCGCCGGACGCCGGCGAGCCCGAACCTCGTCCGGCCTGAGAGGGGGAGCCGGCGCGACCGACGCGACGAGCCGTCTCGGTGCGTCGTAGGCGGCCGGGCCCCGGCGCGTGTCACCGCCGACCCCCGGTGAGCCTCACCGGCGCTTTGATCGGCGCCTCGTTTGTGGTTGGATGCGCCGCCGCCGAAGGACGCGGCCCCTCGAGACCGAGGAAGGACGTATGGCGACGACCAGCGAGAAGGACGGAGCGGAGGGGAGCGCGGCGGTCAAGGCAGCCCCGCAAGGCAAGCAGCTGTTCGGCCACCCGATCGGCCTCTACGTCCTCTTCTTCACGGAGATGTGGGAGCGCTTCTCGTACTACGGGATGCGCGGGCTCTTGAAGCTCTACATGGTGAACTACCTGTTCATCACGATCCGCCAGACGTACCAGGGCAAGGGCTACGACGGCGCGGGCAACCCCGACGACGTCCTCGGTTGGAGCACGATCAAGTCGCTCCTTCCCAGCGTCGACCAGGACAAGCTCGCCACCTGCATCGCCGACAAGACGGCGGCCCTCGTGAAGGGCGACGAGGTGAAGAACATCGTCGGACTGGCAGAAGACGTCGCCCACCAGGTCGCGACGCAGACGTGCGCGGTCTCGCCGAACGCGTCGGTCCTCTACGGCTGGTACACCGGCCTCGTCTACCTCACGCCGGTCGTGGGCGGCCTCATCGCCGATCGCTACCTGGGCCAGAAGCGCTCGGTGTTCGTCGGCGGCACGCTGATGGCGCTCGGGCAGATCGTGCTCTTCGGCTCCGAGGCGAGCTTCTTCGTCGGGCTCTTGCTCCTCATCATCGGCAACGGCTTCTTCAAGCCGAACATCTCGACGCAGGTCGGCAACCTCTACCCGGCGGGCGATCCTCGCCGCGACGGCGCGTTCACGATCTTCTACATGGGGATCAACCTCGGCGCGTTCATCTGCAACTTCATCTGCGGATCGCTCGCCGCGGCCTACGGCTGGCGGTACGGCTTCCTCGCGGCCGGCCTCGGCATGTGCGTCGGCCTCGTGGTGCAGCTCCTCGGTCGGAAGACGCTCGCGCCCGACACGCGCCAGGCGCGGAGCGGCGTGAAGCTCGAAGAGGCCTCGCAGAAGCTCACCCCGGGCGAGTGGAAGCGCGTCTGGGCGCTCGTCATCCTCTGCGCGCTCAACATCGTGTTCTGGGCCGTCTACGAGCAGCAGGGCAACACGATGCAGACGTGGGCCGACGAGAAGACGATCTGGCCGTCGTGGGCGTCGTCCACGTGGTTCCAGTCGGTCAACCCGGCGTTCATCTTCATCCTCGCGCCGCTCTTCGACCGCTTCTGGACCTGGCAGAACAAGCGCGGCAAGGAGCCGTCGAGCGTCGCGAAGATGGCGATCGGCTGCTTCGTCGTCGGCGGCTCGTTCATCGTCATGGTCGTCGGCGCGAAGCTCATCGGCGGCGGAAAGGGCCACATCTTCTGGCCGATCTTCTGCACGCTGCTCCTCACCGTCGGCGAGCTCTACCTGTCGCCGATCGGCCTGTCGCTCGTCACGAAGGTGGCGCCGGTGCGCATCGTCTCGCTGATGATGGGCATGTGGTTCCTCTCGTCGTTCTTCGGCAACATCCTGTCGGGCTACATCGGCCAGCTCTACACGACGCTCTCCGCGGACGTGTTCTTCTTCCTGTTGATGGGCCTCGGCATGGCGGCCGGCGTGGCGATCTGGGCGTTCAACAAACCGCTCAAGAACGCGATGGCGCCGGCGCCGTCCGACGCCCAGCCGAGCCCCGTCGCCGCGGAGTAGCTCCGTAGCGACGACCACCGAGCGGCGGCGGTGACTCGCCGCCGCCGGCGCGATGACTTCGCCGCCGCCGGCGCGGCGCGAGCCGGCGCGCCGGACTACACGAGCGGGCGAGAGCTTCGCCGGCGGGCGGGCTACGTCGCCGGCTCCTTCCGCAGGAACGCGAGCATCTCCTCCATGTCGGCGGGCAGCTCGGACGTCCAGCGCAGCTCCTTGCCGGTCGCGGGGTGCTCGAAGCCGAGCTCCGCGGCGTGCAGCATCACGCGGGGCGCCGGGACGAGCGGGCGATCGTAGCCGCGCACGTAGACGCGCTCGCCGAGCACGGGGTGTCTCGCCTCGGAGAGGTGGATGCGGATCTGGTGCGTGCGTCCGGTCTCGAGCCGGCAGGCGACGAGCGCGGACGGCTGGCCCGCGCCGGAGCGGGCGAAGCGCTCGACGACCTCGATGTGCGTCACCGCGCGCTGCGTCTTCTCGCTACCGACGGCGTACTGGCGGCCGCCGCGGCGCTCGACCGAGCCGCGCAGGCCGTCGCCGCGGTCCTCGACGAAGTGCGAGACGATGGTCTGGTCCTTCGGGATCCCGTGGACGAGCGCGAGGTAGCGCCGGTGCACGTGGTGGAGGCGGAAGGCCTGCAGCAGCGCCTTCTTCGCGGCCCACGATCGGGTGAAGACGACGAGGCCGCTCGTCTCCTTGTCGAGGCGGTGGACCACGCCGATCTCGGGCGGCGGTCCGCTCCGGCCACGCGCGCGCTCGCGCGCGGCGAGCGCCGATCGGACGCGCTGATCGAGCGTGGCCTCCTCGCCGGCGGAGCGCCGGACGGCGATCGAAGCGCCCATGCCCTCGGGATCGAAGGGCACCGTCGAGATCCCGGACGGCTTGTCGACGACGACGACGTGGGCGTCCACGTGGACGAGCGCGCGACGGTCGAGCGACTCCTTCGCCGCGCGGGGATCACGCGCGGCGAGGTCGAGCGCGACGAGCGCGCCGGCGCGCACGCGCGTCGTCGGCGTCGTGACGACGCGGCCGTCGACGCTCACCTTCCCGCGCCCGACGAGGTCGCGAGCGCGTCCCCACGAGAGCGCGAAGAGCCCGCGGACGACCGCGTCGAGGGGCGAGCCCGCGAGCTCCGGGCCGACGGCCCGCCCCTTGGCTCCCGCGGCCGGCTCCGGCCCGCCCGCCGAAGCCGACCTGTCCGCCGGCGCCGGCCCGCCCGCCGGCGCGACCTCGTCGGCCGGAGCGGCGTCGTCCGCTCGAGCGGCCTTGTCCGCCGGAGCGGCATCGTCCGACCGAGCCGGCTTGGCCGACCGAGCCGGCTTGGCCGACCGAGCCGGCTCGTGCGCCGGAACCGGCCTGTTCGCCGGGGGCGGCCTGTGCTTCGAATCGCGCTTGGGGCGAGGCATCGACGGGCCGAGGATTACCAGCGGACGGGCGCAAGGTCTCTCTCGCGTTCGGCCAAAGGAGCAGTTACCTTGACACGGCCCGTCGCAGCTCCGCACAATCGGCAGTTGCACACGGCGTACGTCAGCGTACCGCCGGCATTTTTCTCTCCTCTCGCGAGTCAATCGGAGACGCCCCGTGGCCAAGACCCTGCTCGCTGTCGACGACAGCGTCACGATGCGAAAGGTCCTCGAGATCACCTTCAGCGGTGAGGACTTCCGAGTCGTCACCGCCGACACGTCCCAGGGGGCCATCGGCAAGCTGAGCGAGAACCCGCAGGTCTGCGTCATCGACACGGTCCTCGGCGGCGAGGACGGCTACTCGCTCGCGAAAGAGCTGCGCAAGCGCAGCCCGGGCACGTCGATCATCATGCTCGCGAGCCGCTATGCCCCGTACGATCAGGCGCGCGGCCGCGACGCCGGCGCCGACGACTGGGCCGACAAGCCGTTCGACACGCAGCAGCTCATCGACAAGGTCCGCAAGGTGATCGTCGCGAAGGAAGCCGGCGGCGCGACCGCGGTCCCCCCGCCGGCGGCGCCGACGCCGTCTCCGCAGCCTCCGGCCGTCCAGCGCGCCCCCGCGGCGGCGGCCGCGCCGACGTCGCATGGGATCGGCCGCGGCACGCAGCCTTCGCTCAGCGGCGCCGTCCCCGGACGCACCGGCACGCTCGTCTTCGGCGAGAGCGGTCCGGCTCCGGCAGCTCCCCCGCGGCCTGCGGCTGCGGCGCCGGCCCCCGCGGCAGCCCCGGCCGCCAGCGCCGCGGTCTCGGGCGCCGTCAACGGCGCGCTCGCCGGCAAGCTCGGCGGGCTCGGGCTGACGCCTCAGCAGGCCGACGCCGTGCTCGCGCTGTCGCGCGAGGTCGTGGAGCGCGTCGTGTGGGAGGTCGTCCCGCAGCTCGCCGAGGCGCTCATCAAGGAAGAGATCACGCGGCTCACGAAGGAGTGAGCCGCGGCGCGCCTCGACCGAGGGCGCGCGACTCCCGCACGTCGATCGGACGCGCACGTCGTCCGTGCGCCCGAGCCGCACGAACACGGTACACCGCTCCGCGCTGTGGTAAGCGAAGGCATCATGACCGATGCCAAGGCGGACCTGGACAAGCCGTACGACCCGCGCGAGGTAGAAGAGCGCTGGTACGCGTTCTGGGAGAAGGAAGGCGTCTTCGACGCGACCGACGACCCGGCGGACACGCGCCCGCCGTACGTCATCCCGATGCCACCGCCGAACGTCACCGGCTCGCTCCACATGGGGCACGCCATGATGACGACGCTCGAGGACGTGCTCACGCGCTGGGAGCGGATGCGCGGGAAGAACACGCTGTGGCTCCCCGGGATCGATCACGCCGGCATCGCGACGCAGACGGTGGTCGAGCGGCAGCTCGCGCGCGAGGGCAAGTCGCGCCACGACCTCGGGCGCGAGGCGTTCGTCGAGCGCGTGTGGCAGTGGAAGGCCGAGAGCGGCGGCACGATCACGAAGCAGCAGCGCGTGCTGGGCGCCTCGCCCGACTGGAAGCGCACCAAGTTCACGATGGATCCGGACCTGTCCGTCGCGGTCACCGAGGCGTTCGTGCGCCTCTACGAGGCCGGCCTCATCTACCGCGCCACGCGCCTCATCAACTGGTGCCCCGAGTGCCGCACGGCGCTCTCCGATCTCGAGGTCGAGAACGAGGAGGGCGCGAACGGCGAGCTGTTCCAGTTCGCGTACGAGGTCGAGGGCTCGCCGGGCGAGTACCTCGTCGTCGCCACCACGCGCCCCGAGACGATGCTCGGCGACACGGCGGTCGCCGTGCACCCGGACGACGAGCGCTACAAGCACCTCCACGGCAAGAAGCTCGTCCACCCGTTCGTCGACCGATCGATCCCGATCGTCACCGACGCGATCCTCGTCGACCCGAAGTTCGGCACCGGCGCCGTGAAGGTCACGCCGGCGCACGATTTCAACGACTTCGCGACGGGCAAGCGCCACGGCCTCGAGGAGATCAACATCCTGAACCTCGACGGCACGCTGAACGAGCAAGGCGGTCCGTTCGCCGGGCTCGACCGCAAGCGCGCCCGCACCGCCGTGAAGAAGGCGCTCGACGAGAAGGGCCTCGCGCGCGGGGCGAAGCCGCACGTGCTCACGCTCCCGAAGTGCCAGCGCTCGGGCGGCGTCGTCGAGCCGATGATCTCGACGCAGTGGTTCTGCGCGATGAAGGACATGGCCGCCGAGGCGATGAAGGCGGTCCACGACGGGCGCACGAAGATCATCCCCGAGGAGTGGACCAAGACGTACGACCACTTCCTCGGCAACATCCAGGAGTGGTGCATCTCGCGCCAGCTCTGGTGGGGCCACTCGATCCCGGCGTGGCACGGGCCGAACGGCGAGATCGTCGTCGCGCGGAAGAAGCCGGACGACCTCGGGCCCGAGTGGGTGCAGGACCCCGACGTGCTCGACACGTGGTTCTCGAGCGGTCTCTGGCCGTTCTCCACGCTCGGCTGGCCGAACGAGACGCCCGCGCTGAAGAAGTTCTACCCCGCGAGCGATCTCGAGACCGGCTACGACATCCTCTTCTTCTGGGTCGCCCGGATGATGATGTTCGGCCTCTACTTCATGAAGGAGGTGCCCTTCCGGCGCGTGCTCCTGCACGGGATGGTGGTCGACGAGACCGGCGACAAGATGAGCAAGGTGAAGGGGAACGTCATCGACCCCCTCGACCTCGTCTACGGCACGACCTTCAGCGACATGGTGAAGAAGACCCTGCCCGGCGCGCCCGAGCAGGAGGCGATGGCGAAGTTCAAGAAGGCGTACCCGTCCGCGGCCGCGATGGGCGGCGGCTTCCCCGCGTTCGGCACCGACGCGCTCCGCTTCACGCTCTCGACGTTCCCGCCGTCGAACAAGCGCATCGCGCTCGCGCCGAAGCGCATCGAGGGCTACCGGCACTTCGCCAACAAGATCTGGAACGCGACGCGCCTCTCGCTCGGCCACCTCGACGGCTTCGACGCGACGAAGCTCACCGGCGAGCCGCCGGCGGCGAAGGCGTGGTTCAACCGCTGGATCCTCGCCCAGCTCGGAGAGTCGATCGCGATCGCGAACGCGGGCCTCGCGGAGTTCCGCATCGACGAGGCCGCGAACGAGTCCTACCGCTTCTTCTGGAACGACTTCTGCGACTGGTACCTCGAGATCACGAAGCCCGTGCTCCGCGGCGAGGCGGTCCCGGAGGTCGCTCAGGCCGGCCAGGACGAAGCCGACGAGACGCGCGCGGTCCTCGCGCACGTGCTCGAGACGTCGCTCCGCCTCCTCCACCCGCTCATGCCGTACATCACCGAGGAGCTCTGGCAGCGCACGCCTCGCCCGGC
This sequence comes from Labilithrix sp., assembly GCA_019637195.1. Lineage (GTDB taxonomy): Bacteria > Myxococcota_A > Polyangia > Polyangiales > Polyangiaceae > Labilithrix. The sequence goes on along the minus strand of JAHBWA010000131.1, from coordinate 13,883 downwards.
GTCCCGCGGGACGTCGATCGCGTTCGGCCCCTACCCGCAGGCGTCCGACGGCCTCGACGACGACGCCGCGCTCCGCGACATGGACATCTTCAAGGCGGTCGTCTCCGCGGCGCGGACCATCCGGAGCGAGCACGAGATCGAGCCCAGGGCCGACGTGCCGCTCTCCCTCCGCGCGGACGGCGAGGCCGCGCGCGCCCTGCTCGCCGCGCGCCTCGGCACGATCGCGACGCTCGTGAAAAGCAAGTCGCCGACCGTCGAGCAGACCGGCGGTCCGCGGCTCGCGGGCACGACGACGAGCATCGTGACGACCGCCCACGGTCCGATCGAGATCCACGTCGGCCTGAAGGGACTGGTCACCAAGGCCAAGGAGCTCGTCCGCATCGACCGCGAAGTGAAGCGCATCGACAAGGATCTCGCCGCCATCGAAAAGAAGATGTCGTCGAAGGGCTTCCTCGAGCGCGCGCCGAAGGAGGTCATCGACGAGACGAACGCGCTGAAGTCACAGCTCGAGCAAGCGCGCGTCCGGCTCGACGAGTCGCGCACGCTGGCCGCCGAGCTCGACGAGGACGGCCCCTGACGGCGGTAGGGAGGGGTAACCCTACCGCGACGCGTGACGGGCCGTGCTAGCGTCGAGACGATGGGGAGAGCGCTCTTCGCGGTCCTCGCGACGCTGACGGCGGCGACGTTCGCCGCGTGCTCGTCGTTCCAGCCGACCGGGTCCTCGGAGCCCGCCTCGCCCGACGCCGGCGAGGCGACCGCCGAGGACGCTGGGAGCGCCCCCGGCGAGGAGAAGGACTCCGCGCCGCGCGCCGATCCGACGTTCTGCGAGCGGCAGGACGCGGCCCTCTTCTGCGACGACTTCGAGCAGCCGGGCCGCTCGCTCGAGACTCCCGCGCCGTGGGACGCCCTCGCGGGCGACGCGAAGGCCGTGATGGCACTCGGCGGCGGCTTCGCATCGCCGTTCGGGCTGCGGCTGCACGGCACGCTCGGCGACGGCGAGGGACGACGCCTGAAGAAGATCATCCCGCTCGCGGACAAAGCCATCCGCTGGACGTTTCGCCTGCGCGTCGACCGCCTCGAAGCTCAGAGCGGCGGAGCGCAGATCGTCGTCGCGTCCTTCGAGTTCGCCAACAACCGTCACCTCGACTACCGCCTCTACGAGGACGCCGACGGGCTCACCGGCTACAGCGCCACGAACCTGGCGGGCAGCGGCACCAACAACAACTACTTCGCCAAGCCCCCGGTGGGCCTCCGCTTCGACGACTGGATGGCGATCCGCATCGAGTTCGAGCCGAAGAGCGGGAGCGAGGAGTTTCGTTTCTTCGTGGGCACCGAGCTGCTCTCGTCGTTGCGGCTCGACCCGGAGTCGTCGAGCACGATCGCGCTCGGAGCCAGGCTCGCCGGCGACGCGGTGGCCTTCGACGTCACGGCCGACGACGTGCTCGTGACGGAGCTCTGATCGGAGCGCCGGCCTCGGCGCAGGCGGGAGCCCGGCGAGGTCGCCGAGGTCGGCCGTAGCGGCGGCACCTGTCGAGCCTCCCCTCACCGCTGGACGGCCGTCTGGTCTCCAGCCGGAGAAGTTGGTAAAGCACCTCGACCGGGGGCCCCTGCCCCCTCCCCCCTGGAACTTACCTTGGCCGCACCCGCATGAGCGCGACGAAGCCGACCGACGACGATCACGACGAGACGGCCGCTCCCCCCGACGCTCCCGTCGCCACCGACGAGAGACGGGTCGATGCGGAGGAGCCCGACGCGCCCGACGGCGCGACCTCGGGCGAGCCCGGCGCGGACGACGCCGCGAAGGCCGCCGCGGACGATCCTCCGCGCGACGGGGAGGACGACGGTGGGGACGACAAGGACAACCTCCTCGCGCGGGGCAACCCGCTGCGGTGGAAGCGCGGCCTCATCGCGATCCTCGGCGGCGGCATCCCGGCCTTCCTCCTCATGGCGAAGAACGGTCAGAACAGCTGGGCGCTGCCCGTCGGCCTGCTCTTCGTCTGCGTCGTCGTGTTCGGCGTGATGGACCTCCTCGGCACGTTCGACGACGGCAAGAGCGCCTCGGCCGACCGTGAGATCGAGTCCTCGACCTCGCTGCGCGCGCTCGCGCCGTCGCTCAGCGTCGTCGTCCTCCTGACGGTCGCGTTCGGGGCGAGCCTCTCGCTCGCGCAGTCCGCCGTGCTGTCGCCCTGGCTCGCCGCGGTGCTCGTCCCGAGCTCGTTCATCGGGCTTGTCGCCGCCGTCTTCAACGCGGGCAAGCAGCTCGGTCCGTGGCGCACCGACGAGCTCGGCGTGGAGCGGCCGCTCACCTCGCGCCACGGCTTCTGGGTCGTGGTCGTCGGCGCGCTCCTCTACCTCCCCGCGCTCGGCGTGTTCAGCCTCTGGGATCCGTGGGAGACGCACTACGGCGAGGTCGCGCGCGAGATCCTCTCGCGCGACGACTGGATCTCGCTCTGGTGGGCCCAGGACGGCTGGTTCTGGTCGAAGCCGATCCTGAACTTCTGGATCCAGTCGCTCGCGATGGGATCGCTCGGGACGCACTACCAGCCCGACCAGATGATGATCGCGGCGAACGGCACCGCCGCCGCCCACGCCGAGTGGGTCGTGCGGGCGCCGAACGTCCTCATGACGATCGGCGCGATGTACCTCCTCTACAAGGGGGTCGCGAAGGTCTTCGGCCGCCGCGCCGGGCTCCTCGGGGCGATCGTCCTCGCGACGATGCCCGACTGGTTCTTCCTCGCGCACCAGACGATGACGGACATGCCGTTCGTCTCGGCCATGACGGCGGCGATGGGCCTGCTCCTCTTCGGGCTCAACACCGACGAGGAGGCGCGCGTCCGGCTCTACGAGGTCGACGCCTTCGGCACCAAGCTGCGCTTCTCGCTCTGGCACCTCGTCTTCGGCGCCGTCCTGCTCTGCGCCGTCCCGCAGATCCTCTACCTCCTCTCGCGCAACGTCGAGCTCATCGTCTTCGGCGACGGGCCGAAGGGCTTCCGCTTCCACTGGGACGAGTTCCGGAGCGGCTCCGCGGGCAACTGCGACCTCCCCGGCAACGAGAAGTGCGCCGACCACTCTCCCGCGAGCCTGCCGAAGGGCGACAACTGGTGGCACGGCTCGAAGGCCTCGAGCGCGCTCTCGTTCGTGCGCTTCTTCGCGGCGTTCGAGCCCGCCTTCCAGGGGATCGCCTGGGCGGCGGTGATCGGCGGCGTCCTCTACCTGAACTGGGGAGAGCGCCGCGCGCGGCGCCTCGTCTACATCGCGGCCTGGCTGTGCGCGGCGATCGCGACGATGGCGAAGGGGCCGGCCGGCTTCGGCCTCCCGATCATCTGCGCGGTCGCCTACGTCGCGACGAAGAAGCGCTGGAGCGAGCTGCTCCGCTTCGAGCTGATCAGCGGCCTGCTCATCATCCTCGCGGTGGCGCTGCCCTGGTACGTGGCGATGTACGTCCGGCACGGCTCGCCGTTCACCGACCGACTCATCTTCCACGACATGTTCAACCGCGCCTTCAGCCACGTGCACGACACGAACGAGGGCGACGACACCGGCATCCGCTACTACGTCTGGCAGCTCGGGTACGCGGCCTTCCCGTGGACCGGGCTCGTACCGCTCGGCCTGCTCTGGGGCTTCCGTCGCAGCGACTCCGCGCTCGCGCGCGTCTTCGCGCCGCGGGCGGCCGCCGCGCCGAGCGCGGACGGGACCACGTCGACGCCCGCCGGCGCCGCCGTCGGCGACGCCTCGGTCATGCTCGTGATGTGGTTCCTCTTCGCGTTCGCCCTCTTCACGTTCATGGGCACGAAGTTCCACCACTACATCTTCCCCGCCGTCCCGCCGGCGGCGATGCTCGTCGGGGTCGCGCTCGACGACATGCTCGGTCGCGCGACGACCTGGACGAAGGCCACGCAGCGCGCGGTCTACCTCGGGTGCCTCGCGCTCGCGGCCGGCATCGCGACGGTCGGAGCGTCGAAGCTCTGGCCCGGGTCGCCCTTCGGCGCGAAGCCGGACGCCGACGCCACGGGGAGCGTGGCGGTCGCCGTCGTGATGATCGCGATCGGCGTCGCGCTCTTCGTCGTCGCCGCGCTCCTCTTCAAGGGCAGCGACGCCGAGCCCACGGTGATCGTGCAGGATCCCGGCAAGTCCCCGTTCCGCGGCGGACTCGCCACGCGGAGCGACGCCCCCGACGACGAGCCGGGAGACGCGAAGAACGGACACCTCCACGAGCAGCTGATGCTCGGGGCGGCGGCGCTCGCCGGGACGCTGGCGACCATCCTCGTCGGACGCGACCTCGCCATGAAGGCGGCGGGCTCGGACGCGACCGGCGCTATCCGCCTGCTGCAGCTCTTCACGTACAACTACCGGCGTCCCTGGCCCGACACGCTCGACTTCAGCGCGATCCTCGGCGGCTTCACCGTCGTCGCGGGCCTGCTCGGCGTCGCGCTCGCGTCGCGCTCGCTCCGCCGCCACGCCGTCGCCGCGGTCTGCGCCTTCGGCCTGCTCTGGGCGGCGTGGGGGCTCGACGTCTACATGTTGGCGCTCTCCCCGCACTGGGGACAGCACGAGGTGATCGAGGCCTACTACCGCGATCGCGCGAGCCCCGAGGAGAGGATCGTCGCGTACCAGATGAACTGGAAGGGCGAGAACTTCTACACGGGCAACCGCATCCCGGCGTTCGTCTCGTCGGGCGCGAACTTCCAGACGTGGCTCAAGAAGGAGCGCGAGAAAGGGACGAAGGTCATGTACTTCGTCACCGAGCACAGTCGGACGAGCGGACTGCGGAGCGAAGTCGCGGGGAAGAGCTACAAAGAGATCACCGACAAGGCGCTCTGCAACAAGTTCATCCTCGTTCGCGCGGAGCTCTGACGGATCCGGCGCAGCGCCGCGTCGGATCGCCCGCGGAGGCACGTGGCGCCGCGTCCTGACAAAGGCGCCGTCTGTCCGACCTCGTCCACCGTAGGAGCGCGCCGCGCTTGCTTGTAGAGTGGACGCATGAGCGCCCCGTCGGCCGTCGGCACGCTCGCGGATACGCCGCTCGCGCACGGGCTCGTCTACGCGCGCAACCGGCGGCTCAGCGGGCGCCTCGAGCTCACCGCATCGGAGGATTGCCGCGCCGTGATCTCCCTCTGGTGCGGGCGGATCACAGCGGTCGAGACGACGCCTCTGGGGATGTGTCCGGGGGGCTTCTTCGGGGCGATCGTCTACGAGCTCGGCTTCATCGACTCCGCGACCCTCGACGCGACCCTCCTCGAGATCGCGAAGTCGAAGCGGCTCCACGGCGAGGTCCTCATCGAGCGGAGGGCGATCACCCCCGCGCAGCGCGACGAAGCGCTCGTGGAGCAAGTCCACCGCAAGGTGCATCACCTCTTCTCGCTGCCCGAGGCCACCTCGTACGCCTTCTACGACGCGAAGATGGCGGTGACCGAGCCGCCCGTCGCGGTCGATCCGGTCGGCCCCGTCTGGCGCGGCGTGCGCGACTACCCGCCGACGAGGTTCGTCCAGGAGACCGTCCGGCGCGTGAGCGACCACGCGCTCCGCGTCACCGCGGGCGGCTCCGCGCGGCTCCCGCCGGCAGAGACCGCCCTCGCCGAGGCGCTCGCGGCCCGCCCGATGACGCTCGCCGAGATGAAGGCGTCGACCGAGCTGCCGCCGTCGCGGGTCGAGCTCCTCGTTTACCTGCTCGTCATCGCCAAGTGCGTCGAGTCGGTCTCGGGCGCACGGACCCACCCGTCGACGGGCGCGCTTCCGACGACGATGCCGAGCGGGCCGATGCCCCGTGTCTCGGGAGAGACCCGTCGCGCGTCCGGCGCGTCGATCCGCGCGGCGACGCCCTCCGGCGGCGCGCCGGCGTACAGCCGGCCGCCCTCGTCGCGATCGATCCCGGTCGCGCCGGGCTCCGCCTCGGGGATCCCGGCCGCGCCAGGCTCCGCCTCGGGGATCCCGGCCGCGCCGGGCTCCGCCTCGAGGATCCCGGTCGCGCCGGGCTCCGCCTCGAGGATCTCGTCCACGAAGATCCCCGCCGTCAGCTCGCCGCGCCCTCCGCCCGCGGGGACGCTGGCGGCGTTGCGGAGCCCCGCGGAGCTCGGCGTCGAAGGTGTCGTCGCGCGCGCGGCGGCGGTCGCGAGCGAGGACTACTTCCAGGTCCTCGGCGTCGCGGACGGCGCGTCGACCGAAGCCGTCCGCGCGGCCTACATGCGCCTCGCCAAGACGTGGCACCCCGACCGCCTCCACGTCGACTTCATCCCGATCCGCGGGGACGTGGCCACGGTCTTCTCGCAGATGACGCGCGCGCACCAGACGCTCTGCGACCCGGACGCGCGGCGCGCGTACGAGGCGTCGCGCAAGGCGAAGTCCGAGGCGCGGCCGCGCGCGGACATCCTCCGCGAGGTCGAGCACGCGATGGGGAAGCGCGATTTCGATCACGTCGTCTACCTCTGCGACGAGCTCCTCACGAGCAACGACGAGGACGTCGAGGCGATGGCGATCCAGGCGTGGGCCGCGGCTCGCGCCGGCGAGGCCTCGGAGGACGAGCTCCGGGCAGCGCTCTCGAAGCTCGACAAGGCGGTCAACCGCGATCGCACGAACGATCAGGCCGTGTACCACCGCGGGCTCGTGCACAAGCGCCTCGGCAACATCGCTGCGGCGTTCCGCGATTTCGCCCGGGCGCTCCAGCTCAACCCGAAGCACCTCGAGGCGGAGCGCGAGGTGCGCATCTTCGCGATGCGCGCGCGCAAGGGATCGGGAGAGCACAAGCTGGTCGCGCCGCTCCTCGAGAAGCTGGGCAAGAAGTAGGTCTCGGACGATCGCGAACGCGCTCCGGAGCGCCGAGGGAGCGCCGAGACTGAAGCCGCCGTTCGTCCGGAGCCGGCGCGCGCCTGCGTCCGGACGACACGGCCAGGCTCGGACCGACCTCAAAGACTGAATCGCCATTCAGTTTCACCTTGACGCGTCGCAACACGGGCCCCACCATTGCCCCTCGGGGTGGCCGAAGGATTGACCTAGGGCAGCAAGGAGCGCACTCGTGACGAAGCCGATTCAGACGATCAACCGGTACAAGGCCGATCTCCGCGAGTTTTCGTTCCTCCTCTTCGAGCAGTTCAAGCTCGGTGACCTCCTCGGCGCGGCGCCGTTCGACGGCTGGGGCGAGGAAGAGGTCCGGACGTCGCTCTCCGAGTGCTACCGCTTCGCGCGCGAGGTGCTCGGCCCGCTCAACGTCGTCGGCGACATCGAGGGCTGCAAGCTCGAGGGCGGCAAGGTCATCACGCCGACCGGCTTCAAGGACGCGTGGAAGAAGCTCTACGAGGCGGGCTGGAAGGCCATCGCCGTCCCGCCGGAGCTCGGCGGCGCAGGCGCGCCCCGCTCGGTGCAGGTGCTCGTCGAGGAGATCCTCTCCGGCTCGAACACCGCGTTCAACATGTACCCCGGCCTCGCCTACGGCGCCGCCGAGGTCATCGAGCACTTCGGCACGGCCGACCAGAAGAAGGCGTTTTGCCAGAACATGTTCACCGGCGTCTGGGGCGGCACGATGTGCCTGACCGAGCCGCACGCCGGCACCGACGTCGGCTCGTCCAAGACGACCGCGTCGCGCAACCCCGACGGCAGCTACTCCATCCGCGGCACGAAGATCTTCATCTCCGGCGGCGATCACGATCTCGCCGACAACGTCATCCACCTCGTCCTCGCGCGCGTCGAAGGCGCTCCCCCGGGCACCAAGGGCCTCACGCTCTTCATCGTGCCGAAGCTCCGCGTGGGCGCCGACGGCGCCTCGGGCGAGAGCAACGACGTCGCCGTCGGCGCCCTCGAGCACAAGATGGGCATCAACGGCTCGGCGACCTGCGTGCTGAACTTCGGCGACAACGGCAAATGCCTCGGCTGGCCGGTCGGCGGCGAAGAGAAGCTCAACCAGGGCATGCCGCAGATGTTCAAGCTGATGAACGCCGCGCGCATCTCCGTCGGCGTCCAGGGCGTCTCCGTCGCCTCGAGCGCGTACCTCAACGCGCTCGACTACGCGAAGGAGCGCAAGCAGGGCTCGAGCATCACGCACTGGAAGGACGCCACCGCTCCGCGCGTGCCGATCATCGAGCACGCCGACGTCCGCCGGATGCTCCTGCACATGAAGGCGCACGTCGAGGGCATCCGCGCCCTCGCGATCAAGCTCGCGCACCACCAGGATCAGGTCACCGTGTACGCGGGCAAGGACGAGGCGAAGACGGCCTACCACCAGGGCCAGGTGGATCTCCTCGTGCCGCTCGTGAAGGCGTACGGCTCCGACCAGGGCTTCCGCGTCTGCGAGCTCGCGATCCAGACCTACGGCGGCGCCGGCTTCACGCGCGACTACCCGGTCGAGCAGTACTGCCGCGACGCGAAGATCTTCAGCATCTACGAGGGCACGAACCACATCCAGGCGATGGACCTCGTGGGCCGCAAGCTCGGCCAGGCGGGCGGCGCGAACCTGCAGGCGTTCCTCGGCGACGTGCAGAAGTTCGTCGCCGCGCACTCGAACCACCCCACGCTCGGCGCGGCGGTGAAGAAGCTCGGCGCCGCGCAGGAGGCGCTCGCCGGCACCGCGATGCGCCTGCTCATGTGGTTCCAGGCGGGCCAGCTCACGCTCGTCCCGCTCTCGGCGAACCGCTTCTGCGACATGATGAGCGAGCTCACCGTCGCGTGGCTCCTGCTCCAGGGCGCGGTCGTGGCCGAGGACGCGAAGGCGAAGACCGACGCCGCCCACCCCGATCACGCGTTTTACGCGGGCAAGACGGCGGCCGCGCTCTACTTCGCGCGGAACGTCCTGCCCGGCGTCGAGCACAAGGCGCAGCTCCTCGCCGACGAGGACAAGTCGCCGCTCGAGATCCCGGACGCGGGCTTCGCCACCGTCTGAGCCCGAGCTCGCTCGCCGACCTCGTGAGCACGCGCCACGACGACCCCGCCTGAGATCGCTCGCCCACCTGGGGCGCGCGACGACGCAGGAGGTCGCTCGCGGCGTCGACGGCGCGCACGCATCGCACACGCATGAGGACACCGCGCACCCGGCGTGCGCGGTGTCGGCTCGGCACGACGATCTGCGGCGCATTGGTCACGCGGCGTCTCGCGCGTCTATGATGGCGCGCGCCGTGAGCACGAAGAGCGACAAGGACCGCGCGGCCTCCCGGGTCGGGACGACCGTGGACCAGAAATGGCGGCTCGACGCGCTCGTCGCGAACAGCTCGGTCGCGGCGACCTACCACGCGACGCACCGCAACGGGGTCGAGACGGCGCTCAAGATCATCCACGGCTCGCACTCGAGCTACGCCCCGGTGGTCGACCGCTTCCTCCAGGAGGCCCACCTCGCGAACCGCGTCGATCACCCGGGCGTCGAGCGCGTCCTCGACGACGGCGTGACCGAGGACGGCTGCGTCTTCCTCGTGATGGAGCTGCTCGCCGGCGAGACGCTCGAGGATCGCCGCGCCGCGTCCGGCAAGCTCGCGCTCGACGACGTGCGCGACGCCTTCGACGGCCTGCTCGACGCGCTGGTCGCGATCCACGCCGCGGGCGTCGTCCACCGCAACCTCAAGAGCGCCAACGTGTTCCTGACGAAGGACGGGCGCGTGGTCCTGACGGACTTCGGGCGCGCGCGGCTCGTCGAAGGCGATCCGGGCTCTCCCCTCTCGATCGAGGGCATGGTCGTCGGGACGCCGGCGTACATGCCGCCCGAGCAGGCGCGCGGCAAGCGCAGCCAGATCGACGCGAGCTCGGACATCTGGTCCGCCGGCGCCATCCTCTTCACGACGCTCACGGGCCGCCGCGTGCACGAGGGCGCGAGCAACGAGGAGCGGCTTCTCCGCGCGCAGACCAAGCCTGCGCCGAAGATCGCCTCGGTGCTGCCGGAGATCGCGCCCGCGCTGGCCGAGGTCGTCGATCGCGCGCTCGCGCTCGAGAAGGAGGATCGCTGGGAGTCGTCGTCGGCGATGCGCCGCGCGTTCTGGCTCGCGACGGGCCGGGACGCGTCGACGATCCCGGCGGACAAGAAGCCCGGCGAGCGGCGACCGGCGACGCTGCCGCCGACTCCAGCCGACGGCTGGGAGGCGCAGGGTTGGCCTTCCGCCGTCGCGAAGGCGGCCCCCGAGCCCGCCCTCCTGCCGCCGCCCGTCGAGGCGTTCGTCGAGCCGGAGGACCCGCCGATGTCACGGCGTTCCGTCGCGCGGGAGCGTCGAGGGAGCCGCCTTGGAGTCCTCGCGATCGTTGCGGCCGTGCTCGTCGTGGTCGGCGCCGTGGGGCTCGTCGTCTTCACGTTCGTCGACTGATCCGCGCCAGCGGCCGGACGCCGTGAGGCGCGGCGCGCGGCGCCGTGGGGCTCGTCGTCTTCACGCTCGTCGACGGAGCCCCGCGACCGGCCGCGGGGCTCGCCGGAGGCTTCGTCCGCGGGCGCAAACGGGGCGGAGCGCGGGCGCGCGAAGGTGGGGTATCTTGCGGGCATGCGAAAGCTCGACCGGGCGCTCGTGGCGATGACCGGGCTCGCGCTCTGCGCGGCGGCCGGCGCCGGGTGCAAGGGGCCGATGGCCAAGATCGAGGCCGTGCGCGACGCGCTCGTGACCGACGACGCCACGCCGATTCGCGAGGCGACGGCCGGGTACCCGACGTGCGGGGACGAGCCGCCGGCCGTCGTCCCTGTCGGCAAGCCGGGCCCGAGAGACGCCGGCTGCCTCTCCGACATCGCGAACGCGCTCGGGTCGAAGCAGGGCTTCGCGCCGAGCCCGCCGGATCACGCGGCGGCGACGACCGCCGCCCTCGTGATCACGCGCGACGGGCGCGGCGACTGGCTCTCCCACCCCGACACGTGGCTCGGCGACCTCAAGAACGGCAAGGGCGTCGGGCACGACGCGCTCCGGCTCGCCGTCGCGCGCCGGATGGCCGAGGGCGCCCAGGCGATCGGGAGGAAGATCGACGATCAGGCCACCGCGAGCGCCGCCATGAAGGCGGTCGTCGCTGCCGTCCCTGGCGCGTGCCCGACCTACTGGCTGCTCGGCTCGGGGGCCGACCCCAAGACGATCCCGGTCGACCTCACCGCCGATCACGCCGCGTGCGTCCAGCGCGACCTCGCGCGCCGCGAAGGCCCGGGCGCGAGCTACGGCTCGGGGCATCTCCGCGCCGTGGAGGGCGCGCTCGCGCTCTGGCGCGAGACGGAGCGCGCCCTGCGCATGGGCCTGCCGCTCGCGGAGCCCGGCCCGAAGGCCGTGCTCCAGAAGAAGCTCGCCGTGATCGAGGAGGCTACGCGTAAGAACGAGACGGTGAAGCTCGAGCCCGTGCCGGACGCCGTCCTCACGTACATGGGCGAGGTCCACGCGGAGGCGGGCGTCGTCATCATGAAGGCGCGCGACGCAGGCCCGGACGCCGCGGACAGCGACGCGGCGGCGGCGGCGGCGGCGGGGGACGCGGGGTCCGCGAGCGACGCAGCGGCAGGCGACGCAGGAGCTCGGTAGCGCGACGGGCCGGGAGAGGTGTGCCGGCGGGGAGAGGCGCGTCGGCGGGAGCGGCGCGTCGGGATCAGGAGCGCGCGACGGCGGGACGTCGTGGCCGCGCGAGCTGCCCGAGCGCGATGAGCCCCATCCCCGCCACGACGGCGATGTCCGCCACGTTGAAGACCGGCCAGCCGTGCACGTGGATGAAGTCGATCACGTAGCCTCGCGCGATCCGGTCGACGAGGTTGCCGAGCGCGCCGCCGACGACGAGCGCGCCGCCCGCGAGCGTGACGCCCGTGAGCGTGCGATCCCCGCCGGGCCGCGCGTCGGGCGGCCCGCTGCCATCGCTGGCAGACGGCTCCGCTGCGACGCCGAGCGCGACGCTCGGGCCCGCGACGCTCGGGGCAGCGGCCCTCGAGCCCGCGACGCTCGGGGCAGCGGCGTCGAGCCCCTCGCGGATGGCCAGCGCCTTCGAGCGCCTGCGTCGCGAGAGCGCGAGCGTCAGCGCGAGCCCGGCAAGCCCGATCGAGGACAGCGCGACGAGCACCTTCGGCGACCGCGGGAGCCCGAAACGCCGGAGGACGTTGAAAGCGATGTCGTCGTTCTCGACGTACCGGAGCTCCACCGCACCGCGGAGCACAGCCGGAGCGACCGAGACGACCTCCCCGCCCTCGAGCGTGGCTTTCGCAGCCGATTTGGAGGCGTAGTCGCAACCAAAGAGGCCGGCGGTGAGTAGTATGAGGGCTGCGAGGCGAACGAACGGCGCTCGGAGGAGCTTCATCGCTCCGAGAACCCGATCCACTCGCTTCTTCTTCCCGAGTGTTCGCTTGACTCTGGCCGCGGTGATGGGTATCCGTGGCAGTCCGTTTTCCAGCTTAGCTCAGTCGGTAGAGCAGGCGGCTGTTAACCGCCGGGTCGCTGGTTCGAGTCCAGCAGCTGGAGCCATTTCTCTCTCGTCGCCAACCAACGGCGAGGGTCGGTAAACAGAAGCCCCCAAGGAGCGATCCGAGGGGGCTTCGCCGTTTCTCCCCTGATCTCCCGAGGGTTTGCGCGTCGGCGAGCGCAGCGTGCGCGCGGACCGCGTTCGCGCGGAGAGCGCTGCGCGCGCAGCTCGAGACACCAGGAGCGCGCGTGGGACCGCGTTCGCGCTCTCTTTTCGGTCCCGTGGGGAGAGAGAAGCCGAGACGCGGTTAACAGCGGACCCTCCGTTTCCGGGACCGTGACCCGGCGATCAACTGTCCCGTGCAGCGTGGGACTGTTGATCATCGGGGCGCTGTCCCGCGCGAGCGAGGAACGGGCGCCCACGTTCGCGCGTGGTGCGCCGAGACGCTGGGCGTGGGTGTTGGCGCAGTCGCCGACGAGGGCGCGCATGTGGGCCCGTTCTGCGCCGACCGTGTTCAACTCGCCACCGCAGCCACGGTCGTGCCCATGTCCCATGGCAGTGTGACGACGCGGGAGGCGAGGAACGAGCGCTCGCCCTCCGTTGCGTCGGGCGCCAGCATCACGACCTTGCCGCCGTCGCCTCCCTGCCGCACGTCGAGGACTACGCGAACGCGAGGCGCTTCGCGGACGTGAAGAACGACCAGGTCGCCGGGCTTCACACGGCGCGCAGTCAGTCGGTGCTCATCCGGCGTGAGCGCCACGAGCGCGAAGGCATCCAGCGCCGCACGATGCACCCCGATCCACCGCTCGCCGTCGACGCGGAAACGAGGCGTGCGGGCGACACTCTCCTCGAGAATGGTCCATGCCTCGGTGTCGTCCACGAGCCATGGGCTCAGCGTCGCCAAGAGCTGGACGGCGTACCACTGCTGGTCCTCGAGTCCTTCGAGACCACCTCGCTGCGAGGCCACCATGATGTCGGTCTCTACGTCCCACGCGAGCCACGCGAGTAGCCCCACGACCATCGACAGCTCGGCGAACCCGTCGCCGCCCGCCTCGGTTATCGCTCTCGGCGCGAGAGCGTTCGGGCCCCAGCCGACCGCGAGCGCCGCCGACTGGAGGAGATTCCACTCATCCTCGCGATCGACGAGCTCGTGGCGCATGCGCTTCCACTCGGGGCGCTGCTCTACCAAGCGCAACGTGCGGATCACGCCGAGCACCGCCGCCAACTGCACGACGCCCCGACGCGCACGGTCGGGTTCGGCAGCAAGCTCGAACTGCCCGTCCATTCGCTTGATGAGTCGTCGAACCTTCCCACGACACGCCTTGGCCAGCAGCTCGAAGTCAGGTGCCTCTCGAGCGAGTTCGCCGCCTTCCTCCTCGTCGGCGCCGATCTCCTCCTCTTCGCTGCGCGGCCGTGGCGATGACGTCGTCGTGAGCCCCTCGCCGAGTCTACGCATCAGCGCGTCGAGCAACACGACGATGTCGCCGCTCGCCAAGCTCCGCGTGCTTCGCGCCGAGGACTTCCGCCCGGCTGCCGAGAGCGCGAGCGATGCCGGCGCTTGCCCCTGCTCCTGCTCG
>JAHBWA010000130.1 GCA_019637195.1 Labilithrix sp. | reverse complement strand
TTCGCCGGGGCCGCCGGGGCGCGCGACGCCGAGGGCGCGCGCGTAGGTCGCGTACTTTCCGTGCGGAAACGGGGCGAGGGTGCCCTCGGTGAGGCCGAAATACAGGTTGTTGGGCGCGCTCTCGTACTTGCCGTCGAGCTTCAAGCGCCACGCCGTGTCGGCGACGAAGGGCACGTCGAGCTTCAGCGCGACGGCCGCGGCGTTCCCCGTCGTGTACTCCGCCTTGAGGCCGAGGCGCGCTCGGTAGGACGTGTAGCGGAAGAACGGATCCGAGCGCGTGCCGTTGTAGTGGAGGAAGCCGGTGGCGCCGCCGCCGACGCCGTTGAGCGGGTCCGAGCTGAAGAACGGCAAGCCGGTGACGAAGAACCCCTCGCGCTTCTTCGCGGCGTCCGCGTCGCTCATCCGCTTGTCTTCGGACACGTACGACGGCAGCGAGCTCGGCCGGGCGTCCGCGAGCTCTTCTGCGTCGACGCGCCGGGAGAGGAGGAGGATCGCCAGCGTCGAGGCGAGCCGCGCGCGTCTTCCGTGAGCCATCGCGAGCCATCGTCGCGCGCGGATATGAAGATTTCGTGAAGCGCGGCGAGATCCTTTGGCGCCGCGGCGCTGTCGCTCTTTCGCGCCGAGGCGGTAGAGTGACCGGATGCGCCTGCTCCTCGTGGAGGACTCTCCCGAGCTCGCGAACGCCCTCTCAGACGGGCTGCAGAAGGCCGGCTTCGTCGTCGATTCGTGCGCCGACGGGGAGGGCGCCCTCGATCTCGCGGAGTCACGCCCCTACGTCGCGATCATCCTCGACCGGATGCTATCGGCGACGGACGGGCTCGACGTCTGCCGCGCGCTCCGGGCGAAGGGCTCGAGCACGCCGATCCTCGTGCTGACGGCGCGCGACGCCCTCGAGGATCGCGTCGAGGGCCTCGACGCAGGGGCGGACGACTACCTCGTGAAGCCGTTCGCCTTCGCCGAGCTGCTCGCGCGTACCCGCGCGATCACGAGGCGCCAGGCCGCGCGGCGTTCGAACATCCTACGCGCGGGCGAGCTGACGCTCGACCTGACGAGCGGCGGCGCGAAGTGGGGTGAGCGCGAGATCGCGCTCAGCGTGAAGGAGCGCGCGCTGCTCACGGCGCTGCTCCGCCACCCGGGGCGCGTGCTCACCTACTCCCAGCTCGTGGAGCAGGGGTGGAACCTGGACGCCGACCCCTCGCCGGAGGTCGTCCGCGCGCACGTGAAGAACCTGCGTCGCAAGCTGGCCGAGCACGGCGGCGCCGGGCTCATCGAGACCGTCCACGGGCTCGGGTACCGCGTTGCAGGCTGATCCGGTCCGCTCGGCGCGGTGGCGACTGGCGCTGCGGTTCACGCTCGGGATCGCGGCGCTGCTCGTGGGGTCCGGGCTCGGCGTCCACGCCTACGCGCGGCACCTGCTCCTCGGGGCGTTCGATTCGGCGCACGACCTCGCGATCCATAGCGTGCTCGAGAACGTGGCGGTCCGCGGCGACGACGTCCACGTCGACGCCCGTGGCTTCGCCGAGGAGTTCGAGGAGCTCAACGTCGCGCTCGGCGTCGTCGCCGCCGTCGTCTGGAGCGCGGACGGCCGCGAGCTCGCGCGCGCGGGGGTCGATCACGAGCCGATCGCGGCCTCCGGCCCCCCGCGCGAGGTGCGCGGAGACGGCGGCCGGATGGTCGTCGTTCGACGGGAGCCTCTCGGGATCGGGCCAGCGCGGGGCGTCGTCGCCGTGAGCCGTCGCGCTGGGGACATCGCGCGCGACCTCGAGTCGCTCCAGCGCGCGCTCACGCTCATCGTGCCGTTCGCGCTGCTCGCGGCGCTCGGCTTCGGCTGGATGATGGCGGGACGCTCGCTCGCGCCAGTTCGTCGCGCGTTCGAGCAGCAGCGCGCGTTCATGGCCGACACGTCGCACGAGCTCCGGACCCCGCTCGCGGTCCTCCGCGCGCACGCGGAGGTGCACGCCGACGGAGATCCGGGACAGATGCGCGCGGCGCTGGCGGTCGTCTCGCGCTCCGCGGCGCACCTCTCCGTGCTCGTCGACGACCTGTTCTTCCTCGCGCGGGCCGACGCGGCGGCGCTGTCGCCTCGTCGGCTCAGGTTCTCGATGAACGAGCTCGTGGAGGAGGCGGTCTTGGCCTTCGAGCCGAGGGCCGCGGCGCGCGGCAGCAAGCTGGTGCTGGCCTCACCTCCGGACGACGTCGAGGTCGAGGCCGATCCCGCGCAGATCCAGCGGCTGGTCGCGTTGCTCGTCGACAACGCTGTCCGGCACGCCGACCCGGGCGACGTGGAGGTCTCCCTCGCGCGGGCAGCAAGTCAGGTCGTCCTTCGCGTCGAGGACGGCGGGCCCGGCATTCCGCCCGATCTTGCGCCCCGCGTCTTCGACCGCTTCGTACGTGGCGTCGAGCCGGCGGGGGCGAAGGAGCGGGGCTTCGGGCTCGGTCTCGCGATCGCCAAGAGCATCGTGATCGCGCACGGCGGCTCGATCAGCCTCGCACGCGGCGCGCGCGGCGGCGTCGCGGCGGTCGTGCGAATCCCTCGGTCACCGTCGTGGTCGCGCGAGCCGCACCTGTCGTCCGGCTCCGCCGCCGCGCGTGCGGAGCCGTCCGCTTCGACGCCTCCGACCTCGCGGGGCGCGCGCGCGGAGTCGCCCGCTCGCGATCGCTGACTCGCTCGAGGACGGTCTCGGCGTCGGCCGCGAGGCCGGCTCGCGGGAGGTCGGAGAGGCTGATGACACCGAGGAGGTACTGGTGCTCGCCGAGACAGAGGACGCGGCTCCGCTGGTGGCGGATCATCGCGCGCTCTGCGGTCGCGACGTCGTCCTCCGGCCGGCACGCGACGACCTCACGGGTCATCACCTCGCGGACCGCGGTCGTGGACGGCCTTCCTTCCGCCACGCACCGGACGGCGATGTCGCGGTCCGTGATGACGCCGACGACCTTCCGTGCGTCGCTGCACACCGGCAGAAAGCCGACGTTGCGCGTCTTCATCAAGGTGGCGGCGAGGCGCACCTCGTCGCTCGGCCGTACGAACGCGACGTCGGTGCTCATCAGCTCTTCGCAGCGCATGCTCTACCTCCGAGCGGGGCATCCCCGTGCAACATGCATGCGCTGCTCCGGTCGCGCGGCGACCGGCACGCGTGGTGCACCGGCGTGTCCGTCGGCGTGGAGCAGAGCCTCACAGAGGATGATTACGGACACGGGCTCGTGATCGCCGGCGACGTCGGCGCGACCAAGACCGCGGTCGGGCTCTACGACGTCGCGACGCGCGAGCTCCTGGCCGTCGCGCGGTTTCCGACGCCCGTCGAGGACGAGCCGCCGGCGCTCGTCGAGCGCTTCGCCGCGACCGCCGAGGCGCTGATCGACGGAGCGTCACGCCAGCGCGTCGAGCTCCGCGCCTCGGGGCTCGCGGTGCCCGGGCTCGTGGACGAGCGCGGGCGGGTCATCCGCGCTGGGAAGTTGCCTTGCTGGCGCGACGTCGCGCTCGGCGAGATGGTGGGCGACCGGCTCCGCGTCGCGGTCTCGGTGGAGCAGGACGCGAACGCGGCCGCGCTCGCCGAGCGTTGGCGTGGCGCCGCGGCGGCGATGAGCGATTTCGTCTTCCTCGCGCTGGGAACCGGCGTCGGCGCGGGCGTCGTCGTCGACGGCAAGCTCCTCCGCGGCTCGCACGACGCGGCCGGAGAGGTGGGCGATCTCCGTGAGCTCGGCTCCGCTCCCGGCCCGGCCGGGGTCAAGCTGGGCAACCGCATCGGCGGCAAGGCCATCGCTCGCGACGCGAGTCTCCTCCTGCGCGCGGACCTCCCCGCGGCGGAGGCGCTCGCGCGGGCCGCCGCCGATCCGCGCTTCGAGGAGCTCGTCGACGAGGTCGCCGAGCTCGTCGCGATCGCCGTCTTCGCCATCATCACGGTCGTCGATCCGGAGGCGATCGTCTTCGGCGGCGGCACGGCGGTCGCTGGCGACGCGCTCCTCTCGCGGGTGCGCGCCGAGCTCGAGGGCCACGTGTGCGCGATCCCGCACCTCGTCGTGTCGGCGCTCGGGGAGGATGCCCAGCTCTACGGCGCGGTCTACGGAGGCCTCTCGCTGCTCGAGCGCTCGCCCGGCTGACGACCCTGCCGCGCCGAGCACGACGCGGCCCGCGGTCGCTCCGCCCGAGGTCGCGACGTGGGCTCAGCCGCGGCAGAGCGCCGAGCGCGAGCACGCCGGCACGTTGGTCGCGCGCTCGAGCTCGCCGCCGCACTCGGTCCGCTGGATCTCGAGCAGGCACGCGGCGACCGCGACGTCGTCCGGTCCCGCCGGACACGCGCTCCTGCCTACCGCCTCTTCCATCAGCGCGCCGACGCTCTCGAGGCAGGTCGGCTGGTCTTCGAAGGCGCGTCCGACGCCGATCTTGTTGCACGCGAGCTCACGCTCGCAGCGCGCCGTCGTGATGCGCATGACGGCCTCGTCGCCCGCCGAGGAGCCGAGCTCGGCGCGGGTGAGGGACGGGCTCACCGTGGGCGGAGCGCGGCTCGCCGAGGGCGCGCAGGCGAGCGGCGTGAGCGCGGCCGTCACGGCGATGAGCCGGCGAGGCGCCATCGGATCAGAGCTTCTCCGCGCGCGACGGGTCCGGCCGCGCCAGGGCCCCCGGCGCGTCGCGGCCATGCACCTGCGCGGGCGGAGAGGTCGCCTCGATCGCCGTCAGCGGCTCGAGCACGTGATAGTAGTGCCGCGCGCCGCGCGGCACGACGTACGACGTCCCGGGATCGAGGCGCACCACCTGGCCTTCGAGGTGGAGCATCGCGCGGCCCGACACGATGTAGCCGACGACCTCGTAGTCGCGCTCGCTCTCGCCGGCCCGAGCCTCGCCCTCGGTCATCGCGGGCTCGGCCTCCCAGAGCCTCATCGACACGCGCACCCCGGAGGCCAGGTACTTCTCGCCCATCGGGCCGCGCGGCGAGCGCGCGGCGTCGAGCTTGACGACGCTCGTGTCGTGGGTTGCCTCTTGCTTCGACATCGCTCCTCGAGTCCTCTCTGCCCCGGCTGCTCAAAGTGTCGTCGTCGGAGGGGGCGGGTCCAGCGGCTGGGGCGCGTTCGGTGACGGCGGATCGCTCGGGCTGGGTACCGGGTGTGGGACGTGCCGGATCGGCTCGGGCTCCTCCGGCGGCCTGGGTTTGGGAACGGACACGACGCACCTCGCGCCGTGCCGAGTTGCATCACCCGTGCCTCGCGGGCGGCGCGCGCGGGCCGGCGGGAACCTCGGCCCCACGTCCTCGACGGCGCCGAGGCGGAGCTCGCCGGCGAGCTCACGCCGCCGGCTGGCGGAGTCGATCGACGACGACGCCCACGACGCCGACCGCGGCCGTCCCGGCCACGAGGCCGAGGACGAGGCCCGCGCCCTCTCCGACCATGAGGCCGGCGCAGCGCGGGAGCGCGGTCGCGACGACGCCGAGCGCCGCGCCGAAGGTCGCGCGTGAGCGATCACGCGCCGGGAGGCGCGCCAGCAGCGCGGCCACGCCCAGGCCGACGAGGGCGCCGATCGCCGCGCACGCTCGCGAGGTGTTGCAGCACACCCCGGCGGCCATCGAGCAGCCGATGCGGCAGCACGACATGAACACGCTCATCGGCATGAGCGCGACGAGCGCGCCGACTAGCGCGCCGACCCGGCCTCCGCGGAGGAGAGCGCCGCCGCGCCACTCGAGGAGCGTCCACACGCCGGCGAAGACGGGCAGCCAGGCGAGCGCGCCGCGGCCGATCGAGGCGAGCGCGACGGCGCCGAAGAGCGCGCCGAGGCTCGCGGCGCGGAGGAGCCCGCGGCGAAGGCGCGCGCCTTCGTACGCGCGCCGCGCGGCTCGGGACGAGAGCTCGTATGCGGTCATGATCCTCCCTCCGTTCGGTCGAGCACGCGCTCCTCGGCGTCCGGCGTCCTGTCGAGCCCGGCGAGCAGCGAGCGGAGGCGCGCATACGCGCGCGACACACGCTTGCGAAGGGCGGGGGAGCGAGGGCCGGCGTCCGGGGCGCCCGCGAGCTGCGCCTCGATCGCCGCGGCCGCCAGCGGATCGAGCGCCGCGACGGCCTCGCGGACGAGGGCCCTCGTCTCCGCGCTGGCGAGCGCGCGCTCCGGATCGCCCTCGGCGGGTACGAGCGAAGCCGACGAAGCAGGCGCCTCGCGGCGCTCGGCGAGTCGGACCTTGCGCGCGACGGCGTGGGTCTCGTTCGCCGCGATGGCGTAGAACCACGGAAGCACGGGGCGGCCGGGGGCGAACTCGGCCGCGCGCGCGAAGAGCGCCGACATCGTCCGCTGGGCGGCGTCCTCGGCGAGGGCGTCGTCGAGACGACGCCGCGCGACGGCGATCGCGCGAGGGTAGAGCGCGGCGAAGAGCGGCGCGAACGCGGCGCGATCGCCGTCGGCGAGACGGTCCATCAGGTCGTCGAGCTCGGCTTCCGACGGGCCGCCCACGAGTCAGCGTTGCGAGACGCGGTCCTTCTCCGCGTGGGCGCAGCAGGGGGACCCGGGGGAGCAGCACGCCGCGCCCGGCCTGCAGCAGCTGTCCGCTGCGTTCTTGTACCTCGCCACGGCCGAGCCGGCCACGCCGAGGGCAACCACGACCAACGCGTACGGCATCGCCTCTTGAAAGAGCGCTCGTGCTCGTTCGACGTTCATCAATCGACCTCCTGCTCCTACTAGCAGCGAGGAGGCCGGCTGTGACCGCGCTGACGAAGGGATTGAGCCCCGGGACGCCCTCTGGAGCTCGCTCGCGCTCTAAGGCTGAGCTGAGGCGATGAAGCTCCTGTAGACGTCGACGCGCGCATCGACCCCGTAGCGGGAGCAGGTCTGGTCGCCGTAGGACGTGACGCCGACGAGCGTGAGCGCGCCGGCGGCGTCGCGGGCGAACGCGGGCCCGCCGGAGTCGCCGAAGCACGTGTTCTTCGTGCGGTCGGCGTAGGAAAACTGCGTGCTCCCGACCTGCGAGACGGCGATGTCGACCGCGCGCTTCACGCCCCCGCCCCGGCCGGTCACGCCGTTCGTCGCGCCGTAGCCGACGAACGTGAGCGTGCGGCCGACCCAGCTCGAGCTCATCGCGTCGTTCAGCGCGA
Organism: Labilithrix sp.; assembly: GCA_019637195.1. Taxonomy (GTDB): domain Bacteria; phylum Myxococcota_A; class Polyangia; order Polyangiales; family Polyangiaceae; genus Labilithrix. The sequence continues at coordinate 18,798 of JAHBWA010000130.1, read as the reverse complement.
TCGGCGCGACGGGCGCGTCGGACGAGAGGACGAGCACGCCGATGTCGTTCGTGATGCGGCGGGCGTCGTACTGCGGATGCGCGATCGCGCGGGCGACGCCGAGCTGCGCCTGCGGGGCGGACGCGTTCGGGCCGAGGACGAAGCGGATGTTCGACGCGCGGACGCCGTCGAGGCAGTGGGCGGCGGTGACGACCAGTCGCTTCGCGACGACCGTCCCGGTGCAGAACGACGCGCCGCGCTGGGTGAGCGCGCCGACCGCGGCGTACCCGGTCGTCGCCTGACCGCCGACGATGGCGGCGGCCGTCGCCTCGGCCTCCTCCTCGCCGGGCTCGTCGTCCGCGATGGCGGCGCACCCGGCGCTCCCGAGGGCGAGGGCGGCGATGAGCGAGAGCTTGATGGCGTCGAGCGTGGTGGTCGTGGCGATGTGGGTCATGTGCTCCTCCTCGAACCCGCGAGATCCCCCGAGTGCGGACCGACACTCAGCCTCATCCGTTCGCGCTTCGGCAGTCCCCGCCCCAGACACGGCGCGTTTCCAGATCGTCAAGGCGCGGAGGTGCGTCGAGGAGCCGGCGTGTGCGCGGAGCGCCTCCGCGCGGCGGCGCGCGCGCCCGACAAAAACGGACGATCCTCGCGCCCGCCCTCGGCGGGGCCGGAGGAGGATCCGCCGATGGCGCACTTTTTCGAGGTGAGGATCGGAAGCAGCGATATGCGTCTGAGACGCCTCGCGAGGCCGCCGGCGCGGTCGATCAGGCTCCGACGATCGACTCGTCGAGCCAGCGCGCGAGCACCGTCTTGAGCGCCCGCGCGCTCCGCGCCTGCACTCGCGTGGTGTGGCACGCGAGGTAGATCGTCCAGCGGACGGCCCAGCCCTCGACCTCGATCTCGACCAGCTCGCGTCGCGCGAGCTGACCGCGCGCGGCGACGCGAGGCCCGAACACCAGGTGGTCGGAGCTCGTCGCGAGCTCGAGCGCCGCGCCGAACGTCGCCGCCGCGTGGCCCTGCGTGCGGTGCTCGAACGGCAGCGGGCAGAGGTCGCGCCCGCCGGCGACGCGCGTGTCCTGCAGGAGCAGCGGCATCACGAACGGGACCTCGCGCAGCGCCTCCTGCGCGACCGGCGGCGGACCGAGCCGCTGGGCGAGCGAGGGGCGCGCGAAGAGGCAGCTCTCCGCCTCGCCGACGGGCTCGTGCGTGTAGAGCTCGCCGAGCGAACGATCGTCGGCGAGCAACGCGACGTCGAAGACGTCTTCGAACGCCAGCGCGCGCGTGCGTACCGGATCGAGCTCGAGGCAAGAGAAGCGCATGCCGCGCGCGCTCCGCGCGAGCACGCCGGCGACGCAGGAGAGGATCGACGAAGGCGCGGCGACGCGGATCATCGGCGAGACGTCGGGCTGCTGGCTCTTCAGGTCGCGCACGCCGCGCGCGATCTCCTCGAGCATCGGGATCGCCCGGAGGCCCGCGATGCTCACGGCGACGCCGCGCGCGCCGCGCGCGAGCAGCTGCGCCCCGACGAACTCCTCCAGCCGGGCTACGGCCTTGCTCACCTGGGAGGGGGTGACCTGCAGCTGACGCGCGGCCGCCGAGATCGACCGCGTGTGATGCACGGTCAAGAAGGTGACGACGTCGTCGAACCGGAGGCTCTCGGCGTCTCGCATGAACGACACGACCTAGCCGGCCCGCGCGCAGGCGGCAACCTGCCGCCTTCCACCACGGTCGAGGCACGTTGCCTCGTCCGTCGGCTCGCCTCGGGGCTCGCGCTCGCGCTGGACGACGGGCTCGCCGAGAGCGCGGAGCTCGCGCCTTGTGCCCGGCGGGCCGCGGCCGCGTCGCCTGCGCGAGCTCGAGCGCGCCCGCGGCACGCGCTTCGCTCCCTCGCGCGCATGAACGAAGAGAACCCGACGGTGCCCCCCGCGCGCGATCAGCCCGCGCCGCCTCCGGCGCGTGACCCGAGCACGGAGCGGCCGCGTCGCGAGCCCGAGCCGCCCCCGCCGCCGGCTCGCGAGCCTCCGTCTCCGGCCCGCGGACCCGTGGGAGATCCGGAGCCGGCGGAGCCGCCGCGTCGCGACCCTCTCCCTCCCGGCGAGGAGGGCGGGAAGCGGATCGTGAGTCCATGATTCCCCACCGGTGAGCCACGCATGGCCCTGGGGGCGATCGCTAAATTCATGAGATCATTGGGCTGCGGTGTAGGAGGTGTGTGGTACGTTGTGTGCTCCGCTAGAGCTCCGTGAACCGCCGAATCGCTCCCTGGGCCCTCATTCTCGGTACCTTCGCCATCGTCGCCGGCTGCTCCCAAGCGGCCGACGAGGAGGACGCCGAACAAGGCGAGGACGCCTACAGCCAGGCGCAGGTCGATAGCGATCCGACGCTCCAGGCGCTCCAGGCCGCGGCGGCGGACGTCAACCAGTACGAGATCAACGTCGACGACATCGACGTGCCGGTCCCGAACGCGTCGGTCGGCACGCAGGTCAACGGCTTCTCCACGCGCGGGCTCGACTGGTTCAAGAACCCGAACGTCCCGTACCCGAACAACAAGAGCTGGGACCAGGGGACCGACACCGGCAAGAAATGCCAGTGGGCTGCCGTGTTCCGCTTCAACGCCATCTTCTCGGATCCCCCGGCCGAGGCTGTCGCGATGCGCCAGCTCGAGGGCGGTCGGTGGAGCGGCTCGTTCTGGAGCTGGATCGATGACTACGCTTCGACCGACTCCGTCGGCCACCCGACGTCGAGCTACGCGTGGAGCACCGGCCTCTGGAAGTGGATCGGCGCGTCGGGGCGTGACGGCCTCTGCCGTCTCCCGACCAAGACGATGGTCGCGCGGATGATGACGGCGTGCATCGCGCAGGCGAACGCGAACGACGGCGATCCGAAGGGCTGCCGGATGCCCGGCTACAACCCGGCGTACGAGCCGGCGCCCGACGCGGGCGACGCGGGCGCCGACGCTTCGGATGACGGCGACGCCGACGCGGGCGCCGCGGACGGCGGCGCGGGCGACGCGGCATTCGACGGCGCCGACGGCGGCTGAGCCGACGACGGGGCGCCTCGTCTCCGTCGACGGACGCCTCACCGCCGTCCTTCCTCGGCGGCCGACTCGGCCCTCGGGCAACTCAACCGGGCGCGGTCGACTCCGCTCCCGCTCGCTTCATCCGCCGGCAGCCGCACATTGGTTGCACGATGGACGTTCGAACCGAGCTGGAGCAAGAGCCGTGGCCGAGCGACGGGCTCGATCGCGCGGCGCCGCCCTCCGCCCCGACCCAGGGTGAGCCAGCGCCGCCGCCCCGCACCGTCGCCGCGAGGCATGTGCTCGAGGAGGCGTCGTTCCTCGTCGTCGAGAGCGGACGGATTCACTTCTTCGTTCGGCCGCGCGTCGCGGCCGAGGCGCCGGCCAAGCTCGAGGACGTCGACCGAGTCACCTTCACGCTCGCGCCTCGCAACCGGAGCGTGGTCCGTCGCCTCTCGCTGAGTGAGCGTCAGCTGCCCGGCGATCGCGTTCGAGAGCGGAAGACGGCGCACGTCGATCGCGTCGGCGTCGCCGAGCCCCAGCCCGGCTCCCGACGTCGAGCGCGCAAGGCGCGCGGCGCGCGTGAGCGCGCGGGCGCGATCGAGGTCGCCCGCGGGACGTACGCGATCGCGTCTCATCGCGACCACACGCACCTCATGTACGAGCTCGACGCGGAGAACGCGGCGTTCTCCCCCGCGCTCCTCCGCCAGCTCGGGATCGCGCCGCGCGCGAGCTACGTCGCGCTCGTGCAAAACCCCGAGTCGCGCTGGCGCGTCAGCGATCGAGCGCCGCCGGACGGCCGATTCCCCGGTGCGCGCCCGCGCGAGGGCGCTGGGCGCGTGGACGACGACCTCGACAAGCGGCGGTTCACGCCGCTCGATCCGGTGTTCCTCGAGCACGAGGGCACGGAGCTCGTGCTCGTCGGCGGCCGGTCCGAGGCCGACTCCGGGAGCACATGCGCGCGCTCGTGAACAGGAGGGTGGGCTGCGGGCGGGGTGCGGCGACGCGCCTCCTCGACGCGCGCGCGTCGGCGGGGGCACGATGCCGGTAGCCCGACCTCCCCTCTGGCGATCCGATGACCGAGCAACACGTCCCCCTCCACCTCGAACAGACCGACATCACCGAGCTCTTGCGCGTGAGCCTCCAGCCGCTGGTCGAGCAGGCGGCGCGCTCGAGGATCGATCTCCACATCGCGACGCTCGGCGACGTGCCCCGCCTGCGCGTCGATCGCGAGAAGCTCGCCTGGTCGGTCACCGCGCTCGTAGGTAACGCGCTCCGCTACGTCGCGCACGGCGAGACGAGCGGAGACGTCGGCGGATCGATCCTCGTGCACGTGACGCGCGAGAGCGGCGCCGACGTGGCCTCCATCTCGATCCAGGACGACGGTCCCGGTATCCCCGGTGACAAGGTGCCGTTCCTCTTCGAGCGGCGCGCCGGGGCGGTCCACGCCGACGGCCTCGCGCTCTCGCTCGTCCGACAGATCGTCGCGGCGCACGCCGGTCGAATCGACGTGGAGACCCGTCGCGAGCCGGACGATCACGGCACGAGCATCACGATCACGCTGCCGATCGGCGGCTGAGGTCGACGGCGGGGCTCACCCCGCGTGGCCGGAACGGGGAGGCGGTCCGAGCGCGTGCGCCCGCCGGGCGAGGCCCGCGCGCTCCAAGCGGTCGTGGAACCAGAGCCAGATCCGGCTGCCGAGCACGGCGGTCGTCATGAAGAACGCCACGAGCGCGAGCGAGAGGAAGTCGTCGTGCGGGGACTCTCCACGCGCGAACGCGACCGCGAGGCGCGCGCCGAGGCCGACCCATACAAGGGGGAGCAGATACCTCCAACGCGACCGGTGGGCCTCCGGGAGCGGCGGGACGGGGGACGACCGGTCGACCATGACGGGTACCTCGCTCACAACGTAGGTCGCGGCTGGCGCGGCGAAACGCGAAATGCGGTCGCGTCCGGATTGGTGCGGTCGCGCGCACGGTGAGGCGGTCGCGCGCGGAGGCGTGGCTCAGATCTCGACCTGCATCCCGAGCTCGACGACGCGGTTCGGCGGCAAGCCGAAGTAGAGCGGCGCGCTCTCCGCGTTGCGGTTCTCGAACGCGAACAGGTGCTTCCTCCACGTCATCATGCCCTTCTTGCCCTTGGTGGGGACGAGCGTCTCGTGGCCGAGGTAGTACGTCGTCCGGGCTGGCTCGACGGTGAGGCCGAGCGGCGCGCACGCGGCGAGGTGCTCGGGGACGTTCGCGCGCTCGAGGTAGCCCGTCGTCACCAGCACCGAGAAGACGCCGTTGTCGAAAGCGTGGACGGTCACGCGCCCCTCGCCCGAGACGAAGGGCGCGCTCGTGGTCACCACGTGGAGGATGACGACCTGATCGTGGAGGACCTGGTTGTGCTTGAAATGGTGGAGGAGGGCGAGCGGCGTCCCGCCGACGTGCGCCGTCATGAACACGCCCGTCCCGCGGACGCGCGCGACGCCGCTCGTCCCGACGTCGGCGACGAACGCCTCGAGCGGCACGTAGCGATCGGCGAGCGTCCGGGCGAGCAAGTGCCGGCCCTTCGTCCACGTCGTCATCACCAGGTAGACCACGACGCCGAGCCCCACCGGCACCCAGCCGCCCGCGAAGAACTTCCCGAGGTTCGCGCCGAGGAAGCCGAGGTCGACCACCAGGAACGCGCCGACGAGCAGCGCCGAGAGGACGAGCGAGCGACCCAGCCGGCGGCGGAGCACGACGAAGTACGCGATCGACGTGATCGCCATCGTGCCCGAGACGGCGAGGCCGTAGGCGGCGGCGAGGCGGCTCGATGCGCCGAAGCCGGCGACGAGGGCGACGCAGGCGACCATCATCACCCCGTTGACCACCGGGACGTAGGTCTGGCCGATCTGCTCGGCGGACGTGTGGACGATCCGGACGCGCGGGAAGTAGCCGAGCTCGACGGCCTGGTTCGTGAGCGAGTAGGCGCCCGAGATCAGCGCCTGCGAGGCGATCACGGTGGCGGCGGTCGCCAGCAGCACCATCGGCACCACGAGCGCCGACGGCACGATGGCGAAGAACGTGCTCGTGTGCGGCGGCAGCCCGGCGCGGAGCAGGTGCGCCCCCTGGCCGAAGTACGCGAGCAGGAGCGAGGGTAGGACCAGGCCGTACCACGCGAGCTGGATCGGCCTCCGCCCGAAATGGCCCATGTCCGCGTAGAGCGCCTCGCCGCCGGCGATCGTGAGGACGACCGCGCCGAGGACGTGGACGATGTGGTGCGGCTCGTTCCAGAGGAAGCTCGTCGCCCAGCGTGGATCGAGCGCGGCGAGCACCTCCGGCGCGACGATGACCTGACGGGCGCCGAGGACACCGATCGTGAGGAACCAGACGAGCATCACCGGCCCGAACACGCGCCCGATCCGGTGGGTGCCGTGCCTCTGCGCGGCGAACAGGGCGACGAGGATCGCGATCGTGAGCGGGACGACGGCCTTCGCGGTGGCGGGTGCGGCCGTCTTCAGCCCCTCGACCGCCGCGAGGACGGAGATCGACGGCGTGATCACCCCGTCGCCGTAGAGCAGCGCGGCGCCGAAGAGCACGAGCAGCACGATCCAGGCGGGGCGGGTCGCCGTCGTCGCGCCGTCGGCCTTCTCCTTGGGGACGAGCGCGAGGAGCGCGAGGATGCCGCCCTCACCCTCGTTCGACGTGCGCATGACGAACGTGAGGTACTTGAGGGAGATGACGAGGACGAGCGCCCAGAACACGAGCGAGAGGACGCCGAAGAGGTTGGCGGGCGTGCGGGCCAGCGCGTCGGTGCCGCCGAAGGCGTCCTGGAGCGCGTAGAGGGGGTTCGTCCCGATGTCGCCGTAGACGACGCCGAGGGCGCCGAGCGCGAGCCCGACCTTCGGCGCGGGCTCGGCGCGGGCGGGCTCTTCAGGCGCGGGCGCCGCGCGGATCTCCGCCTCGCGATCGGCGCGGAGCGACGGCGCCGCGATCGCGCGGGCGATCCAGTGCGGCAACGGTCCGAGCACGCGACGACCGATCATCGTTGCTCGGTCGAGCAACTGCCACGCCGCCGGCCCGGTGCGGAGCGGGCGCAGCGGAGGTCAGGCGGGCGTCGTCCTGACGACGATGCGGGCCGAGCTCGCGTGGCGCCGGATGAAGCGGATCGCGCTGGCGAGGTCGACGAACAGCCCGCCCAGCTCGCGCCGAGGATCGTCGACACACCAGAGCTGCCACCTGCGTACGACGTGAAAGGTCATCGCCCGACAGAGTGAGTCCGCGCCCGCGCCCTCGGCAAGCCGGCAACCGGCCGCGCGACCGCGGGGCGTCGCGGGCGGCGCGCTCACGGCCCGCGCGCCCCACGCGCGAGGCGATCGAGCGCGAGGTTGAGCGAGAGCACGTTCACGCGCGGCTCGCCGAGGACGCCGAGCGTTCGGCCCTCGGTGTGCTCCGAGACGAGCCGCCTCAGCCGCGGCTCGGGCAGCTGGCGAAGGCGCGCCACGCGCGGGAGCTGATAGGCGGCGGCGGCGGGAGAGATGTGCGGGTCGAGCCCGCTGCCCGACGAGGTGACGAGGTCGACCGGGACGGGCGCCGGGTTCGTCGGGTCGACCGCGCGGAGCGCGACGACGCGCGCGCGTGCGGCCGCCGTGAGCGTGGGGCTCGTCGGCCCGAGGTTCGAGCCGCGCGAGGCGCTGGCGTCGTACGGCACGCGCGCCGTCGCCGAGGGCCGACCCCAGAAGTAGCGCGGGTCGGAGAATGGCTGGCCGACGAGGTGCGAGCCGACCACGCGTCGATCCTCGACGACGAGGCTCCCGCCCGCCTCCGCGGGGAACGCGGCGCTCGCCGCGACCGTGACGACCAGCGGATACGCGACGCCCGTGATGAGCGTGAGCACGGCGAGCATGCCGAGCGCCCTCGGAGCGACGGACGCGACGGCGGCGGTGAGGTGCTCGGGCTCGGAGGACATGGAGGAGACCTCAGGTCAGGTGGAGCGCGACGAGGAGCAGATCGATCAGCTTGATGCCGATGAACGGGACGACGAGTCCGCCCGCCCCGAACACGAGCAGGTGGCGGCGGAGGAGGGCGCCCGCTCCGATGGGGCGATACGCGACGCCGCGGAGCGCGACCGGGATCAGGGCGACGAGCACGAGCGCGTTGAACAGGACGGCGCTCAGGACCGCGCTCGCCGGCGTCGCGAGCCGCATCACGTTCAGCGCGTCGAGGCGCGGATAGCTGACGGCGAACGCGGCCGGGATGATCGCGAAGTACTTCGAGACGTCGTTGGCGATGCTGAACGTCGTCAGCGCGCCGCGCGTCATCAGCAGCTGCTTGCCGATCTCGACGATCTCGATGAGCTTCGTCGGGTTCGAGTCGAGGTCGACCATGTTGCCGGCCTCCTTCGCGGCTTGCGTGCCGGAGCTCATCGCGACGGCCACGTCGGCCTGCGCGAGCGCGGGCGCGTCGTTCGTCCCGTCACCCGTCATCGCGACGATCCGCCCGTGACGCTGGTGCTCGCGGATGAGCCTCAGCTTCGCCTCGGGCGTCGCCTCGGCGAGGTAGTCGTCGACCCCGGCCTCGGCGGCGATGGCGGCCGCCGTGAGGGCGTTGTCGCCGGTGATCATGACCGTCTCGATGCCCATTCGCCGCAGCTCGGCGAAGCGCTCCCGGATCCCGCCTTTGACGACGTCCTTGAGCTCGATCGTGCCGAGCACGCGCACGAGGCCGTGCGCTGTGGGCGCCGGCGCCTCCGCGACGACGAGCGGCGTCCCGCCCTTCTCCGCGATCGCCCGGACGACGGACGCCACGGCGTCGGGGTAGCTGCCGCCCCTCGAGCGGACGAAGACCTCGACGGCGTCGGCGGAGCCCTTGCGGAGCTGGCGCTCGTCGACGTTCACGCCGCTCATCCGCGTCTGCGCGGTGAAGGCGACGAACGTCGCGCCGAGGTCGCGCACGCTCCGCGCGCGGATGGAGAAGCGCTCCTTCGCCAGCACGACCACGCTGCGTCCCTCGGGCGTCTTGTCGGCCAGCGACGCGAGCTGCGCGGCGTCGGCCAGCTCGAGCTCCGTCACGCCCGGCGCGGGGTGGAACGCGGCCGCCTGACGGTTGCCGAGCGTGATCGTCCCCGTCTTGTCGAGCAGGAGCACGTCGACGTCGCCGGCGGCCTCGACCGCGCGGCCGGAGGTCGCGACGACGTTCGCCTGGAAGAGCCGGTCCATGCCGGCGATCCCGATGGCCGAGAGGAGGCCGCCGATCGTCGTCGGGATGAGGCACACGAGCAGCGCGACGAGGACGGTGAGCGCGATCGGCGCGCGGGCCGCCGCGACCTCGACGCCGAAGAGCGAGAAGGGGACGAGCGTCGCGGTCGCCAGGAGGAAGACGATCGTGAGGGCCGCGAGGAGGATGTCGAGCGCGATCTCGTTCGGCGTCTTGCGGCGCTTCGCGCCCTCGACGAGCGCGATCATCCGGTCGAGGAAGGAGGTCCCGGGCTCCGAGGCGACGCTCACGACGAGCCAGTCCGACAGGACGCGCGTGCCCGCGACCACCGCGCTGCGATCGCCGCCGGCCTCGCGGATCACCGGCGCGCTCTCGCCGGTGATCGCAGCCTCGTTCACCGAGGCGACGCCGTCGACGACGTCGCCGTCGCAGGGGACGTCGTCGCCGGCCTCGACGAGCACGACGTCGCCGCGCCGGAGGAGCGAGGACGAGGTCAGCTCGAACGGCGCCTCGCGCGCGGGCGCGGAGAGCTTCTTCGCCGGGGTGTCCCTCCGCGCGCGGCGGAGCGTCTCGGCCTGCGCCTTGCCGCGGCCCTCCGCGATCGCCTCGGCGAAGCTCGCGAAATACACCGTGAACCAGAGGGCGAGCGACACAGCGAGGATGAACCCGGCCGGCGCCTCACCGCGACCGAGCGCCGCTTGCACGAACAGCGCGCTCGTCAGGACGCTGCCGACCTCGACCACGAACATGACCGGGTTGCGGAGCTGATGCCGCGGATCGAGCTTGGCGAGCGCGTCGACGAGCGCTCTCCGGACGACCGCCGCCTCGAAGAGGCTGCGCGCCCTCCCCGGAGCGCGCGCGCCCGCCGGCGGTGACGGCGGCGCGGCGAGCGGCGCGAGGGCGGTCTGGGATCCGAGCGACTCCGCCATCTCAGGACCCGTGCGCCGTCAGGTGCTCGAGGATCGGTCCGAGCGCGAGGGCGGGGATGAAGGTCAGCGCGCCGACGATGACGACCACGCCGGCGAGCATCACGACGAAGAGGGGATCGTGGGTCGGGAGCGTCCCGCTCGACCTCGGGACCGCGCGCTTCGCCGCCAACGCGCCCGCGATCGCGAGCACCGGGACGATGAGCCAGTAGCGCGCGCCGAACATGCAGACGGCGCCCAGCGCCGTGTAGAACGGGGTGTCGGCGGCGAGGCCGGCGAACGAGCTGCCGTTGTTGTTCCCCTGCGAGGAGAAGGCGTAGAGGATCTCGCTGAACCCGTGCGCGGAGGCGACCGTCACGCCGCGCCGCCCCGCGTCGGTCACGCACGCGATGGCGGTCGACACGAGGACGAGCGCCGGCGGCACGAGGACGACGATCGCCGCCATCTTCATCTCGTAGGCCTCGATCTTCTTCCCGAGGTACTCGGGCGTACGCCCCACCATGAGCCCCGTGACGAAGACGGCGACCAGGGCGAAGATCAGCATTCCGTAGAGGCCCGAGCCGACGCCGCCGAAGACGACCTCGCCGAGCTGCATCAGCCACATCGGCGCGAGCCCGCCGAGCGGCGTGAACGAGTCGAGCATCGCGTTCACCGAGCCGTTCGAGGTCGCGGTCGTCGCGGCGGCCCAGAGGGCGGAGCCGGCGACGCCGAAGCGCAGCTCCTTGCCCTCCATGTTGCCGCCGGGCTGCATCGCGCTCGCCTCGTCGTCGATCGCGAGGCCCGCCAGCGCGGGGCTTCCGGCTTGCTCCTGCGACACGCAGAGCCAGACCAGCGGGAGGAAGACGACGACCATGGCGGCGAGCACCGCCCAGCCCTGCCGCGTGTCGCCGACGAGCGCGCCGAACGTGTAGCAGAGCGCGGCCGGGATCATCATGAGCGAGAGCATCTCGACGAAGCCCGACAGCGGCGTCGGGTTCTCGAACGGGTGTGCGGAGCTCACGCCGAAGAAGCCGCCGCCGTTCGTGCCGAGCTGCTTGATCGCCACCTGCGACGCCGCCGGACCGAGCGCGAAGTGCTGCTCGGTGACGGTCTCGCCGCCTGGTGTGGTCACCGCGTCGACGAGCGCGCCGGTCGCGCGAGGCTCGAACGACTGGACCACGCCCTGCGACACCAGGAAGAGCGCGGAGACGAGCGCGAGCGGGAGGAGTACGAACACGACCCCGCGCGTGAGGTCGACCCAGAAGCTCCCGAGCGTCGCCGAGCACGTGCGCGTGAAGCCGCGGACGAACGCGGCGAGCACGGCCATCCCCGTCGCCGCCGACGCGAAGTTCTGGACCGTGAGGCCGAGCACTTGCGTCGCGTGCGCGAGCGTCGTCTCGCCCGAATAGCTCTGCCAGTTCGTGTTCGACGCGAAGCTCACGGCCGTGTTGAAGGCCACGTGCGGCGAGACGGCCGCGAGCCCGGCAGGGTTCAGCGGCAGCGCGGACTGCACGCGCTGGAGCAGGTAGACGGTGAGGAGCCCGGCGACGTTGAACGTCACCGCCGCGAGCGCGTAGGTCTTCCAGGTCATCTCCTCGTGGGGGTCGATCCGGAGCGCGCGGTAGACCAGCCGCTCGAGGGGGCCGAGCAGCCGCGCCGCGAGGCGCGCGTCGCCGCGGTAGACGCGCGCGATGTAGCCGCCGAGCGGCTTGACGAGCGCCCCGAGGACGGCGGCGTAGAGCGCGAGCGAGGCGAGCGTGCTCGCCGTCACGAGAACCTCTCGGGCTTCAGCATCGCGAAGACGAGGTAGGCGAGCAGTCCGAGCGCGACGAGCGCGAACGCGGCGTGGAGGTCGGACATGCCGTCACTCCGTCCGGACCGACTCGCAGAGACGGACGAGGCCGACCGTCAGGCCGAAGAGCACGAGAGCTAGACCGATGTAGACGATGTCCACGGCGCACCTCGCTCGTACGTGGCGCACCCGCTCGCGCGCGCGCCCACCGACGCGCTGCAAGCGTCGTGCTCACGGAGCTCGCGGGCGCGGGCGCCCGCGAGCTCCGGCGCCGGGCGAGGGCGACCGCGCGGAGCGCGCCTTGCGCGCTCCGTCACGCGTGAGCGGTCGACTCGCCGCGCCGCGCCGGGGCGGCGTCGAGCGCAGGCGGCGTTCGCTCGATCGGCAAGGTGAAGTGGAAGGCGGCGCCGTGCCCGTCACGGCCGGTCGCCCAGATCCGCCCTCCGTGGGCGTCGACGATCCCCTTGCAGATCGCGAGGCCCAGGCCGGCGCCGCCGCCGCGCCGCGACTCGCCTCGGTAGAACTTCTCGAAGACGCGCCGCTCCTCGCCGGGCGCGAGCCCGGGGCCGCGATCTGCGACGATGATCTCGACGCCGTCGCCGGAGCGGCGCGCGGAGACGTGGACCGGCGATCCCGCCGGCGTGTGCTTGGCGACGTTCTCGAGCAGGTGCACGAGCACCTGCTGGACGAGGACTGGATCGTACGGCACGAGCGGTAGATCCGCCGGCACGTCCGTCGTCACGGGACGCGGACCGAGCACGCGCGCGGTTCGTTCGAGCGCGGGGCCGACCGCGTCGTCGACGCCGTGCCAGTCGCGGTCGACCTCGACGGCGCCGGCGTCGAGCCGCGTCATGTCGAGGAGGTTTCGGACGCGGCGGCGCAGCCGCTCCCCCTCGGCGAGGATCGTCTCTACGAGCTCCTTACGCACCGGCGCCTCGAGCTCGGTCGTCAGCAGCGCGGTCGCGGTCCCGGTGATCAGGCTGAGCGGTGCCCGGAGATCGTGCGAGACGGACGAGAGGAGCGCGCTGCGCAGCTGCTCGGTCTCGAGCTGTAGCTGCGCCCGCTGCGCCCGGTCGGCGAGCCACGTCCGCTCGAGCGCGCTCGCGATCTGCCGGGCGAATGCCTCGAGGTGCTGCCGCTGCTCGCGGTCGGGGCCTCTGCCGTGGGGACGCCGGATCGCGAGGACGCCGACGCGGGACGACGACGCCTCGAGCGGGACGTACGTGCCCGCGGCGGCGGGGAGCGTGTCGGTGCCGGCCCCGGCCACGTGGCCGTGCTCGTGCGTCCACTCCGCGACCGCGAGCTCCTTTTCGTCGAGGTCGAACGACCAGCCCCGTCCGGTCGCTTGCGGCGCGAGGTGTGTTCGATCCGGATCCGGCACGAGGACGCAGGCGCTCGCCCCGAAGACGTCGTGGACGTGCTTGGCGCCGGCGTCGGCGACCTCGCGCGTCGTCTTCGCGCTCGCGAGGGCACGGCTGAGCGCGTAGAGGCTCGCCGTCCGGATCTCGCTCGCCCTCGCGGTGTCCATCTGCACGCGCACGCGCCTCGTCAGCCCGCTGATGACGACGGCGACGAGGAGCAGCACGCTGAACGTCGCCACGTGCCGGACGTCGCCGATGGCGAAGGTGTGGTAGGGCGCGATGAAGAAGAAGTCGAGGAGCGCGACGGAGAGCGCCGCCGCGACGATCGACGGCCCGAGGCCCCACCGGAGCGAGACCAGCACGATCGCGAGGAGGTAGAGCATGACGAGGTCGGCGAGCCGTCCGCCGGGGAAGAGGAGGCTCGCGCCGAGCGTGGTCGCGGCGACGATCGCGCTCGCGGCGGCGAGCCCGCGGAGCGGCAGCGCCCGCCCGCCCGCTCGTCGCCGGGCCGCCGTCCGGCGCTCCGGCGCGCCCTCTCCCGTGAGGACATGCACGTCGATTCCGTCGCTCAGGCGGACGAGCTGGTCGAGGAAGGGCGGGCGCAGCCGATCGCGCCACCGCGCGTGCGTGGGCTTGCCGACCACGATGCGCGAGACGTCGCGCGCGCGCGCGAAGCGGGAGACCTCGTCGGCGCTGCACGGGCCGCTCAGCGTCACCGTCTCGGCACCGAGGCTCTGCGCGAGCCGCAGGTGGTCCGCGAGCCGTCGCCGGTCGGCCGCCGTCAGGCGGAGCGAGCCGGGCACGTCGACGTGGGCCGCGAGGAGGTCGGCGTGGAGGTCCGCCGCGAGCCGCCGCGCGCCGCGGATCACGCGCGCGGACGAGGGGCTGGGGCTCACGCAGACGAGGACGCGCTCGGCCGCCGGCCAGGGCCGGTCGATGCCGTGCTTCTTGCGGTACGCGCGCATCTGGGCGTCGACGCGCTGCGCTGTCAGACGCAGCGCGAGCTCGCGCAGCGCGATCAGGTTTCCTTCCCGGAAGAAGCTCTCGCGCGCGAGCTCCGCCTGCTCGGGGACGTAGACCTTGCCCTCGCGGAGCCGCTCGAGGAGCTCGTCGATCGGCAGGTCGATGAGGCGGATGTCGTCGGCGCCCTCGAAGACCGCGTCGGGCACGGTCTCGCGCACCGTGACGTGGGTGATCTCGGCGACGACGTCGTTCTGGCTCTCGAGGTGCTGGACGTTGAGCGTCGTGTAGACGTCGAGGCCGGACGCCAGGAGCTCCTCGATGTCCTGCCAGCGCTTCTCGTGACGGGAGCCGGGCGCGTTGGTGTGCGCGAGCTCGTCGACGAGGAGCAGACCCGGCCGGCGCGCGAGGGCCGCGTCGAGGTCGAGCTCCTCGAGCTTCACGCCCTCGTGCTGGGCCTGTCGCCGCGGCAGGACATCGAGCCCGAGCAGGAGGGCGCCGGTGTCGTAGCGGCCGTGCGTCTCGACGATCCCGGCGACGACGTCGCGACCCTCCTCGCGCTCGAACCGCGCCGCCTCGAGCATCGCGTAGGTCTTGCCGACCCCTGCCGCCGCGCCGAAGAAGATCGTGAGCCGCCCGCGGCTCGATCGCTCTGCGTCGTGCCGCACTTCGGCGAGCAGCGCGTCGGGGTTCGGCCGTTCGGCCATGGCCGTTCGTCTTAGTCCGCGGGTTGGGACCTCGCGATCTCGTGCGCGCGCTCGACGGCTCGGCCGGGGCTCGACCCGTTCCGTCCCGAGTCTCGACCGTGCCTGCGCTCGACCGACGCCCGGGCGGCGCCCGAGCGACGTTCGGCGCGCCCGATCGCGTCGGGGCCGCAGAGCTCGGCCGTGCTGGGCTCCGGCGCTCGAACCTGATTCATCGGTGTCGGCGCCGAGCCAACGGCGATCCGGTCTCGCACGCGATGGACCTCGAAAACGCCGCGCGATTGAGAGGTTGCTCCGTGGCACGCGGGGTGCTCGCTCCGAGGGCATGGGGAACGTGGGAGCGGATCGCGCTTCACCCATCGGAGCACCGGCGGGCGAGCCGGCAGGAGTGGCGGTGCCGGCGCACGAGCCCGTCGCCGCGGCGTTGCCGGTCTCCGATTCGAGCACGCCCCGGGAGACCCCGCTCTGGATGGAGGGCTCGGCGCCGCGTCCCGCGCCGCGCCGGGGCCACTCGGCGGCGGTGCCGCGCTCGGGGATCCATACGTTGCTCTTCTTCGGGCTCATCATCCTCGCCGTCGGCGCCGCGGGCGTCGGAGGCGTCGCGCTCTGGGGACCGGAGAAGACGATCAAGAACCGGACGCAGTTCGCGACCCACCCGCCGACGCCGCTGGAGCTGCCGTCGCTCGCGGCGCCGGATCCGGCGCCGCCGGCGGCGGAGAACGAGCCGGCGTCGGCCTCGCCGGAGTCGACCGCGCCTTCGTCGGCGCAGAACGACGCGCCGGTCGCCGATGCCGTGCCGTCCGCTTCGACGAACCCGCCGACGAAGGCGAAGCGACCACCGAGGGGCGGCAAGAAAAGGCGCTGAGTCCGTCCGTCCGTCCGCTCGGTCGTCCGTCGCACGGTGTCGCACAACTGTCGCCTGAGCGCGCAGCGGCTCGGATGCTGCATCCCGATCGGGACGATGCCAGATCAGCTCCCCCGGACGCGTCTCGTGCTCGTGGTCGAAGACAACGTCGACGCGCAGGTCATCACGACGGCGACCCTGCGGCACTTCGGCTTCGAGGTGATGCACGCCGAGAACCTCGAGGAGGCGCGGAGCCTCGCTCGCCGGCGACGGCCCGACGCGGTCGTGCTCGACTGCCGGCTCCCCGACGGCGACGGGCTCGAGCTCGCGCGCGCGTGGCGGACGGACCCGACCATGAAGGACGTCCCCGTGGTCATCCTGACGGCGTTCTCCGCGCGGCAGGACCTCGAGGCCGCGCTGCTCGCCGGGGCGGACGCGTTCCTCGTCAAGCCGATCCCCGGCGCCGTGCTCGCGGCGCAGGTGGAGAAGGTGCTCGCGGGAACACGTCCTTCTCAAACGCTGCGCGCGCAGCGATCCTGACGCGACGGCGCGAGGGGCCGCGCGCGCCGCGATCCTGACGCGAACGCCGCAGTCGGCTGCGAGGGGCCGCGCGCGCCGCGATCCTGACGCGAACGCCGCAGTCGGCTGCGAGGCGCCGCGCGCGCCGCGATCCTGACCGCGAACGCCGCCGTCCGTCGGAGGTCGGGCGCCGATCCTGACGCGCCGCCGCCGCAAGGGAGTCGGCGCGCCACAGCGCGGCCTATGCTCGCTGCGGCGGCGCCTCCTTCGCAGGCGGCGACGTGTCGTCGGCGGGGCGCGCGGGCGCCTCGACGACGCCCTCCCGCTTCTGGTCCCGGTCGCGCTGCTCGTGGACGTCGTCGCGGCCCGGATTCTGCGTGATTTGTTTTTTCGTTTCGCTCATTGGATCCCTCGCTCGTCGTCATTGCAATCGAGGGGCCTCGTGACGCTTCCGCCGCGTGCGACGACCTTCGTGGACCGATCGGACGGCGCCCGCCGCCGACGTCCACCGACTGATGTCCCACTCGTGACATGAAGCGACGAGCGTGGCATCTTGCCTCGCAGGTCGGGTGGGAGAGCCCTTGTTAAGTGCGGAGTCTTGCGACTTCGGCGTTGGTACAGCCCATGCTGCCGCGGTCCTCGCCCTCCCAGCAGTAGAGCTGCTGTTCCTGGGCTCGAACGTCCCACCCTTCCGAGGTACACGATGAAAGGTCACATCCTGGTCGTCGACGATGAGCAGGAGACCTGCGACTTGCTCGAGATGGCGCTCGGGCGGCACGGCTTCAAGGTCACGGCGTCGACGAACGCGCAGCGCGCGCTCGAGCTGGTCGCAGAGCAGGACTTCGACGTCGTGCTTACCGACCTGAGCATGCCCGAGATGAGCGGCCTCGACCTGTGCGAGCGCGTCCTCGGGACGCGGCCGGACATGCCCGTCGTCGTGATCACCGGGCAGGGGAGCCTCGAGACGGCGATCGGCGCCATCCGCGTCGGCGCCTACGACTTCATCACGAAGCCGGTGGACCCGAAGCTCCTCTTCCTCAGCGTCTCGCGCGCCATCCAGCACCGGCGCCTCTCCGACGAGGTGAAGCGCCTGCGCCAGGCCGTGGACGGCGAGGGGAGCGATCAGCGCATCGTCGGTCAGAGCGGCGCGATGCGACGCGTCTACGAGCTCATCAACCGTGTCGGCGAGAGCGACGCCTCCGTCCTCATCCACGGCGAGACCGGCACCGGAAAGGAGCTCATCGCCCGCGGCATCCACAACCGGAGCCGCCGCAAGAACGGACCCTTCGTCGCGATCAACTGCGCCGCGGTACCGCACTCGCTGCTCGAGAGCGAGCTGTTCGGCCACGCGCGCGGCGCGTTCACCGACGCGAAGGCGCAGCGCACCGGCCTCTTCGTCCAGGCGACGGGCGGGACGCTCTTCCTCGACGAGATCGGCGAGCTGCCGATCGACGTGCAGCCGAAGCTCCTGCGCGCGCTCCAGGAGCGCAAGGTGCGGCCCGTCGGCGCGAACCAGGAGATCCCCTTCGACGCGCGCATCGTCGCGGCGACGAACCGGAACCTCGAAGACGAGGTCTACGAGAAGCGTTTCCGCGAGGACCTCTACTACCGCATCAACGTCGTGAAGATCGACGTGCCGCCGCTCCGCGAGCGCGGGGGCGACGTGCTGCACCTCGCGCAGCACTTCCTCAAGCAGTTCGCCGAGCGCAACGCGAAGCCGTCGCTCGAGCTGTCGACCACCGGTGCCGAGAAGCTGATGGCCTACAACTGGCCGGGCAACGTCCGCGAGCTCGAGAACTGCATGGAGCACGCGGTCGCCCTCGCGCGCTTCGAGCAGATCACGGTCGAGGACCTCCCCGAGAAGATCCGCGCCTACCGCGCCGAGCGCTTCGTCGTCGCCGCGAACGATCCGACCGAGATCGTCACGATGGACGAGCTGGAGCGCCGGTACATCCTGCGCGTGCTCTCGCTCGTCGGTGGGAACAAGTCACGCGCCGCGCAGGTGCTCGGCTTCGATCGCCGGACGCTCTACCGGAAGCTCGAGCGCTACGGCGCGGCGGCGGGCGGCGAGGCGGCGAAGGCCGACGCCGACCTCCCGCCGTCCTGACAGGTGGCGAGAGGTCGCGACAGGTCGCGGCCTCGCCCGCCGTCGCTGCGGCGGCCCCTCTTCCGAGAGGAGGCCGCCGCCTGCACGTCCGCGGCTTGGGGAGCCGCTCGCTGACACGCGCGCGCGCGTGTCAGCGACCGGACGGGGACGTCGACGCGCTGCCGTCGTCCTTCGGTGGGGACGGCGTACGCTCGAGCCCGGGGGGGCTCGTGTCGAGCTCCGCCAGCGCCTGGAGGATGCGGGCGCGCCATTGCTCTCGCTCGGTGGTCTTGGTGGTGGTGGAGATCATCGCGCCGCGGGTTGCAGGTTCGATGCCGCTGCGTCCCGCCGGTCGTCCGCGGCGGTACGGCCGCTGCAGCTGCGTCGACCATGAATCGCCGCTTGCCGCTCGGCCGCTGGTTCGGGGTCGAAGTCCTCGTCGATTGGAGC
>JAHBWA010000013.1 GCA_019637195.1 Labilithrix sp. | reverse complement strand
CACGAGCGGATGAAGAGCCGCGACCCGAACGTCCCGCGCAACACGGCGCGCCTCGAGGCGGCGCGCGAGTGGCGCGCGGAGTTCATGCACCAGGCCAACCCGGTGTTCCAGCAGATGTTCTCCGGCCGGCGCGCGGTCGGCACGGAGCCCGCGGCTCGGGGCGTGCCGCACCGGCCGAGCGTGGCGCTCTTCAGGCAGCTCACGCTGCTCATGAGCCGCTACTGGAAGGTGAAGATCCGCGACCGAGCCGGCGCCGCGATCATGTTCCTCCAGGCGCCGATCATCGGCGTGATGCTCGCCTTCGTCTTCGCCGGGCAGCAGGAGGCGGTGCCGTTCTGGTGCCTCGGCGCCCTCCAGGAGCTCGGCAAGAAGGTCCAGAGCGCCGAGGGCTCGACCGATCTCCTCGCGCGGATGCTCCCGACGAACGACCACACCGCGGCGATGTTCTTCGTCGTCGTCTCGGCGGTCTGGTTCGGCACGTCGAACTCGGCGCGCGAGATCGTCACCGAGCGCGCGATCTACCTGCGCGAGCGGATGGTGAACCTCTCGCTCTTCAACTACGTCTTCTCGAAGTACATCATCCTGAGCCTCGTCTGCATCTTCCAGTGCACGGTGCTGCTCGGGATCGTCTTCTTCACGCTCGGCTTCAACGGCGGTCCGATCGCCTTCCTGATGGAGCTCATCGTCATCGTCGCGGTCGCGATGAACGCGACGGCGCTGGGGCTCCTGCTCTCGACGGCGGTGTCGTCCGCCGAGGCGGCGATGTCGCTCACGCCGATCGCGCTCATCCCGCAGGTCGTCCTCGGCGGGCTGATGGTGCCGATGACGACGAACCCGATGCTCAAGCCGCTCATGTACGTGATGCCGGCGCGCTGGGGGTTCGAGGGCTCGATCGCCCACGAGCGCCTCGCGGTCGCGAAGGAGCCGGCCTGGTTCATCAACCTGCAGAACGCGAGCTTGAACAGCCCGCCGGACTACGTCTTCGGCGGCTACTTCCAGTGCGCCGTCGCCCAGATGGGCTCGGAGTCGCTGAAGGGAGCATGGGGCTTCTCCGCGTACGCGCAGACGTGGCTCCCGATCACCGTCCTGCTCGGCATGACGGCGGTGATGCTCGTCCTCTTGCTCATCCTCCTCAAGCGCCGCGACCCGGTCTGAGGTGCAGCGCCGGCTCGGTCGCTCCGACCGGGGCCGGCGCTACTTCCAGACCTTGAGCGGTCCGGCGAGGTCGCCGTTCTTGTCGGCCGTCGGCGCGGCCGCGGGGCGCGGCGCCTGCGAAGCCTGCGGCGATCGCTTCGCGCGCGGCTTGACGGCGTGCCCGGGCTTCGCGTCCTCGAGGTCGCCCATGTCGATGATCGGCGTCGTCGTCGACACGCCGCTCGGCAGGATCGGCTGCGGGGTGGGGGCGGGGAGCGGCGTCTCCGGATCGGCCGCCGCCGCCGCGGTGTCGGGCGTCGTCGGCCTCCGCGGCGCATCGCGGACGAGGAGCGCGGCGAGCAGGCCGAGCACCCCGACGAAGGCGGCGCCGGCGAGGATGAAGCGCCACGAGCCCGCGTTCGCGGCCTGGGCGCGCTGGCGTCGCATCGCGTCGAGCGCGGCGTCGTCCGGGAGCGAGGACTGTCGCGCGGGGACCGAGCCCGCCGGGATCGAGAAGGCGATCGGCGGGGGCTGCGAGGCGCCCGGCGTGCGGACTCGCGTGCCGACGTCCGAGTCTTCGAGCGGGAGCTGCCGCTGCGACGTGATCTCGTCGTCCTCCTCGAGCGGATCGAACCACGCGAGGCACTCGGCGACGTGCGCGTGGCTGTCGGGTTGACCGAGCTCGACGAGCGCGAGCTCGATCGCCTCGCGCATCTCCTCCGCGTCGGCGAAGCGGTTCTCGGGCCGGCGAGCGAGCGCGCGCCGGAGGATCCACTGGACGGGCTCGGGCAGGTCCTCCGGGACGAAGACCGGGTTGGTGGACAGGAGCGCGTTGATGATCGCGAGCTCGTTCGGCCCCTCGAACGGCGCCCGCCCCGTGAGCAGCTGGTAGGTGATCGCGCCGACGCTGAAGAGGTCGGCGCGCCGGTCGATCGCCTTCTCCAGCGCCTGCTCCGGCGCCATGTAGCGGACCTTGCCCTTCAGGCCGCCGACGACGGACTGATCGCTGCCGCTCGCGAGGTCGCGCGCCTTGGCGACGCCGAAGTCGATGAGCTTCGCGACGCCCTCGCGCGTGACGAGGACGTTGTGAGGGGACACGTCGCGGTGCACCAGACCGAGCGCGCCGCCGTCGTCGCCCCGGAGCTCGTGGGCGGCGTGGAGCCCGGCGCAGAGATCGCCCGCGATGCGGAGGGCGAGCGCCGCCGGCACGCGCTCGCCGGTCTCGGCGACCTTGCGCGCCACGTTGCGGAGCGAGAAGCCGTCGATCCACTCCATGACGAAGAACGGGACGGCGTCGTGGAGACCGACGTCGTAGAGGCGCACGACGTTGGGGTGGTCGATCGCGGCGGCGAGGCTCGCCTCTTTCACGAACATCGCGCAGACGCGCGGATCGGACGCGTACTGAGTCGACACGGTCTTCACCGCGTAGAGCTGGTCCGGGGCGTCAAAGGGGTGCGCGAGCCAGACCGTGCCCATGCCCCCCTCACCGAGGACCTGCACGAGCTCGTACCGGCCGACGCGCTGTCCGCGCGCGATCGCACCCATCTCTAGACGATGACTTGTTACACGAGGCACGCCAAGTCCGATCCCACATCGACCTACCGCTCGTGGGACAGGTCGACTGCAATCTTACGCCGTCTTCGGACGGATCGCGATGGCCGGCACCGGCACGCGTGGATCGGCGCTCGTCCATCCGCGCGACCTCGGGCCGTGCGTCCTCGGCGCTGCGGGTTTCGCGCGCCGATCGGAGCGCGAGACCGAGAGCGCCCGGCGCTCAGGGCGGCGCGAGGCGGCCGACGGGATCGTCGGCGAGATCGCGGCAGAAGGTCGCCGCCTGCGCGCGCGCCTCCGGTAGGTCGAAGACGACGAAGTGCCCGTCGCGCCCCGCGCGCGGCGTGAACTGCGCGAGCGCGCCGGTGGCTCGGCCGCCGGCGAGGTTGCCGCGGACGCCGCTCGCCACGAGCGAGACGTCGGCGAGGTTCGCCCACGCGGCCTCCGGGATCGCCCGCACGCCGGGCGCCACGCGCGGCAGGCTCATCGAGACGGCGAGCGCCTCGATCCCGCGCGGCGGCGCGTAGGTGTCGCCCGAGCCGTCCGCGGCGATGCCCTCGGTCTGGTAGATGCTCTTCGGCGCGAAGCCGGCGCGCGGCGTCGTCGTGATGAACGCGCCGTAGTGGATCGGATCGGTCGCGTCGACGATCGTCTGCGCGAGCGCGAGGCCCGGGTGGAAGACGTTGAGCTCCTTGGCCCGCTCCTCGTCGGTGAGGCCGAGCAGGACGCGCACGGCGGACGACACGTCGACCGGCTGCGTCTTCTCGAGCAGCGCGACGACCAGCATGCTCCCGGCGCCGGACAGGACCCCGCCGCGCGCGAGATCGCTTCCGGCCAGGAAGAGCGGGCCGTTGAGGCCGCCCTGCGAGTGGCCGAAGAAGAGCACGCGGCTCGCGTCGAACGCGATCTCGCCGCCGGTGCGCGAGACGTTCGCGGGCACCTTCGCCTTCGTGTCGGTGAAGAGCCGAGCCTGCTGGACCACGTCGATCGCGGACTGGCGGTTGTTCGTCCGCGCGGCGAAGGCGTTGTCGAAGTTGAAGAACAGGAGCTGGATCTTCGAGTCGCGCTGCGGATCGTTCGGCTCGGGAGACCCGGGCCGCGTGCCGTGGAAGATCTGGTCGACGCCCATCGACGCGAGGCAGCGCGTCGCCAGCGCGCGCGCGGTGCCGTCGCCGAGGAACGAGCGGTAGTCGCCGCCGGTGCCGTGGGCGTAGAGCACGATCGGGTAGCCGTCCGGCGGCGCGGGGCACTTGCCGGCGTCGGGGACGGCGAGCGCGAAGCGGAGGTCGAACGTGCCTTGCACCTTCGGCTTGCCGTCCTCGAAGACGAAGCCTCCGCCGTCCGGGGGCTTCCGGTACGGGATCGCTCCGCCCTGGTAGTTCGGCGACGGTCCGTACGCGCCCTCGTACACGTCGTAGTCGCCGTTCGACTCGGTCTCCGTCCAGCTCGTGGCCGTGGGCGCGGCGACGTTCGCCTTCACGTGGTCGGCGATCGCGAACAGCTCGGCGGTCGGATCGTTCGTGGTGAAGACGGTGAGGTGCACGATGTCGTCGGCGGCCACGCCCGCGACGGCGAGCTCGGTGACCGCGGGCGCGAAGAGCGCCTTGGCCTTCTCGGTCCGCGGGCTGGCCGGCCGCTCGCCGAGCACCTCGTCGAGGTCTGCGCTCCGCGTGATTTCGCCGCCGCCGCGCGCGCGGAGCTTGTTCGTGACGACGACCGCGTAGCGGGTGTTTGGGCGGAGCGGGCGGCCGAGGATCGGCATCACGGCGAGCGTGTTCGGCTGCCAGTACGAGCCCTCGGTCACCGTCTCCTGCCAGTGGAGCTGGACGAGCCGACGCTGGCCTTTCTCGGGGGACGTCGGATCGACGTCGACCACCTGGACCGACGCGTCCGTCGCCGTCCCCGCCGGCGGATCCTTCGGCAACGAGCCGGGATCGATCGCGCTCGTGAAGCGGAGGTAGGCGGGAGCCACGGGCGAGAAGCCGTCGAGCAGGCGATCGGTGCTCTTGATGTACTCGCTGATGAGGACGTTCAAGAATGGGTTGGGCCAGCCGACGAAGCGTGCCGTGCCGTCGGCCTCGCGGCGGAGATCGCTCGGGAACGGGTGCTCGAAGAACGTCTCCTCTGCGAGCTCGTCGAGGGAGGACGGGACGACGAACAGCGACGCGGCCGCCGTCGAGCCGTCCGCGCGCGGATCGTCGCTGCACGACGGGAGTGCGACGATCGCCGCGAGGGAAGCGACTCCGAAGACCTTGAATCCGCGCACCATCGAGCGTGGATATAGCACCGATGGCCGTCGGCTCTCGCATCGGGGCGGCCGCCGACGCCGCCGTTCGGGAGGCGGTCGACATGGCCGGCTGCCCGCGCGGCTCTACGGCAGGCACGCCTCGAGCGTCCTCTTGCTTCTCGCTCCTCACAGCTGGGGCAGCGCCGCGAACGCCCGTGCGTCGTGGGCGGGCACGATCGCGATCTCGGGGTAGCGCGCCGCGATCGCGGCGACGCGCGCGATGCCGTCGCGCACCGCAGCCGGATCGTCGTCGGCGAGCGTCCGCTGCAGCCAGGGGCGCTCTTCGCGCTGGGAGACACCCTCGAGCTGCCAGACGAGATCGCCGACGAGCGCGTAGCGCTGCCGCGTCGGTAGCGTGAGGAAGACGATCACCGAGCCGGGGGTGTGCCCCGGCGCGGGGACGATGACGATCGCGCCGTCGCCGTAGACGTCGTGGCTCCGGGGGAACCCGAGGTAGGGCCCGCCCTCGAACGTGTACTCCTCGTAGCGCACGCCGCCGAAGCTGCGCGTGAGCCCCATGATCGCCCCGCCGTCGTCGATGTGCCGGCGCTCCTCGGGCGTGACCCACACGGGGGTGCCGGCGAGCTCGGGGACGCCGCTGACGTGATCCCAGTGGGCATGGGTGAGCACGACGGCGCGCAGCGCGCGGCGATCGTACCCGGCCGCGTCCAGCTGCTCGGCGACCGAGCGGCGCCGCTCGTAGCGGGTGGTCGCGCGGAACCAGAGCGGCATGTAGCCGATCTGGGCGTCGAGATCGCGCCCCAGCCCGGCGTCGATCAGGAGGTCTCCGCGTGGGTGTCGGACCAGCACGGCGGTCATCGCGAAGTCGCGCCGGTCGAGCGGCGAACCTCCACGGTAGGCGAACGCGGCGGTCCGGTGGGTCAGGCCCGTCGGCAGCCGGTGGACCGCCATTCCCGCCGGCGGCGTCGCGCGCGGAAGCGCCGTCTCGAGCGCCGCCGGCGTGGGCAGGGGCGAGGCGCGCATCGTCGAGAGGAACGGCGCCAGGATCAGGAGCGGAGCGAGCGACGCGAGCCCGAGCCGCGGGCCCCGCTTCGTCGCGGCCGCGATCGCGCCCAGCCAAACCGCCAGCGCGGTCGCGCCGCACGTGGCGATCGCAGGGCGCAGGCCGATCGCTCCGAGGACGACTACGGACACGCCGAGCGCGAGCGGTCCGAGGACGATCGCGGCGGCGAGCGCCGCCGGGCGCAGGCGAAGCCGAGTCGTGACGCTGCTCGGGCGCGACGGACGCGGGCTCTTCACGGAGCGCTCCGCGCGGTCAGGGCGCGCCCGTGCGCTGATCGAGCGCGATGGCGATCGTCTTGGCGGTGGACGAGACGGGCTCGTGGTGGCCGAGGCGCGCGACGCCGCTCGCCGCCCACCACGCGCGCGCCTCGGCCTCGGTCCAGCCGCCGGCGTCGGCGCAGGCGAGGAGGCGCTCGCGCAGGGCCAGCGCGCTCGGCGGGCGGTCGGCCGGCGACTTGGCGAGGCAAGCGAGGATGACCTCTTCGAGATCGCGCGGCACCGGCGCGCCGAGCCGGGTGCTCGGCGGGATCGGCTTCGCGCGCAGGTGCGCGGCGAGGATGTCCGCGATCGAGCCGCCCACGAAGACCGGCGTTCCCGTCAGCAGGAAGTACCCGACCGCGCCGAGCGAGTAGAGGTCCGTCCGCGTGTCGGCGTCGAGCGGCGCGGTGAGCATCTCCGGCGCCATGTAGAGCGGCGTGCCGACGACGATGTCCGGCGTGGAGATGACGCCGTCGGTCGCCGCGGGGCCCAGGGTCTTCACGAGCCCGAAGTCGACGACCTTGGCGACGTCACACGTCGTCCCGCGCGTGCAGGCGATGATGTTCGCCGGCTTGATGTCGCGGTGGATGAGGCCGACCGCGTGGGCCTCGGCGAGCGCCGCCGCGACCTGCGCGAGCACGTGGATCGCGCGGCGAGGCGGCATCGGCCCGAAGTGGTCGACGAGCTTCTGCAGATCGGCGCCGTCGAGCAGCTCCATCGCGTAGTAGAAGACGCCGTCCGGCGTGCGGCCGTAGTCGAACACCGTCACCGTGTTGGGGTGGGTGAGCTGCGCCGTCAGCTGGACCTCCCGCTCGAAGCGCGCGAGGTCCTCGGGCGACGCCGAGTGGAGGAGCTTCACGGCCGTGGGGCGGCGCAGCATCGCGTGACGCGCGCGGAACACCTGACCCATGCCGCCCTCGCCGAGCTTTTGGAGGAGCGTGTACTGCCCGAGCTCCTGCGCGTCGCGGACCTTCCGGCGGAGGCCGTAGATGACCCGCGAGGTGAGCGTCGAGGTCGCGGTGGCGAGCGAGGCCCAGATGAACGCGGTGATCTGGAGGTCGAGCCACCCGCGCGTGACGCCGAAGGCTCCCGTCTGGAACGAGAGGTAGGTCACGTACGCGACGGCGAAGGTGGGCAGCGCCATCACGGTCGAGAGGATCGCGGTGCGGAGCCCGGTGCTGGGAATGATGATGGCGCGGGTGACGACGATCTGCGTCGTCGCCAGGGCCGCGACGAGATCGGGTCGGGAGACGGCGGGGAAGCGCATCGTCATCGCGTGGAAGCAGAGCGCGCAGCTCAGCGTCGCGGCGGCCTCGACGGCCCGGACGAAGCGAACCGAGCGCGGCCTGCCGCGCGCGAGGAGCCACGCCGCCAGCGGTCCGATGAGGCCGAGCGCGTGGAGCGCGTGCGAGGCGGCGAAGACCGGGCCCGGCTCCGACGCGCTCTGGGCCACGCTCAACCCGAGGGTCAGCGCGACGAGCGTGGTGCCGACGAGCCCGAAGAGCGCGACGCGGCGCTGGAGGAACGCGCGTTCGTCATCACTCCGCTCGGTGAGGCTCGGGCTCACGGGCGGAGCATACAGCCCCGCCCGCTGCCCGGCGACGCGCCCCGTCCTGATTTCGGCCGGGGCGCCGCGTCGGCTAGAATCGGCGTCGTCCATGGGCTCCCCGCGCGTCGTCCCCGCTCCGCCGCCGTGGGCGTCGCGGCTCCACACCGTCGGCGTCACCGGCACCAACGGCAAGACGACGACCACGGCCTGGGTCGCCGCCGCGCTGCGCTCGCTCTCGCGGCCCGTCGCGCGCGCTACGACGGTCGGGTTCTTCCTCGACGACGTCGAGCTCCCGCTCGGCAGGAGCTACGACGGCTTCTTGAAGGGCATGCGCGCGTGCTTCGATCAAGGCGGGTCGCACGCGGCGATCGAGCTCACGAGCGAGTCGCTCGCGCGCGGCTTCGCGCGGGCGTGGCCGTGCCGCGTCGGCGTGTTCACGAACCTCACGCACGATCACCTCGACGCGCACGGGACGCCCGAGCACTACCTCGCGAGCAAGGCGCAGCTCTTCGTCTCCCTCCCGCCGGGCGCGACCGCGGTGCTCAACGCGAGCGACGAGAGCTACGAGCTGCTCCGTGAGATCACGCCTGCCGGCGTCGTTCACCGCTCGTACGCGGTGCCGTCGCGCGGCGCGCCGCGAGGCGAGCCCGACCTCGTGGCGACGTCCGTGGACGTGAGCTGGAGAGGCACGCGCGTTGCCTGCGCCGTCAAGGATGCGGCGAGCGGGCTGCCGGGCGAGCTCCGCGTCCGCGCGATCGGCTCGATCTACGCGGAGAACGCGCTGGCTGCGCTCCTCGGCGCGGTCGCGGCCGGCGTCGAGCCGGAGGCGGCCGCGCGCGCGATCGCCGAGGCGCCTCCTCCGCCGGGCCGCTTCGAGGTGATCCACGAGCGCCCCTACGTCGTCGTCGACTACGCCCACAGCCCCGACGCCCTCGCGCGCACGGTCGGCGTCGCGCGGGCGCTCGCCGGAGGCGCGCGGCTCGTCGTCGTCTTCGGCGCCGGCGGCAAGCGCGACCACGACAAGCGCCGCCCGATGGGCGAGGCGGCGCGGCCCGCGGACGTCGTCGTCCTGACGACCGACAACCCGCGCGACGAGGATCCGGGCGCCATCGCCCGGGCCATCGCCGCCGGCCTCGCGGGGCACCCCGCCGTCCGGACGGAGCTCGATCGCGCGCAGGCGATCGCGGCCGCCATCCGCGAGGCCGCGGACGACGACGTCGTCCTCGTGGCGGGCAAGGGCCACGAGACCGAGCAGGTGATCGGGGCGGAGACGCGCCGCTTCTCGGACGTCGAGGTCGCGCGAGCGGCGCTCGCTGCGCGCGGCTGATCGCGTGGGCGCGGCGCCGCCCGGACGACGCGCGCTCAGTTCGCGTTCGGGACGACCACCTTCGGCGGCGCAGGCGCGCCGTTTCCGTCGGGGCCGTCGTGCGCGACCCACCAGGCGGTGAGGAAGACGAGCAGCGCCGCCGCGACGAGGAAGAGCGTCCGCGAGGCGGGATCCGGCTCGATGCGCTCGCGCAGCGTGCGCGCGGCGCGCGCGACGGCGTCGTCGTCGGTCGCGGCAGCCAGCTTCGGCGCGCCTTCGCGGACAGCCGCGTAGTCGCCGCGCGCGAATGCCGCGACCAGCGCGTCCAGCTCCGGGTGACGCGGGAACTCCTTCGCGAAACGCGGGTTGCCCCACGACGCGCTCGGGTCGCCGGCGTCGCCCGCGGTCCTCGCGTCGGCCGCGTCACGCGCGTCGTCGCAGCGGTCGGTCTTCGCGTCGGCCGCGTCACGCGCGTCGTCGCAGCGGTCGGTCTTCGCGTCGGCCGCGTCACGCGCGTCGTCGCAGCGGTCGGTCTTCGCGTCGGCCGCGTCACGCGCGTCGCGCGCGTCGCCGGGCTTCGAGGTCCGCGCGTCGTCGCTCACGCGGAGGCCTGGACGTGGGGGGACGGCGAGGTCGCGGGGCGCGGGCGCGAGAGCTCGCCGTGCGTGATGGCGCCGTGGACGATCGTCGGCGTGAGGCCCGGCGCGAGGAGGCTCGGCGTGACCTCGCTCGAGGGGAACATCTGGACGAACGCCGGAGCCCGGCGCACGCGGTCGACGATCGTGCGCTCGAGCACCATCGACGTGTACTGGACCGCGCCGAGCTCGGGGGTGTTCGCGTTGAGGACGACGTCGAGATCCTGCTTTTTGCACATGAACGAGAGCCCGCGGATCCGGCTCTCGAGCGGCGACCAGTTGTCGGCCGAGGTGCCGTTCTCGCTGATGCCCCAGACGCCGGACTCGGTGGCGAGGAAGAGCGTCTGGTTGCCCGACGTGTGCCCGGGCGTGCGGAGGAGCATCACGCCGTCGCCGAGCGCGAAGTCCCCAGCGGTGAGGATGACGTCGTCCGTCCGCGCGCCGAGCTTGCCGTCGCGGACGAACCAGGCGCGCTGCAGCGGGTGGAGGTCGTCCCAGTCCTCCCACTCGCTCTTCGGCGCGAGGAGCTTCGCGTTCGGGAAGCGCCGAGGTCGCGCGCCGTCCGTCGTGCCGAGCAGGCCGCGGAGGTCTTGCGTGTGGAAGTGGTCGAACGCGAGGTAGTCGATGTCCTCGGGCGCGAGGCCGAGGCGCGCGAGCTGATGCTCGAGCGGGTCGAAGCGCTTGGTCACGAGATCGGCCGTCGTCTGGCCGAGCTGCTCGATCAGCCGCGCGAAGAACGGCGTGGCGCGCGCGCCGTCGATGTCGGTCGGGTTGAAGAGCAGGTGCCTGAGCTCCCCCTGCTGGAAGAACTGCACGAGCACGCAGCGATGCGTCAGCGTCACGAACGGCGCCGGCGCGAACGCCGCCGCCCAGAACGCGTAGCGCGTCGGGTAGACGAGCGTGGTCAGCGGGAGGGTCCGGACCGCGATGCAGCGGGGGCCGCTCGCGAGCCTGTCGCGGACGCGCTCGGCGGCCCGCCGGACCGCGCGAAGCTGAGCTCCGTGGCGCGTCTCGGCCCACGCCAGATCGAGATCGGCGATGCGCTCGGCTCCGGGGATCATCGTGGAGCGAAGGGTAGACGAACACCGGCGATTGTCGAACGCCGGATGTGGGCGCGGCGCGGAGGCGGCGCGCCCGAGGCTACTGGCAGTGGCCGAGCCGCGTGCCGCCTTCCAGCGGCGCGTTCGCGCCGTAGATGTCCTTGCAGCTCTCGAAGAGACCGCAGTCGCTGTTGGTCCCGACGCGGCACCAGCGCTCGCACTCGTAGCCCCACAGCGGGTGATAGACGCACGCCAGGCCCTGCTGACAGTCGTTGTACTTCGTGCACGATGCGTAGAGCGCCTTGGCCCCTGCTGCGTCGCAGTCCGTCGCCTTGAGGCTGCCGTCCCAGATGCACGTGTTCGAGCCGCACGCGGCGCTCGGGCTGCGGAGGTCGCAGGCGATCGTGCAGACCTTCGCGTTCGGCACCGCGGTGCCGGGAGGATCGTAGTACTGGCCGCACATCCCGAGCCCGGCGCCCGTGCACGCGCTGTTCTCGGTCGCGCAGTACGGGCGGCAAGCGCCGTACGCGCAGGTGAGCCCGAGCGCGCACTGCGAGCTCGTCGTGCAGAGGGAGCCCTGGGGACCGCCGCCGGCGAGGATGCAGCTCACGGCGCCGTTGGACTTGTTCGTGACGTCGCACGTCTCGTTGGCCGCGCAGCCGCACTGCGGAGTGAGCCCGCACGCGTTGCTCGGCGCTACCGTCGTGCAGGAGCCGGCGTCGGGCGTGCCGCTCGAGCCGCCGCTGCTGCCGCCAGCGTCGGGCGTGCCGCTCGAGCCGCTGCTGCCGGCGTCCGGCGCCCCGCTCGAGCCGCCGCTGCTGCTCGAGCCGCCGCTGCTGCTCGAGCCGTCGTCGGTGCCGTCGTCGTCGCCCGGATCGTCCTCGCGGTCGCCCCTCGGCGGGACCGTCACGCTCTCCCCGGGCTCCGTCGGATCGGTGCTCTTCGTCGGCTCGAGGTCCATCCCGGTCGCGTCGGACGCCACGCCCTCGGCGCACGCCCCCGCGGCGGCGAGGGTCCCGAGGAAGAAGAGCGACGCGAAGAGCTGCGAGGGCTTCATGTGAGCGCGACGCTTCTAACATCGAGGCCGCGCGCGCAAACGAAAGCTCGAGCGCGTAGACGCACGCGAGACGCTGGGCGCGAGCGGACGCTCTCCGGGCAGACGCGCACCTTGTGCGATATCTTGAGCGGGATGGGGGCGCGTAGCCCCGAGCGACCCGCCGCCGGAGCGCGCCCCTGACATTTCGCGCGTCTTTTCGAGCATCGTCGCGTAGGTTCCGCGCGATGTCGAAGCGCCACCGTCCCGGCGTGAGCGCCGCGAGCGTCCTCCGCCACGTGGAGGAGGTGGTCGTCGCGACGAGCGGCGAGGACGCCTTCGAGATCGTCTTCGCCGTCGCCGCCGCGCGGATCGCCGTCGCGCGGGAGATGCCGCTGCGCCGCGCGATCGCGGAGGTCGTGCGCAGGCACCCGGTCCTCGACGTCGATCCCGTGGCGGACGCGAGCGACGCGCTGCTCGCGCGCGTCGACGAGCTGCTCGCGCGCGCGCTCCTCGAGGAGAGCACGCTCGACGCGGTGTTCGAGTCGCTCGTCCCGCGCGTGGCCAAGTCGGACAAGGGCCAGTTCTTCACGCCCCGCCACGTCGTCGACTTCGTCGTGAAGATGCTCGCGCCGACGAAGCGCGAGAGCGTCGTCGATCCGGCGTGCGGCTCGGGAGCGTTCCTCTCTCTCGCGCGCGCCGCCGGAGCGCGGGCGCACGGCCGCGACGTCGATCTCCGCGCCGTCCGCGTCGCCCGGCTGCTCGCCCTCGCGGCGGACGCCGATCCTCATTCGGTCCAGCGCGGCGACGGGCTGCGCGGCGACGGCCTGCCCGTGGCCGACGTCGTCGCGACGAACCCGCCGTTCGCCGGGCGCGCGCCCGCCGACGGCTTCGACGTCGCGCGCCTCGTGCGCACCCCGGAGCGCGACGTCTTGTTCCTCGAGCGCGCGCTCGGGCTCCTCCGCCCCGGCGGCAGGCTCGGCATCGTCCTGCCCTACAACAAGGCGAGCGGCGCCGCGTTCGCCGCGCTCCGCCGCTGGCTCGTCGAGCGCGCGCGCGTGCTCGCGATCGTCGGCCTCCCGCGGGAGACGTTCCTCCCGCACACGTCGCAGCGCACCTTCGTGCTCTTCGCGCAGAAGCGCGCGCGCCCCGGGGCGCAGGGCGACGAGCGGACGATGTTGGTCGTCAGCGAGCGCGCCGGAAAGGACACGGGGGGAGAGCCGATCTTCCGGAGGGACGGAGACCTCGACCACGATCTCGACGACGTCGCCGCCGAGCTGCGCCCGTTCCTCCAAGCGGAGGGCTTCACGTGAAGCTCGCGGTGCGCGCGCTCGCGGAGCTCGGTCCGGACGTCGTCCTCGCGCCCGAGCGCTGGGTGGCCGCGGCGGGCGCGGGCGAAGGGACCCCGCTCGACGAGTTCGTCGTCGAGCGGCGCGAGCGCGCCGACGCGATCGAGCGCGCGGTGGTCCTCGACACGACCCACGCGCGCGACGGGCTGCTCGACATCCCGGCGGCGGTGCGCGCCGCCCCCGCGGCGAAGAGCGCGAAGAAGACGGCGCGCGCAGGGGACCTCGTCGTCTCGCGCCTGCGTCCGTACTTGCGCCAGATCGCGCTCGTTCATCCGCGCGCGCTCGAGGCCGCGTCCGCGCGTCCGCTCGCCGTGTCGACGGAGTTCTACGTGCTCGCGCCGCGGCGTGAGGGAGACGACCTCGCGTTCCTCCTGCCGTTTCTCCTCGGCGAGCGCGCGCAGTCGGTGCTCGCCGCGGCGCAGGAGGGTGGCCACCACCCGCGCGTCCCGCGCTCGTCGCTCCTCGCGCTCCGCGTGCCCTCGGCGATCGTCGCGGCGCGCCGGCGCCTGTCGCGTGAGGTCAACGGCGCGCTCGACGTCCTCTACGACGCGTCCGCGCGTTATCAGCGGCTGCTCAACCGGTAGCGGCGGGGGCGGTAGCGGCGGGGGCGTCGAGCATCGCGGCGAGCGTCAGCTCGATCGCGACGCGCTCGGCCGGCGCGCCCGCCGGGATCTGGACGACGCGCGCGCCGGCGCTCCGCGCGACCTCGGCGATGGCGTACGTCTCGTCGCGCCAGAGCGACGCCCCGAGCGCGACGACGGTGGGGCGCGCGGCGCGGATCGCGCGGCACGCGGCGATCCCTTGCGCGGCGCGCACGAAGCCGACGTCTCCTTGGAGCGCCGCCGTCTTGCACGCCCGGGCCGTGACGTCGTCGACGCCGACGACGACGATGACCGGCGACCGGAGCGAGACCCCGGACGGCGAGGGGGCCGGAGGGGGCGCCTCACCCGCCGTCACGGGGACGAGGCCGGCGCTCCCGAAGCGACGCGCGACGAACGACATGACCCGGCCGTGTGCAAGCCTCGGTCCCGCCTGTCGATCGCGCGATCTCGGGCGGTTGCGGAGCTCCTACGTCGGCGCCTTGTGCCGAGGCGTGCCGCGCGTGACGTCAACATCCGCTCACACCCGCGCGCGCCGGTCTCCCCGCGCCGGCTGCGCGTCCCGTTCGAAGCGTCGGCTGCGCTGCGCAGAATGCGCTGCGATCCGCGCGATCCGTCCAGCCGACCGAGCTACACGCGTACGCTGGGCTCAGGGCGGTCCGGTTCGGACCGGCGGCGCGGAAGGCGCGAGGCACTCGCGGTTGATCTCCTGCGCGCGATCGTGGAGCCGCTCGTTTCCCGGGTCGAGGCGCTGGGCGCGCTTCATCGCGCGGTCGGCCTCGTCGCACTGCCCGCTGCGCGCCGCGCGGCTCGCGGCGTTGAGGCGCTCGTCGACCCCCATGAAGAGGTAGCGATCCGTCCGGTTGCGGACATAGACCGTGAGACCGGCGACGATCATGATCGCGACGCAGGCGCCGACGACGATCCGCGAGAGCTGCGCCGTGTAGGTCACGCCGCGTCGCCACGTGGCGGCGATGATCACGCCGCCGAGGGCGCCGCCGATGTGCGCCGCGTTGTCGACCTGCACCATCCCGCCCTGCAGGTTCTTGGCGAGGCCGAGGACGAACAGGAACGCCAGCCACCCGGCCATCTGACGCGCGAGCGGTCCGCGCCAGCCCTGGGTTCGCGCGCCGAGGACGAGCATCGCGCCGATCAGCCCGCAGATGGCTCCCGACGCGCCGATGCTGAGCGACGCGCCGAAGAGCCGGCCCGCGATCGCGCTGAACGCGCTGCCCATGATCCCGGAGCCGAGGTAGAGCGGGAGGAAGCGCGCGCGCCCGACGGCGCGCTCGAGGAACGGGCCGACCTGCCAGAGCACGAGCAGGTTGAAGCCGAGGTGGAGGATCGACCCGTGGAGGAAGCACGACGTCACGAGCGTCTCGAGGCGCGTGTCGGCGATCGTGAAGGTCGAGTCGTTGCCGCCGAGCCAGCGGAGGATCGCGTTCCAGAGCGTGTGGTCCTGCTGGTCGGCCCCGCCGAGCGCGAAGCGCAGGTTCCCCGCGAGCGAGACCTGCGCCGCGAAGACGCCGGCGTTGGCGGCGAGCAGCGCGCTCGTGATCGGCGCGCCGCGCAGGCCGCGCGTCTCCTCGAGGGCCGCGTCCTGGGCCGTCGGTTGTCGCTCCTGGGTCGCGCCGTCCGCTTCCGTCACGAGGGAGTTTTACGCACGTCGCCTCGCCGATGCACGCCCGTCGTGCGGCCGCGCGGGCGGATTTCGCCGCGGGGACGGCGGATCTCCGCGCGGCGCTGGGCGCGCGCGCGCCGCGCGGCCCCCCGGCTGGGCTCGAGGGGCGCGCGGGCTGTCAAACAAGTTGCCGAGTTCGCCGTTCCTTTGCCCCCGTCGCCGGGGCGCTGATAGCGGACGAGGAGGCCCGGTGCAGTTCGCACGCGGGTCTTCCCCGAAGGTTCGGAACAAGTGGACTCGCTCGTACGCGCGACGCTCCTCGTTCGCCGCCTCGCTCGCAAGGGCCTCGGCCTGCTCGTGACCTGCGCGCTCGCGGCCTGGGTCATCGCCGGCGGCGCCGCCGCGCCGATCGGGCCGCTCCCGGTCCTCGCCGCCGTCGCCTGGGCGATCTTCCTCGGCAAGCGCCTTCGCGCGAAGCTCAGGCTCACCGGCGACGCGCCGTTCCTGCTCGACTTCGAGCTCGGCGCGCTCCTGGCGGTCGGCCTCGACGCCGCGCTCCTGCGGTTCGACGGCACGCTCTCGGGCCGCTTCTCGCCCGCGACCTACGTCCTCGTGGCGCTCGTCGCCTCGTTCGGGCGCCCCGTCGCCGGGCTCGCCGTCGTCGGCTGGGTGGTCATCCTCGACGCGCTCATCCGCTACAAGACGCTCGGGGAGGCGAGCCTCGAGGCCCTCGCGACGCAGGCCGGCTTCGCGACCGCGTTCGCGCTCCTCAACCTGCTCCTGCTCCGGGCGGAGGTCGCCCGCATCCGCGTGACGGCGCGCGCGCGCGTCGAGCGCGAGCTCGAGCGCCTCCGCGAGGACGCGCGCAGCTATCGCCTGCTCGGCGCCGGCGAGGCGGTCTCCAACTCCAAGTCCAAGAAGGAGGACGCCGAGGAGCGCCTGGCGCGCTCGAGCGTCGAGGAGATCCACCAGTCGGTCCACTACGCGCTCGAGCTCCTCCGCCGCTCGCTCGACCTGCACACGGCCGTGCTCTTGTGGCGCACCGACTCGGGGACGCACCTCCGGATCAGCGAGCTGTCGACCGCGTCGGACGACATCCACGACGCGCCGTTCTCGATCGGCGACGGCGTGTGCGCCGCGGTGATCGCGAAGAAGGAGGCCGTGCTGCTCGAGAACCTGCGGCCGTCGTACAAGGTCCCGTACTACGCCGGACCGTGCCCGATCCGCGCGCTCGCGGCGATCCCGGTGGTCGAGGACGGCGTCGTCCGCGGCGTGCTCGCGCTCGATCGCGTCGAGAGCAAGGCGTTCACTCCGCACGAGCACGATCTCGCGGCGCAGGCCGCGCGCTACTGTCTCCGCGCGATCCAGAACGAGCGCGTCTTCGTCCAGCTCGAGCGCGCCAAGGTGGAGCAGGGGAAGCTCTATCGCGCGGCGCAGGCGCTCGGCGCGGCGCTCAGCGAGCGCGACGTCGTCGAGGCGGGCGTGCGCGCGGCGCGCGAGATCGCGAGCTTCGACCTCGCCGCCGTCACGGTCTGGGACGAGGGCACGCGCATGCACGAGGTCTGCGCCGCGACGAGCAACGGCGGCGAGATCGACGACCTCGTCGGGCAGCGCTTCAAGCACAACACCGGCCTCGTCTCGATGGTCGTCACCAACCGCTTCCCGCTCCCCTACAAGGGCGAGTACGACGCGGCCCACCAGATGGTCCTGACGAAGCGCCTCTCCTGGCCGGCGGTGCCGTCGCTGCTCGTCCTGCCGCTGCTCCACCACAACCGCGTCCTCGGGACCCTCATTCTCGGCGCGCGGCGCCGCCACGCCTTCGGCGACACCGTGCGCCCGACGCTCGAGGTCCTCGCGAGCCACCTCGCGGTCAGCCTCTCCAACGCGCGCATGGTCCACAAGCTCGAGACGATGGCGACTACCGACGGCATGACCGGCCTGCTCAACAAGCGCGCGATGCTCGACGCCGCCGCGCAGAAGGTCGCCGCGGCGCACCGCTTCAGCCGCAAGCTGAGCGTGCTCGTGACCGACATCGACTGGTTCAAGAAGGTCAACGACACCTACGGTCACGACGTCGGCGACCTCGTCATCAAGGGCCTCGGCGACATCCTCAAGCGGGTGAAGCGCACGACCGACGTGGTCGCCCGCTTCGGCGGCGAGGAGTTCGTCGTCCTCTGCGAGCAGACCGACGAGCAGGGCGCGCTCCTGCTCGGCGAGCGCATCCGCGACGAGCTGTCGAAGACCGTGTTCCACTCGCCGAACGGTCCGCTCTCGGTGACGTGCTCCGTCGGGGTCGCCACGTTCCCGGTCGCCGGCGAGAAGTGGGACGAGCTGTTCAAGGCCGCCGACGAGGCGCTCTACGCCAGCAAGCGCGGCGGCCGCGACCGCGTCAGCATCTACACGCCGTCGCCGACGTCGGCCGCGCGTGTGAAGAGCGCCTGAGTGCCTCGCGCCGTCCGGTGATCTGCGCGCGATCCGCGGATCGTGCGACCCCACCCGGCGCGGGCCCGCACGCACTCCGCCCCGGATCGCCGGCGTTTTTCGCGGTGCCCACCGCGCCGGAGGCTGGCATCCTTGGTGCACTGAGGTGGGGGATGCGCCTCGGTCTCCTCGTCGCGGTGGTCCTCGGAGCTTTGACGGTCGGCGCGGGCTGCGCCTCGACCGAGACGCCGCTGGTCGTCGATCCCTCCAGCGATCCGGCGTGGCTGCCGCCCGGTCAGGGCGACCTCGAGGTCGCCGACGCGCCGATCATCGAGGAGAAGCCCAAGGCGAAGCCGCGCCCGCGCCACCTCCAGGAGCCCAACCATCGCGAGATGGACCGCCGTCTCATCGTCAACACGGCCGCGAACCGGCCCTGACCGGCCCGCCCACGGCCGCGCTCGCGAGGGTGGACAGACCGCCGGCGGGTGGTCATCATCGGCGCATGAGCGACGACAAGCCGAGGCCGGTGGACGACCTGAAGGAAGGGCTCGGGCTCCTCTTCCGCGCGGCGAAGGGCGCGGTGGAGAAGCTGCCCACCGACAAGCTCGAGGACGTCGCGAAGGACGCCGCCAAGGAAGTCGGCCGCGCGTTCGAGTCGCTCGGCAGCGAGATCGAGAAGGTCGTCGGCAAGGTCTCGGGCTCTGGCGCCGCGGCGCCAGAGCCTCCCCCTGCCGCCGCTCAGCCGGCGCCGCCGACGCACGACGCTCCGCCCCCGGAGCCGCCGCGGTACGACGACGGCTACGCGCCCGAGCCTCCGCCCAAGGGACCGCGCGTCGGGTGACTCCGCGCGCCCGCGGCGCTCAGAACACGCGGCCTGCGACGCACAGGTTCTCGGGGCCTTTGGCGTAGTTGTCGCGCACGAAGGCGGCGAGGGTCGCGGGATCGGCGCAGTCGGCGCGGTAGGTCTTGCCCCACGCGGCGGCGGCGACCTGGGTGGGGATGGTGGCGCTCGGCGCGATGATGATCCGCTTGACCCCGTTGCTGCACAGCGGATCCGCGGCGGCCTCGTCGCGGACCTTTACGAGGGCGTCGACGACGTCCGGGCACCCCGACGGCTCGCACTTGTAGAGGAGCACGACGGCGCCGTGCTCCATGCTGTGCACGAGGTAGGGCCACTCGACGGGCGCCGGGTATTGCCTGAAGTCGGCCCAGACCGGGTAGTGGTCGCCGCTCGAGGGCGGGTTCGAGCAGTAGCTCAGCGCCGTCCCCTCCGGGACATGGGCCGCGCCGGAGATGGGCGGCGACTCGATCGTCACGTCGCACGACGCCGCGGGCTTCTCCGGCGGCGGGACGTCGGCGCAGATCGGCGCGGCGGCTTCCCCTCCGCCTCCGTCGACACCCGCCGGCGGTCCTGCGGCGGCGTCATCGTCGTCGCCGCATGCGGCGACACACAGGAACGGAACGACGAGGGCGGCGTGGGCGAGGAAGCGAGCTGTCACTGCGACACCATACCCGCGAATCGCCGGAGACCAAGGCTGCTGTTTGCTGCAGGTGATGGAGGGCGCGCGGGCGAGCGCGCGTGGGGACGCGGCGCGTGCTCGTCCGACGGGTCGCGGTCGGGCTCGCGCCGTTTGACGTCGCCAGCGAAAGCTACTCTCCTTTGGGCGTGACGCAGGCCGACGTACCTCCGAGCTCGGGCGACGGCGCGCCGCCCGAGCGCCCGAGCGGCGCGCTCGGCCTCGCCGAATCCATCCGCGCGTCGCTGCGGCCGTCGCAGGTCGGGCCGGTCTCGAGCGACGTGCTGCACCCGCGCGGGCGGATCGCGCCGCGCTTGCCCGCGGGGGCGCCCCTGCGGGAGCGAGTGCCGCGCGTCCTCGTCCGGCTCGGGCAAGGGCTCCGCTACCACGGCGCCTTCCGCGCGGCGCCGGCGATGGCGTTCCATTTTTTCCTCAGCCTGCTGCCGTTGCTCGTCTTCGCCGGGTATGTCCTCGGCCTGGTCGCGCAGCGCAAGGGGGTGGCGGCGGTCCTCGGGATCCTGCTCGACACGCTCCCGCCGACCGCCGAGGCCGTCGTGAAGAACGAGGTGAGCAACCTGGCGAGCGCCGATCGCCTCGGTCCGCTCGCGGCCATCGGCTTCCTCTGGGTCGCGTCGGGGGGGGTCCACGGCCTGATGAACGCCGTCGAGATGGTCGTCGGCGCGCCCGGGCGGGCCTGGTGGCGACAGCGCCTCTTCGCGCTCGGGTGGGTGCTCGCGACGCTCGCGGGGGGCGGCGTCGCGGCGTTCGGGATCATCGAGTGGGAAGCGCTCGCCCAGGTGCGCCCGGCGGTCGCGGTGATGGAGGCGATCGCGCCGGAGCTCCACGACGTGGACGGGCCGTCGCCCGACGGGCCGGAGGCCGGCGCAGAGGAGGCGTCTCCGTCGGTCCACACGCTCACGCCGAAGCGCGCGCGCAAGCTCTTACGCACCGGCAGCGAGCGCGTCCTCACGCTCGCGCTCTCGCTCGCCGGCGCCGTCGGGGGCCTCTGTCTCTTCTATCGCTTCGCCGTCTCCCACGCGCGCGAGGTGCGGAGGCGGCTCGTGCCGGGCGCGGTGGTGGCCGTCGGGCTCTGGCTCGTCGTGTCGTGGGCGTTCAGCCTCTACCTGCGGACGCTCGCGAGCTACACGGTCTACTACGGCAGCCTCGCGGCGGTGGCCGTCCTGCTCGTGTGGCTGTGGCTGACGAGCCTCGCGATCCTCGTCGGCGCCGAGCTCAACTCGCAGCTCGAGGGCTTGCGCGACGAGCTCGCCTCCGACGACTGACACGCTCGCGCTCGCCCATCGCTCCGCGGTCGCGCCGTCGCTGTGCTCGCGCTCACAGCGCCGCGCGGTGTCCTACGCGCTCGGCGCAGCGACTCGGGCGTGCGCGCGGCCGAGCTCGCCGCGCCGTCACGACCTCGAGCGAGGCGTTGTGTGACCATGCGCGGAGGTATGGAGCCGCACACCGTGTAGGCCTGTTTTTCCGAACTATTTTGTGCGTCTCAGGCTCGCGAAGAGCGAGGCGATCGTGCAAGCTGAGTGATGGGTGTGAGGCAGTCTTGAACTTGACCCTGCCTCCTGCCGTACCACCCGCAGACATGACGCACGCAACTCGTCGAGCTCTCAGTACAAGGTCGACAACGCTTGCCACCGTGGCGCTCCTGCTCCTCGGAGCGGGGTGCGTACGCCGCCAGCAGCAGCCGGACGATCGCATGCTACGCGCGGTCGAACAGGAGGCTTCCTCGGGCGTCGTCGCGATCGCCACGACGCTCGCCGACGCTCCCTCGCACATCACGCTGTGCAGCGGGGCGCTCGTCGCGCCGAACCTCGTTCTCACCGCTCGTCACTGCGTCTCGCGCGCGGTGACGGCGACGCCGTCGTGCGACGCGCGCGGTCGCTCGCACAACGGCGATCACCTCGCGGAGGACGTCGACCCGGCGGCGATCGCGATCTACACGGGTACCCACGTCCGCCCCGACGTCGATCCGCCGGTCGCGCGCGCGGTGCGCACGCTGCACCCGACGGGGCAGGTGCTCTGCGATTCGGACGTGGCGTTCCTCGTCCTCGATCGGCCGGTCATGAACTCGGCGGTCCTCAGCATGCGCCTCCACGCGCCGGTCGAGACCGGTGACGTCGTCGTGCCCGTGGGCTTCGGCGGCGGGCCGCTCAACATCGTCGGCCACAAGGTCGCGCGCTCGAAGAGCGTCGTCCTCGCGACGGGCCCGAGCGCGAACGCGGCGACCGGCGCCGTCCTCGGCCCGCGCGAGTTCGAGGTCGATCGCGCGACCTGCCGAGGCGACTCCGGCGGCCCCGCCATCGACGTGACCAGCGGCGAGATCGTCGGCGTCGTCTCCCGCGGCGGGAGCTGCTCGGCGCACGGCAACCACGTCTACACGCGCGTCGACGCGTACAACCGGCTGGCGACGGCCGCCTTCGCGGCGGCCGAGCGTGAGGCGAAGTTCGCGGCGCGTGAGGTCCCGGTCATCCCCGATCGCGAGCGCGAGCGGCCGGAGCGCTGACGCTCCGCCTCCGCGTGGGTGTTCCGGGACGAGCGCCCTTCAGCCGCGGGCGGGGCGCGAGAGCCCGAGCTCCTTCATGACGGCCTGGAGGTCCTCCCACGCCTGACGCTTCGCTTCGGCCTGCTGCGGGCTCGGACGAAGCAGGTACGACGGGTGGTACGTCGGCATCACGGGGATCTTGCCGCGATAGAGCTTCCACGAGCCGCGCACCTTGGTGATCCCGAGCTTCGTCCCGAGGAGCGTGCCGACCGAGGTGTTGCCGAGCGCGACGATGACCTTCGGATCGATCTGCGCGAGCTGCTCGTGCAGGTACGGGATGCACGTCGCGACCTCGTCCGGCTCCGGGCGGCGGTTGGCGGGCGGCCGGCACTTGATGATGTTGCAGACGTAGACGTCCTCCTCGGGATCGAGGCCCATCGCCCGGATCATCTTGTCGAGGAGCTGACCGGCCCGGCCGACGAACGGGATCCCCTGCGCGTCCTCGTCGGCGCCCGGAGCTTCACCGACGAAGCAGAGCTTGGCCCCGGGGTTGCCGCGCGAAAAGACGGTGTTCGTGCGCGTCTCGTGCAGCTTGCACCTGGTGCAGGACGCCACCTCGGCGGCGATCACCGGGAGGGGGCGCGGCGCCGCGATCGCGACGGGCGGCGGAGGCGCCGCCTTCGCGCGCGGCGCCGGAGGCGGCGCGGGGTCGGAGATCGTGATCGGCGGCAGCGAGCCGGCCGGCAGCGCCGGAGCGTCGCCCGGAGGACCCGGCGCGCGCGCGCTCGACGACGCGTCAGCGGACGATCGCGCCGGAGCGCCGCCGATCGGGTCTTCGCCGACCGGGCTCGGCGCGCGCGCGCTCGAAGACGCTTCGGGGCCCGGGCCCGGCGGCGCGTCGGGGGTGTCCTCGGCCGCGCTCGGGCTCGGCGGCGGCGCGGGCCGGGCCACGCGCGGCCGCCGCGGGATCCCCGCGCTCCCGCAGTCCACCTGCCACTCGAGGTAAGCGCGGAGCGACGCGGCGATGCGGGCCAGCTCTTCGCGCGGCTCGAGTTCCGACATTCCTCCGGACATAGTCAGAAGGAATCACGGCCGCAATCCTGGTTCGGCGCGGCCGCAATCCTGGTTCGGCGCGGCCGCAACCTGACGGCGCGGCCGCAACCCGACGGCTCGGCCGCGCGTCCAGCGGCCTCCGCCGCGTCGCTCAGCGCTCGAAGCGGACGCGGAAGGGCTTGGTCATGCCCCCGACGGCGTTGCCGTCGGGGTCGAGCCCGTTCGAGTACTTCTTCCGCATCGCGCACTTTCGCGCTTCGCGTCCGAAGCCGTGCCCGGGATCCTGCACGACGGAGACGTTCTCCGGCGAGCCGTCCGGCTTCACCTTCACCTGGATGAGCACGAACGCCTGATCGATCTGCTCGGCGTCGGCTTCGCCGGGGAAGGGGCAGTCGGTCCAGTCGGTGGAGCCGAGGAGGCCCGGCACGCGGGACTTGTCGTCTCGGCGAGGCGGCGCGGGCGGAGCCGGCGCGGTCCCGGTCCCGCCGGGCACGCCGGTCGGCGCCGCCGCGGGGTTGTAGACGGCCGTCTTGCTCGTGCCTTCCGACGACGTCGTCCCGCCCGCGTACGTGCTGCCCGAGCCGGTGACGAACGTGTCGGTCAGGTCGACGGGGCCCTCGCTCGGCGTCGGATCCGCGGTGAGCACCTTCGCGGCCTCGGCGGGCTGCGGCGGAGCCGCCTCGGGCGGCGGGGTGGGGTCCTTCACCTGCGGCGTCGGCTCGGGCTCGGGCTCGGCCTTCGGCTCCTCTTCCGGCTCGGGCAGAGGCGGCTCCTCTTCCCTGAGGATGTCCATCTCGTACTGCGAGAGGCGGTAGTCGACGACGTCGCGGATGCCGCGGTG
Source organism: Labilithrix sp. (assembly GCA_019637195.1). Lineage (GTDB taxonomy): Bacteria > Myxococcota_A > Polyangia > Polyangiales > Polyangiaceae > Labilithrix. The sequence goes on along the minus strand of JAHBWA010000013.1, from coordinate 81,584 downwards.
CCACGCGAAGATCTCGTCGAAGAGCGACGCGGCCGTCGCGCCGGCGGCCATGCCGACGTGGAGGAAGACGGCGACGGCGACGGCCGCGGTGACCGGGATCCGCGGTCCCGTCGCGAGGACCTTCGACATCGGGTCGACGTTCGGCCCCGCGACGCGCGCGCGCTTCTTCGGGGCGCTGACGGCGGTGACGCCCGCCGTGGGAGCGGACGGGCGGCGCGCCGTCTTCTTGTTGGTCCCCGCCGATGCTCCGTTCAACTCACCCATCGATGGCTACTTCCCAGCAAAGAGTCGGCCTAGTTCGTCGGCGCCGGCGCCGGCGTCCCCGGAGCCACGCCAGGTGCTCCCGGCTGGACCCCGAAGGCGATCTTCGCGACCTGCGCCTGCTTGAGCAGATCCAGCACGTGGATCACGCGTCCGTGCGGGACGGACGTGTCGGCCTTGATGACCGCGCGGAGCTCGGCGTTCTTCTCGCGAGCGGCGCGCGCCAGCCCGAGGATCGCGTCGTCGCCGGGCACGGTCTTGCTGTCGACCTGCGTGGTGCCGTCCGCCGCGAGGACGACGCTGAACACCGTCTGGATGTCCTGACCGGTCGCGGCCTTGGGCAGGTCGAGCGGGACCGACTGCGAGACGATGAGCTTCGCCGTCACCATGAAGATGATGAGGAGAACGAGGACGATGTCGACGAGCGGGGTGACGTTGATCCCCGTGATCGGCTCGTCGGTCTCTTGGCTGCCGCCACCCACGTTCGCTACTCCGCTTCCTTCGACGGGCGGCCGCTCGACTTGCTCGGGCGGTCGGCGCCCCGCGCCGCGGTCTCGATGGCCTCCTCGACCGAGGTGCCCGAGTCGCCCGTCGCCTTCAGGTGCGCGAGGAGCACGTGCCCCAGCGCGTCGGTGTTGGCGAGCGTCGCGCGGACGACGCGCTGGAACATGTTGAACGCAGCGACCGCCGGGATCGCGACGAGGAGGCCGACCGCGGTGGCGACGAGCGCCTCGGCGATGTTGGCCATGACGGCCTCGGGCGCGACCTGCGCGGCGCCGGTGAGCGTGGCGTTCTTCGCCTTACCGAGCTCGTCGAACGCGCCGACGATGCCGATGACCGTACCGAGCAGCCCGATGAACGGTGCGTTGTTTCCCACTGTGCCGAGGAACGTGAGGCGCTTTTCGAGCTTCAGGCGCTGCAGCGCGCTCGCGCCTGCCATCGCCTCCTCCGCCGCCTCGGGGCCCATCTTCGCTTCGACGATCCCGGCGATGACGACCGCCGCCTCGGCGCTGGGCGAGGCCTCGAGCCGCCGGCGCGCGCCCTCGAGATCGCCGCCGCGGAGCAGGCGCCCCAGATCGCGCATCAGGCTCGCCGCATCGTCACGTAGAGACCAGTAGAGCCACGCGCGTTCGAGCATGATGGCGAGCGAGACGACGCTCAGCACCAGCATGAGGATGAGGACCCACGTGGCCCCCAGTCCGACCATCGCGCTCTTTACTCGCTCGATCATTCTTCCTCGGTAAGTGTTGCGAGCTGCCGCTCTTCTCGCTCGTCGGGCTGTTCACCTGACCGTTCAAGCCGACCTGCGTCGGAGATCGAGAACGCGTTCGAGAGAACCGTCGTCGCGTAGGCACCTTTGGGTAGCACGAATCGCACCGTCATGGCGCATCCAGCGTGCGGGGGACCGCCAGGGGTGGACGAAGCCGCTTCATGAAGTGACGAATCGAGAATCGTGTGGGAAATGTCCGCGACGCGCAGCCTCAAGGGGCGCCGCGTACCTTCCCCGAGGGAGCGCGCACGGCGGAGGTCGATCCCTTCGATGAGCGGCGACGAGATCCGTTGCTCGAGATCGAACGCGTCGGCCTCGGGTTGCCTCATGCGATCGCCGACGATGGGTCCGGTCGGACACACCTCACCCTGCCGCGCCCGTTCACGGTCGAGCTGAACGTCCGTGCAGACGAAGATCCCGCCCGTCTCCTCCTTCTTCAGGAGGTCGCCGAGGATGGGGACGCTCCAGCTCCCGTCGGCCACGCGATGCTCGAGGACCGCGTTGAAGATCGCCGACTGCAAGGCGGAGAAGTGGAACCGGCGGAGGCGCGGATCGTTCGGCGCGCGCTCCTTGCCGGTGAGCCAGGCGCGGGCTCGCTCGTGCGTGTCGCCGTCGCGCCCGAAGCGCTGCTCGCCGAACGCGTTCGGGACGCCCTCCTCCCCGATGCGCGCGAGCGCGCTCACCACCTCGTCGACGCGCGCCGCGTCGATGTCGCGGACGACGAGGGTGAAGCGGTTGCCGCGGAGGTGACCGGTCTTGAGCTTGTTGGCGTGACGGCGGCGCTCGAGGAGCTCGACGCCGCCGATCGCGAGCGAGGCCACCCGCTCGTCGAGCGACGCGTCGGCGGCGGGGACGCTGATCCACTGCGTGGTGACGCCGACCTTGTCCTTCAACCCGGCGACGCCGATGTCCCGGCGCTCGACGCGGAGCGCGCGCGCGAACGCCTTGACGACCTCGTCCGTCGTCAGGTTCGTCTTCTTGAATCGAACGTAGAGGTGCGAGCCCTCACCGCTCGGCTCGTAGGCGGGGATCTCGTCGACGACGAAGTCCTCCGGCTTCAGCTTGATCGTCCCGCGCGGCAGGCCTCGGCTCACTCGGGCGGTCTACGTCGGGGGCGCGGTCGCGTCTACATCCCGATCTCTTGGGGCTGCCTTGCACCTGTCCTACCTCCGCGCGCGTCGTCGCGCTCGTCGCTCCGCGAGGGCGTCCGCGGCGTCGCCGGCTCGTGATGGACCGGCATGCGTGGTGCACGAGTCGCCGCTCGAACGGAGGCGAACCATGAGAGCCAGCGGCATGTGTTTGCTCGCGCTCGCGCTCGCAGGAGCGACGGCGTGCGGGCGCGCGGACCAGCAGACGTCCGAAGAGCAGACGAAGACGGAGCAGCAGAAGCCCGAGGGGCAGCTGAGCGAGCAAGAGAAGGCCGACCGAGCGAAGGTCGCCGAGCAACAGCGGGCAGACCAGGAGAAGGCCCAGGCCCAGCAAGAGGCCGATCGACAGAAGGTCGAGGCGCAGAAGACGGCGGAGCGCCGCGAGCAAGGACAGGCGCAGCAACAAACTCAGGAGCCGATCGACCAAACGAAGAGCCAGACCGACATCGAGGCGGAGCGGGCGAAGCGAGACCTCGAGGCCAAGGGAGAGCACGCCAAGGGCGCCGTGACGGGGACGGCCGGTCGGGACTCGGCCGGCGCGAAGGCCGCCTCGGAGCAGAAGGTGAAGGCCGCCGAAGAGAAGGGCGAGCAGCTGAAGAAGGACGCCGACGCGAAGGCCGACGACCTGATGAAGCGCGCCGACGCGCGAGGCGAGCAGCTGAAGAAGGACGCCGACGCGCAAGCCGAGCAGCTGAAGAAGAACGCCGAGACGAAGGCCGAGCGCCTGAAGAAGGCGGCCGAGACCGAAGGCGCGCAGCTGAGGAAGGCCGCGGCCGCCCGCGCCGACCAGCTGAAGAAGGCGGCCGAGCGCCCGATCACCGGCGCCGCGCAGAAGGGCAAAGCCCCGGCCCGCGCCGCGAAGGCCGGCGAGGCCGAGCCGAAGAAGGAGGCGAAGGAGCCGGTCGGCCAGACGCGGATCACCGCCGTCGAGATCGAGGTCGTGCCCGCGCCGCAGCCGCCCGAGGAGCCGGCGTCGCCGCCGGGAGCCGTGCCGCCGCCGGCCGGCGCCGGAGAGGCGCAGCCCTACGTGAACCACTCGACGGTCTTTGGCGACGGCGCGTCCGGGATGTACACCGACGGCCAGGGCACCTACGGCGGGCGCGCGACGTGGGGCACGGGCAACGGCGTCCCGCCGTACCCGCCGCCGGTCCGCCGCTGATCGCGGACGCGCTACATCCCGATCTCGTGAGCCATCACGTCACGAGGTGACCGAAAGGACTGCTGCGGCGAGTACGAGAGGAAGTTCGACACCCGCGAGGTGTAGAGGCAGGCGTAGTCGTCGACCTGCTTGCCGAAGCTCGATTGCTCGGCGTTCTCCTTGAGGAGCGAGCCCCAGTACGGGTGGAAGCGCAGGTCGCTCCGGCGTTCGAGCGCGCTGATCTCCGCCTCGATCTGCCGGAGCTTCCCGCGGATCCGCTCGACGGCGCGCTTGAAGCGCATGCGGTCGGCCTCGAGCTCGGCGGCGCTGGCTCCGTTGGCGGCGCCGCCGTTCGAGGCGTCGCGCGCGCCGCGGTGGTCGAGCTGGCGGGTGAGCTCCTTGATGCGAGCCTGGTAGAAGCGGAGGTCGTCCTCGAGGCGCTCGCGCTGCTCGTCGAGCACCTCGATCGTCGCGAAGTCGTCGCGGCACGACTCGTAGGCGGCGATCTCCGTCTCGAGCTCCTGCATGATCATCGCGGTGCGCCAGGCGCTGTCCTTCTTCGACCGCAGGATGTCGCCGTAGATGTGGTCGCCGACGTAGAGGATCCCGTCGCCGGTGACGCCGAGCGCGCGCTCGAAGTCCTGGAGGTTGCCGCCCTCGTAGATCTTGCCGCGCTCGAGCGGGGCCGCGGCGGGGCGAACGGTCTCGCCGTCGCGCTCGAGCAGCGGGCGCTTCTCGGTGAAGAAGATCGGCTTCGTCGCGGCGACGATGACGACGTCGAAGAAGTTCCTCCACGTCGGGTACTCGCTCATCGCGCCCCCGAGGAGGTACGTCATCATCTTCTCGGTGTACGCCCAGCGCGAGTTCGTGAGGAGAAAGAGCTTCTTGCCCGCGCTCCGCAGCTTGTGGAGGGTGGACGCGAGGTTCGGATCGCGGTGGACGAAGCGCGGCAGGTCCGAGGCCACCTCGTCGAGGATCGTCCCGTCGCGGTGGGCCTCGTCGATGCACTCGCGGATGTCGGTGAAGAGCCGCGCGTAGTCGACGGCGTAGCCCCGCTTCTCCATCGCGTCGACCAGCGCGGCGTACGTGGCGACCTCGGAGAGCGCGTAGAGCGTGTCGATCCAGTGGTAGCGCGGCGTGGCCGGGCGGATCTTCTTCGAGTGGTACAGCGCGCGGAGCTCCTCCTTCGTGAGCTCGCGGAAGCCGTGGTAGCCCTTGTGGACGTGCTTGTAGCGGTCCATCTTCAGGACGTGACCGAAGCGCTTGTCGATGAGCAGCCCGCGCACCGGGAACTGCGTCGACACCGGCACCGTCTCGATGAAGTCCGGGTAGCCGCGCTTGATGAGCTTGCTGATGGTCGCGCGGATCGACAGGTCGTCCATCGCGGGCTGATCGTAGATCGCCAGCGTGTAGTCCATGTCGAAGCCGACCCAGCTGATGCCGGACATCTTCAGGTTGCGGTTGCAGAACACGCGGTTCAGCCGCGGGATCCCCGGCCCGCGCGCTCCGCCCGACGCGAAGTCGTCCAGCGGCAGGACGAGCTGCTGAGTGTGCTGCGGCGCTTCGCTCTCGGACGTCACGAGATCAAAAGTCTTTCACGCCGACGCGGGCGTCTGCAACTCCTTGTCGGCGCGCGCGCTCGCTCCGCGTCGCCGGCGGCGGCGCCGCGGCGTGGCGATCGGCCGCCGCGTCACTTCACGCCCGGGAACTCCTTGCACGCGTCGGTGAACGTCTTGAGCGCGGCCTGGAGGCCCTGGGTGAGATCGCCGTCGCAGATCGAGTGGAAGACGCCGTTCTTCCCGGTGGTCGTGATGAACTGCTTGAGGCGGACGGCGTCGGCGGCCTGACCGAGCTCCGACTGGCAGCCCCGATCGCCCGCGATGACGGCCGCGGCCCAGCGGCCGCGGAAGATCTTCACGGCGTCGAAGTCGGTGGCGTAGAGCGCGGCGTCCTTCACGGGGGCGGGCGTGACCTCGCCGCCGTTGGCGCTCCCTTCGTCCTCGTCGGTCAGGATGACGAACGCGAGCAGCGCGTCCTCGCGGATGAACGAGGTCGTCCCGCCGAGCGCGTTCGAACCGTCCTCGATGCGCGCGGTCACCGCGAGCTTGGCCGACTCGAGCGGCCGCTCCACGTTCGATCCGAGGACGCCCACCTGCGCGCGGCACGCGAAGAACGTCGAGATGTCGTCCGACCGCTCGAGCCACGGGCTGTTGTTCGGCCCCGGGTTGCACGTCTGGTCGGCGCCTTGCCCGCGGCCCTTGCGGAACTTGCCCTGGTCGGCGCGGTCGTCGGTCGTCGTGACGGCGACGCGGTAGTCGAGCGACTCGCCGGCGTCGGTCTTGTACTCGTTGATGACCTTGACGAACTCGGGGAAGTTCTTGGCGAGGTTCTCCTGCTCTTCCTTCATCGACTGCGAGTTGTCGATGACGAAGACGATGTCCATCTTCTTGCACTCGACCGCGGGCGGCGGCGGCCCGGCGTCGGTGTCGCCGAACGGGCCGGACGCGCCGCCGTCACCGCCGCCGCCGCTGCTGCCGTTCGCTCCGCTCGAGCTGCCGAACTCGCTCGATGGCTCGCTCCCGCACGCGACGACGACGACGAGCCCAGCGAGACCGACCGCGAACTTTCGAAGCATGCTCGAATCTAGCACGCGAGCGCGACCGGACGCCCGCGCCGAACGCCCCGAACTTCGGCGTGGATTTTTCGCGATCCACGCGGCCGCGCCGGTCGCTCGACCGCGGCGCTCGCGCGAACGCCGCGGTCGTTCGCGGCGAGCGCTGCGCCGCCGCGCGCGGCCATGGTAGGTATCTGGATCGTGAAGCTCGTCGTCCTTCGCACCGGGGATGCCGCGGCGCCGGTCGCGGCGCGGCGCGGCGAGTTCGCCTCGTGGATCCGGCGCGAGACGGAGCCCGCCTGGCCGGGCGACTGGGGCGAGCACGATGTCCGCGACATGGACGCGCCGCTGCCGCGCGTCACCGACGCCGACGGCTTCATCGTCACGGGCTCGAGCAGCAGCGTCACGGAGCGCGCCGCGTGGATGCTCCGCGCCGAGTCGCTCGTCCGCGATCTCCACGCCGCGCGGGCGCCGATCTTCGGCATCTGCTTCGGCCATCAGCTCGTGGGCGAGGCGCTCGGCGGCAAGGTCGCCCTGAACCCGCGCGGGCGCGAGATCGGGAGCGTCGAGGTCCGTCGGCTCGCGGGCGCCCCGGACGATCCGATCCTCGCCGGGCTGCCGGCGTCGTTCGTCGCCAACGCCACGCACAAGGACAGCGTCGTCACGCTCCCGCCGGGGGCGACGCTGCTCGCGGAGACGGACCTCGAGCCGCACGCGATCTTCGCCGTCGGCGACACGACCAAGTGCGTCCAGTTCCACCCCGAGATCGACGGCGACGCGATGCGTGGCTACGTCGACGCCCGCGCGAACCTCGTCACCGCCGAGGGGCTCGACGTGGACGCCATCCGCCGGCGCGTCGTCGACGCGCCGCTCGCCGCCGACACGCTCCGGAACTTCGCGCGCCTGGTCTCGCGGTTCCGACGATGAAGCCGCGGCCCTCGCCGCTGGTCGGTCTGCTGGCCCTCGGCTGCGCGCTCGTCCCTTCGAGCGCCTGCTCCGACGCGACCCTCCTCCTCGAGCCCGAGCCGTTCGACGTCGGCGAGGGCCGCGTCCGCCTCTCCGTGACCGAGGGCGGTCGCGCGCTCGCGCTCACCCGTGACGGCCAGGCGCTGCTCTCGCTCGACGAGAGCGCGTTCCAGGTCGGTGTCGTCGACGAGCTCCTGCTCGATCGCAGCTGGGACCCGTGGGAGATCGAGCGACGCGGCGAGGAGGACTCGGGCGTGACCTTCCGCGCGCCACGCCGCTTCTCCGCCGCCCGCGGTACGCCGGAGCGCGAGGCCGAGGTCCAGCTCGACTTCGGCGACGGCCTCTCGGCGACGCTGAAAATCGGCGCCGCCAGCGCGTCGCGCTTCACGCTCACGCTCATCCCCGCGGACACGGCTCCGGGTCGGCCTGCGATCGCGCTCGCCCGCGTGCGCCTCCGCACGAGCGGCGACCCGCGTGAGGGCTTCTACGGGCTCGGTGAGCAGGTCGACGCGGTGGACAATCGCGGCAAGCTCCGCGCGATGCAGATGGAGGCCGACGGCGCGGTCGAGAGCCTGAGCAACGAGGCCCACGTGCCGGTGCCGCTCCTCGTCGGGACGCGCGGCTGGGCGGTGTTCGCGGCGACCATGCGCGTCGGGACGTTCGACGTCGCCCGCAAGGACCCGTCGGTCGTCGAGGCCACGTTCGCGGTCGCGGCGCTGGCCCAGGGCGCCTCGCGCGCCGAGCCGCTCCGCGTCGACCTGTTCGCCGACGACGCGCCGCTCGATCTGTACCGGGAGTACTTCGCCGCGTCCGGGGTGCCCAAGCCGCCGCCGGCCTGGGCGCTCGGCCCGTGGATCTGGCGCAACGAGCACCGGGATCAGGCCGAGGTCGAGGACGACATCGTCAAGATCCGGGAACTCGATCTCGCGACGAGCGGCGTCTGGATCGATCGGCCGTACGCGCGCGCCGTGAACACGTTCGACTTCGACGCGCCGCGTTTCCCCGAGCCGCAGGCGATGATCGATCGCGCGCACGCCGCGGGGCTCCGCGTCGCGCTCTGGAGCACGCCGTACCTCGAGCCGGCGGCCGAGCCGATGGCGACCGAGGCGAAGGCGCGCGGCTACTACCCGCTCGAGTCGAGCATCCCGCTGAACCCGTGGGGGCTGCCGATCGACTTCACGAGCCCCGACGCCGCGAGGTTCTGGCGCGGGCTCGTCGAGCGCTACACGGCGATGGGCGTGGACGGCTACAAGCTCGACTACGGCGAGGACTTCGTCCCGTCGCTCGGGCCGAAGCGCAACGTGTGGCGCCTCGCCGACGGCTCGGACGATCGCACGATGCACCACCGCTACTCGGGGCTCTACCATCGGGCATACGCCGAGCCCGCGGAGCCGACGCGCGACGCGCTGCCGGAGACGCCGTTCCTCCTCGTGCGCGCGGCCCACTGGGGTGAGCAGGCCCTCGGCGTCGTCGTGTGGCCGGGCGACATGGACGCGACGTTCACGCAGCACAAGGAGCGGTTCGTGAACCGGCGCGGCGAGGAGATCGTCGGCGTCGGCGGACTTCCGGCGACCGTCGTGATGGGGCTCTCGCTCTCGGCGTCGGGCTTCCCGTTCTTCGCCGCGGACACCGGCGGGTACCGCCACAGCCCGCCGGACAAGGAGCTGTTCGTCCGCTGGGTCGAGCAGACCGCGCTCTCGACCGTCATGGAGGTCGGCGACGCGTCGAGCCAGCCGCCGTGGCTCTCGACGCCGGAGAACGGGCGCGACGCCGAGTCGCTCGACATCTACCGGACGTACGCGCGCCTGCACGCGCGGCTCTTCCCGTACGAGTGGTCCTACGTCGTCCGGATGACGCGCGACGGCCGTCCGATCCAGCGCCCGCTCGGCCTGGCGCACCCCGAGCTCGGCGTGCACCCGAGCGACGCGTACCTCTTCGGCGACGAGCTCCTCGTCGCGCCGGTCCTCTCGCGCGGTCAGACGCGGCGTCGCGTCGTCGTCCCGGCTGGGACGTGGATCGACTTCTGGGACGGGACGCCGATGCTGCCCGATCGAGACGGCGTGATCGAGGTCGACGCGCCGCTCGCGAAGCTGCCGCTCTTCCTCCGCGAGGGCGCGATCGTCCCGATGCTCCGGCCCACGATCGACACGCTCGCGCCCGCGTCGGATCCGGACGTCGACTCGTTCGCGCGGGACGCCGGGCCGCTCTGGGCGCTCGTCGCTCCGGGGCCGCCGCGGAGCTTCGACTTGTGGGACGGCGCGCGCGTGGCGCGGCTCGCCGACGGCGCGATCGAGGTTAAGAACGGCGCCGTCTTCGATCGCGGCTTCGTCCTCGAGCTGATCGCCACCCGCGAGCCGGCGCAGGTCGTGCGCGAAGAGGGCGCGCTCGCCCGCGTGGTGTCGTCCGAGGTCCTCGCGCGATCGAGCGAGGGATGGACCTGGTCCCCGGAGCGTCGCGGGACGCTGCTCGTCAAGCTGCCGAAGGGCGACGCGCGCGTCCACGTGCGCTGACGTCGCGGCGGTCGTCGCTCAGCGGGCGCTGCGCAGGTAGCCGCCGCAGAGAAAGCCGTAGAGCTCGTCGACGATGCGGTCCTCGGGGTAGTCGAGGCCGCGCATCGTGACCTGGTAGAGGATCTCCTTCAGCGCGCCGAGCGTCATGATGGCGAACATCCGCGCGTCGCCCGGCGCGACGATGCCGCGCTCCTGACCGTCGGCGAGCGAAGACTCGAGGAGCTTGCCGGCCTTCTTTCGTAGAAGGAGATGAGCCCGGTCGAACGCCGGATCGAGTCCGACCGCGTCGGAGGAGGATCTTCGTCGTCGCCGGATCTTCTCGAGCAGCGTGGACGACGGCGCGGAGCGCGGTCGCGGTGGACCCACCGCCGACGCTGCGGCTCGAGTGCTCGGTGTCGACGCGCACGATCGCCAGCCCGGAGGCGCGCGAGAACGTGGTCGACGATCTCCCCTGAAGACGGCCCGCTTGTCCTCGAAGAGATAGAACGCCGCGCGCGACGCCCGCCGCCACGATGTCGTCGATCTTTCGCCGCGTGGTAGCCGTGCTTCGCGAACACATCGCGGGCGTTGAGCAGGATCTGCTGGCGGCGTTCGCTTTGTCCACGACCTCGCCGAGTATCACACCAGCGCCGCGCGCGCGCTCCAGCCTGGGGAATGGAAGAGCCGACCTCAGCGGATCGGCGAGTATCCACAGCCTCAGCAGAACGCGGGATCTCGGCCGGAGCGGCGAGGGCGTCGCCCAGCCCGGCGGACTTTTCGGCTCTGTACGTCTGGAGCGACAGGGAGGAGGGAACCATGCTCATCCTGCTGGTTTCGACACCGGCGCAGCCGGAAGCGACTGCATTTTTCGTGATGGCGATGGCGGAGCCGGGATGCCGAAGTCAGCTCATCAGGAGCCTGCCCTTTCGGGAGGGAAACGGGGTCAAGCTCGCTTCGATCGAGCCGCGACCTGCGTCCCAGATCCCCTGCCGGCGCGCGCGCGCGGTCTGCCGCGAAACCCGGAAATTGCCGCCGCCCTCGCGTGTCTCTGCTCCTCGACGCAGCGGAGGCCGCGAGCCCTGACGTCGAGCGGCGTGACTGCGCCGCGCGCGCCGACGATCTCCCCGAGTCGATGCGCGCGCCCGCGCCGCCGCCGCTGCCCCGGGCCGGCGCGGCGCCAGTTAGGCGCCGCGCTCAGCCGCTTCCGTCGCTCCGCGGAACGGAGGGCGAAGGCGTCGCGCTCCCGAACGAGCTTCCAGCAGGCGCCGCCCACATCCAGAAGTGCGACGTCGCGGGCGATCCCGCGCTGGCGCTCGCGCAGCTGCAGCGGCAGCGCGAGCTCGGCGCGCCCGGGCGCCGCCGCCGCCTGCGAGCCGTCCTGCGCTCGGTGGGCCGGAGACGCAACGCATGTGGTGGTGCGTGACTTCGCCGCGTGCCCGGCGAGCGTCGCCCCTGATTCCGCCCGCTGCGCGCCGGCCGCCACGCGCCGACGCTCGAGAGCTCGGCGGCTGATCCAGCTCGGTCGTCTCCGTCGACCACGGTATCAGCGCGCCGTTCAGCGCGCTGAACCCCGGCCGGCAGCCGCGCTGTCGCTGTCCGCGGGCCGCATGCCTGACGCCGATGGCGATCGTCGGGGCTCTCGTTAGCCCCAATCTTCCGCCCCTGCCCCGATCGTCCGATGATGCCGAGCCGGCCGCCGACGCACGAGGGGCAGCCTGTCCTGCCGCCGGCGGCGATGGGTTACCTGGCGCCGCGGCGCCGACGACGGGCTCGCGCTGGTGCCTCCGCCGTGCCGTCGAGCTGACCGGACACGGCGAACAAGCCGTGGGCTGGCGCAGCCTCAGGGCGTGAACCGCGTGCGGCGTCGGCGTTTCCGCCGCCCGCGGCGGCCCGCCGGCCCGTACGAGCGTGCGCGTTCCGCCAGTGGTCGTCGCCGGGGATCGCGCGACCGACGATTGCGCTGAACGCCGGCGGCCCGGTCAGCCAGGTCTACACGGCGCAAGACATCAGCGTCGGGCGCGGTCTGGTTCGGAGCCCGGGCCGCAGGTCGCGCTGGAGCCGGAAGAAGGCGAGCCTCGCGCTTCGCATCGGCATGGTCGCCATCGGCAGCTTCATCGTCCCGGCGGCAGCCGTGGTCGCGGTCTCCACCGAGGAGCCGAAGCGGACCGCCCGCGAGCGCGAGCGCCGCCGCGAACGCGACCGTCCCTTCCGCGACCGCGCCGCCCGAGCCGTCGACGATCCGGACGGCGATCCCGTCGACGACAGCGCGCCTGCCGTCGAGCTGCCGCCTGAGCCTGCTCCGGCGGTGTGCGGGCGTCCGCGGGCGGGAAGCCGAAGCCGCGCGCTCGAGCCTGCCGCGCCGTCGGGCCTCAAGGGGCGATCGCGCCGCCGCCGAACCTGCGGCCGGAACTGAGCCGCGCGGGCGGCTGGCTCAGCGGTGCGCAGCGACGCTCGCGCGTCGACGAGCGGGATCTGCAAGCGCTCGCCGATGCGCGCGCGTCATGTCGTCGCCGGGACGAGGTGATGTCGCCGCCCGCGGAGTGGTCCGTCCAGAGCGGGACCGCGGCAGCGTCGGCGATCCGACCGGGCGCCGTCGTCGCGCCGGGCGACGACGACGGCACCGCGGCGTCGCGTGTGTCGCCGTCGGCTTGCTTGCCGGTCCGCGGATCGAACGCGTAGCCCTGGTTCGAGAGCAGGTTGCCGAGCGAGTAGGTGACGCAGCGCGCTCCGCCGCCGTGCTGGCACGCGCTCGACGCGCTGGAGGACGCGGATGATGCCCGATCACGAGGTCGACGCCGGCCTCGGACGAGCCGGTGGGCGGCGTCGATCCTTCGCCGGCGCGCGGTCGTACTTCGTTGCCCCAGTGGAGCGAGGCGATGACGACGCCGCGCCCGCCGCGCGCGCTTCCCGCCCGACGCTTGAGCGGTCCCTCCGCGAGCATGCAGACCGACGGGCTCCGCGCTCGGGCGTGATCGCGGAAGTTCATCACGAGCGTGCGCGCGAGGACGGCGGATCGCGTGATCCGCCCGCTGCGGTGACGCGCGGCGCGCAGGCGTCTCGCATCGTTCCTGCTGGCGCCAACCGCGACGAGCCTGTGGCGGTTCGCGGCGGCGAGCGTGTCGGTGAGAAGCCGCCGCGCCCTTGTCGAGCGCGTGGTTGCTGGCGACGGACACGACGTGGAAGCCCGCGCGCGCGACGGCGGCGAGGAGCGGCTCGTCGGCGTGGAAGATCATCTCGCCGCGGCGGAGCTCGCGTGGCGTCACGGGCGACTCGAGGTTCGCGAACGCGAGATCGGCGCCGCGCACGGCAGGCGCGATCGCAGCGATGAGCGCGCCGTAGCCGGAGTCGTTGAGCGAGCGGCCCGCGGCGTCGCGGTGGTCGGCCCGAGCGGCGGCGACGCGGAGCGCGTCGTGGGCGATGACGTCGCCGCCGAACGCCAGGACGAGGCGCGGCGGCTTCGCGTGACGAGGCGCGCTCGGGTCGCGCTCCTCGAGCGCTGGCCGGGTGCCGTCGGGATCCGTCGGGCCCGTCCCGGCGCGGACCGCCGCGCGCGGCGGCGTGGACGTGCCGGAGGAGGCCGACTCGCGGGCGCAGCCGGCGATCGCCGTCGCGCCGAGGAGGGCGCCGGCGAGGGCTCGCCAGCGCGCGCGCCGCGGCGAGATCGAATCGACGCGCGGGTGGACGGCGTTCGGCAACGTGTCGAGCGTTGCACGAGCGCGCGGCAGCGGGCAACGGCCTGCCTGGCGCGCGCCGTCACTTCGAGGCGGGGCGCGCCCCGACGAGGTCGGAGTCCACGCCGCCGCCGAACGTCGGGCCCCAGGACAGCGACCCGGCCGAGAGCTCGTAGCCCTGGTCGGTCGCGGCGCGCGCGAAGAGCGCGAAGCCCTCGGACTGGATGACGTCGACGGGCGCGGTGGCGAGGAGGGTTGGCCCCAGCTCATGATCGTCTCGTCGCGCTCTCTCGAGAGCGCGGAGCCGCGTGGCGCCCTTCGGCCTGGCAGGGCTGTCGGCCGGTGTTGCCCAGCCGTCACAGCGCCGCCGGCGACGGGCGGCTCGCGTCCTCGGTTCCCCATCGAGGCGGGCTCGTTGGCCGACGCCGAGGACGCGCAAAATCCGCGTCTCGTTCCGAGGCCTCAGGACAATGGAGTTACAAGTGATTGAATTTACGATGTTTATGACGCTCGATCGCGCTCAGAAATGCTTTTCCACGCCGCCGGAACTCCGGTAGCCTCGCTGAACTGACGTGTCAGTTCAGCCGCGGTCGTCGAGCGGCTCCTCTTCTATTAGTCGCGGAGTACCTCCCGAGATGTCGAACAAGCCGGCTCAGCACAACCCCGCGGGCACGCGGGCGCCCTTTCTCGCCATCGGAATGGACGTCGGTTCGACCACGGTGAAGGCCACCGTCGTCAACCCCGAGACGAAGGCGATCCTCTGGAGCGACTACCAGCGCCACCACACGAAGCAGCCCGAGAAGGTCCTCGAGCTGCTCGAGACGATCCTCGCGGCCTTCCCCGATCACCCGAAGGACGGCTGGCGCATCTTCCTCACCGGCTCGGGCTCGGCGCCGCTCGCCGACTCGACCGGCGGCAAGTTCGTCCAGGAAGTGAACGCCGTCACGCTCGCCGTCGAGCACCTGCACCCCGATGTCCTCTCGGTCATCGAGCTCGGCGGGCAGGACGCCAAGATCATCATGTTCAAGGCGGACGAGAAGACCGGCGACAAGACGGCGATGGCGTCGATGAACGACAAGTGCGCGTCCGGCACGGGCGCCACCATCGACAAGTGCTTCTTGAAGGTGAACGCCCCGCCGGAGCTCGTCACGACGATGCGCTTCGACGACTCGAAGCTCCATCACGTCGCCGCGAAGTGCGGCGTGTTCGCCGAGACGGACATCGTCAACTTGATCAAGAGCGGCATCCCGTCGACCGAGGTCCTCTGCTCGCTCGCCGACGCGATCGTCATGCAGAACCTCTCGGTCCTCACGCGCGGCAACACGCTGAAGGCGCGCGTGCTGCTGCTCGGCGGCCCGAACACGTACCTCCCGTTCCTCCAGGACTGCTGGCGCCTGCGCATCCCGCAGATCTGGGACGAGCGCGGCTACGACTACCCGAAGGACGTCCCGATCGAAGAGCTCGTCTTCGTGCCCGAGAACGCGCAGTACTACGCCGCGTTCGGCGCCGTCCTCTACGGCCTCCACGAGCCTTCGCACGTCGGCTGGCTGAAGGGCACCGCCGAGCTCGTCGAGTTCATCACCACGGGCCGGAAGGCGCGCCTCGGCGAGACCGCGGGCCCGCCCCTCTCGAAGGACGAGCAGGAGCTCGTCGACTTCCGTGAGCTCTACAAGATCCCCAAGTTCGTCCCCGCGGAGTTCACGCCGGGCCAGAAGGTGAAGGCCGTCATCGGCCTCGACGGCGGCTCGACGTCGAGCAAGGCGGTCATCGTCGACTACGAGGACGGCAAGATCCTCGGCAAGGCCTACCAGCTCTCGAAGGGCAACCCGATCCAGGACACGAAGGAGCTCCTCGCGAAGCTCAAGGGCTTCGTCACCGATCAGGGGGCCGAGCTCGAGGTGATGGGCTTCGGCGCGACGGGCTACGCCGCCGACGTGCTCGAGGAGTGCGTGAAGAGCGACGTGAACATCGTCGAGACGGTCGCGCACATGCTCTCGAGCGTGCACTTCTTCGGCGACGTCGACGTCATCTGCGACATCGGCGGGCAGGACATCAAGGTCCTGTTCATGAAGAACGGCGACATCGCCAACTTCCGCCTGTCGAACTCGTGCTCGGCGGGTAACGGCACGCTGCTCCAGGCGACGGCCGACTCGTTCGGCGTCGCGGTCACCGACTTCGCCGACGTCGCGTTCAAGGCCGACCTCGCGCCGAAGTTCTCCTACGGGTGCGCCGTCTTCCTCGAGACCGACCGCGTCAACTTCCAGAAGGAGGGCTTCTCGAAGGAGGAGATGCTCGCCGGCCTCGCGCAGGTCCTCCCGAAGAACGTCTGGCAGTACGTCGTCCAGATCCCGCGCCTCGCCTCGCTCGGGCGCAAGTTCGTCCTCCAGGGCGGCACGCAATACAACCTCGCCGCCGTGAAGGCGCAGGTCGACTACATCAAGGAGCGCGTCCCGAACGCCGAGGTCTTCGTCCACCCGCACACGGGCGAGGCCGGCGCGATCGGCGCGGCGATGGAGACGCTCCGCGTGGTCAAGCGCAAGGGCAAGTCGAGCTTCATCGGCCTCGATGCCGCGATCGACCTCGAGTACACGACGAAGAACGACGAGGAGACGGTCTGCCACTTCTGTCCGAACGAGTGCAAGCGCACATTCATCGACACGAAGACGCCGGACGGTCAGTCGAGCCGCTACATCGCGGGCTTCTCTTGCGAGAAGGGCACCGTCGAGAGCAAGGAGGCGATGCTCGCCCTCGTCGCCGACCGCAAGAAGACGGCGCAGCAGTTCCCGAACATGGTCGACTACGAGGCCAAGCGCTGCTTCATGCACTTCTACAACGCGGCGCCGCAGCCCGAGGAGGGCTCGCCGATCAAGGACATCGAGGTCAGGAAGGGCGTCTTCGGCCAGCGCCGCGTCGAGATCACGCGTCCCTTCAAGCGCTCCTCGAAGGAGGCGCAGGAGAAGCGCCGCCGCACGCGCATCGGCATCCCGCGCGTCTTGAACCTCTACTCGAGCGCGCCGTTCTTCCGGACCTACTTCGAGGCGCTCGGCATCCCGAAGCAGAACGTCGTCTTCTCCGACGAGACGACCGAGGAGATGTGGGTCGAGGGCGGCAAGTACGGCTCGATCGACCCGTGCTACCCGTCGAAGGTCGCGCAGGCGCACATCCACAACCTCATCTTCCACCAGCACACCGAGAAGAAGCCGCTCAAGTACCTCTTCTTCCCGATCCTCACGCACGTGACGAACTTCGTCGCGGACACGATGGACAACGCGTGCTGCCCGATCGTCGCCGGCGCGCCGGAGGTCATGAAGGCCGCCTTCACGAAGGAGGTCGACTTCTTCGCCACGCGCGGGATCGAGTACGTCGATCCGGCTGTCTCGTTCGTCGAGCCGAACCTGATGGCGAAGCGCCTCTTCGACGTCTGGGGCCCGCGCCTCGGCATCACCGAGGACGAGAACGACCACGCCTGCCGCGAGGGCTGGAAGGCGCTCACGATCTTCGAGAACGACGTCCAGGAGAAGGGCCGCGCGATCCTCGAGACCGTCGAGGCCGAGGACCGCGTCGCGATCCTCCTGCTCGGTCGCCCGTACCACTCCGACCCGGGCCTGAACCACGGCATCCCCGAGGAGTTCCAGGTGCGCGGGTACCCGATCCTGTCGCTCCGGTCGATCCCGAAGTCGCGCGAGTACCTCGACCGGTACTTCAAGGAGGACCTCGCGAGCGGGCAGATGAAGTCGCCCCTCGAGCTGAACCACGTCTGGCCCGAGAACTACTCGGTCAACAGCGCGCAGAAGGTCTGGGGCGCGGTCTTCGCGGCTCACCACCCGAACGTCGTCGTGCTCGACCTCTCGTCGTTCAAGTGCGGCCACGACGCGCCGGTCTACGGCCTCATCGACTCGATCATCGAGAAGTCGAAGACGCCGTACGCCGCGCTGCACGACATCGACGCGAACAAGCCGGCGGGCTCGATCAAGATCCGCGTTAAGACGTACACCCACGCGCTCAAGCTCCACGAGGAGCGGCTCGAGGACGCGAGCAAGCGTCGTCACGAGCTCGAGCACGCGATCGACGAGAAGCGCCTCGAGCTCCTCGAGCTCAAGTCGAAGCAGATGGCCGAGCGCCGCGTACAGGACGCGGGGCTGGTCGCGCAGATCGAGGAGCTCCGCGCGAAGCTCCAGGCCTACGTGCCCCACGCGGGCCGCCCGATGGAGCCCGAGGTCCAGAAGGGGATCGTGAAGCTCGGGAAGAAGACCAAGGACGGGAAGATCGTTCCCGCCCGCAACACGACGACCGACGCGTCGAGCGCCGCTGAGTGAAGGAAGAGACGGAGAACACCATGAACAGCCAGAACAGCACCGTCACCACCGCAGCGAAGAAGAAGAAGCTTCCGGTCGCCGGGCAATCGCTCGACATCGACGCCGAGCTGAAGAAGTTCGAGGAGGCGGAGAGGGCGCGCCTCGGCCTCGACGGCAAGGTCGAGCAGTGGGTCGAAGACATGGTCGGCCTCGGCTTCAAGAAGTCGGAGCGCGCGAAGGTCACGCTCCTCATCGGCGGCCTCACCGTCGCCCAGGACTACCTCATCGAGGGCGGCCTCAAGGGCATCGGCTACCAGGTCCAGATGCTCGACTGCCCGACGACCGAGGGCTTCCAGACCGGCAAGGAGTTCGGCAACCGCGGTCAGTGCAACCCGACGTACTTCACGGTCGGCAACCTCGTTCAGTACCTCATCACGCTGCGCGACAAGCACGGGATGACCGCCGAGGAGATCGTCGACAAGTTCGTCTTCCTCACCGCGGGCGCGTGCGGCCCGTGCCGCTTCGGCATGTACGTCACCGAGTACCGGAAGGCCCTGCGCGACGCCGGCTTCGACGGCTTCCGCGTCATGCTCTTCCAGCAGACGGGCGGCCTGAAGCAGGCGACCGGCGACGACGTCGGCCTCGAGCTGAACCCGACCTTCTTCTGGTCGATCGTCAAGGGCATGTTCGCGGGCGACGTCCTCAACGCCATCGGCTACCGCCTCCGCCCCTACGAGGTCGTCCCGGGCGCCACGAACGAGGCCCTCGAGAAGGCGAAGAAGCTCGTCTACGAAGCGCTCGAGACCAAGAGCAACATCATGGCGGCGCTGTGGAAGTGCAAGCCGATCTTCGCGGCCGTCCAGGTCGACAAGACTCGCGTGAAGCCGAAGGTCAGCATCATCGGCGAGTTCTGGGCGATGACGACCGAGGGCGACGGCAACTACCAGCTCCAGCAGTTCCTCGAGCAGGAAGGCGCCGAGTGCGACATCCAGCTGCTCGCGGCGTGGCTGCTCTACACGCTCTGGGAGGTCAAGAACGACACCAAGGAGCGCGCCGATCTCCGCGAGTGGGACACCGCGAAGTACGGCCTCGGCGGCGGCGGCCCGATGGCCGTCTTCCAGAAGCTCGCCATCGGCTACGCCGGTGACTTCGGCGTCCGCCTCCTCTTCCAGTCGTTCGCGCACGCGGCGGGCCTCTACGGCTTCAAGCTGCCCGACATGGAGAAGATCGCCGAGGTCAGCCACGGCTACTACAACAACGATCTCCGCGGCGGTGAAGGCCACATGGAGGTCGGCAAGCTGATCATGAACGTCGTGCACCAGAAGGCGCACATGACGCTCAGCGTGAAGCCCTTCGGCTGCATGCCGAGCGCCGGCGTCTCCGACGGCGTCCAGTCGGCGATCACCGAGAAGTTCCCCGGCACGATCTTCTGCCCCGTCGAGACCAGCGGCGACGGCCGCGTGAACTTCTACTCGCGCGTGCAGATGTACCTCTTCAAGGCGAAGCAGGCGGCGCAGGCCGAGTACGAGCGCGCGCTCGCCGACAACGGCGTCACGCGTGAGCAGGTCGCCGCCTACCTCGACGCGAACCCGAAGTTCCGCAGCTCGCTCTACAAGGCGGCGCACGTGTACTGCGGGAACAACGCGGACGTCGTCGCGGCCGTCGCGCCGTACATCACGAAGACGCGCGCACAGCGCTGGAAGGACCGCGTCCTCGGCGTCGTCACGGGCGGCAAGCAGGCGATCCAGAAGACGCCGCACCTCGCGGTCAGCCTCGTGACGGCCGTGAAGGACGCGCCGAAGGTCGCCGAGCGCGTCAAGGAGGACATCACGATCCTCCGCGAGATCCGCGCGATGAAGAAGAAGGCGCAGCGCGCCGAGTCCACGCTCGACGCGGCCGCCGAAGAGTGATCGATCGACCGAGCGATCACGCTTCCCTTCGAGAGGCGTGATCGGTCGGGAGCGAAGCGAGCGAGCGACCACTCCTCGCTTCACCGACGCGAGGGGGGACGCCACGCGCGCAGCGAGCGGCCGAGCCCGAGCGAGAAGAGTGATCGCTCGGCCAAGCGAGCAGTGACCGCTCCTCGCTTCGCTGTCGCGAGGGTGACGCCGCGCGCCGAGGCGTGACGCTCGGCGCTTCGTCGTTCAGCGGCGTCCGCGGACCGCGTTCACCGGCGCGCGCTCGCCGCCGGCGGAGCGCTCAGCGCCCGCAGCCCACTTGCAACGGGTAGCTCTCGGCGACGTAGCACTGGAGGCCGGGGGCGCAGGTGAGCGCGCTGCACGGATCGCCCTCGATGCACGTCGGAGGGACGTAGTCGCCGATGTTCACGCTGATCGACCCGCAGCTCGAGCCGGTCGGGCACGGGATCTGGGCGTCGCATGCGGCGCCGAGCTTGGAGCGATCGAGCGCGTTGCACGTGCCCGACTGGTCACACGGCTTCGGGCGGCAGCGACGCGACCACGCGCAGGACGCGTTGCCGTAGCGCTCGCACTGCGGCTCGCCGATGAAGCCGTACACACAATCCGCGTCGTCGTAGACCGGCAGCGGGCCACACGCCTGCTCGGCGGTCGTGTTCACGTCGCACGGGCTCACGCCGACGTTGCCGTCGTAGTCCGGCGGCGGCTCGTCGGCGCAATCGATTTGCCAGCCGCACGCACCGCGCGCCTTGGTGCACACGCTCACCGCATAGCCACCCACGCACTGGTGTTGCGGCGCGGGGCGCGCACCGCACGCTCCGGCGTCGCACCCGTCGCGGTACGCCTCGAGCGCATCGGTCTGTGAGCCGATGTCTCCGGTCGTGCTCGTGCTGCTGCACGCAAGCACCAAGGTTGCGAGGAGAAGGCTCGATCCGAGCAAGCGCATGACGCCAAAGGTAGCACGGAGGTCGGGCGCCCGCCGGGGGGCGCCCGCCGGCGGCGGGCGCGCGCCTCACGTCGGGCGCCCGCCCCTCGTGCCGCGGGCCTCAGAGCGCGGCCGGCTCGCTCGAGACGACGGCGCCGCCGAGCGTGACCTCGGCGCCGCTGGTCTTGATGAAGTTCTCCTTGCCCGCGGCGATGAGGCCCTGCCAGATGTTGCCGGTCGTCGCGTCGGTGGTGCTGTCGTAGAGCGCGTTCGCGGTGGAGAGCGTGGCGTGGTCGCTGCAGTCGGCGCCGTTCGCGCCGGTGGCCCAGAAGACGAGGCGCGTGTTCCCGGTCATCGTCGTGCCGAGGTCGAAGCAGACCGTGGTGGGGCCCGGGGTGTAGAGCGGCGCCGGCGCGTCCGTGGCGTAGGTGAACTGGCCCGTCGAGCTCTGACCGGCGACGTCGCCGAAGCGGAAGTACGTCCACGAGGCGGCGCTTTGCGCGCGCCCGCCCGTCACGATGAGCTTGCCCGCGCCGATCACGGGGTTGCCCGCGGGCGCGGCGTCCTGGCCGAGCACCGCGTAGAAGTAGCGGCTGTTGGCGGTCGCCGACGCGTTCTCGATGCGCACGTGGCGGACGTCGTTGGCGGCAGGCGTGCAGAGCTTCTGCCAGTCGGTGTTCGCGACCCACGGCGTCGCGCACGAGATCGCGGCCTTCAGCGCGTCGGGAGAGAGCGCCGCGACGCTCGACATCGTGACCCTGGCGCTCGTCTTCACGCCGACGGACTGGCGGTAGTACGCCTTCGCGCCCTTGGCGAGCGCGCCGACCTCGCCGCGCCAGCTCGCGCGGATCGCGTGGGCGCTCGCGACGGTGAGCGTCGCGCGATCGAGGCAGTCGGCGCCCTTCTGCCCGTGCACCCAGATCGCGAAGTACGGCGGCGCGTCCGTCCCGCCGTCGTGGACGTCGAAGCAGACCGTCGAGGGGGCCGTGTTGAGGGAGGGGACGTTGCCGCCCACGACCTGCCGGTTCGTTCCCCACGTCGCCTCGAGGAGCGCGGGCGGCGCGGGCGCTCCGCCTCCGTAGAGCAGGACGCGCAGCTGCTCGCCCGAGAGGGTCGCGGTCGCCGACGCGGGAGGCGTATCGAAGCCGAAGACGATCTGCGCAGACTCGTGCGTCGCCGGGACCTGGACGCCGGAGACCCGCACGTGCTGGACGATCCCCTGGTCCGGCTTGCAGAGCTCGACGAAGGCGTCGCCCTGCGCCGGCGCGATCGAGGTCGTGCAGCGCGTCGGGTGCGGCGGCTCCTCGTCGCCCGCGTCGTCGAGTCCGGCGTCGCCGCCGGCGTCGTCATCGTCCGGATCCGGGCCCGCGTCCTCGACCGGAGGCTGCGCCGCGTCGGGCGACGCGTCGAGGCCCGCGTCGTCGCCGTCCGCTACGGCGTCCTCGTCCGAGCTGCACGCCGCCGTGGCGAGCGCGGTCAACACGACCGCCGTCCCGAAGCCCCAGCCCAGGTTCCTCTTCGACATCGACGCTCCTCGAACGATCACGGCAAACCTCGTCTCTCGTGGACGCACCCCGCGTGCGGTCCGCACTCGTTGTGCCATTTTGAAAGTGAAAATCAAATTCAATTAAGCTCCGCGGGGGGACGGGGCTTCGCGCGCCTGAGGGCGAGCGGGCGCCGGCGCCTCGGCGAGGCGCGACCGTGTCCGGACGTGGGGGCCCGGGCGGGCGCCGGCGCCTCGGCGACGCGCTAGCGTGTCTGGGCGTCGCGGCGCGGGCGGCGACGAATCGACCCCGCGCCGCGGGTACCCAGACTTGGCCGGGCTCGTCCCGCCGTCAGCCCGGCGCCTTCGCGCAGCGGAAGCCGCCCTCGGCGAAGCGATAGTGCGGATCGAACCCCATCCGAGCGTAGGTGCGGAGCGCGCGGGCGTCGTACATGAACGAGCCGCCGCGCATGACGTGGCCGCTCTTGTTCTTCGGCGAGCTCGCGAGCTTCGGGTTCATGCTCGGCCCGTTCTCGTAGAAGTCCTCGTCGTAGGCGTCTTCGCACCACTCCCAGACGTTGCCGGCGAGATCGAGCACGCCGTAGGGGGAGGCGCCCTCGGGGAACGTGCCCACGGGTGTCGTGCCGTCGCGGCCCCGGCCGAAGTTCGCGTGCGTGGCCTTCGGCTCGGCCCGGCCCCACGGGTAGCGGCGCCCGTCGGTCCCGCGCGCCGACTTCTCCCACTCGGCTTCGGTGGGGAGGCGCTGGCCGGCCCACGTCGCGTAGGCGCGCGCGTCGAACCACGAGACGTAGACGACGGGGTGCTTCTCCTCGCCCCGCGGCGGCTTGCCGTTCCGGAAGTGCGCGAGGAAGCGCTTGGCTCCGGCGTCGCTCGGCTTGTACTGCGTCGCCTCGAGGAAGACGGAAAATTGCGCGTTCGTGACCGGCGTCCGATCGATGTAGAGCGCGTCGACGTGAACGTCGCGTCGCGACGAGCCCATCGCGAACGGGCCGGCCGGCACGAGCACCAGCTCGTGGCCGCCGGTGCCTCGGATCGTGGTCGGGAGGGGCGCGGACGAGGCCGCCTGCGCCTCGACGTCCTCGGTCCCGGCGGGGAGGGCGTCGAAGAGGCGCCGGCGAAACTCGGCGCACGACGCCGGTCGCTTGTCGGGCGCCTTGGCGAGCGCGTCGAGGATGAGCCGCTCGAGATCGGGCGGGACGTCGGGGCGGAGCTTCGACGGCGCGCGCGGCGCGTTGGTGACGTGCGCCATCATCACGCTGAAGTGGCTGCCGTCGAACGGCGGCCGCCCGGTGACGAGCTCGTAGAGCGTGATCCCGAGCGAGTAGATGTCGGAGCGATGGTCGGCGAGGCTCGGCGTCTTGACCTGCTCGGGTGACATGTACCGGCACGTGCCGAGCAGCGCACCGCTGACCGTGTACGTCGTGCCCTCGAGGACCTTGGCGATCCCGAAGTCGGCGATCTTCGGCCGGAGGCGTCCGGCGTCGTTCCGCACGAGGACGTTGTCGGGCTTGAGGTCGCGGTGGACGACGCCGCTCGCGTGCGCGTCATCCATCGCGAGCAGGACGTCGCCGACGACGCTCCGGATCTGGTCGAACGGCATCTTCCCGCGCCAGCGGGCGAGGTGCTGCGCGAGGTTCTCGCCTTCGACGAGCTCCATCACGATCGCGAGGACGTGCTCGTGCTCGATGAAGTCGTAGACGGCGACCGCGCCCGGGTGGCTCCACGTCCGGAGGACGCGCGCCTCGCGGACGAAGCGCCGGCGCACCTCGGGATCGCCTGCGAGGTTCAGGTGGAGGCATTTGAGTGCGACGTCGCGACCGAGCGCGAGATCGCGCGCGCGGTAGACGACGCCCATGCCGCCCTCGCCGATCACGCCCTCGACGCGATAGACCGCGAGCGTCGTGCCCTCCGGGAGGCGCATCGGCGGGAGCGCGCCGGTCGCCGCCGGGGCGCGCTCCGCGGCCGCGAGCTCGGTCGAGGCGAGCTCGGTGTCGGGGCGCGCGAGCGGCGGCGCGGCTCCGGGATCGGCCCCGTCGATCGCCGGCGACGCGGCCGCCGGCGCTCCGAGCGCGTGACCGCAGAGGTGGCAGAAGCGCGCGTCCGCCGCGAGCGCGCCGCCGCACGCCGTGCAGATCTTGCCCGCGCCTCCCGGCTCCGCCATCGCGCCCGAGTCTACCGCGACTCGCGCCCGACCTCGACTCGAGCTGGGGCCGCGGACCCGCGGTCGCGCGGAGCCCCGCACGTCGCGCTGCGCCGCTCAGTCGATCGCGAGCAGCCGGGCGGCGTTGGCCCAGAGGATCTTGTGCCGGATCTCCGGGCGGTCCTCCGTGGCGAGGAGCACCTTCGCGACGCTGATCGCCGGGTGGTAAAACGGCCAATCCGAGCCGTGGACGATGCGATCGGGCACGGCCTCGAGCACCATCCGTCGCACGTTCGAGAGCGACTGCGACGACGTCTCGAGCCACACGTTCGGGTAGGCGCGCTGGAGCGCGAGGCCCTCCTCGAACTGCCGCGCGCCGGCGTGGCCGAGGATGAACGTGGTCCTCGGGTTCTCGCGGATCGGCGCCTCGTAGAACTTCACCTGGTTCAGGTACTGCCCGAGCTTCGGCTCGATGCCCGCCGGCCCGCAGTGCCAGAACACGAACATGTCGCGCTCGCCGCACATCTTGTAGAGCGACTTCGCGCGGCGGTTGTCGGCCCGGACGAGCTGCACCGACGGGTGAAGCTTGACGCCGCGCGCGCCCCTGGCGAGCTGCGCGTCGAGGCGGCGCTCCGGATCGCGCGCGTAGGGGTGCACCGAGCCGGCGGAGAGGATCTTCGACGTGGACTTCGCCGCGGCGAGCGCGACGCTCGCGTTGTCGGAGAGCGCCGGGAAGTCGATCGGCAAGAGCACCGACGCGCGGATGCCGGTCTCGTCCATCTCGCGCGTCAGGTTCGGGATCGTGTGTGTCGCGCGCATGCCGCGCGGGCCGAGGCTCCGCCAGGTGAGGTCGCGCGTGAGCTCCTTGACGACCTCCGCGGACATGTTCTTGTTCGCGTAGACGTCGAGGTCGATCGCGCAGCACGACGGCAGGTAGTGCTGCGTCTCGGGGTGGAGAGCGCCGTAGTCGACGCTCGGCGGCCGCACGTAGGCGAGCGCGAGGTGCGTGTGGAGGTCGGCGATCGGCCCGACGCTCTTGTCGCTCATGACGAGGCGCGGCCGGCCTCCGGAGGCGGGGTCCTCGACGAGCGAGAACCACGGGAGCCGCGCGAGATCGAGGAGCGACGTGAAGCGGTGGGGGAGCGCGGCGGTCATGACGCCGCCGGGGAGCCGCCGTCGGCGTCGAGGCTGTCCATCAGCTCGAGCAGCGCGTCGCGCACGAACGCGCGGTCGGGCAGCGAGCCGAGCATTCCGTAGAGGGCGGCCTTGCCCTGCGGCTGCTCCTTCGAGGCGCGCGCGGTCGCGACGCACTCGCGGAGATCGCCGAGGAACTCGCCGGCGATCGCCTCGTGCGCCGGGCTGACGGTCAAGTGGAGGTTGGCGGGCGCCTGCCCGCGGTCGAAGAACCAGCCGCGCGCCTGCATGAGGTCGCCGATGACGTAGATGTCGAGCGGCGGCTCGGCGCCCGCCGCGCGGGCGCCGATCGCGATGGCGCTCATCACGGGCTCGCCGAGGATCTCGAGGCCGGGGATCTCGCGGACGCCGCTCGCGATCGCGCGCGTCGCGCTCAGCGCGCGCTTGGCCAGATCGAGGTAACCGTCCTGGCCGAGGTACTTCATGACGGCCCAGGCCGCGGCGATCGCCCCGCCGGGCCGGGTGCCGAGGACGCCGGGGCTGACGAAGAGCCCGCCGGGCCAGTCGGCGTGGACGTAGAACTGGTGGCGGCGGAGCGCGCGCGTCCGGTAGAGCACGGACGACGCGCCCTTGGCGGCGTAGCCGTACTTGTGGAGGTCGGCGGAGATCGACGTGACGCCGGGCACGCGGAAGTCGAAGGGCGGCACCGGGTGCCCGAGCTTCTCGACCCACGGCAGCATGAAGCCGCCGAAGCAGGCGTCGACGTGGCAGAGGATGCCTCGCTCCTCGGCGATCGCCGCGAGCTCCGCGATCGGATCGATGACGCCGTGCGGGTACTGCGGGGCCGAGCCGACGACGAGGATCGTGTCGTCCGTGACGAGGCGCCGCGCGGCCGCGGCGTCGGCGCCGAAGCCGGCGGTCATCGGGACGACGACGACCCGGAGATCGAGCATGTGCGCGGCCTTGAACAGGGCGGGGTGCGCGGTGACCGGCAGGAGCACCTCGGGGCGCGTCACCTTCGGGCGCTCGACGCGCGCCCAGTCGCGCGCCGTCTTCATCGCGAGCAGGAGGCTCTCGCTGCCGCCGCTGGTCATCGAGCCCGCCGCGCCCTCGGGCGCGTTCAGGAGGTCGAGCGTCATCGCGATGGCCTCGGTCTCCATCCGGCGGAGGCTCGGGAACGCCATCGGGTTCAGCGCGTTCTCCGAGAAGAACGAGGTGAACGCCTCCTTGGCGACCTCGAGCACATCCGGTCGCGTCGCGTAGACCAGGCTGAAGAGGCGCGCCCGCGCGGCGTCCGCGTCCGTGTCGCGGTAGGCTCGCATCGCCTTGGTGATCTCGTCTCGTGGAGTACCCTGCTGCGGAATCTTCATGGCGACCTCTCGGTTACGGCTTCACGCGGCGCGCCTCGTGAGCGAGGCAGAGACGATGACTTCGGCGGTTCGGACCCGGAGGGTCGCGTGAGCGAGGCGGTCACACACGACGCCCCCGCGAGGCGCTCGGGCGCGCTCCTCGTGGTCGCCGCGGCCGCGCTCTGGAGCACGGGCGGCGTCGGGGTGAAGGTCGCCGACGCGGAGCCGCTCGTGGTCGCCGGCCTCCGGAGCGTCTTCGCGCTCGCGTTCATGCTCGTCGTGGTCGCGGTCCAGCTGCGCGGCGAGCGCGGCGCGCTCTCCGCGATCGGCCAGCTGCTCCGGCGGCCGCTCGTCTGGGGCGCGGCCGCGAGCTACGCGCTGATGGTCGTGACGTTCGTGCTCGCGGCCCGGCGCACCACGGCGGCGAACGCGATCTTCATCCAGTACACGGCGCCGATCTACGTCGCGCTGCTCTCCGCGCCGCTGCTCGGCGAGCGGCCGACGCGGAGCGATCTCTTCGCGACGGGCGCGTGCGTGGTCGGGATGGCGCTCACCTTCGGCGGCGAGCTCGGCGGGGGCCGCGCGGCGGGCAACGTCCTCGCGATCCTCTCGAGCTTTGGCTTCGCGGGCCTCCCGCTGCTCCTCCGGGTCGACCAGAAGCGCCTCGCGCCCGAGCTCGCCGCGCGGGCGCCGCTCGTGGCGATGTCGCTCGGCAACGCGCTCGCCGCCCTCGTGGCGGTGCCCGCGATCCTCGCCCACCCGCCGAGCGGTCCGGCGCGCGAGCAGACGCTCGTGGTGCTGCTCCTCCTCGGGACGTTGCAGATCGGCTTGCCCTACGTCTTCTACGGCGTCGCCGTCCGCCGACTCCGCGCGCTCGAGAGCTCGCTGCTCGCGATGATCGAGCCCGTGCTCGCCCCGATCTGGGTGCTCCTCGCGACCGGAGAGCGGCCGAGCGCGCTGGCCGCGGCCGGCGGCGCGGTCATCGTCGGCGCCGTCGTGCTCCAGGCGCTCGGCCGGCGCCGGCGCTGACTCACGGGCCGGCATCGGGGCCTCGCGCGTCCGCCGGCGGACGCGGGACGTTCGGCGGGACGCGATCGTCCGGGAGGCGGACGGCGGACATCGAGCCCTTGCCGGCGCCGAGCGGGTTGGTCCCGAGACGAACGACGTCGGCCGTGAGGCTCCCGGTGGCGCGGATGACGCCGTCAGCGCCGGGCGCGAAGCTCGCGGTCATCGTCAAGCCCTCGACGGTCACCCGCGGGCTCTCGACGACCATCGTGGTCGGCGCCGTGAAGACGCCGCTCGCGGCGCCGTCGTCGACCGCGCAGCCCTGGACGAGGAACGAGTAGCCGGTCGGCGGCGGCGCGTTCGGGACGAAGTCGGGCCACTCGTCGACCGAGCCGGCGCGCGTGGAAGGCGCGACGCACTCGGGCGCGGGGAGGAGCCGGCAGACGTCGGTCGACGGGCACGCCGACGGGCATTTTTGCTCGACGTTCCGGTCCGCGTTCGTGAACTGGCCGGTGAGCGCGCCGGTGTTCGGGTCGACGTCGATGTACGCCAGCAGCTGGATCTGCGTCCCGAGCGGCTGCTCCACGTCGAGAAGGACGAAGTACGTCCCGACCGCGAAGGCCGACGGCTGCTCGACGCACTTCACGACGTACGAGAACGGGACGCGCACGCGGAAGCGCGAGATCGTCCCCGACGGAGAGCGGAGGCCGCCCTCGACGAGCAAGACGAGCTTGGGTCCGACCGGGAGCGCCGAGTCGAGCGTCAGGGTCACGCGGCCTGCCGCGGCGTCGACGTCGGCCACGGCGCCGAGGTCGCCCTCGAGCGGATCGCGCCGGACGAGCACGCGGAGCTCGGTGTCCGGATCGTCGTCCTCGTCGGGCAGGGTCCCCTCGATGTCGTGTCGAAGAGGGCGACCTTCACGAAGAGCGTGTCGGGGATCGATCGATAGTCCCGAAGTCGATCACAGAGCGCCCGCGGATCGTCGAGACACCGGAGGTGAGCCCCAGGATGGCTGGTCGCGGCGGCGCCCTCGTAGTTCGCACGCCGCCGACGTCGCGCGATCGCGATCGCGGCGGCGAGCATCAGGGCGAGGAGGTGGGTCAGCGCTTTCATCGGGGGCCTCAAAAGTGAACGTCCCGCGGGCCTGACCGAGCCAGCTCCGGACGGCGTCGCCGTTATGTCCTCGAGCGCGCTGCCCGGGAAGAGGACGGCGGCTTCCGAGACGGGCTACGAAGTGATCAAACGGGTACTGCACGCGGAGATCGAGCTCGGTGCCGTAGTAGCGTCCGGGGCGTCCGCCCACGAAATTGACGAGGTCGTCGTCGAGGTGGTTGCTCGCCACGGCGCTGGAGCGACGCGATCGGATCGAGGCGCGCCGGCGCCCAGCGGAAGAGGGCGCCGCCGCGGACGAGGAGCTTGTCGACTCGGCTGCACGTCGACCTGCGTGGAAGAGCGCGCGGCGGCGTTGGTGAACGCGCCGCGCGTGGCGACCTGCTCGAGCGGGTACGACGGCGCGCCGAGATCGCGCAGGACGGCGACGCCGGCGGCGGCCGCGCGCGCTCTGCGCGAGGACGTGCTTGAAGAGGAGGAGGCCGACGTTCGCGTCGTCGGCGAAGCGGAACTGGTGAGGGGAGCGCGGCGTCTGCGGGTCGGAGTCGCCGGAGGCGTAGTCGCCCTCGAGGTAGAGGAGTAGAAGGGCTGGTCCCACTTGATGGTGGCGCGCGCGCCGAGCTGGCGGATGTCTTGCACGACCGACGGATCGTTCGTGATGACGCGGATTTGGCGTCGCTGACCTTCGCGCGTCGAGCCGGTGACGAACGACGTCCCATGCCGGCGTGGAGGTTCGACCCGATCTCGATCACGCGCCTTCGCCGACCGCGGAGACGCCGGTGTCGTTGTCCTTGCTCCAGCGGTAGGCGGAAGAGCCGCGCTCGAAGTCCTCGCCGAGGCGGTGCGTGGGCTCGAGCCAGCGAATGGCGGAGATCCACCCGTGGAGATCGTCGGAGAGGCGCTGCGGGTTGTCGGTGACGAGGCGGTCGTACGCGAGGATGAGGAAGACGCCGCGCGTCTCGGACTTGTCGCGCTCGGCCTTCGGCTTGAAGGCCTCGGAGCGGTTTGGTCATGAAGAGATCCGGTCGGCGCTGTTGCCGCGCCGCGCGAAGCCGAAGCGGTTTCGCTGGCTGTCGCCGCCGTTGACGGCGATCGACGCGCCTCGGTGAACGGCTGGCGGCCGATGTGAGGAGGCCGACTGGCGATGACGTCGCCGTAGAGGCGGCGGACGAAGACCGGATCGGAGTCGCAGAGGCCGTAGCGGTAGCTCGACGGCCTGCGGCGCTCGCCGGGGCGGAGCGCGACGTGCACGGGCCGGCGGCGTTCGCTGACCACCGTGCCGACGCTGGCGCCGCTCGTCGGGGTGGCGGCGTCGTCGCGCGTGCCGTTGTCGCCCCAGAGGACGCGTGCTGTCGAGCATCGTCGCCGACTGACGTGACGAGGCGGACCTTGTCTTCCCAGTCGAGGCCCGCGCTCGAGGCGGTGGCGGTGCTCGAGCACGCCCAGTGGCGATCGCGCGTGCTGCTGTTCAGATCGAGCGGGCGCACGGCGACGCTGTTCGCGCGGCATTTCCCTGGCGGCGCCGCGGAACCCGGTCGACGCGCTGAGCGGCGCGTCAGCTTTCTGACGGGATCGATCGGACCAGGGCTCGACGGCTCCGGCGCGCGACGTCGCCCGGAAGAGCGCTCGCGCCGAGCGCCGCGGTGAAGAGCGCGGCGCTGCAGCGCC
The DNA here is from genome assembly GCA_019637195.1 of Labilithrix sp. GTDB lineage: Bacteria > Myxococcota_A > Polyangia > Polyangiales > Polyangiaceae > Labilithrix. The sequence continues at coordinate 50,981 of JAHBWA010000013.1, read as the reverse complement.
ATGAAGGATGTTTCCGCTTCCCTGTCAAGATGGCTCCGTTCTTTTACACTGTAAAATCGGCCGTGCAATGTCGGTCCGACGATTTCGACCGACCGCGTCAAGGGCGCCCTTCGCGACGGAGGTCTCGCGCTCGTCTCGCGCCGCGCGCCGGCTTCGCGGTCGCTGCCGGGCTCGCGGTCGCCGGCCGGGTCAGCGTGTGTCATGGAGCGCAGACAGGAGCAGCTCGAGCCCGAACGAGAAGACGTCTTCGTGGTGCTCCGGCGCCAGCCACGCGAAGATCGCCGCGAGCTGCGGAGCTTGCTGATCGCCTCCCCTTCCCGTCGCGACCGGCCTCGGAGGTCATGGAGCCCCGCGAGCTCTGTTCAACGCGGACGCCGTTGCAGTAGCCTGCGACGAGCCGGATAGAAGGGCGGCGGTCGTCCGCGCGTTTGCGTCGTGCTCGGCGAGCGTGAACAGGTCACCGGCGAACCAGTACGTCCCCCTCGGTCGTGAAGCGGCGCGACGCGAGCAGGGGAACGCGTTCGGGTAGCGTGCGCCAGGCCGCGGTACGCGGGGCCAGCGTGCGGAGCGCGTCGATGAAGTCGGCGGGCGTCGCGACGTTCGCGGGGGGCGGCCTCGTCCTCGTCCGTCGCCGGGCCGCCGAGCTTGGCGACCAGCGTCCGACGACGGCGTCGAGCAGCGCGTCCTTGCTCGGGTAATACCAGTAGATCGCCATCGCCTTACTGAGCGCGCGCCTGAGCTTGCGGCGTAGTTGAACGCATCGAGCCCCTCGGCTTCGATGAGGTGAGGCCTCGTCGCGGATGCGCTCCGAGGTGAGTGCTCGGCTGCGCGCGTGTCTTCGTCGGGGCCGGCCATCGCGCGAACCTTCGACGGGACGCAGGATCCCAGGTCGGCGCATCCGTGGGAAGCCTCTTCTCCGCGCGGCCCGCCGCGCTCGGGCCCGTGGTAAGGGAGCGGCGTGCGTCGTTTCGGCTTCGTCCTCGTCCCCCGGGCTCATCGATCATCGGGGGCGTTCAACGATCCGGCCGCTCTTCGCGTGGAACGGCCGCCACCCGATCGACACCTTTCTGCCCTCGACGGGCGCCCGATGGTGTGACCCTCGTGCCGGAGCCCGGCCGTCGCTACACGGTCAGCGTCCAGGCGACGTTCGAGCGCGCCGGGCTCGAGTCACGAGGGCGCCACGCTCGTCGAGGCGAAGATGCGTCGTCGTCCGCGTGAAGGATCCGGCTGGGAACACGCGTGCCGAGGCGGTCGGCTGGCTGACCGGCGAGCCGCCCAACGTCCTTTCTACGGCGGTAATGTCCCTCAACGCCCGACGTCGCAGCACCCGGACGAGCGACAGGGGTCGGGCCCGGACCCGAGGCGCTGTCGGGCGGGCGGCTCGCGCGGGGCCGCCGCCGGAGCTGGTCGTCGAGCGGCTCGTCGGTCCGTTCGTCGCGTCGAGCGAGGAGCCGCCTCCGGCGGCGGTCGATCCGGCCGGATCGCGTCGGCCGCGCCCGATCGCCGAGCGCCGGCTCGTCATCTACGACGACGCCTCCTGCTGAACATCCGCAACGCAAACGCCTCGTCGTCGCCGGGGTCGGGGTGGTGGTGTTCCTGGCCGGCCTCGTGGTCCTCGTCGTCGCGTGGTTCCGGCGACGCGGCGCGCCGAGGAAACGTGGTGGTATTCCCGCCAAAGTATGCCCAATGCGCGCCATGCCAATGCTACTGCGTGGGCCGAAGGCCCCTCCTCCACGGCGCCCGAAGCGCGCCGCGCCTGTCGGGATGATGTCGCGTGCGTTCGCGCTCGAGCGACGCTCGGGCCTGCGAGCGCGGCCTTCGCGCGCCGAGCACGCAAGCCTGAACGCCGCGCCGGGGACCGAGCCCACAGCCGTGAGGAGGCGAAGACCGACGAGGAGAAGGCGGCCGAGCAGAAGGCGGCCGAGGAGCCGCAGGCCGACGCGCCGAAGAAGGAGCTCGACACCAGCGTCGAGTCCGCCAAGGCGATCTACTTCTCCGGCGACTTCGCGTTCACCCGCTCCGATCTCGGCGGCGTCTCCGACAACACGGGCTTCGATCGCACCGTCGCGAACGGCCTGCTCTACGGCCTCTCGACGGGCGTGCGCCTCCGGGACGTTCGTTTCGGCGTCCGCTGGCGCGTCTACGACACGACGGAGTCCACGCTCTGGACCTTCGCGCTCGCCGCGGGCTACGCGCTCCCCCTCCGTCCCGTGTCGCCGATCTTCTCGGCGCACGTCGGCTACGTCTTCGACCAGCACATCGAGGAGGGCCTCTACCGCCGGTCGCTCCCGCCCGGCGCGATCCTGCCGCCGAACATCGACATGCGCGGGCTGCTCGTCGGCCTCGACGTCAACGCCAGCTACTGGGTCACGCAGTTTCTCCGCATCGGTGCGTTCATCGGGGCGGATCTGATGTTCCTCCACCGCGATCAGGCGACCCTCCCGCGGTCGATCATCGCGGTGCCGCCGGAGTTCGAGAACAACCCGCTCTACACGGGGACCGGCAGCTCGATCGGCCTGAACATCAACGCCGGCCTCCGCGGCGCGTTCGACATCGCGTTCCAGTGACCGGCGCGGGATCGGCGATGCGCCCGATCCCGCGCGGCTTCGCGGAGACGCAGGTGGGTCGTCGATCCACCCACGGACCGTGAAAGACCCTCCTGATCCGGTCGAAATCGCATGATTTGGCCGATGTAGGTGGGGCGACGACTCAGGCATACCCTTCGCAGGTCGCCCGGGCGGGCTCAGACGCCCCTCGGGAGGAAGACATGGATCTGCTCGGTAAGTCTCGCTGGTTGTCGCTCGCGTCGATGCTCGCTCTCGCCACCGTCGGGGCGGTGGGCTGCGCGGCGGACGCCGATGACAATGCGGTCAGCGGCGAAGACGAGTCGTCCAAGGACGACATCACGCAGGTCAGCCACACGAAGGTGAAGCGGCAGTCGATCGGCAACTGCTGGCTGTACGCGACCGCGAGCTGGCTCGAGGCGATGCACCAGGCCGCGGGCCTACCGGAGCAAGACACGTCCGAGTCGTGGCACACCTACTGGCACTGGTTCGAGCAGATCGCGAACGGCGGGCGCGGTGACGAGATCGCGACCGGCGGCAGCTACGGCACCGCGGCCGATCTCATCGTGCGCTACGGCCTGATGAACGAGGGCGACTTCATCCCGAGCGAAGCGGACACGGAGATGTCGAACCGCCAGAAGACGGCGCTCGACACGATCAACGCGTCGCTCAAGTCGGGCGCGCTGAAGGAGCCGAGCGCGCGGCGCGACCGTCAGCTCGTTCGTCAGGAGCTCGATCGCGCCTGGCGGCTCGACGCCGAGCAGATCGCCCGCATCGACGCCGTCTTCGGCGAGCGCGTCGAGCGCACGCTCGATCGCTCGGGGCTCGCGAACGAGGTCGCCGCCGACAACAAGGTGATCCGCCCGCAGGACTTCGAGGCGCGCCTGAAGGATCCGGAGACCGGCGCGTTCGTGACGGGCTCGCTCTCCGAGGCCCTCGGCAGGGGCAACGGCTGGTGGGCGCCGCGTCAGGGCAAGTTCGCGTGGAACGAGGTCAACTACCCGTCCGGCGCCTCCGCTCGCCGCGGGTTCTGGAAGCGCGTCCAGAAGGCGCTCCACGACGGCCAGCCGGTCATCACGTCGTGGAAGGTCGACTTCAACGCGCTCGCGCGCGACTCGCGCTTCTCGAAGTCCGAGCTCGATCGCCGCGGCCCCGGCTCGCAGGGCGGTCACATGACGGTCATGCACGACTACCAGGCGGAGGTGCCGGGCGTCGGCCTCCTGAAGGCGGGCGAGCAGGCGACCGAAGAGGAGATGGAGAAGGCGCTCGCCGACGGGACGAAGATCGAGTTCGTCCGGGTGAAGAACTCGTGGGGCGGCATCCGCCCCGATCGCTGGGACGACGCCGTTCTCCCCGGCTATCACGATCTCGAGATGGCGTACCTCGACGGGCCGATCAAGGAGTGCTCCGAGGACGCGAGCGGCAACACCGACCGGAACAACTGCACGCGCGAGGTCACGCCCCTCTGGGACGTCGTGCTCCCCGCGGGCTACTAGGCTCGCGTACGCGCAGCGCACGCCGCCCCTGCGGCTCGTGGGGACCGCGCTCGGTCGATCCATCTTCGGGCGCGCGGGGCTCGTTCGAGCGTCGCGCGATCTCCGGCGCATCGGCTCGGTGCATGAGCTCGCCGCGCCAGCGTCCGCTCCCACGCTCGCGCTGGGATCGCGACAGCAGACCTGCGCGCGCGCGCGTTTCGTGCGAGGATTGGGAGACCTTGGTCCATCAAGACAACGTGCTCCGGGCCATCACGGACGACGGAGCTTTCCGCGTGATCGCGGCCGATACGACCGCCACCGTCCGTGGCGCCCTCGCGGCGCAGAAGCCCGAGACGCTCGAGCTCGTCCGTACGTTCGCCGATCTCCTCACCGGCGCGATCCTCGTCCGCGAGAGCATGGCGCCGGACAACCGGCTCCAGGCGATCCTCCAGGGCGACGACCCGAAGTCCCGCATGATCGCGGACACCCACCCCGACGGCGCCACGCGCGGGCTCGTGCAGGTCCCCAAGACCACGAAGACGATGCCGCTCGGCGAGCGCGGCCTCATCCAGGTCGCGCGCACGCTCCACAACGGTCAGCTCCACCAGGGCGTGGTCGAGGTGCCGCACGGGACGCCGACGATCTCGTCCGCGTTCATGGCGTACATGCAGGAGTCCGAGCAGGTCGTCACCGTGATGGCCGTCGGCTGTCACCTCGCCGCGGGGGAGGTCGTCGCCGCGGGCGGCTACATGGTCCAGCTCCTGCCCGAGGTCGCCGAGGGCCCGCTCATGGTCATGACCGAGCGCCTCAAGGACTTCGAGGACATCGTCCCCTTGCTCGCGCGCGGCGCTGCCTCGCCGGAGGCGCTCCTCGCGGAGACGCTCTACGGGATGCCCTACACGAAGGTCGGCGAGCGCACGGTCCACTTCGGCTGCAACTGCAGCCCCGAGCGCCTCGCCGGGAGCCTCGCCTCGCTCCCGCGCGGCGACATCGAGTCGCTCATGGACGAGGGCAAGACGCTCGAGATCCAGTGCGACTACTGCCGCACGAACTACGAGTTCACGATGGAGCAGCTCCGGAAGCTCCTCGAGCCGGCGAACTGACGACGCGCGCGCCGCGCGCGGCTGAGACGGGCCGCGCTCGAGCCCCGCTCCCGACGGCGCGGGTTGGTCCGGATAGAGCTCCGAAGCGCTCACGGCGCCGCGCGGCGGGCGACCGTCGTCGCCCGCCGGTGGCTCGGATCAGGGCTCGGGCTGGGGAGCGCTCGCGGTGCCGCGCGGGGTGATCGCGGCCGAGGGCGCGTTGAAGTCGGCGGAGTTGTCGTCGGTGTCGGTCGCGTGGCCCGCGCCGCCGGCGGGCTTGCGCTCGGCGCTGACGTTGCTAGGGACGCTCGCGAGTGCGGCGCCTTCGTAGCCGCCTTGCGGCTGGCCGCCCATGCCGACCTTGTCGATCACGAGTGCCTGCGCGGTGGCGCTGAGGCTGATGTAGACGCTGCCACTCGAGACGAGGTCCGCGCTGTAGGTGTAGTCGCGTTCCGCGAACCAGAGGTCCGGCGGCCCCGACTGGCTCGAGACGATGAGGAGGAAACCGTGAGACGGAATGATCCCGTCTGTCACGGGCGTGAGCGTCTTGCTGACGTCGGTCGTGCCAGCGCCGTTCCGGATACGCAGCCGGAGGTTCAGGCCCGCCGGGGAGGTGTCGATGCTCGTGCCGGTCGGGTTGTAGATCTCGATAAACTCGTGGTCGGTCGCGTTGGTCGTGCCCGTGTAGACCTCACTGATCAGCAGCCCCGCGCGCGGGACGAAGTGGACGTCGCTCGTCGCGTTGCTCCCCGCGGTGTTGGTCGCGATCACGTCCCAGCCGGTCGCGCCGTTCGTGCGGATGCCCGCGGGGAACGTCGCGGTGATCTGCGTGTCGGAGTCGACGGTGCAGCTCGCTGCCCGGGTGCCGACCGGCTCGTCGATGCCGTTGAGATCGCCGAGCGCGATGCCCTTCGTCATGCCGGCGCAGTCGACCGTCCCGAGATCGGTGCCGGTCAAGGTCACGGTCGTCGTGCCGGTGTTGTACGGCGTCGTCCCGTTGTCCGGGAGCGTCGCCGTCACGACGACGTTCGTGACCGTCGGCGCCTGCACGGCGGTGCCGCTGAAGTCGGCCGTCGTCGTGGTGAGCGGCTCGCCGTCGCTCGCGCGCGTCACGCCGGCCACGGTGACCGTGTAGTCCTGGGCGAGCTGCGCGGTCGTCCGGAGGGTGACGGTGCTGCCCACGAGCGTCGGATCGCCGCTCAGCGTGAGGCCCGGCACCGTGTAGTTGGCGAGCGTCGTCGCCTGGGCCACGTTCGGCGCGGCGTCGAACGTCACCGCGATCGACACCGCGCTCGTCGACTGCGCGCCCTGGACGGAGAACGGCGCGCGGCCCTCGAAGGTCGCCGTCGTCACGGCCAGCGCGTCGCCGTCGGCGTCGCGCGTGACGTTCGAGACCGTGACCGTGTACGTCTGCGCCGCCTGCGGCGTCGTCGTGAACGTCACGAGGCTCCCGGCGAGGACGGGGTTGCTGAGCGTCAGCCCGGGGACGTCGTAGTTCGCGAGCGTCGCCGCCGCGGCGGCGCTGGGCGGCGCGTCGAACGCGACCTCGAGGGAGGTCGAGCTCCGCGCGGTCGCGCTCTCGACGTTGAAGGAGGTCCGGCCCTGGAACGTCGCGCTGTCGACGACGAGCGGCGCGGCGTCCGCCGCGCGCGTGACGCCGCTCACCGTCACCGTGTAGGCCTGCGCGGCCTGCGCCGACGTCTCGAGCGTGACGACGCTGCCCGCGAGCGTGGGCGTCCCGCTCAAGGTGAGCCCGGGGACGTCGTAGTTGGAGAGCGTCGCCGCCTGAGCGGCGTCGGGCGGCGCGTCGAACGTCACGGTCAGCGCAGTGTTCCCGGTCGCCGCGGCGCTCGCGACGTTGAACGTGTCGGTGCCCGTGAAGTCGGCGATCGCGGTCGCCAAGGGCTCCCCGTCGCTCGCGCGGGTGACGTTCGCGACGGTGACCGTGTAGCTCTGGCTCTGCTGCGCGCTCGTCGTCAGGGTCACCGTGCTGCCGTCCAAGGTCGGCGTCCCGCTGAGCGTGAGGCCGGGGACGGTGTAGCTCGCGAGCGTGGTGGCCTGCGCCGCGTTCGGCGCTGCGTCGAAGGTGACGGTCAGCGTGACGCTGTCCGTCGACGCCGCGCTCGCGACGTTGAAGGGCGCGCGTCCGGTGAAGGTCGCGGTGCGCGTCGCGAGCGCCTGGGCGTCCGACCCGCGCGTGACGTTCGAGACCGTCAGCGTGTAGGGGGTCGCCGACTGCACGCTCGTCGTCAGCGTGACGACGCGTCCGGACACCGTCGGCGTTCCGCTGAACGTCAGGCCGGGTGCCGCGTAGTTGGCGAGCGCGGCCGCCTGCGCCGGGTTGGGAGGCGCGTCGAAGGTGACGGTGATGCGCGTCGCGCTCGTCGAAGCCGCGCTCGCCACGTTGAACGGGGCGCCCGGCGTCACGTCGTCCGCGACGTCGCTGCCCGCGTCGGTCGGCGACACGTCGGCCTGCGAGGCGTCCGGATCGGTGCCGGGGAGGTCCGAGCTCTCGTCACCGCAGCCGGAGCCGAAGGCCGCCGCGAGGAGGAGCGTCGCCAGCGCGGCGACGACGACGAACAGTCCCTTCAGCTTGTGCAACATGTCCCGGAGGGTAGTGCCGGGCAAGCCATCAACGCGAGCGCTTTGCACACGTGTTCGCCCGCGTGGCGTCGGCTCGGTGCGCCGGCGACCCACATCGAGGTCGCGGACGACACATCGAACGACGTCGTCTCGTGTCGGCGCTCGCCGACGGATGGCCTCGTGCGCCGCCTCCGCGCGTCGAAATCACGCCCCGCGGGGCGCGCGTCGCCCTGTCGTTCGGTAGACGAAGCCACCGACCTCACGACGGCTCCGCGCCGCGACCGAGCCTCAGCGCTCCGAGAGCAACGCCGCGCGCACGCCGTCGTCGTCGAGCGTCGCGAACGTGCGGTGCGCGCCGCACGCGGTGAGCTCTTCGAGCGCGAAGCCGCCGGTGCCGACGGCGACGCAAGGCGCGCCCATTCCCTTGGCGGCGGCGACGTCCTTCGGCGTGTCGCCGATGACGACGACGTGGCAGCTCTCGAGCGTGCCTCCCAGGAGCTCCGCGCCGCGTCGGGCGCCGGCGCGGAGGAGCTCGACGCGGCTCTCCGCGTCGCAGCCGAAGCCGCCGAACGAGAACGCGCCGTCGATCCCGCCGCGCGCGAGCTTCGCGTACGCGCCGCGCTTCACGTTCCCCGTGCCGAGGCCGATCGCGACGTCGGGGACGCCGGCGAGCGACTCGAGCAGCCGCGCGACGCCGGGCAGCACGCGGTAGGCGTCGGCCCTCGCGAGCTCGATCTCCAGCCGCGAGAGATACGCCTCGAGCGCGCGATCGATCTCGGCCTCCATGATCTCCGCGGCGACGTCACGCAGTCCGTGCCGCGCGATCGCGCGGTCGGTCATCCCCGCGAACGACGTCCCCTCGAAGACGTCGGCCTTGCCGGTGAGCTCGGCGAACGCCCCGACCATGGCCCGCCGGCCCGCGCCTCCGGTGGAGATCAGCGTGCCGTCGATGTCGAAGAGCAAGACCGTGCGCATGGGACCTTACGCTAGCATCCCCGGCACCATGACCTACCTCTTCGAGACGGACGAGCACGCGCAGCTCCGCGAGACGGTGAAGCGCTTCTCGCAGAAGCACATCGCCCCGCACGCGCGCGTCTGGGAGGAGGCGGAGGAGTTCCCTCGGGAGCTCTACCGCACCGCCGCCGAGGCGGGCCTCCTCGGGATCTCGTACCCGGTCGAGGACGGCGGCGCGGGGGGCGATCTCACGCACGCGCTCGCTGCCGCCGAGGAGATGGTCCTCCAGGGCCACTCGGTCGGCACGTGCGTCGGGCTGAACAGCCACGGGATCGCGCTGCCGCCGATCGTCCGGCTCGGCACGGCGGAGCAGAAGCAGCGCTTCGTCGCGCCCGTGCTCGCAGGAGAGAAGGTGAGCGCGCTCGCCATCACCGAGCCCGGAGGCGGGAGCGACGTGGCGAGCCTCCGGACCCGCGCGGTGCGCGACGGCGACCACTACGTCGTGAACGGCGCGAAGACGTTCATCACGTCGGGCTGCCGCGCGGACCTCGTGACGACGGCGGTGCGGACCGGCGGCGAGGGGCACGGCGGCGTGTCGCTGCTCGTCGTCGAGCAGGGCACGCCGGGGTTCTCGGTGAGCAAGAAGCTCCACAAGACCGGCTGGTGGGCGAGCGACACCGCCGAGCTCGCCTTCGAGGACTGCCGCGTCCCCGCGCGGAACCTCATCGGCGAGGAGAACCAGGGCTTCTTCGCGATCATGATCAACTTCGCCAGCGAGCGGCTGTACCTGGCGGGGCAGTGCGTCGCCATCGCCGAGCTCGCGTACCGTGAGTCGGTGAAGTACGCGCGCGAGCGCGTCGCGTTCGGCAAGACCCTCATGGGCCACCAGGTCATCCGGCACAAGCTGGCGGACATGGCGACGCGCATCGCCGCGGCGCGCGCCCTCGTCAACGAGTGCGCCACGCGCGTCACACGCGGCGAGCAGGCGCCCGGGCTCGCGGCCATGACCAAGAACACGGCCACGGACATGTGCTCGTTCGTCGTCGATCAAGCCGTGCAGATCCACGGCGGCAACGGCTACATGCGCGAGTACCTCGTCGAGCGGCTCTACCGCGACGCGCGGCTCTACCCCATCGGCGGCGGCACGCGCGAGATCATGAACGAGATCATTTCCAAGGCCGAGGGCTACTGAGGCCGGTTGACATCGCCGGGGCGCGTCCGCACGGTGATTCCCCTGGCCCACGCCGAGACACCCATGACCTCGTTCGATCTCTCCGTCGTCCCGAAGGACGTCTTCACCATCGTCGACAAGCTCCGCGCTGCCGGCCGCTACGCGTGGATCGTCGGCGGCTGCGTCCGCGACTCGCTGCTCGGCAAGCCGGTCTCCGACTGGGACGTCGCCACCGAGGCGCGCCCGAAGGAGCTGATGAAGATCTTCCCGCGCGCGATCCCCACCGGGCTCCAGCACGGGACGGTGACGCTCGTCATGGGCGGTCACCACTACGAGATCACGACCCTCCGCGGAGAGACGACCTACTCCGACGGCCGCCGTCCGGACGCGGTCCACTTCGTCGAGGAGATCGCCGCCGATCTCGCGCGGCGCGATTTCACGATCAACGCGATCGCCGTCGATCCGACGAACGGCGCGCTCATCGATCCGTTCGGCGGACAAGCCGATCTCGACGCGAAGACGATCCGCGCGGTCGGCGCGGCGGTGGAGCGCTTCTCGGAGGACGGCCTCCGCGTCCTCCGCGCGGCGCGCTTCTCGGCGACGCTCGAGTTCGACCTGGCGCCCGAGACGTTCGCGGCGATCGAGCCGACGCTCGACACCTTCCGCAAGGTGAGCGCCGAGCGCGTCCGCGACGAGTGGGTCAAGACGATGAAGGCGCGGCGCCCGTCGCGCGCGTTCGACGTGATGCGCGAGACGGGCATCCTCGCCGTCTCGTGCCCCGAGCTGCTCGAGGGCGTCGGCATGGAGCAGAACAAGTGGCACACGTTCGACGTCTGGCGCCACGGGATGGCGTGCATGGACGCGTGCGTCGGCGATCCGGTGCTCCGCATCGCGGCGCTCCTCCACGACGTCGGCAAGCCGCGCTCGCGCGCCTTCAGCGACAAGACCAAGGACTGGACCTTCTACGATCACGACCGCATCGGCGCCGAGATCGCCGATCCGATCTGCGCGCGCCTCCGCTTCTCGACCGACGAGCGGCAGCGCATCGTCGCGCTCGTACGCCACCACCTCTTCCACTACGACCAGTGGACCGACGCGCACGTACGCCGCTGGATCCGGCGCGTCGGCAAGGAGCGGCTCGAGGACCTCTACGCGCTCAGCGAGGCGGACATCCGCGGCAAGGCGCCGTCGATCGAGGTCGAGCTCCTCGCGCCGCTCTCCGCGCTCCGCGCGCACGTCGAGAGGGTCCTCGCCGAAGGCGCGGCGCTCTCGACGAGGGACCTGGCGATCGACGGACACGTGCTGATGAAGGAGCTCGCGATCAAGCCGGGGCGCATCATCGGCGAGATCCTCGAGAGCCTCCTCGAGGACGTGATCGCCGACCCGTCGGTGAACGAGCGGACAGTCTTGCTGGAGAAGGCGCGCGCGCTCGTCGCGGCGCGCTCCTGATCGGATCCGTCGGGCGGCGAGCCGCCCGTCTCGCTGGGAGGCGCGCGCGCTCGTCAGGGCGCGCGCCTCATCGGCGTGCGCGACGGGGGGCGCCAGGACCGGCGCGCCGTCCGAGGGTGCGGGCCGGCGCCGCGGGGCGTTCGCGTTCGCGATCGGCCTTCGCCCCGCGGCCACGATTTGTGCCGGCGAAAGTGCGGTCGTGATAGCTTCGCCGCGGGATGCGCCGCTCGGTTTTGTCGGGCTCGAACCACGCTGAGCCACGGATCGCCGGGGACGCGCGGGGCCGCGTCGCCGCGACGGCCGACGCGCGCCGGAGTCGTGTCCGCGCCTGCGCCCTGCTCCTCGTGGGCGCCGCCGCGCTCGGCGTGCTCTCGTGGGCGTCACCGGCGGCCGCGCAGTCGCCGCCGGAGGCGCCCGAGAAGCTGAGCGTGGGCGACTGGCAGCTGTCTCCGCTGCTCCAGGTGCGCGTCCGCGGCGAGTATCGGCGTGACGCGCCGGACCTCGGCGGCGCGGACTTCTTCGGGCGTCAGAGCCCGCGCGTCCGCGATCAGTGGGTCGTCCTCGAGCGCTCGCGCCTCGGTCTGGGCGCGGAGCGCGGCGCGGTGCGCGCGCAGATCACGCTGCAGGACGCGCGCGCCCTCGGTTCGCCGGCGCCGACGGCGCGGTTCGCCGGTGAGCGCGGGCTCGGTCGCTTCGAGCCGTACGAGGCCTACGCCGAGATGCGCTCGAGCAGCGCGCGGCCCAACTACCTGCGCCTCGGTCGTCAGGCGGTGCAGTGGGGCGAGGGCCGCCTCGTCGGGACCGCGGACTTCTCGCCCTCCGGCCGCTCGCTCGACGCCGCGCGCGGTCACCTCGCGCTCGGGAGCTTCGACTTCGAGGCGCTCGCCGTGATCCTCGAGGTGCCCGGCCCGCTCGGCGCCGCGTTCTCCGACACCGCCGGGCCCCAGACCTCGGGCGTCCAGCTCTACGGTCTCAGCGCGAGCTATCAGGTCGCGCCGCTCCTGAAGCTGGAGGCCTTCGGCCTCGCGCGCGTCTCGCGGAGCAACGGCGCGGAGCTCGACGGCTCGCGCTTCGCGGCGAGTCGCCTCGCAGGCGAGCGCTTCACCGCCGCGGCGCGCGTGTCGGGCGACGCGAAGGGATGGACCTACGGCGCCGAGGGCGCGTACCAGTTCGGCGCCGCGTCCGCGATCGCGATCGGCGGGACCAACATCTCCGCGTGGGCCGCGGCGGCGCACGTCTCGAAGACGCTCGAGGAGCTCGTGTTCACGCCGAACCTCCGCCTCTCCGGATCGTATGCGTCGGGCGACGATCGCAAGGGCGTCTACAAGCAGTTCGACCCGCTCCTCGCCGACCCGCAGCGCTTCCACGGCCAGATGGATCTCTTCGGATGGTCGAACATGATGGACGTCGCCGGCCGCGCCCAGATCCAGCCGGTCACGCACACGACCGTCGCCCTCGAGTATCGCTGGGCGCGCCTCGCCGAGGCGCGCGGCGAGTGGATCGGCGGCTACCTCGGCGCCGTCGGCAGCGCGTCGGTCCCGCCGCTCGTCGCGACGACGCCGGCGCCGGCGGCGCGCGGCAGCGAGACCGACCTCGGGCACGAGCTCGACGTCGTCATCACGTACCGGCCGTGGACCCCGCTCGAGCTCCGCGCCGGGTGGTCCGGCCTCCTCCTCGGCGACGGCGCGAAGGCGGCGATGGCTGCGCACGGGCGCGGCTCGCGCCTCGCGAACGGCGCGATCTCCCCGGCGAACATCGCGCAGTACGCCTACCTCCAGGCGACGCTCACGATGCCGTGACGCTCAGCCGCCCCAGCGACGGAGGCGGCCGACGTCGGCGTGCACGAACCAGTCGCTCGAGAGCGTGTAGACGCCGACGCCTCCGTCCCAGCCGAGATCGCGGATCTCCTTCTCGAGGACGCGCGGGTCGATGCCGCGCGTCTCGGAGTCGACGACGACGCGGAAGTCGACGGCGTGCCCGAGCGAGTGCTGGCTGTGGGACGCGACGCGGCGGCCCTTCTTCCGGAGCATCTCGTTCAGCTTGGGGCTGCGGTAGCCGCTCACGAGCTCGAACCGCGCGCCGGGGTACTTCCGCGCGATCGAGCGCAGGAGCTCGAGGAGCTTCGGATCGAGCTCGCGGCGCTCGCCCGTGACGCGATCGGCGAGCAGCCGCGCAAAGCGCTCCGGCGTGGGCGAGCGCTCGTCGAGCGGCACCCGCTCGTCCGTGTGCGTCTGCACGAGCGTCCCGAGGAGCGCCGGCGGCTCGCCCTCGTCCGGTGCCGTCGCGACGATCGCCTCCTTCTTGCACGCGAGGCCGCTCGAGCGCGCCACCGTGGCGTCGACCGCGGCCGGCGAGGCGACGAGCGCGGCGCCGAGCGTGGCGGCGAGGCCTGCGGCGAGTCGATGCATCCGCGGAGATGCTAGCCGGAAACCCACCGATGCCCCAACGCTGCTGCCGGCGGCGCGGGGTCGGGGCGGGAGCTGCGCCACGAGGCGAAGTCCTTGACGCGAGCACCCCGGACAGCGGACGCTCAAGGCTCCGATGTCGGAAGGGCACGCAGACGTGGATCTCCTCAGGCGGATCGCCGAGGGGGACGTGCGCGCCGTGGGTGAGCTTTACGATCGCTACGGTCCGACGCTCTTCCCGATCGCCCTCCGGATCCTGCGCGAGCGGTCCGAGGCCGAAGACATCCTGCACGACGCCTTCGTCGCCGTGAACGAGCGCGCGTACCAGTACACTCCCGAGCGGGGCTCGGTCGTCGCGTGGCTCGTCACGCTCGTGCGGAACCTCAGCATCGACCGGATGCGCCGTCGCGAGCGTCGCGGGGCGCTCGCGCGCGACGTGCTCCCGCACGAGCCGCCGGCCTCCGTCCGCGATCCCGAGCAGCTCACGTCGGAGGCCGGCGAGCGCGCGAAGATCCGGCGCGCGCTCGCGAACTTGCCCGACGCGCAGCGGCAGACGCTCGAGGTCGCCTTCTTCGAAGGGCTGAGCTATCCGGAGATCGCCGCGCGCGAGAATGTGCCGCTCGGGACCATCAAGTCGCGCGCCGCGCGCGCCCTGGCTGCGCTGCGTGAGGCGCTCGTGAAGGAAGGCGTCGTGCTCGACGCCGCCACCCTCGGAACGGGAGCAGGAAAGAGCGGATGAGCATCGAGCTCGACGAGGCGACCCTCGGCAAGCGCGCCGGCGACCAGCCCGACCTCTACTACGCGTCGGCGATGCCGTCCGACGGCGTGAAGGCGGTGCTCGGGATCATTCACGGCTACGCGGATCACGGCGCGCGCTATCGCCACGTGATGGGTGCGCTCGCCGAGCACGGCATCGGATCCATCGCGATCGACCTCCGTGGTCACGGCCGCGCGCTCGGCCCGCGAGGCTTCTGCAACCGCTTCGACGAGTTCCTCGACGACGCGCGCGAGCTCCGTCGGCTCGTCGACGAGCGGGCGCGCGCGGTGGCGCGCGCCCGCGGCGAGGGGACGATCCCCGTTCCGACGTTCCTGTTCGGCCACAGCTTCGGCGGTCTCGTCGCGACGTCGAGCATCCTGGAGAGCCAGGGCAGCTTCCGCGGCCTCGTCCTCTCCGCGCCGTTCTTCGGCCTCGCGCTCGAGGTCCCGCGGGTGAAGGTGGCCGCGGGCAAGCTCGCCTCGCGGCTCTACCCCCGGCTCGGGCTGCCGAGCGGCCTCGCGGGCAAGGACATGACCCACGACGCCGAGAAGGCTCGCGCGTACGACGACGATCCGCTCGTGTTCCCGAACGCGACGGCGCGCTGGTTCACCGAGACGGTGGCCGCGCAGGAGCGCGCCCTCGCGAACGCGTCGCGGCTCACGCTCCCGCTCTACGTGACGTTCGGGACCGGTGACAAGGTCGCGAGCATGGCGGCCGCCAAGCGCGTCTTCGCCGGCGCGGGCAGCGCCGACAAGACGTGGGACGCGCGCGAGGGCCTCTACCACGAGGTGCTCAACGAGCCGTCGTGGAAGGACCTCGTCGAGTCGATCGCCCGCTGGATCGTCACGCACGCGTAGCTCCCGGGAGCGTACGGGCGCGTCGGCCCGGGCGCAGGAGCGCCGGGCGCGGGCGAGCGTCGGCGCACGAGCGCTGGACGCGCCGGCGTACGAGCGCTGAACGCGCTCTGGCTCGCGGTCGCCGCGTCCGGGGGCGGCCAAAATGCGAAGAGCCCGCCCCGAAGGGCAGGCTCTCCGCGTTCAGGTCACGTGGACCGGGGCCGCGCGCCTAGCGGCAGGCGCCGAGGTCGCGGAAGAGGCCCGAGAACGGCGTGCACTTCTGGTTGCCCGAGCAGTTGTCGTCCGTGAGGCTGCAGAGCTGGATCTCGTCGGACGCGCACGCCGCCGAGCAGCGCGTGCCGCCCTGCTTGAACGACTGGAGCGCGCCGCACGCCTTCGGGACGTCGTCGTCCTGGAGCGGCCCGAGGTTGACCTTGTCGTTCGGCGCGCCGTTCGCCCACGTGAAGAGGCAGCAGCTCTCGCCCGCGCCGCAGCTGTTCTTGTCGTTGCACTCCCACGTGGTGTTGCCGGTGTCCGCCCACGCGCTGCCGTTGGCCGCAGCCTGGGCGGCGCACTCCGTCGGGCCGTTGTTGCCGCCCTTCGTGTTGCGCGGGGTCGACGCGCAGAACGAGGGTGCGAACTCACCGCCGGCGCCGCGCCCCGGGTTGCAGCACGTCTCTTCGTGGCCGCAGTTGCGGTTGCCGCCCGCGTTCGCGCTCGCGTCGGCCGCGCCGGGCGCGCTGGCGTCACGCGTGAAGAAGGCGCAGAAGAAGCCCTTGTCGATGCTCCGGAGCTTCGGGCCCGCCGAGCAGTCGGGGGTGCCGCCGTCGGTCGGGGTGTCGCCGCCGTCCTCGTCCTCGCCCGGCTCTTCGTCGTCTCCCTTGGTCGAGTCGCGTCCCGCGTCGGTGCCCGCGCCGGGGAGCGGCGTGGTGCCGTTGTCCGTGCTGCACGCGGCGAGGACGCCGAGCGCTGCGAAGAGTGAGCCGCCCAGGAGAATCGCAAGACGACGGTTGCGCTGCTGCATCGCTAGTCCCTCCAAGAAAGCACGCCGAGCCTGAGGCGGCTTGTCACGAACATGAGTCGGAGCGCGGAGGCGCCCGAGGAGCGGTTCTCCTAGCATGACTTTGCTGCGGAGTCCGCCAGGCGCGCTTCAGATTGCTACAAAGTTTCCGTGTTGTCGCATACTTGGCCGGCACGATCCGAGGTCGTCACGTGCTCGCGCCGCCCCGGGCGATCGGCCGAGGCGGGCGCCGCCGTGGTCGCCGCCGCAGCGCGACGCTAGTACTCGTTCTGCGCGCGGACGATGACGCGGCCGGCGCCGGCGCGGAGCTTGGCGCAGCAAGCGAGGCGGAACTTCGGCGGCTGCGAGCAGACGGCGTCGAGCACGTCGAGCTCTTCGTCCTCGGGCGGCAGCAGCGCTTCCTCGCCTTCGATCACCTCGATGTGGCACGTCGCGCAGCTCGCGCTTCGACAGGAGAAGGGGATCGGCGCGGCGTGGTCGTCGCAGAGATCTGCGAGGGCCCCGCCCTCGGGCGCGTTCACCGTCTTCTTCTGGGAGCCGTCGCTCGACTCGAAGGTGATCTCCGGCATGGCGCCCAGTCTTAGTCCGGGTGCCGCGCGGCATGCAAGCCGCGATCTCTCGGGCGGGACGTCGCGTCGGATCGGGCGGAGAGGTCCGCCGGAGGGCTCGGGCGGAGAGGCTACGTCCGCCGGAGGAGGAGGGCGTGCTCGAAGCGCGGGCGTCCGGAGAACGCGCGCTGCGTCGGGCCGTGGAAGTGGGGCCGCGCTTGCGAGGCCCGAGCGATCGGCGCGAGCTCTCCGCCGCGATCGGCCACGCGGGCCACGACCTCGTCCGCGCGGATCGGCTCGGCGGGCTCACCTCCGGGCCCGCGCCCGGCGGCAGAGTCGGCGATGAGGAGCACGAGCGGCGCGCCCGGCTTCATCACGCGCGCGAGCGAATGGAAGAGCTTCACGAGCTCGTGCTCCCACGACGCCACCGCGTCGCGGACCGAGAGGCGCTCGTAGCGACGTCGCGCGCCGATCTCGCCGCGCGCGAGCTTGCGCGGATCGAGCCCGAGCCAGCGCATGCGGAGCTCGTGGTGCTGGAGATAGTCGTACGTCGCGACGTAAGGCGGAGACGTGATGACCGCGTCGACCGAGGCGTCGGCGACGCGCTTGAGCACGTTCGCGTCGTCCTCCCAGACGCGGACGCGCGGGCGCGACGCGGCGGCGCTCGGGGAGCCGGCGTCTCTCGTGGAGGCGGCGTCTCTCGTCGAGCCGGCGTCTCTCGTCGAGCCGGCGTCGCTCGCGCCGAGCGGCTCGCCGTCGCCCGCCGCGGAGCTGCGCGCCGCGTTGCGGAGGAGCAGCGCGAAGTCGTCGAAGCGGCGCGCGAGCTCCTCGGTCTTGCGCACGAAGAGGCGCGAGGCGTAGCCCGCGGCGATGCGCTTGTCGGTCTGTTCCTCCGAGGTGTCGCCCCGACGCGGGCTGAGCTTCACGAGGATCGACGACAGGACGAGCGACAGATCCGGGCGGAGCTCCGGCGCCGCCACGTCGATGCCCGCGCGAAGCCCGTCGAGCTCGAGGAGCACGTGCGGCGGGAACAGCGAGACGTCCTCCTGCGGGAGGCGCCGCGACGCGCCGGCCTTCGCCTTGCGGCGCGACTCGGCGTGCTCGGCGACGCCGCGCGCCGCCTCCACGAGCGCGCTCGTCTTCTCCGGCGTCCGCGGGTACGTCTTCGCGCGGGCGAGCATCACCGCGATCGGGTTGAGGTCCGAGCCGATCGCCGCGCGCCCGGCGAGCATCGCCTCGATGACCACGGTGCCTGAGCCGCAGAAGGGATCGAGCACGGTGCCGCTCGGCGGCACGAGCGCCTCGACCAGGCGCCGCGCCGTCACGGGGTGCGCCCGCGCGGGGTAGGCGTGGAACCCGTGCACGTGCGCGCGGTCGTCCGCGCCTTCGTCCATGCTCGGCGCGACGTCGATGGCGTGGGCGAGCAGCTCGGCCGTCGCGGGATCCCCGCTCGTCTCGACCTCGCCGCCGACGTTCGTGAGCGAGCGACGGCGCGGGGGCGGCGACGCGCCGATGACGCCGAGCGCGGGCTCGTCCGTCGACGCCTCGCTCCCCGGCTCGGGGGCCCGGCCCTCGTCGCGCGCGGCGTGGTCACGCGCGGCGCGGTCTCGGGCGCGCGGCCCGTCTCCGGCGCGCGGCCCGTCTCCGGCGCGCGGCCTGTCTCCGGCGCGGGAGGTGGGCCCGCGGTGCCCGGGGGATCGCGTGGGTCGGCCCTGTCGTTTCGCTCGATCTTGGCTCATCTTCCGCTCATCGGCCGGTACCCCCGCGCTCGGCGCGCTTCGCCTCGTCGGCGCGCTCGTCGTCCGCCGGCAGCTCCTCGCCGACGCGCAGGCGCGGGTCGGCTCCGATGCTGTAGCGCACCTCGGCGTCGTCGCCGACGTCGATCCTCGTTCGATCGGTGACGGCGAGCGCGGTGAGCAGCTTGTCGGCGTGCTCGGGCTCGATGCCGAGCGTCCTCGCGAGCTCGGGGGCGGTGATCCCGTCCTTCCGGCGCCCGGCGACGTCTTCGGCCGCGGCCTGCCACGCGCGCTCGCCCGCTTCGCTCGCCCTCTCGCGGGCGGCTCGCGCCCTCCCGCGCGAGCGCATCGCGAGGATCAGCGGCACGATCGCGAGCGCGAAGACGACGAGCTTTCCGGCGAGCGCCGCGGGGAGGAGCGCCAGCCCGATGAGCGTCGCGACCGTGGAGAAGGCCCCCTGGAGGACGGTCGCCACGGACGCGGCGCGGGCGTTCGCGAGCGCCTTTTTCTGCTCGCGGAGCGCGCTCGCCGCGGCGTCTCCGCCGAGGTTGCTCGGGACGCGGGGGCCGCCGCACATCGCGCAGACCGCGGCGAGGCCCGAGCCCTCGATCCGCGCGACGGCGTTGCAGTGCGGGCAGCGGCTCGACTCGCCCGCGCTGTAGCCGCAGCGCGAGCACTGCCCGCCGTCCGCGGCGCCCGTCGCGACGTTCGCGACGAACGCGTCCGCGCCACACGCCGGGCACGTCGAGGTGGTCAACGCGACGCCGTCAGGGCTTGATGACTTGCGTGCCCGGAGGCGGGACGAGCTTGAAGGTCCCGTCGTTCACCTGGACGTTCACCTTGGGCTCGACGAAGTCGAAGCGGTTGCGGTTGCCCTGCGCGTCGACGATCAGCGCGCGCCGGACGTGGAAGGTCGAGGTGTCGACGTAGAAGAGGACCTTCGTGTAGGCGGCGCTCTCCTTCTTCGGCGTGCCCACGAGGACGTTGCCGCCCGGGAAGTTCATCGACGCGCCCGGGTACATGACGAACGTGAACGAGTCGGCCAGCTTGCCGGTGCCCGTGAGGAAGGAGAGAGCGGCCGGGTACTGCGACTTGTCGATGTTCTGCTCGAACATCTGCTTGTTCGCGGCCTCGTAGACCTTGAGCGTGGTGCCGTCGGAGACGACGCGGTTGCCGGCGGGGGTGTCGTAGTCCCAGGCCATCTTGCCGGGCTTGGCGAAGGTGACCTTGCCCTTCGACTCCTTGCGGACGTTGTGCGACTTGACGAAGAACTCCTGCGTGAAGCCGCTGAAGAACGACGTGGTCGAGTCGTAGAACGCCTGGACCTTGGCCACGGTGTCCGCGGTCGCCTGGGGCGACGCCGGCGGCGGCTGGGCCGCGGCGCTCGGCGCGGGCGCCGGCTGAGCCGTCGCGTCCGAGGCGAGGAGGGGAGCGGCGGCGGCCAGGAGCGCGGCGACGGCGAGCGGTGCGAGGCGAGGCATGAGTCGATTCTCCGTGGAACGGCGGTTCGGACGATGGCTTACGGCCGAGCCCGGGGTCTTTCTATTGGACGAGGGACCCGCGCGCAATATTGAGCGTAAGTACGCATCACGTCAGCGCTAACCGGCTCGCGGCGTTGAATAACTCGCGAGCACGAGACTTCCTTCCGGAGCTCGGCGGTCGATCCGGGCGGCGGCCGCGGTCGCGGGCGCCCGCCGCGCCGTCGGCTCCATTTCGTGAGCGAAATCAGCTTCGTGAGCGAAATCAGCGCGCTGCGGCGGGCCTCTTCAGCGCGGCCGCGGCGAGGCGCGAGCCCTGGAGGTGGGTCACCGCGATCGCGAGGGCGTCGGCGGCGTCGCTGCGCGGGATCTCGCCGAGCCCGAGCACGACGCGGATCATCTGCGCGACCTGAGCCTTGTCGGCCCGGCCGGCGCCCGCGATCGTCCGCTTCACACGGGCCGGCGCGTACTCGAACGACGCGAGCCCGGCGCGCGCGCACACGAGGAGCGCGACGCCGCGCGCGTGACCGAGCTTCGCCGCGGCCTGCGCGTCCTTCGCGAAGAACAGCGACTCGATGCTCGCCTCCGTCGGGGCGTGCTCGCGAACGACCTCGGCGAGCCCCGCCTCGATCGCCACGAGGCGCTCGCCGAGGTCGCCGCGCCGCTCGACGTCGAGCACGCCGTGGGCGACGTGCGAGAGCCGCGTCCCGACGCGCCGGACGATCCCCCAGCCGAAATGCCGCGTCCCGGGATCGAGGCCGAGGACGACGGTCACGACAGGCGCTGGAGCTCTTCGTCGGACACGTCGAAGTCGGCGTAGACGTTCGCGACGTCGTCGTGA
Organism: Labilithrix sp.; assembly: GCA_019637195.1. Lineage (GTDB taxonomy): Bacteria > Myxococcota_A > Polyangia > Polyangiales > Polyangiaceae > Labilithrix. The sequence continues at coordinate 30,081 of JAHBWA010000013.1, read as the reverse complement.
TCGTCGAGCACCTCGGCGAGGTTGAGCAGCACCTCGGCGTCGCGCCCGGTGACCGGCTTCTTGGTCTTCGGGATGAACGCGAGCTGCGAGGCCTTCGTCGGGACGCTCGCCTTCTCGAGCGCGTCGAGGACCGTGTTGAGCGAGTCGGGCGGCGTCGTCACGCTCCAGACCTCGCCGTCGTCGGCGTAGTCCTCGGCGCCGGCGCCGACGGCGACCTCCATCAGCTGGTCCTCGTTGGTGGCGCCCTTGTCGATCGTGATGAGGCCCTTGCGATCGAAGGCCCACGCGGCGACGCCCGCGCCGCCGAGGTTGCCGTTGTTCTTCTCGAAGATCTTGCGGATCTCGGCGACCGTGCGGTTTCGGTTGTCGGTCTGCCCCTCGACGAGGAAGAGCGTGCCGCCGGGGCCCGTGCCCTCGTAGAGGACGTCCTCGTAGGCAGCGCCCTCGATCTCGCCGGTGCCGCGCTTGACGGCGTTCTTGATCGTGTCGCCGGGCATCGACTGCGCCTTGGCGTCGGCGATCGCCTTGCGGAGGCGGGGGTTGTTGCCCGGCTCACCGCCGCCCATGCGCGCGGCGACCGTCAGCTCCTTGATGAGCTTGGTGAAGAGCTTGCCGCGCTTCGCGTCGACGGCGCCCTTCTTGTGCTTGATCGTCGCCCATTTCGAATGGCCGCTCATCCTCGCCTCACCCGTGAAAGTTCGCTCGAAACCCTAATTTGAGCCGCGTCTCGCTACAAGGTGCGAAGCGGGGCCGACGACGGGTTTCCTGGCGGGTGAGCGCCTGGTACGCAGCGCCTCGCCCGCGAGGAGCGGGCGAGTCTCGTCCGGAGTGGGGCTCCCGTCACTTCGGCGCGGGCGTCGCGCAGCGGCCATTGATGCACTGGAACGAGGGCGCGTTGCAGCAGTCCGCGCTCGTGGTGCACTTCTCGAACTCCTGCGCGCACGCGGGGACGACGTTGCTGCAGACCAGCTTCCCGGACGCGTTGGGGCGGCAGAAGCCGCCGCAGCACTCGTCGCCGGTCTCGCACTCGCTCGCGTCCGACTTGCACGGATCGACGACCCAGTAGCCGCGCGAGTTCCCGGCGAGCAGCTCCTGCGCGGGGAGGTAGAACGCGGGGTGGCTCGGGTCGGTGCCCGGCGCGGCGTTGAGATCGATCGCGGCGACCCAGAGCTTCTTCGTCGTCGCGTCCTGCGTGAGGTCGAAGTACCGCGGATCGCTGTGGAACGGGTTCATCGTCGCGACGTTGCCGTAGAGGCGGCGGCTCGTGAAGACGACCCAGGCGTAGCCGCCGGAGGGGACGGGGTTCACCGTGGGCTCGTAGTTGAGCTCGTCGTCCTTGTCGTGCGCGTTGGGACCGGTGGGCAGGTACCCGGTGCCGTTCAGCTTGTCGAGGCGCGCGGCCTGGGGCGTGCCGCCGGCCGCCGGGACGTTCACCCACCAGAGCTCCGCGCGCGTGCCCTGATCGGCGTCCGGCGGGTCCGACGTGTCACGGTCGGAGCGCGTGCCGCCGTAGTCGCGCGTGTTGTAACGAGTCTCGACGTGGAACACGACGCCCTTGTTCGTCGGGAGGAACGCCGCGTAGAGCGCCGTGTTCGGCGCGGCCGGTCGGTGGAGCTCCGTCAGGGGACCGAACGTGTTCGTCGCCTTGTCGAACGTCATCATGCCGAGCGTCTTTTGATCGGCACCGGCGGCCCCCGCGAACATCGTGAAGGCGAGGTTCTTACCGTCGGGCGAGAACGCCGGGAACGCGGCGCGGAAGCCCGCGGGCCAGCCGTTCATCGGGAGCGCGGTGGCGGCCACGGGGGCCGATCCCGACACCGTCTGGTAGAGCTGGTTCGGCGTGTCGTGCGAGCCGTCGGCGGGGCTCGAGTCGCCGAGGAACATCGTGCCGTCGGGGTAGATCGCCGGCCACGCGTAGTTGTTGGTGTTCGAGCGGTCCCCACCCTCGGGCGTCATCGGCGTCTCCGCGCCCGACGTCAGGTCGTAGGTCGAGTAGAGCCGCTTGTTGCCCGTGTCGCGCTGCGTGATCAGCTTCGAGCCGTTGGCCGCCACCGAGTGACACACGCGGCAGTACGTGGCGTTGCCGTCGCCGCCCGCGACGAGCGTGGGATCGGTCGAGCCGCCGCGGATGGCCAGCGTCGCGCCGCCGAACATGGCGCCGTCGGGCTTCGCGCCGGGGAAGTTCTTGGCGAGCTTCGTGCCGTACGAGTTGTAATAGACGGTGCCCTTGAGCGGCGCCGAGGCGATCTTCCACTTCACGCTGACGGGGCCGTACGCGACCCCGTCCTTCGCGAACTTGAGCGAGACGGTGACGTCCTCGCCCTCGTTCGAGGAGAGCATCTGCTTCCACGCCAGCTGCGGGATGGGGTGGTTCTGGAACGTCGGCGCGTTCTTCGCGAACGTGCCCTCGTAGGTGAAGTTGTTCTCCTTGATCTCGATGAGCATCGCGTCGTAGCTCGCGCCGGCCCTCCACATGAGGAGAGGCGCGAGGATGCCGCGAGGCCACACGGTCGCGTCGTACGGGTAAAGGAGGGAGAGATCGGGATCGGCCGTCGGAGTGCCCTTGAGGACGGCGATCGTCGCGGCGCCGACCGCGCCTCCCGGGCCGTCGCCGCCGACGCCGCCGTTGCCGCCGGCCCCGCCGGCGTCGGCGCCGGCGTCCGGGAGCGCCGCGGCGCCGTTCTCGACGACCTTCAGCTTGATCCGGATCGAGGTGCTCGCCGCGGTCCCGTTCCACGTCGCGGTGACGCGCGCCTGGCCGCCGACGGCGCCCGACGCGGTGAACGCGCCGGAGCCGAGGCCGACGGCGCCGATCTCGCCGCGATCGATCGTGAACGCGGCGGGCACTTGCTGGCCGGTCGCGACGATCCTCGCGATGAACTGCTGCGTCGGCGCCGGCTGGCCGCTGACGTAGGTGAGCGTCTGGTCCGCCGGCTCGATCGCGATGGGCGACGCCGCGTCCGGATCGCCGCCGCCGTCGTCGCCCGGCAGGAAGCCCGGCTTGTTGCCCGAGCCGTCGTCACCGCCGTCGCCGCCGCCTTCGCCGGCGAAGATGCTGTCTCCGTCGCTCCCGCATGCGGCGACGAGAGCAACGACGAGCGAGCCCGCGGCGAGCACGGAATAAATTCGGCGCATTGAAGCCAGAGTATCTGGCTCTCGGCGCCCCCCCGCGGGCAAATCGCAGGGCAGGGGGATTTCGATGAGGCGAGCTGCGAGGGCGGCGCTGAAGGTGCGAGCGCGGCGCGCTCGGGCTGTTCGCCGGCGCGCCAAGTGGGCTGAAACGACGCGTCATCGGGCGGTCCGCGCTACCATTCGGCCGGTGTCGAGCGAAGTCGTGATCGATCAGCGCTTTCGGCTCGGACGCGTCGTCCGCGAGTCCGGCGTCGCGATCGTGTACGAGGCGCGGCACCGGAACGGGGCGGAGGCGTGGATCAAGCTGCCGCGAGGCCCCGAGCACGCGACGGCGCTGGTCGACGAGGCGCGGGTCGCCAACGCCCTCGGCTCCCGCGCCGTCAACGTCCGGGACGACGGCTTCACGGGCGACGGATTGCCGTACCTCGTCCTCGAGCCCGTCACGGGGCAGCGGCTCGACCACTGGCGAGCGTCGTCGGGCGGCCGGGCGCCGCCGGACGAGGCGATGGGCCTCGGCGACGAGCTGTGCGAGGCGATCGGCACGCTCCACCGGGCCGGGTTCTCCGTCGGTCTCCTTCGCGCCGACGCGATCCTCGTCTTGCCGAAGGGCGGGATGTGTCTGCTCGAGCTCGAGCACGCGAGGGCCGCGACGGCCGAGAGCGTCAAGGAAGACGTCGTGCGGGTCGGTCGGGTCCTCTACGAGATGCTCTCGGGCACGCCGTGCCTCGCGCAGTCCGCGCCGCTGCACGACGCGGCCCCGGAGCTCCCGCGCGCGATGACGTCGACGGTCGACGACGCCGCGCGCGGTCGCTTCGCGACGGTCGACGAGCTCCGCGCGGCGCTGCGCGCGTCGATGCCGGACTGGCTCGGGCCGCCCCGCCGCCCGATGCCGAGCTTGTCGGCCGAGGACCTGACGGAGGACGTGGACGAAGCGGCGGAGCTCGACGCGATCGTGTTCCCGAGGTCGTCGAAGTCGCTGTTCGATCCGGGCGAGCTCGTCGACAGCTCGCGCAACCTCCCGGCCGTGAGCGCGGCGCTCGAGCCGGACGCGCTCGGCGCGGGCGCGTCCGGCCGGTCGAGCGCGCCGGGGTCCGGCGCTGCGGGGTGGTCGAGCGCGCCGGGGTCCGGCGCTGCGGGGTGGTCGAGCGCGCCGGCGCCGGGGGCGTGGGGCGGGACGGAGGCGATCCGCTCGGCGGCGCCGCGCGCGCCGAGTCGGCCGAGCGCGACGGAGCTCGACGCTCCGCCGGTCGCCGCGGGCGACTCGCAGCGCCCGTCGAAGCGCGGGGCGCTGGGGATCGTGGTGGCGGCGGGCGCCGCGTTCGCGGTCTTCGCGGCCGGGATCGTCGTGGTCCTGGTCTTCGTCATCGGCAAGGACCCGCCCCCACCGCCGCCGGAGGCGAAGGCGGCGGCGCTCGGGAGCGCGCGGCCGCCGCCGGAGCCCTCCGCCTCGACCTCGACGGCCGCGGCTGCCTCGTCGACCCCGCTCCCGGGCGCCGGCGCGATTTCCCCCGCCGACGCGCCCGGCGTCATCGAGGTCGGCGACGTCGACGACACGAGCGCGGGCGACGCGTCGACGGCGTCGACCGTCGCCGGTAGGGCCGCCGTCGCCGGCGAGGCGACCGTCGCCGAGGACGCCGGCGCGATCGCGGACGGGCAGACGCGGTTCCGCTTCGAGGGGCACCTCTCGCCCAGGCTCGTCATCCTCGACGGCATCGTCGTCGGGGTGACGACGAAGGAGCTCAGCGTCCCGTGCGGCTCGCACTCGGTGAAGATCGGCGGCAAGGGCGCCGCGCGCGTGGTCGATCTCCCCTGCGCCGGCGAACAGGGGATCGTCATCGAGTCGAACGGCTCCTGGCGCGCGGAGTGACCGCGCGCCCACGCGCCCCCCGGCCTCCGCCGCTACGGCGCCGGGGGCTTCACGCGGGTGCTGGCGCGGAACGCGTCGTCCGCGCCGTGGGCCGACGCCACGAACGCGTCGTACTGATCGCGGGGGACCGTGCCGGTCGTGACGTCGAGGGTGAAGTCCTCCTCGATCGACGGCCCCGCGACCGAGACCTTCCGCGACGCGCGGAGGAGCGGCCCGCGGCCTTCGAAGGGGCCGGGGAGCCTCGTGACCTGCGCCTTCGGCGGCAGCTCGACGCGGCGCCGCACGTGGTACTGGGTCGCGTGGTTGATCGCGAGCGCGCTCTCGCGCGCCGCCTGCGACGCGTACGTCGAGCTCAAGGTCGTCACGAAGGGCCTGGGGAAGACGTAGTGGACGGGATCCATCCCGGGCAGCACCCAGGTCCGCGTCTCCGGCTTGGTCCCCTCGAGCTGCGCGTATCCGGGCGCCGTGAGCTCGGCGCGCATCGCGACCTGCCAGCTGCCCTCGCTCGACGACAGCTCCACCTTCTCGACGGTCGCGAACGGCACCCAGCCGAGCGCGATCCCTCGGAGCGCGCGCTGCCGCTCGAGGCCGACGAGCCGCACGAGCGCCTCGGAGAGGTCCTGCGCGGTGTGCCCGCGGAGCAGCACGGTGATCGTACCCGTCGCGTCGCCCTTGTCGTCGATGACCAGGCGGATGTCGATCTCGTCGCGCTCGGCGTCGCCGAACGCGGCAGGGAGCGGAGCGATCCGGCCGTTCGGGTAGAGCGCGTTTCGGCCGCGCAGCTCCGGCGAGATGCGCCCCGCCGGGAGCGGCGGACCCGGGACGTCGGCGTCGATCCACACGTCGGTCATGGCGCCAGGGTTCGCGGGATCGGGGAGGTGCGCGATCGCGAGCGGGTGCATGAAGCGGCCGAAGTGCGGCGGGAACGAGGGGCTGTCGGAGAACGGATCGTTCTCGGCGACGGCGACGTCCGTGTGGACGCCGAGCTCGCGGAGGGCCTGGACGACGAGCCACGTGCGGCTCCCCTCGTGCGTCGCGAGCATCCCGCGCGCGGTCATCCCCTGGCCGCCCGCGCGCCCGAGATCGACGTCGGCGAGGACGATGCCGGACGCTTCCTTGATCGCCTGACCGGAGGCCGCGACGACCTTCTCGACGAGCTCGCGCGAGACGGGGCGTCCGCCGGAGGCCTCGCGCGCCCAGTTCGTGACCTCGGGGCTCTCGGCCTCGAGCGACGCGAGCGTCTCTCGGAGGCCGCGCGCGACGTCATCCCAGGTCGACGTCGCGAAGCTGACGCCGACGTTGCGGTCCATCTTCGGGACGCCGGGCTCGAGCCGGCGGACGGCGCGGTCCTTCACGCGCCACGTGAGGACGCGCTTGGCGCTCGTGGTGGCCGAGGCCGCCTCGGTCCGCTCCTCCGCCTTGCCGAGGAGCGGGTGGCTCCACATCGAGCCCGGCAGGCCCGGCGGGAGCGCGAGCTCGATGCTCGCCTCGCGCACGGCGGTGCGCTCGGGCAGGAGATCGGGCGTATCGATCCCGACGTTGCCGGTCTCGTTCGGGACGCCCCACCCCTCGTAGATCGCCTCGACGGCGTCGCCCGCCTCGAGCTGGGAGAGATCGGCGTGCGACTGCGCCGCGTTCGGGGTCCGGTCGGGCAGGACGATGCTCCCGTCCTTCTTGAAGATGCGCCGCCGGACGACGCGGATCGTGTCTCGCCCGAGGAGCATCGGGGCGGACGCCTGGGCGTTCGCCTCGACGTCGGTGGTGCCCATCACGCGGCGGACGTCGAGCATCGTGAAGTGAACGAGCCCCGAGGGCTCGACGTCGTAGCGCTCGCGATGCGCGAGGATCGCCGTCGCCGCGTTCGCGAGCAGCGTGCCGGCCCCCGGATCGTGGACGACCTTCTCGGCGACGCCCTCGAACTGCGCGATGGGATCGTCTCCGGCGTCGCGGAGCAGGGCGGGGAGGGCCGCCGGGGCGTCGCGCGCGGTCGTCGCGAGCCGGAAGAGCTCGGGCAGCGCCGCCTTGCCCTTGGCCGCATACACCGCGGAGAGGGGCCGGTCGCCCGGGTTCATCGCCTCGAGGAGCCTCTGCGCCCGGCCGAGATCGCCCGCCTCGATCGCGCTCCGCGACGACAGCGACAGGTACAGCTGCGGAGTCCCCGCGAGCGCGCGGAGGCGCTCGAGCTCCCGCTCGGCGCCGGCGCGATCGCCCGCCGAGGTGAGCGCGTGGTGGCAGGCGAGGCTCGTACGGTCGCCCGCGCGGTCGCCGCAGTCGAAGGCCACGAGGTCGCGCCCCGTGCGCTCGAAGACGACGCGCTCCGTCTCCGCCAGGAGCGAGGTGTTGGCCAGCGCGCTCGCCGGAGCCTTGATCCGATCGAACGCGAGGTGCGCGCGATCGTAGAGCCGCTCGCGCCCCGCCGTCTGCGCCTCGAACGCGTCGAGCAGCGCGGGCTGCGCGGTCTTCGTCTTCGCGCGCGTCGCGTCGAGGTCCGCGAGCGCCGCGATGTGCGCCTCGGCGCGCCCGCGACGTGCGCCGGCGAGCACGGCGTGCTCGAGCGCGGCCTCCCACGACGCCGGCCACGCCTCGAGCACGCGGTCGTACGCCGAGCGCGCGCGCTCGTGCGTCTTGACCGCCGGCAGATCGCGCGCGCTCCGGACCGCGCGCGCGTAGACGAGCAAGAGCTCGGGCGGGGCGTCGGTGCGCGCGACCTGCGGTGAGAGCAGGTTCTCCGCGAGCCGCGAGTCGCCGCCCGCCAGCGCGCCGAGGGCGACCGCGACGCGCTCGGGATCGCTCCGCGGCTCCGGCGGCGCGACCGGGACGGCCTGCTTCACCGTCGCGCCGGCCGTCGCGCCCGGCGCGGGAGCGCGGGCGCGGAGCGGCTTGCCGTCGGCGTCCCACGCGCCGATCTCGACGGACGAAAAATCCTGGTCCATGCCGACGCGGACCACGAGGCGGAGCGCGCCCGCCGACGTCTCCAGCCGCGCGAAGCGCGGGACGGCGCGAGGCCCCGCCGCGTGCGGCCGCGCGATCGCGACCTCTCCGCCCGCGTGCAGCGCGGCCGCCGCCGCCGAGCGCAGCCCGACGCCGATCCAGCCGGCCTTCGGGACGTCGACGTCGACCGCGACCTCTCGCACCCCCGTCGCGCTCGTCTCCGCGTAGAGCGGCAGCCGGCACCCGAACGCCGTCACCTTCATCGGCGAGAGCCGCGCCTTGAAGGGCCCGGGGCCCGCGAGCTCGCCCGGCATCGGGGCGCCCGGCTTGCCGAGCAGCGCCGGTTCGCGCGCGCCGCTCACGTTCATCCACGCGACGGGGCCGATCACGGCGGCCTCACGGGCGCAGCCCGTCAGCGCTCTCTGGTCGGCCGCGGCCTTCGCGTCTCCGCGACGCTCGGCCAGCGCGAGCCGCGCGTTCGCGACGAGCGCCGGTACGAACGGCCCCTCGGCGTCCTTCGCGATCTTCGCGAGGCGCTCGTCGACGGTGCCGCCGTTCTTCTGCAGCGCGGACGGATCGACACGGTCGGCGAGCGAGCTCGACGACGTGGCGTCGGCGAAGGCGGTGAAGTCGTGGTGCACGAGCGCGTCGAGGGACGCCATCGCGATCGCGACGCTCGACGGATTGTCCGGCGACGCCGCCGCGGCGCCGAGCGCCTTCGTGTAGAGGTCGACGGCCTTGGCCGAGTCGCCGACCGCCTCCTCGCGGAACGCCGCGACGAGCGGCGTCGACAGATCGGCGAGGCCCCGCGGGGCGTTGGCCGGCTTGTTGCCGCCGCACGCCGCGGCCGTCACGAGCAAGCCGAGCGACAGCGGCGCGAGCGCGCGCCTCGTGTGGTGCGTCTTCATCACTTGGCCTCCACGAGGCGCACTTCCTTGTGCATCAGCGCGTCCACCTGCTGGACCCAGCTCCGCCAGGCTCCGTACTTCTCGACCGGGATGAGGTGTTGGTTGAACACCACGCTCCGCTTGATGACGAGCGCGCGTGAGTCGCGCGGGTCGCGCGCGATCTCGAGGTGCGCCTTGCCGAAGTCTCCGCCGTTCGCCTCGCCGCCCGGCGGGAGCTCGCCCCACGCCATGCCCGGCGGCGCGATCGCCCGCACCGTTCGGTTCTGGTGGCTCGGCGCGAAGTACGACGGGAGGAGCACCGGGAGGGTGCGCGTCGGCAGCGGCGCGATCTGCGAGCCGTAGGTCGCCGACGGCGACAGCGGCAGGACGAGGTCCTTGCCCTCGCGGCGCGCCATGCCGCGCGAGCGCGCCTTGTACTTCACGAGCGCCTGCCCGTTCGGGAGGTCGCCCTTGAAGTCGATCGTCTTGTCGAGGTCGACGGTCGAAAACCACGGCGCCACGAGCGCGTCCTCGACGTACTGCGCGCGCGCCTCTGCTTGCGAGAGGTTCGTGCGGAGCCAGAACGCGCCGTCGCCGGAGTGGCGCTCCTCGCCGGTGAGCTCGCCCGAGCCGTCGGGCGCGATCGACAGCTGCCAGCTGACGTCGGCGCCGTGGTCGTCCGGCGAGCTCGCCGGCAGCTGCACGATCTCGGCGGGTCCGTTGTCCATGCGCAGCGCGACCGCGCGCGCGTCCATCGACGGGATCGGCCCGAGGCGCGACTGCGGGCTGGTCGCGTCGAGGTACTGCCCGCCGTTCGGGCCGGGGAGGAACGCGATGCCGTGGTCGAACAGCGGCACGGCGGCGTTCTTGGCGAGGAGCACCGACGGCTGGCCGGTCAGGCGCGTCTGGACCATGACCTCCTGCGCCTCGATGCCGATCGCGCGGAGGAGCGTGATGAGGAGGATCGCCTTGTCGTCGCAGTCGCCCTCGCGCCGCGCGAGGAGCTGCTGCGGGCGGTTCGGGAGCCACCATTCGCCGGAGACGTAGTTGACGTAGCGGATGTCGTCCGCGACGAACTCGAAGAGCGCGCGGAGCTTCTCTTCGCGCGTCCGCTTGCCACGGGTGAGCTCGGCGGCGAGCCGGCGGACCTCCTCGTCCGGCTCGGTGAAGCCGCGGATCGCCTCGGCGTACCACTTGCGGAAATCGGCCCACGTCTTGAACGTCGAGCCGACGATGACCGGCGCGATCTCGGAGGTGTGCGGCGCGAGCGGCTCCTCGGGGATGACGAGCGGCTTGTCCCAGATGAGCTGCAGGACGTGGACCCCGCGCTCCTTGTCGTCCTTCTCGATGCGTTTGTACGGCGCGAGCTTGTCGTGGATGACGTCGACGTAGAGCGGGTGCCCCGGCATCGTCTCGACGATCACCTCGTTGTAGAGGAGCGGGTGGCTCGCCGGCGAGCCGGCGTAGTCCATGAAGTAGTAGGGGGCGTCGCCGCGGCCGCCGACGGCCGTGCTCGTCCACTGGCGGATCGCCACCTCGACCGTGTCGCCGGGCTCGAGCTCGGGCCAGCGGATCCGCGGGCGCGAGCCGTCGTTGTGCTCCTCGACGGGGAACGCGACGCTCCCGTCCTTGCGGTGGACCCGCGCCTTCAGGATCTCGGTGAGATCGCCCTCGGGCGGGATCGCCTCGAAGAGCTCCTGCTGGTTGCGGGGCGCGATCACGATCTCGCGCGCGTAGTGGATGAGCTGCGAGACGCGGTTGTCCGCGTGCATGCGGACGGCGCGCAGCCAGTGCAGCTCGCGGTCGGCGACGTCCGGCGCGCCGGCGGGCACGCCCTTGCGGCGCGCGAGGATGACCTCGCTCTTCGCGAGGTAGCGCTCGTCGTCGCGGGCCTCGGTGTCGGCGCCGCGGGGGGCGCCGGCGGGCTTCTCGACGCGGAGCGCGAGCTCGGCGCGGTACTTGGCGTCGCCCGGCGACAGCTCGCGCGCGCGGCGGAGCGCGAGGAGGACGAGGTCCTTGTCCTTCGGATCGGTCGACGCGGCGGCGACCTCGCGCGCGAGCCCGGCCCACGCCTCGGGGCGGTTCGGCGCCCACGCGCACGTCGTTCGGTAGAGCTGCGCGGCGAGCGCGTGACCGCCGGCCATGGCGACGTGGCGCGCGACGCCGAGCGCCTCGTCGGCGTCGTCCATCCCGCCGGCGAACGCGTCCTTCGCGGCCGCCTCGACGTCGGCGCGGGTCCGCGTGCCCATCGCGTCGACGAGGACCTCGCCGCGCACGCCGCGTCGAGCGAGCTCCTGCGTGGCGAGCACCCACGTCTTCACGTCGCCTGCGCGGGCCGTCGACGCGAGCTCGAAGAGCACCGCGAGCGGCAGCGCCTCCTTGCCCGCGGAGAAGGCGGCCGTCATGTCGCGCATGGCGCGGACGCCGAGGGCCTCGACCCGGAGCGCCCGCGCGATCCGCGCCGAGAGGAGCAGCGCCTCGCCGTCGCTCTTGGCGTCGATCTTCGCGCCGCGGAGCGCGGCGATCGCCCAGTCCGGCGCCTCGGACTCGAGGTGCTGGTCGACGAGCCGCCGATCGACGAACGCCTTCGTCGTCACGTCGCCCGCCTTGTCGGCCGCGGCGCGCGCGCGGAAGAGGCGGGCGCTCCGGTGCGCGCCCGAGGGCGTGATCCACGCGGCCATCGCCAGCCGATCGGGATCGAGGTCCTTCCTCTGGAGGAGCGCGTCGAGCTGTCCCGGGGCGCGCGGGCTCTTCTCGTCTTCGGCGCCGCCCAGCGTCCGGACGGTCGCGGCGGCGAGGAGCGCGTCGGCCGAGCCCTTGCCGTTCGCCGCGCGGACGAGCGGCGTGACGAGCTTGGTGGGCTTCGCCGTGCCCCACGCGATGCTCTGGCCCGGAGCGAGCGTGAGATCGGCGCTGGCCTTGACGTCGACAGGCTGGTTCTTGTCGTCGGTGACGCGCAGGCGCGCCCGGCCCGAGTCGTCGAGCGCCCCGCTGCAGATCTTCGCGGCGACGACGTGCGGACCGGCCGCGGCGTCGACCTTCGCGGCGAGGCGGTCGAAGCGCATCGTCGCGTGCACGTCGTCGCTCTGATCGAGGTCGACGCCGTCGAAGACCAGCCGCGCCGTCCCGGCCGCCGCGAGGCGCACGACGAGCGGCGTCCTGGCGCTGAGCGTGATCTTCGACGCGATCCAGCTGCAGCTCTCGCGGCGCGGGTGGACGAACAGATCGAGGGGGACGCCGCGCGCCTGCGCGAACGTCGGCGGGACCGGGCGCCACGAGACCTCGACGGTGCCCCACGAGTACGCGGCCTTCGGATCGGTGAACGCGGCGGCGCTCTTCTTCTCCTCGGGACCGTCGTGGGCGTCGAGCCCGCCGCCGGTGTCGCGGAACGGGCCGAGGACGGAGACCTCCGTGACGACGCCGGCCTCGGCGCGGGCGCTGGCGGCGCCGGCGGGGGTGCTCTCGGTGGCCTCGTAGGTCCGCGCGAGCGCCACGGCCTCACCGCGGATCTCGGACGTCGGCGGGAGCGCGGCGATCACCTCGCGCGTCGCCTTCCGCGCCGCGTCGTGGGTGGCGCGGTCGGCGAGGGTGGCGATGACGCCGAGGGCGGCGATCCGGCTTGCGTCGTCCGACGCGCCGAGGGCCACCTTCTTCTGCGCTTCGATCATCGCGTCGGGCGTCTCGCCCGTGAGGCGCGCGGCGGTCTTGCTCGCCGCGCGCGTCGCGGTCGTCTGCCCGCGCGCCGTCGTCGCGCCCGGCAGCACGCTGAACGCGAGGAGCGTGCCGAGAGCGAAGACGCCGGCCCGGCGTCCGCCGCGGCCCATCGCGCGAGGGAGGGTGGCCGGGCGAGGTGACACAGGGCGGGAAAGGAGCCAGGACATGCGGGGATGTACTCTAGGGGGTTTGGCTGGAATGAACGAGGCGGAACCGGTCGTGCTTACGGGCACGAAGCGCGGAGAGCGAGGGCGCTACGGGGTGCCGGCAGTCGCGCCGATCGCGAGGAGCTCGCGCCGAACGAGCGCGGCTGGACGGTCAAGCCGCCTCGGAGCTCCGGACGCTCCGCTCGCTGGAACGGCTGGGCTCTCCGGAAGGTGCGCGCCGGCGGTCGGCGCCGCGGCGCGGGCTCTGCGGTGGAGCGTCGCGCGCCGGTTCTGCAAGCCGAAAGTCTTCGCGATTTTCACAAAGAGAGACCTTGCGTCTCAGCTTTGATCAGACAGACTGGGGCACCTTCGGGTCGCATGTTCAACTACAGCGGATCTACGTCGCGAGAAGGCAGCAACACGAAGAGCCCTGACGCCCGGGCGCTCCCGCAGTTCCCGCTTTCTTCCGAGCCCGCCGCGCCCGTCGACGACGAGGCGGCGGAGACGCTCGAGCGTCCGCCGGTCCGCGTCGTGCGCCCCTCGTCGTCGCAGCGCATGAGGAGCTTGCGGACTCCGACGCCGTTGCCGCCGATCACGGCCGAGGTCGAGGCGCAGGACATCCTCATCGAGACCTACGCCGAGCCGCGGAGCGTGCCCCCGTCCGCGCGGACACGAACGCCGTTTCCTTCGCAGTACGCCCACACGCCGCGGCCGTCTCGGGGGACGCTCCCGCCGCCGAGCGTGCCCCCTCGCTCGAGCTCGTCGTCGTCGTTCCGGTCGGCCGCTCCGCTCTCGCGCCCGCTGCCGATCCCGACGCCGCCGCCGATGCGCGCCGTAAAGGCGCCGCTTCCGCCGGTCGCGTCCGGCCCGCGTCCGTCGCAGAGCCCGCCGCGCGGCCCGGCGTCGAGCGCCGAGGTGTTCGCGGTGGCGTCGATCGCCCACGAGCTGCGTCGCGCGTCGGCGCCTCCGCCGGCGTCGTTCGCGTCGGCGCCTCCGCCGGCGTCGCGCGCGTCGGCGCCTCCGCCGGCGTCGTTCGCGTCGGCGCCTCCGCCGGCGCTCGGCGGCTCGCTCCCGCCTTCGCCCGACGTGGCGCCGTCGTCCGAGCCCCCGCGTACGCAGGCGATGCGCGCGGCGCCGCTCGCGCAGGCTGGGTCGCCGTCTCGTGAGATGCCGCTGCCGCATCGCTCGAGCACGCCGTCGGTGCCCGGCGTCGTCGTCCGCCGCACGACGATCGAGACGACCCCCAGCCTCGCTCCTGTCGCGATGGCGACCTCCCTCGGGCTCGCGTCGCGCGGGGCCGCCGATCCCACGATGGTGCTCTCTCGCGCGCGTCGCGAGCGCGGGGCGAAGCTCGGCGTCGCGCTCGCGTTGTTCGGCGTCGCGCTCGTGTCGGGGCTCGCGATCGGCGCCGTCGCGCTCTTTCCAGAGCAGCTCGCGCGCGGTCACTCCGCGGTCGTGGAGCGGCTGAACGCCGGCCCCGTCGCCGACGAGGCCGCAGCCGCGCCCGCGCCCGCGTCCGAGGCGCCGCCCGCTCCCGTCAGCGAGGTGGCCGCGGCCATCGAGTCCGCCACGAAGCCCGCGCCGGAGCCGCCGGCGATCGCGCCTCCGGCCGTCGTCGAGCCGAAGGCCGCGGCGATGCCGACGGTCTCGCCCGACGCGCTGCCGCCGGCGCCCGCCGTCGCGGGCCGCGCGGTCGCGGCTGCGCCTCCGCCCGAGGAGATCGCGCCGACGATGACGCGGGTGGTGCTCCCGAGCTACGCGAAGGGCCATCGCGTCTTCGTCGATGGCCGCGTCGTCGGTGAGGGCGCCGAGCCGATCACCGTCTCGTGCGGGAAGCGCAAGATCCAGATCGGCTCCCGCGGTCGCCCGCGCGCGCGCAACCTGCCGTGCGGTGGTGAGCTCACGCTCGACTGAGCGACGCGACGTAGCTCGACCGCGCGAGGCGCGCACACCGCTGCATCGACGGCGCGCGCACGCGCGCCGTCGACGACGAAATCACGGGCCACCCTCTTTCGCCCTGCGCGGCACCCGTGGTAGCTCCTTTGGCCCTAAGAACTTCAACCGAAGCCTGAGGCAAGAAGCCTGAGGTCACCGACCCGGAGGTCGATCATGTCCGCCGCTCCGAATGGCCAGCCGATCACGATGGGACAGGGCAACAAGCTCGAGGTCCCGGACAACCCGATCATCCCGTTCATCGAGGGCGACGGGACGGGACGGGACATCTGGCGCGCGAGCGTGCGCGTCTTCGACGCCGCGGTCGAGAAGGCGTACGGCGGGAAGAAGAAGATCGCCTGGCACGAGGTGCTCGCGGGCGAGAAGGCCTTCAAGCAGACGAACAACTGGCTCCCGGATCAGACGATCGAGGACTTCAGGAAGTACCTCGTCGGCATCAAGGGCCCGCTCACAACGCCGATCGGCGGCGGCATCCGCTCGCTGAACGTCGCGCTCCGGCAGCTCCTCGATCTGTACGTGTGCCTCCGCCCCGTTCGCTGGTTCCAGGGCGTGCCGAGCCCGGTCAAGCGCCCCGGCGACGTCGACATGGTGATCTTCCGCGAGAACACCGAGGA
Organism: Labilithrix sp.; assembly: GCA_019637195.1. Lineage (GTDB taxonomy): Bacteria > Myxococcota_A > Polyangia > Polyangiales > Polyangiaceae > Labilithrix. The sequence continues at coordinate 14,837 of JAHBWA010000013.1, read as the reverse complement.
CATCTACGCGGGCATCGAGTGGGAGGCGAAGTCGCCGGAGGTCCAGAAGGTCCTCGGCTTCATCGAGAAGGAGTTCCCCAAGGACTTCAAAAAGATCCGCTTCCCCGGCACCGCGGGCATCGGCCTCAAGCCGGTCAGCGCGGAGGGCACCGAGCGCCTCGTGCGCGGCGCGATCGACTACGCGGTGAAGAACAAGCGCAAGAGCGTCACGTTCGTCCACAAGGGCAACATCATGAAGTTCACCGAGGGTGCCTTCATGAAGTGGGGCTACGCGCTCGCCGAGAAGGAGTTCGGCGAGCAGGTCTACACCTGGGGCCAGTGGGAGAAGACCAAGGAAGCGAAGGGTGAGGAGGCCGCGAACGCCGAGCAGAAGGCGGAGCTCGCCAAGGGCAAGATCCTCATCAAGGACGCGATCGCCGACATCACGCTCCAGCAGGTGCTCACGCGCGCGAAGGAGTTCGACGTCATCGCGACCTTGAACCTCAACGGCGACTACCTCTCCGACGCGCTGGCCGCGCAGGTCGGCGGCATCGGCATCGCGCCGGGCGGCAACATCAACTACGTCACGGGCCACGCCATCTTCGAGGCGACGCACGGCACCGCGCCGAAGTACGCCGATCTCGACAAGGTCAACCCGGGCAGCGTCGTGCTCTCCGGCGAGATGATGCTCCGCCACATGGGCTGGACCGAGGCGGCCGACCTCATCATCAAGGGCATGGACGGCGCTATCGCCAGCAAGAAGGTCACCTACGACTTCGCCCGCCTCATGGAGGGCGCGACCGAGGTGAAGTGCAGCGCGTTCGGCGACAACCTGATCGCCAACATGTGAGCCGGCTCGGCTGAGCCGAGGGGGTCGCGCGAGCGATCCCGACGAGAGGCGCCGTTGCTCGTACGAGCCGGCGCCTTTCGCGCTGTGAGGGGGGCGACGCGCCGAGGGAGAGCGCGTGCGCGGGATCGGTGAGGTCGTGGGCCGCCGTCGTCGTGCCCGCCGTGGCTGCTCACTCGATCCGGAGATCGTCGAAGCGCAGCACGATCCCGGAGCGATCTGCGCCGATCCAGCCGAGGATGCCGAAGGAGATGCGCTCGGACGGCCGCGGCGTGCCGACCGTTGCCTCGACGTTGACGAGCGCGCCGTCGACGCGTAGCTGCGTCTCCCCCGACGGATCGTAGCGTAGCTCGATGTGGTGCCATGCGTTCGCGACGAAGCCGGAGGTGACCTCGGTCGGGCCCCCCTCGGTTTCGAGGATCAGCGTGGTGCCCTCGATCGTGAGGCGCCTGCGCCGCTCCTCCGCGGCCAGCTCGAACACCGTGAGCTGGGTGTTGGGCACCACGCTCTCCCGCATGATCCAGAGCTCGATCCGAACGGCACACGCCTGTTCGATCGTCCTCGAGAAGCGGACGTAGCCGGCCTCGGTCGCCAGCCGGACGCGCAGCGCCCGGTCGCCCGAGCGGGCGGGCCCGACGAGGGCAAAGTCCGCGTCGCGCTCCTCGCTGACCCAACCGCTGGTACTGGGCGGCCAGCTGTCCCCCTCGAAACCCTCGACAAGCGGCGAGCGACAGCCGCCGCCGTCGGGGGTGGAGGGCAGGGCGTCGGGCCCCGGCGCCAGGCCGTCGCCGTCGCTCGCCGCGCCGTCGCTCGCCGCGTCGGCAATCGGCGTCTCCTCCAGATCTTCGAGGACGCGGCCGCATGCGAACGCGCTCCCTGCGAACGCGACGGAGGCAGCGAGCGTGACCAGCCAGCGCATCGCTCAGCATCGTCGCACGGAGGCGGGCGGCAGGCGAGCGACGCGTCGTTCGATCCGGTGGCGTCAGGGAAGATGCGGCCGCCAGCGCGGCACCATCTCGGCGCGCACGACGTCGTACTCGTCGGGCGTGTCGCACTCCATGCAGCGCCGGTCGTCGTCGAAGGAGACGACGTCCAGCCCGCGCGCGATCATCAGGCGCTGCGTGATGTCCTCGTGCTCGCTCCGCGTCTTCGCCGTCGAGAACTTCATGCACCACGCGGCGGCCGCGAGCCAGAGCGCGTGGTCCTCCGGCTCGAGCAGCAGCAGGCCCGTCGCCTCGCCGAGGCAACGCATCCCGCGCACGAGCGGCGTGCCGAGGAGGCCCTTGCCGTGGACCCGTGGCGAGCCGTCGCGCTCGTCGCCGAAGACCATGACCTCCTCGTCGGTCTCGCGGAACCTGCTGCAGACGAGCGTCTTCGAGCGCGGCCCGGGCGCGGCCGCGAGCTCGGCGAAGAGCGAAGGATCGTAGACTACGTCGGCGTCCATCAGGACGACGCGGGACTTGCCGTCGAGGATCGCGTGCTCGCTGGTGAACGCGAGGTGCGTGGAGTGTCCGCTCCCGGACTGGTCGCCGGGGAAGTCGTTCAGGATCCACGTCGCCGGGATCTTCTCCATCGCGGCGATGCGCGTGCCGTAGGTGACCGCGCTCCCGACGAGGTAGATCTCCTTGGCGCCGCTCGCCGCGAGCGCGCGGAGGTGCCAGTCGAGGAACGTCAGCCCGCTGTCGTCGAGCGGCAGGAGCGGCTTGGGCGTCTTCGCGGCGGCGGGCGCCTTGGAGATGCGCTTGCCCATCCCGGCCGCGAGGATGATGGCCTTGTCGATCTGGTGCTTCATGGGGTGCGCTCGCTTCGGCGGCTCTCGGGGGACGGGTAGGTGCGGAGGACCATGCGGGCGAGGACCATCGTCGACGTCCACATGAAGACGGCGTAGCCGAGCGCGAAGACCTCGGCCTGGAGGAACAGCCCGGTGAGCGCCCCGACGTGGAGGATCCCGAGGCCGTTGTCGAACGAGAGGAACGAGAGGAGGGAGGCGAAGCGGCGGAACTGCGGATCGTTCGCGCGCGCGCGGATGACCCCGACGGCGTCGCCGCTCTTCGGGCGCACCTCGTAGAGCAGCACCTGGAAGCAGTCGAAGTAGACGCCCCAGTAGCCGAGGAAGGTGCCCTTGCCGCTCTCGATGAGGCCCTTCTTGTGCCGGATCTCGTCGAGGACGCCGTCCTTGCCCTCGCGGAGGGCGAAGGTGAGCTTGCGCTTGTAGAAGTCCCAGGCGTTGGCCGAGAGGCCTCCGCACGCGAGCATCGCGCAGACGAGCACGACGCCGCGCGTCCCGAGGGAGAGCCGGTAGGTCATCGCGCATGCGAGCGTGATGACCGCGATCGTGTCGGCGATCTCGTCGAGGGCGCGGCCGAACGGCGAGGACGTCCCGCGCGCGCGCGCGAGCACGCCGTCGAAGCAGTCGAGGATCATCCGCACTTCGCAGAGGACGAACGCGAGGACGAGCCAGCCTCGGCCCTCCGTGAGCGCGACGAGCGCGGCGGCCGCCAGCCCGAAGGCGATGTGCGTGTAGGTGACGTGGTTCGGGGTCAGCCACGGGATGCGGCCGAGGATCGGCAGGAGCGCGCGCGCCGCGGGGTACCGATAGAAGCGGTTCAGCGGATCGGTCGTCGACTCGATGATCGAGTCGACGACGGACGACGGGACGTGGACGCCAGAGACGTCCTCGAGCTGCTCGGCGACGTCGCGCCCGTCGGACGCGTGGTCGTGCAGGGGCGAGTCGACTCGCGAGCTCGCCTCTGCGGCGTCAGCCGAGGGCGGCACGGAGCGAGGCGACGAGGCGGTCGACGTCCCGCTCCGCGATCTCGCCCATGACCGCGATGCGGAAGATGGCTCCATCGAACTTCCCTTGTCCTGCGTAGATGACGAACCCGTCGCCCTTGAGGTGCGCGTGCAGCGCCTCGTAGGTCTTCCCTTCCGGCAAGCGGAACGACGTCAGCGTCGTGCCGTACACGCTGTCGTCGTCGAGCAGGTAGGCGACGCCCAGCTCGCGGAGCGTCGAGCGGACGCGCCCCGAGCGCGCGGCGTAGGTCGCGTGGCGCGCCTTCCATCCGCCGGACGCGGCGAGCTCGTCGAGCGCGGCGTCGAGCGCGAACGTCACGTGGGTCGGCAGCGTGAACGGCGTCGAGCCCTTCGCCTGGTCGGCCGCGTGGCGGTGGAGGTCGAGGTAGACGCTCGTGGCGCCGCTCGGGCGCGCCAGCGCGGCGTCCCGGACGAGGACGAACGACACGCCGGGCGCGCCGTGGACGCACTTGTTGGCGGTCGCCGCGGCGGCCTCGATGTTCCACTCGTCCCAGCGGATGTCCTCGCCGGCGAAGCTCGAGACGGCATCGACCAAGAGGGGGACGCCGGCCTTCTTGCAGATCGCGCCGAGCGAGGCGAGATCGTTCAGGCGGCCGGTCGTGGTCTCGTGGTGGACCGCGAGCACGTGGCTGAACGAGCCCGCGGCGATCGCCCTCTCCGCGGCGGCGAGGTCCATCCCGCTCGTCCACGGCGCCGTCACGACGTCGTGGGCCTTGTTCTGAGCGCGCAGCATCGCCGCCATGCGCTCGCCGTAGACGCCGTTGGCGACCACGAGCGAGCGCGCCGTCGGGGCGATGACCGAGAGCATCGTCTCGACCGCCGCCGTCCCCGAGCCGCCGATGAGCACCGGCGTGAAGCCCGCGGCCCCGTAGATGCCCGAGATCTTCTCGCGCACGCGGCCGACGAGCGCCCTGAACTCGGGCTCGCGATGGCAGACGTCCTCGCCGGCGAGCGCGGCGCGGACCTTCGCGGTCATCGAGACGGGGCCGGGGTTCAGGAGGATCACGCCGTGGCCTCCTTCAGGTACGCGCGGAGGCGCGTCGCGACCTCGCGCGGCGTGACCTTGGGGCGCACGAGATCCGCGGGCGCGCCGGGCTTGGTCTTGAGGTGGATGAAGCGGAGGCCGTCGGCGCGGTCGGCGAGCGCCGCCTCGAGCTCGGCCGCGGTGGTGACCCGCTGGACGGCCGGATAGCCGCACGCCCGCGCGCACGCGCCGAGGTCGACGGAGTGCGTGACCGTGGACTGCGTGCCGGTCGAGTCGTGCGCCTCGTTGTCGAGGAGCACGTGGACGAGGTTCCCCGGGCGCTCGTAGCCGATGGTCGCGAGGCCGCCGAGGCGCATCAGGAGCGCGCCGTCGCCGTCGAGGACGACGACGCGGCGGTCGGGCCGCGCCTGGGCGAGCCCGAGCCCGAACACGGACGCGCAGCCCATCGAGCCGACCATGTAGAGCTGGTTCGGCCGGTCGTCGCACGCGTAGAGCTCGCGGCCGGTGAAGCCGGTCGTGGCGACGACGAGGTCGCTGCCCGTCACGCGCTGCACCGCCTGGAGCGCTTCCGTGCGCGTGGGCCGCTCGGCCGCGGTCGTAGGGAAGGGGACGTCCGGCGTCGAGCTCGCGGGCGCGAGCTCGCGGGCCGTCGGTCGCGAGGTCAGCTTGTACGGCGCGACGCTGTCCTTCTTCATCACGAACGCGTACGGGAGCTCCGTCTTCGTCATGTGCGAGACGGCCTTCTCGATCGCCCCGGCGACCTCGCTCTCCTCGGTCGGGAAGTACGACCAGGCGACGTTCATCGTCTCGAGCATCCGGGTGGTGATCTGACCCATGAGCTCGTGCTGGGGCTCGTCCTTCGGGCCGCCCGGCTCGCCGCGCAGCGTGACGATGAGGAGCGTCGGGATCTTGAAGATCGCGTTGAGCGAGGTCAGCGGGGAGACGGCGTTGCCGAGCCCCGAGTTCTGCATCATCACGATCGCGCGCCGGCCGCCGAGCTCGGCGCCGGTCGCGATCGCGACGGCGTCGCCCTCGTTCGCGGCGCCGACGTACGAGAGGTCCGCCGCGTCGATGACGTAGTTGATGAACGGCTTCACGTACGAGCACGGGACGCCCGTGTAGAGCGAGAACCCGGCCAGCTTGGCCGTCTCGACGAACGACTTCGCCTCGATCACGACGTCACCCCGCCTTCCGGCGAGCGCCAGCGCGGCGGGCTCATTTGAACGCGCCGCCCTTCACGACGTCGCCGAGCGTGTTGACGTCGAGCCAGCCGCCGCGCGAGTAGACGACGCGCACGGTCTGGCCGTCCTTGACGAGGCGGCGGAGGAGATCCGGCATCGACAGCTTCGCGAGGTCGGTCGAGGGGAGCTTGCCGATCATCTCGGCGAGGACCTTGCTGCCGGCGGCGCTCGTCTTGAGGATGCCCGTCCACTCGCCGGTGATGCCCTGCGCGTCCGGCGTGGTCGCCATGTCCTTCAGGGTGACGTTGCCGAGGAGCGTCTTGCGCGAGTGCGGCTCGCTGCAGATCGCCCAGTCGGCGCGGCGCGGCTTCGCGTCCGCGGCCTCCTGCGCGGGCAGCGAGTCGACCGCGACCACGAAGTCGCCCTCGGCGTCGAGCAGCTCGTCGAGGACGTGCTTCTTGAAGACGACGTCGCCGTAGGAGACGAGGCAGGCCGAGCCCTCGAGCGAGGCCTTGGCGGTGGCGAGCGACGCGACCTCACCCGTGGTGGCGAACGCGTCGTTGTCGACGTAGGTGGCGCCCGGGAGGTTGACCGCGTCCTTCGCGAAGCCACGGACGACGACGAGGTCGCGCACGTTGGCCGAGCGGTAGGCGTCGAGGATGTGGCCGAGGATCGGCTTGCCCGCGATCGGCACCATGCACTTCGGCTTGTCCTTCACGAGCTCGCCGAGCTCGTCGCCGCGGCCGGCCGCGAGGACGATGCCGCGCGTGACGACGCCGCCCTGCGGGAGGTAGGCCTTCTCGGCCTTCTCGAGCTCGCTCTCGCCCTGGAGGCGGAAGACGTCGGCGAGCGGCGCGACCTTCTCCTCGACGTTCATCAAGGACTGGTCGGTGAAGATCTGCTTCGCGGTCGCCTGCATCGTCGCGAGCGCCGAGCGCATCAGGTGGTTCGCCCAGATGACGATCTTGATGTTGCCGGCCTCGCGGAAGACGTCCGTCGGCGTCGTGTAGTACTTCGTCGGGACGATCACGAGCGGGAGGCGGTCGCCCCACTCCTTCGAGAACGCGAGGATCTCGGCGGCGTTCTTCTTCGACGAGTGGATGAGCACGGCGTCGGCGCCGGCCTTCCTGTATTCCTCGCCGCGCTTGAGCGCCTCCTCGAGGCCGTGGCCGGCGATGAGCGCCTCGACGCGAGCGACGACGACGAAGTCCTCGTCGCGCTGGGCCTCCTTCATCGCGCGGATCTTGCCGGCGTGCTCGTGCATGTCGGCGAGGGGCTGGGCCGTCCCGCGGATGAAGCTGTTCGTCTTCGGGAACAGCTTGTCTTCGATGCAGACCCCCGCGACCCCGCGCTGCTCCAGCTTCGTGACCAGGCGGCGCGCCGAGTTGAAGTTGCCGTAGCCGGTGTCCCCATCGAGCAAGATCGGCACGGTGGTCGCGTCCGCCATGAACTCGACGACCTCGAGGACCTGCGTCCAGCTCGCCTCGTTGTTGTCGCGCACGCCGAGCGCCGCGGAGATCGACAGGCCGCTTCCCCAGATGCCTTCGAAGCCCGCCTCTTCGGCGATCTTCGCGGAGAGCCCGTTGTGAGCCTCCATCAGGAACTGGAGGCCCTGGCCCTTCAGCATGTTCTTGAGGGCCGTGGTCTTACGGGGCTTCGAAAGTGGTTGAACCATTTGCTCACCGACAAAGCAAAGCGCGAACCTGTTCGCGGCGAGCGCGACAGGATCCCGCGAAACTGTGAGAAACGCCCTCGTAACACGGACTTCACGGTCGTGCCCGTCCCGCGAGGCGCGAAGCGGGCTACGCGCTTGGGGGGGTCAATGATTTCGCGGGCGCGAAGCGGAGCGCCCAGCGCCGGCGACAAAGCGCGAGCACCGGACGAAGTCGCGCCGCCTCGAGGCCGACCCCGGGTAATCATCGCTGCCGTGAGCAGCCGCACCTCCCCGACCGAGAGCCTGCTGGTCTTCTCCGACGTCCACCTGGGGAGCGATCTCAACGACAGCGGGCCGAGCGTGGCGCGCTCCACGCTCATCGACGCGGACCTGGCGGCCATGCTCGCGCACTACCGCGCGGTGGCCCCGCCGGCCGACCGGTGGCGCCTCGTCATCGCGGGCGATTTCGTCGACTTCGTCGGCATGTCGATCGATCCGCCCGAGGGCGACGTGCTGGCGACCGAGCCGACCCCGGCCGAGCGGGCGTTCGGGCTCGGCGGCGCGGAGGACCACGTCCGCCTCAAGCTGAGGCGCGCCGCGTCCCGTCACCCGGACGTCTTCGCCGAGCTCGCCGCGTTCGTCTCGCAAGGGAACGCCGTGACGTTCATCAGCGGAAACCACGACCTCGAGATGTACTGGAGCGCGGTGCAAGAGGACTTCCACGCGCTCCTCACGACCGGCGAGGCGACGCGCGAAGAGGTCGCCGAGCGCGTCGAGTTCGAGCCGTGGTTCTTCCACCGCGCGGGCCTCGTCTACATCGAGCACGGCCATCAGTTCGATCCGTTCTGCGCGACGCCCTTCGTCTTCGCCCCGCTCTCGCCGACCGATCCGCGGCGCGTGCTCCAGTCGCTCAGCGACACGCTGCTCCGCTACATCGTACGCCGAACGCCCGGGATGAAGGAGTACGGCCACGAGAACCGCGGGCTCACGAGCTACGTCTCGTGGGGGCTCGGGCTCGGCGCGCGCGGGACGGCGCGCCTCTTCAAGCGCTTCTTCGACGCCGTCGTGATGCTGCGCGAGATCGCGCGGGCCTACGACGGGCCGAACGGGGAGCTCGTGCGCGACGAGCACGAGCGGCGCTTCGCGGACCACGCCCGGAGAAAGGGCCTCGACGAGGCGCGCCTCCGCGACGCGCTCGCGCTCCACGCCCCGCCGATCGGGCGGACGCCGCGCGGCGTGCTGGCGAGCGTGATGCTCGACCGCCTCTCGGTCTTCGTCGTGATGGTGGTCGCGATCGTCGCCGTCGCGAGCCTTCGCACGCAGCTCGGCGGCTGGGCCATCCACGCGACGATCGGGCTCCTCCTCGCGTGGACGTTCCTCCACGTGCGGCTCTCGCGCGGGCGCCCCGACGTCGATCCCGCGACGGTCATGAGCGCGCGCGCGAGCGATCTCGCGAAGCTCTTCCCGGCGTCGTTCGTCGTGATGGGCCACACCCACGTGCCGACGACGAAGCCGCTGGGCGGCGCGACGTACATCAACCTCGGCTCGTGGGCCGAGGAAGAGCCCGATCCGGGCGAGGACCAGGCCAAGGCCTACCGGGCGGCGCGCACGCACCTGGTCGTCCACGCGGCGGACGGCCAGCACGAGGCGCACCTCTACGCCTGGAAGTCGGGTGTGGGGCCCTGCGTCCTCGACGCGCTCGTGCACCCGCTCCGCGAGCCGGTGGCCGACGTCCGCGCGGCGAGCTGAGCCCGGCCGGCGCGCTCGCCTCGGGTCTCCTTCGAGCTGGGCGTGAGGCCGGCGAACGCGCTTCAGCGGCCGAGGACGATCGGCGCGACGGCGTTCCAGGCGAGCGAGGCCGTCGTGCCGGCGGCGCCCGCGAGGAGCGCGAAGAGCACGGTCGCGCCCACGTGGAACCGCGCCATGTGCTTCATCGTGAAGAGGAACGGGAGCGCGCCGACCGCGGCGACGACGAAGAAGAACGGCGGCCCCATCCCGAGCGCGCCCGCGACGAAGAACGACGTCGCCGCCGCGAGCACCAACCCGACGCCCCAGGTCCGCTCGCAGAGCGCCGCCGTCGCACCGAAGGCCAGCGCGGCCGCGGCCGCCGCCGTCACGTAACGGCCGAGGTGCCCGTCGGACGTCGCGCACAAGGCGAGCACGTCCAGCGCGATCACGTGGACCGCGAGCAGCGAGACGATGACGCGCAGAGGCAGCCGCCGGAGCATGCGTTCGATCTTTCCATCCCGCGGCCGGCCCGGCAAGCTGCGCCGGCTGGGGTTGGCTCGGTCGACCGCCGACGTGGTCCTTCGGCGCGCGTACGCTCGCCGCGCGCGCCGAAGGACGATCGAACGACGCGTGAGGCGGGAGCGACGCCTGAGGCGCTCGACCTCGCGTGAGGCACCGAGGCGCGCGAAAATTGCGCGAAGCGTCGCCGAACGCGACCCTCCCGCGCGTTCAGCTGCTTCGCGCGCGCGGCGCGCCTATCTCCGCGCGGGCCGAGCGTGTTAGAACGCCGCCCAAACGCACGCCCAACTTCCGGCCGCGCCGGACAGAGCGAGGATTCATCATGGCCACCCGCAAGAAGATCGACCTATTGGCGCAGGAAACATCGGCGCGGCGAGCTCGCGCGGCTCTGCGCGAACAAGGAGCTCGGCGACGTCGTCCTCTTCGACATCCCCGCGAAGATTTCCGCCGAGCAAGGCGCTCGACTCCGAGCAGAACAGCTCGGTCATCGGCTACGACTCGGCGATCACGGGCCCGGCCAAGGGGGAGGACCTGAAGGGCGCCGACGTCCTCATCGTCACCGCCGGCATCCCGCGCAAGCCGGGCAGTCGCGCGACGACCGGCCGCCAGAACTCCTGATCATCCGCACGTCGCGAATAACGCGAGAAGTACTCGCCCTGACGCGCAGTCTTCGTGGATCGTGATCCGAAACCCCGCTTCGACGCGATGGTCTGCATGACACAAAGCGCGTCACGGCTGCGACAAGGGCAAGATCGCGGGCATGGCGGGCGTTTGACTGGCGCTTCCAGCTCTTCCGCCTGGGCGAGGCGAACGTGAGCATCAAGGACGTCCGCGCGATGGTTGTCCTTTTTGCTGCCAGCGGCGACGTGACATGGTGCTGGCCTTCTCGATGACGACGCGATCAACGGCGTCCCCGACGACGCTCATCGCCAAGGACAAGCTTTCGCTTCCGATCGTCGAGCACCCGCAAGGGCGGCGGCGATTGCCAACCTGATGGGCACGAGCGCAGTACCACGCGCCGGCGTCCGCGGCGGTCGCCATGGCTGGAGCGCCGACCAGAAGCGCCTCCTGCCGTGCGCGGCGTACCTCGACGGCGAGTACGGCTACAAGGACTCCTTTCAGGGCAACTCCTGGTTGCCGCCGGAGGGCGGCGGCGGGTTTGAGAAAGACTTAGCCTGGAGGTCCCGCTCACCGACGAGGAGAAGGGGCATGCTCGCCAAGAGCGCCCAGAGCGTGCAGTCGGTCGTCGACGTCGTGAAGAAGAGCTGAGCGCTCGCAGACGTTCGAGCCACGAAGAGGCCGGAGCGCGCGCGTGCACCTCCGGCCTCGTTGCGTCGTGCGCTGGCCGCTCTGCGTGGCGGGCCGCGCGCGGTCTACCGACTCGTCGGCCTCGTGAGCCCAGCGCGGCGCGCTCGACGTTGAGCGCGCGCACGGTCCGCGGTCAGGAGAGCAGCACGTAGCAGCCGGTGTCCCAGTAGGCGCGGTCGCCACCCATCCGGTTCAAGAACCAGTAGTCCTGGCCCGTGGCCGGATCCATGTAGGTCGCGCCGCGGTAGAGGACCGTGTGCAGGCTGAGGTTCGCCCGGATGCCCAACCTGCTCGCCAGACCCAGGCCGCGGGCCAGATCGAAGAGCGACGTCGCCGTCTCGAGCGCGGCCGCGCCGATCGCGGCGCCGACGCCGACCCCCGAGAGCGTGGCGGCTCCGCGGAGGAGGGCGCCTCCGCCGCCCGCGAGCGCACCTCCGGTCCTAGGGAGGAGCATCGACGTGTGATCGACGCAGAGCACGACCATGAGCACCCACTGGCGCGCGTAGAGGTAGCGCGGGCTCCAGCCGAGCCAGTCGTCGACGGGGACGCCGAGGGTGCCGGCGAGCGCCATCTCGTTCGGATACTGACGAAGCAACATCCGGCGGAAGATCTGCCCGGAGAGCACGACGCGCGCGCGCGCGAAGCCGTACGTGTTGACCGCGTAGTGCGCCAACCGCACCGGGCTGCTGTAGCTGTCCGCGTCGTACACAGCCGCTGCTCCGTGAGCTCGAAACGCGCACTCGGTGTGCACGATCTTCTCTTCGGTGCGCGTGAGCGGCGTCGCGCCCCCGTTGCGCTCGTGCTCCGCCACCATGAGAGATGCGGGGCCGCATCCACACCCGCGCCCGCCGTTGATCTGCCGGTACGTCGCCATCGTCCCCTCCTGCGTGTCGACGCCTCGAGAGCTCGGACGCCGAGCTTTCAGTATCGCGTCGGGTTCGGCGGTCTCACCGGAAAAAGCGATCCCGCGCCGGCGATCTGAAATCGCGACGGGCCGTACACGTGCGAGGTTTCGTCGGGTGTAGGGTCGCGCCGATGGAAATGACGTCGCTCGTCCGGGGCGTGAAGCTCCTCGCGCTGGCGCTCGTGGCTTGCTCCTCGACCGAGGGCTCCACCGCGGAGGCGCCGGACGACGCGAGCGTGAGCCTCGAGGCCGCCGCGCCGAGCGAGGTGGGGGCGCGCGACGCCGGCGCGCCGGCGAGCGACGCGTCGCTCGCGCGCTGCGAGGCGGGGAGCCGCGCGGGAGCCGCCGGCGCGAGCGAGGATCTCACGACGGCCGGCGGACGTCACTTCACCGTCCGCACGCCCGGCGGCTACGATCCGCTCGTCGGGTCGCCGCTCATCGTGGCGTTCGCGCCGTCGGGCGGGACGGCGGAGTCGATCGAGGCCTCGACGAAGCTGACGCCCGACGCCCTCGCGGCGGGCTTCTTGGTCGCGTACGTCGACACGGTGAGCCCCGCGAACGTCGCGGGCGCGAAGGACGCCGCGACGATCCCGGACCAGATCGCCGAGCGGTGGTGCGTCGACCGCGGGCGCGTCTACCTCACCGGCAGCTCCGACGGCGGCGGCCTCATCTACACGATCGTCCTCAACCGCTACATGACGCCGGAGCCGGCCGCCGTGGCCCCCTTCGCCGCCGGCGCGTCGCGAGCCACGCTGGCGAAGGCGAGCTGCCTCGCGCCCCCGATGCCCGCCATGGTCATGCACAACCGCGGCGACGCCGTCTTCCCCGGGTACGGCCAAGCGGCGCGCGACTGGTGGGTCGCCTGCAACGCGTGCGGAGAGGGCGAAGGCTTGGCCGACGGCTGCGTCGCCCACCGAGAGTGCGCGGACGGCGCCGAGGTCCAGTACTGCGAAGGAGAAGGCGGACACGGACGGTGGCCTGGGCTCCACGCGTCGATGTTCGCGTTCTTCCTCGCGCACGCGCGCTGAGCGCGCGGGACCGACGGCGCGCTGGGCGCGGCTCGGCGGCCGGCGAGGATCGGCGGCGAGGAGCTCTGCGGCAGCTCGCGGGCGGCCCTGGCGGGGCGAGAGCGCCGTCGTCGGGTCATTCGCGGTGGGGCGGCAGGCAGGGCTTGTGGTACGCGAGCCGGCGGTAGACGTCTGCTCGCTCTGCGAAGGCGCAGCTCTGCGGGCAGATCTCGAACAGGGTCGGCGTCGGGGCGTCGCTGGGCACATAGAACCAGCCGTCACCGTCGCCGCACCCGAAATCGAGGTTCAGAGGAAGATTCCAGTCATCATGGCGAGTGGAGGCGAGTGGAGTAACGACAGAGGTGGCGATCGATATGCGAGATAGACGAGAGCGTCATGCCGCGCGCGGCCGTGACCAGGTTGTCTCCGTTGTAGCTCCGCGCGACGGGGCTCGCAGTCACGCCGTCAAGCCACAGATCCTGCGGGAGAGCCCAACTTATATGCACGCACTCGGCCACGGATCTCCGCTGCTCGTCGTGCCTCCGTCAAAGCCCCCTCACGCCGTGCTTTTCGAACGGCTCGTCGAGACAATTCATCAGCTCGCGCCCAATGACCTAGTTCCAGCTCCAGGCTTGCTAGTAGTCGAAAACTGACCGCGGTCGGTTCTTCGACGGAGAGGCGCTCTGCCAAGCGCTTCGCTCGACGGATTTCTCCCCTGCGCTCGCAAAGCGACACAGAGATGCGAAGGAGCTGCGTTGCGTCTCCCCGACCGTTGCGACGGAGAAGCTTTCGGCGCTCAACGAAGAGCAGCTTCAGCGCTCCGTCTAGATCGGTTTCCGCCAAACCACGAGCCTGACCAATCGTGACGCTTAGCTCCGTTGGCCGGTCGTCGACCTCGTTCTTCGTGAGGCGATGCTGAGCGAGGCGTGCGATCGACGGCTTACCCTCCTTCGTTGCAACGAGGACTGCACGATTCCAAGCTCTGCGTGCGCCGGTCGGGTGACCGCTCTTGCACAACATGTCGCCGTGGATCAGGAACGTGTCTCCACTTGGTAAGCGATCTACCAGCCAGCGTGAGAGTCGTGTCGCGTGCCCAGATTGAAGCGTGAGCTGCGCGATCGCAAGCTCTGCCAAAGCTACGTCGAAGGCCTCTGCGCGCCACTTGTCCCGCCAAAGTCGACGACGACAGTCGCTCATGCGTCGAAGTGCTCTCTCGGGTTCCCGATGGATGATCTTCATCGCATCCATGTGCTCGTGTTCCCAAATCGAGACGTCTACGTTTGTCATTCTCCCCCCGACGCTAAACACTGCAGGTACGCCTGTTGCGCAGAGTTGATGCACACGAGACGCGCATACCCCGTCATGTCGTTGCAGATCGCGAGGGCTGCCTGGTATTCGGCCTCGCAGTCTCGTTTCGGGGGTGGTGCTGGCTGGCGGTAGGGGTCGACTACGGGAACTGGACAGGTCCCCGGCTCCTCGAAAAGCTTCTTCACCTCCCTACAATCGTTGAAGATGCAGTCTATGGCCGCGAGCCCAAGCCCAAGCGTGAGCACGAAGCCAGCCGTTTCGATCGCAACCCCTGCCGCCGCGGCCGCCGCCGGAGTTCGACCTGTGACGTCGACGAGATTCACCGGGTCGTTCGTTGCATAGCCGTAGAGGTTCAGCCCGCCCGCAAAGCGAATGGAATCCTTGCTGTTCCACCTTCCCGTCGGCGGGTCGTAGTCTCGCGCGCCGAAGCGCACGAAGCCCGTGTCTCGATCCCACAGCCCGCCCGCGAAGCCGAAGGGCTGGAAGCCGGGGTTGGAGTCGAGGGTGACGACGCCCCAGGGGTCGAAGTCGAGGCGCTGGGCGACGGCGCCGGTGGCGGCGTCCACGACGAGGCGGGGGCTTCCGAGGTGGTCCTTGACGAAG
>JAHBWA010000129.1 GCA_019637195.1 Labilithrix sp. | reverse complement strand
CACGTTCGGAACGATGCCTAGCGTAGCCGTCCTACGCAAAGTCACAAGCGCGACGGCTCGGCTCGACGCGGTCACGGTCCGACTGCGGTAGACTCACGCATCTCCCTCGAGTCGTCCGTTTCATCAGCTCAGCGCGTCAAGTCGGCGCGCAGCCCGAGGATGCACGTGAACAATCCGCTCTCGACCATCACCGTCCCCGTTCCGTTCCACGACGTCCGCGCGGAGCACGTCGTCCCGGCCGTCGACGCGCTCATCGCGCGATCGCAGGCCAGGCTCGACGCGATCGGTGCGGCACCGCGCACCTACGAGGCGACGCTCGGCGCGCTCGATCTCGCGACGAGCGAGCTCGACTTCGCGATGGGCGTCGCCGGGCACCTCGAGGCGATCGACGGGACGCCGGAGATGAGGGCAGCCTACAGCGAGATCCTCCCGAAGGTGAGCGCGTTCGGGAGCAAGATCATGCTCTCCGAGCCGCTCTACCGGGCGCTCTGCGAGCTGTCGGCGACGGACTCCGCGAAGGAGCTCGACGCCGCGCGCGCGCGGTTCCTCGCCAAGACGCTGGCGGACTTCCGGCGCAACGGCGCCGAGCTCGACGAGAAGGGCAAGGCGCGGCTCGCCGAGATCGACGTCGCGCTCAGCGAGCGCACGCTGAAGTTCGCGCAGAACGTCGTCGACGCGACGGCGGCCTTCGAGCTCGTCGTCGAGGACGCCGCGCGGCTCGCCGGGGTGCCGGAGGGGGCGCTGCTGGCCGCGAAGAAGAGCGCCGCGGAGAAGGGCAAGCAAGGCTTTCGCCTCACGCTCCAGGCGCCGTCCTATGGCCCGGTCATGTCGTTCGCCGAGGACCGCGCGCTCCGCGAGGCGATGTACCGCGCGAACGTCACCCGCGCGTCGGGCGGCCCCTGGGACAACCGCCCGATCATCCGTGACGTCCTCGCGTTGCGGAAGGAGAAGGCCAACCTCCTCGGCTTCGCGCACTTCGCCGATCTCGCGACGGACGACCGGATGGCCAAGTCCGGCAAGGCGGCGCTCGACTTCGTCACGATGCTGAAAGGCAAGCTCGAGGCGGCGTTCGCGCGGGAGAACGAAGAGCTGGCGCGGTTCGCGCGCGAGAGCGGGCAGTCCGAGCCGCTCGAGCCGTGGGACATCGCCTTCTGGGCGGAGAAGCAGCGGCGCGCGCTCTACTCGTTCGACGAGGAGACGCTCCGCCCGTACCACCCGCTCGACCGGCTCCTCAGCGGCCTGTTCGAGGTCGCGACGAGCCTCTACGGCGTCACGATCGAGCGCGACACGAGCGCGCCGGTCTGGCACGAGGACGCGACAGCCTGGAGCGTCCACGACGAGTCGGGCAAGCGGCTCGGCTGCTTCTACCTCGATCTGTTCCCGCGCGAGACGAAGCGCGACGGAGCGTGGATGGGCGGCGTCATCGACCGTCTCCCCGGCACCGACGAGGAGCGCGAGAACGTCGCGGTCGTCGTCGCGAACGTCACGCCGCCGCAGGGGCCGGGGCAGCCGGCGCTGCTCAACCACCGCGAGGTGGAGACGCTCTTCCACGAGTTCGGGCACATGATGCACCACCTCCTCTCGGAGGTGCCCATCCGCTCGATGGCCGGCACGCGCGTCGTGTCCGACTTCGTCGAGCTGCCGTCGATGATCATGGAGAACTGGACGTGGGAGCGCGACGCGCTCGACCGCTTCGCGCGCCACGTCGACACCGGCGAGCCGATCCCGGCCGAGGTGAAGGACCGCATGCTGCGCGCGCGGACCTACCGCGCAGCGAACGCGCTGATGCGGCAGCTCGGCTTCTCCACCGTCGATCTCCTGCTCCACACGACCTACGACGAGGCGAAGGACGGCGACGTGATGACCTTCGCGCGCGACGTCTTCTCGAAGTTCTCTCCCACCGCGCTGCCGGCGGACTACGCGATGCTCGCGGCGTTCTCGCACCTGTTCGGATCCGCCTACGGCTACGCCGCGGGGTACTACTCGTACCAGTGGTCCGAGGTGCTGGAGGCCGACGCGTTCGGGCGCTTCCGCGAGGCGGGCATCCTGAGCCGGGAGGTCGGCGACGCGTTCAGGTCGACGATCCTCGCGCGGGGCGACACCGAGGACCCCGCCGTCCTCTACCGTGCCTTCCTCGGGCGCGATCCGGACGTCGCCGCCTTGCTCGCGCGTCTGGGTGTGGTCGCCTGATGCGTCGGGCGCGCTCGCGCGCCGGCGCGGTCACCTGAGTCAGGCGCGCTCGCGCAGCAGGTTCATGCGGTGGATCGACTGCGTGATGCCCTCGACGAGCATCGTCGTGTCCTTCTGCTCGACGTACGTCTCCCAGGCGTCCTCGATGAGCTCCTGCGATTCGCGGTATCCGTCGAGCAGCTCCATCAGCTCGTCGTCGGCGAGCGCGCGCTTGGTCGTGACCAAGAACCAGACGTTGAACTCCTTGTCGGCCTTCAGCCACTCGTCGATCGATGCGCGGAGCTCCGCGCTGACGGGATGGTCGGCGAGCTCGCTGCGGATCTTCTCGGCGAACGACTGTGTCAAACGAGACCTCCGGTGTTCACGCCCCCATGGAACGCGGGCTCCTCGCGTGGGTCACTGCGCCTGCTCGGCGTACGTCATCACGAGATACATGACGCAGTCCTTCCCGCCAACGTTGACGTACGAGTGCGGGACGTCGGCCTCGAACACGACCGCGTCGCCCGCCTCGAGCCGGTGCGTCTCCGTCTGCTCGCTCGCGGCCCGGCGGGTGTCGATGACGAGCTCGAGCGCTCCCTCCACGACGACGAGGTTCTCCAGCGTGCCGGGCGCGTGGGCGTCGGCTGCCTCGGTCGCCCTCGCGGCGAGCCGGAGCTCGTAGAACTCGGCCCGGCGCGGTCCGTCGAAAGGGAACAGCGCGCGCGAGCTGAACGTCCCGCCGTGGCTCGTCAGGACCTTGGCGTTCTGCTTGCGGAGGATCGTGGTGCCCCCCGCCTCACGCGCCGCGGTGATGAGCGTCGCGAACGTGACGTCGAGCGCCCGCGCGATCTTCCAGAGGACGTTGATGGTCGGCGCGCTCTGCCCGAGCTCGATCTGCCCGAGCATCGCGCGGCTCACGCCCGAGCGCTGCGACAGCTTCTCGAGCGAGAGGCCACGCCGCATCCGAAGCCGCCGCAGGTTCGCGCCGACCACGGGCGCGAGGTCGGAGCCCTCCTCCGGCGGATAGGCCCAGCCGTCTTCGTCCGGCCGCGCCGCGTCCTTCCCCGCCGCGCCGCAGCGATCCTCCGCCGGCGCGGTCTTCTTCTTGGGGCTGCTCTCACGAACCGATTTCACGAGCCGAGCTCGAGCGTCATCGACGATCGACGTCCTCCTCCTCGAGGATCCGCTCCGACGGAACCTCTGTCAAGGTGGACGAAATTCTGTTTTCACGGACGTCGGGCGCGGAGCCGAGCTCGGGGCGGAGCGCCCGCGAACCACCTCCCGGGAGGCGACGGGCTACTTCATGCAGCGCTGCCACGCGGCCGTCGAGCCCGCGGACATCGCACATGTGTATTGTGCACGTGTCGCCGTACACGGCGCCTCGCCGTGCTTCTCGCGAGCCATCTGCTTGGCCTGCTCGATGATCTCGGGCGGGACGTCCTTGAGCTGAGGGTTCTTCTCGATCTCGAGCTCCAGGTACCTGTCCATCACGCGGTCGCACTCGGCCCGCGAGACCACGCCCTTGCCGCCGGCGTTGTCCTTCGCGCCCGCCGCGGGCTTCGAGCCCGCCTTGCCGCTTCCGCCGCCGCCGCTGTCGCCGCCCGTCTCGGCGGGAGGGGCGTCTCCGACCTTCGTCGTGTACGGCTCGGTGGGGTCGGCGGGCGAGCTGCCTCGACGCCCGTCGACGTCGTTCGGATCTTCCTCGCCGTGCAGCCGCGCGTCCGAGAGCGAGTTCGCGGGGACGCCCTCGTCCTTCTCGGCCGACTTCGGCGGCGGCTGCGAGCCGCCGCACGCAGCTGCGCAAGAGAGGAGGGCGGCCAGGGCGATCGCCAGACGAGCGGGACGAGGAGCGGCGTGACGCACGAACGAAGCGTAAGCGAAGCGCCCGCGCGTTGCCAGCCGCCTCGTCTGGCGAGTACGGTGCGCGGTCTCGCTCTCGCCGTACCGCGCGCATGTCGCTCCTCGTCCTCAGCATCGTCGCGCTCGCGCTCGGTCCAGGCATCGTGGCCCTCGCGGGAGCGCGCTCCTGGGTCCTCGCGCTGGTCGACGGCTTCGTCATCGTCACGATCGGCGGCATCGCGCTCATCCACATCTTGCCGCACGCGCTGCTGTCGTGTGGTGCCTGGGCGTTCCTCGGCGCGGCGGCGGGGCTCCTCGGCCCGATGCTCCTCGAGCGCAAGGAGCACGCGGCGCACGACGACGTCCGCGGCGGTGACACGGCGAAGCATCGCCCAGCGATGGCGCTCGCGCTCCTGGCGATCGCGATGCACGCGTTCCTCGACGGCTCCGCGTTCGCCGAGCACGACGACGCTCACGGTCACGCGCACGATCACGGCCACGGGGGGACCGAGCTGCTCGCGCTCGCCGTCGTGCTCCACCGGATCCCCGAGGGGCTCGCGATCTGGTGGCTCGTCCGCCCGCGACCCGGCGGGACCAAGATGGCGGTGGGGGCGCTCTCGGTCGTCGCCGTCGCGACGGTCCTCGGCTCGCGGATCGGCGACGAGCTCGCGCACGGCACGGGCGCCGCGGTGTTCTCCTTCGTCCAGGCGGTCGTGGCGGGCTCGCTCCTCCACGTCGTCATCCATCACGCGCCGCCTTCGGTCTCGTGGACGCACCATCATCACCACGCCGCGGCCGGCCGGCGCCGCCCGTCGACGTCGCGCGCGGGTGCGAAGGCGCTCGGGGACGGCGGCGATGACGACGCCGCGTGGGGGCGGCCGGCGCCCCCGTCGCTCGGTGCCGAGCCCGATCCGCACCACGGTCGCGGGGTCCAGCTCGCGCCGGCGCTCGGCGCGGCCTTCGGCGTCGCCCTTTTGTTCTTCGTCTCGACCAGCCACCCGACCGCGCAGCAGATCGCGCACGAGATCGCGATGGGGCCGACCTTCCTGACGCTGGCGCTCGAGAGCGCGCCGGCGCTGGTCGTGGCGTATGTCGCGAGCGGGCTCGTCCACGCGTTTCTCCCGCGGAGCATCGTCTCGTGGCTCTCGCGCGGCGGGCCGCTGTCGCAATCGCTGCGCGGTGTGCTCGCGGGGCCGCTGCTCCCGGTCTGCTCGTGTGGGGGCCTGCCGCTCTACCGCTCGATGCTCGCGCGCGGGGCGCCCCGCGCGGCGGCGCTCTCGCTGCTCGTCGCCGCGCCGGGGATCGGGCTCGCGGCGTTGCTCCTCTCGTGGTCGCTCCTCGGAGGTGCGCTCACGCTGGTGCGTGGCGCAGCGGTGCTCCTCACGGCCCTCGCCGTCGGGTACGTCGTGACGCGGCTGGCGCGCGGGCGGGCGTCGTCGGAGGTCCGGGCGCCCGCGCCGTCGCTCGCGCCTCCGCTGTCTCTGCGCGCGCGCCTCTGGTCGGGCGTGCGCTACGGCCTCGGCGATACGGTCGATCACACGACGCCGTGGATCATGCTCGGCCTCGCGCTCGCCGCGTTCGCCGAGCCGCTCCTCGACGGCGAAGCGGTCGCGCGCGTCTCTTCTTGGATCCAGGTGCCCGCGTCCGCGCTCCTCGGCGTCCCGATCTACGTCTGCGCCTCGGGGGCGACGCCGCTCGTCGCGGTGCTGCTCCACAAGGGCGTCTCGCCGGGCGCGGCGGTCGCGTTCCTCCTCACGGGGCCGGCGATGAGCCGCTCCACGTTCGGCGCGCTCCGCGCGTCGCACGGCCGGAGAGGCGCGACGGCCTTCGCCGTTCTGATGGTCGCGGCGCCGACGGCGCTCGGCTGGATCGTCGACGCCGTGCTCCCGCACGAGCGCCCGGAGACGCTGCACGTCGCGGCCCCGAGCCGGCGACGCCCGATCCAGATCGCGTCGCTCGCGCTGCTCGGTGTCCTGGTCGCGGTCTCGCTGGTACGCCACGGACCGCCACATGGTCGCGCAGCTCTTGACGACCCGCGCGCACCAGCACTGAGCTGCGGGCCACGTTCTGCCGCTGGGCGCTCGGCGGGAGCATGGAAGCGGAGCGAGAAGCGGAGCGAAGGACAGCGCCAGGCGCTGATTCGAGCTTGACGGGCGCGCGATCGCAGGTAGGGTGCGCTGAAATCCGTAATGAAGTTCAGCACTTCATTACAGATTCGGTTTCATCAACCCATCAAGCGTTGCTCCGCGTGTCCGTCCCCGCTCGCCTCGTCTTCCTCGCGTCCGTCGCCGCGTCGCTCGCCGGCGCGCGATCCGCGCGCGCCGACGATCCGCCGGCCGCCCCGGCGCCGCCGCCGCGCCCGGCGCCGCCGCCGCGCCCGCGGCGCCGCCGCCGCGCCGGCGAGCGCCGCCCGCGCGCCAGCGCCGCCGCCGCCGCGGACGCGACCAGCGGCGATGCCGACGCCCCGCACGAGGACGCCACCGTCACCGTGCACGGCCGCGCGCCCGCGCCGAGCCGCGGGGCGAGCGACTTCAACCTCCGCGTCGGGGAGCTCTCGCGCGTCCCACGCCAGAACGCCGCCGATCTCCTCAAGCTCGCGCCCGGCATCCTCCTCACCAACAAGGGCGGTGACGGTCACGCCGAGCAGGTCTTCCTCCGCGGGTTCGACGCGCGGGAAGGGCAAGACATCGAGTTTACGGCCGCCGGCGTGCCGATCAACGAGGCAGGGAACCTCCACGGAAATGGCTACGCCGATCTCCACTTCATCATCCCGGAGCTCGTCGAGGGGCTGCGCGTCGTCGAGGGCCCGTTCGATCCGCGGCAAGGCAACTTCGCGGTCGCCGGCAGCGCCGCCTACGAGCTCGGCCTCGCGCGCCGCGGGTTGACCGCGAAGTACACCCAGGGCTCGTTCGCGACCAAGCGCATGCTGCTCCTCTGGGGACCGTCGCAGGGGAGCGCGCACACGTTCGCCGGCGCCGAGCTCTTCGACACGGACGGCTTCGGGCAGAACCGCGCCGCCAAGCGCGGCAGCGCGATGGGCCAGTACGAGGGGCGCCTCGGGGCGCGGGGGAGCTTCCGCCTCGGGGCGCAGGCGTACACCTCGCAGTTCAAGAGCGCCGGCGTCGTGCGCGCCGACGACGTCGCGAGCGAGCGCATCGGGTTCTACGACACGTACGACCGCCGGCAGGGCGGCGACTCGTCCCGCTACAGCGTGTGGGGCGACATCGAGACGAAGACCGGCGACACGCTCCTCAAGCAGCAGGTCTTCTTCATCATGCGCGACATGCGCCTCCGGGAGAACTTCACCGGCTTCTTGCTCGACGTGCAGAAGGCCCAGCAGAACCCGCACCCGCAGCGCGGCGACCTGCTCGACCTCCACGTCGACTCGCAGACGCTCGGCGCGCGCGGATCCGCGCGCTGGCGCACGAAGGCGCTCGATCAGACCCAGGAGCTCGAGCTCGGGTATCTCGCGCGCGCCGATCGCACCGCGTCGTCGCAGCACCGCGTCGAGGCGTCGACGAGCGCGCCGTACCTCACCGAGACCGATCTCGACTCGCGCCTCGGCAACATCGGCCTCTTCGGCGACGCGGGCCTCCGTCCGTTCGGCTGGCTCACCTTCCGCGGCGGCGCGCGCGGCGACATCTTCACGTACGACGTGCTCGACCGCTGCGCGCAGCAGTCCGTGAGCCGGCCCTCGCCGACGAACCCGCCGGGCGACGCGAGCTGCCTCTCGCAGCAGGACATCGGCGACCTCGGCGTCCGCTACCGCGAGCCGCACGAGCGGCGCGGCACCGCGAGCATCGCCGTGATGCCCCGCGGCTCGATCCTGGTCGGGCCGTTCACCGGGTTCACGGCGTCCGTCTCGCTCGGCAAGGGCATCCGCTCGATCGATCCCGTCTACATCAACCAGGATCTCGCCACGCCGTTCGCGAGCGTCGAGGCCGGCGAGATCGGCGTGAGCTACGCGCGCGGCGTCGGCCGCGACGTCGAGCTGATGGCGCGGTCGATCTTCTTCCAGACGCACGTCGATCGCGACCTCATCTTCAGCGAGACCGCGGGGCGCGCCACGCTGGCGAACGGCACGACGCGCACCGGGTGGGTCGGCGCGGTCCGGGCGACCGGCACCTGGTTCGACCAGGCCGCCAACGTCACGCTCGTGCGCTCGACCTTCGACGACACGAACCTCCTCGTGCCCTACGTCCCCGACGTCGTCGTCCGCTCGGACTCGGCCATCCACCACGAGCTGCCGCTCCGCATCGGCCAGGACAAGCTCACCGGCGCGCTCGCCGCGGGCGTCACCTACGTCGGGCGGCGCCCGCTCCCGTTCGGGCAGCGGAGCGACGCGATCTTCACGATCGACACGTCGGCGTCGCTCGCCTGGCGTTCGTTCGAGGTCGCGCTCGTCGCGACCAACCTGCTCGATTGGCGCTACCGCCTGAGCGAGTTCAACTTCGCCTCCGACTTCCGGAGCGCGCCGCAGCCGACGCTCGTGCCCGGCCGCCACTTCACGGCGGGCGCGCCGCGCGGCGTCTTCCTCACCCTCACCGCGACGCTCGGAGGGACCTGATGGCGACGCTCCGCGCGCGCGCGATGACCTGCCTCGTGCTCGCCGCGGGCGGCGTCGCGGCCTGCATCGGGACGACCGGCTCGGAGATCGTCGCGTTCGACGCGTTCGCCGCCGGGCCCGCGGATCTCCCGCCCGACGCGGCGTCGCGCGGCCTCACGTTCACGAACGGCAGGGGCTGGACGATCACGCTGACGCGCGCCCGCCTGCACATCGGCGCGCTCTACCTGAACCGGTCGGTGCCGATCTCCGGCGCGCAGGCGCGCGACTGCTTCCGCCCGGGGGTCTACGTCGCCCAGGTGACGACGGGCGTGGACATGGACGCGCTCTCGTCCGCGCTCCAACCGTTCCCCGCGCCGGGGAGCGGCACCGCCGATCACGCCGCGATGGGGGAGGTGTGGCTGACCGGGGGGCGCATCGACCAGCAGCACGACAGCACGGTCATCGCCGACGTCGCCGGCGCCGCGACGCGGGACGGCGAGTCGATGCGCTTCGAGGGCACGATGACCATCGGGCTGAACCGCCGCAACCGCGACGTCGACCCGGCGCGTCCGGGCGCGAAACCGCTGTGCTCGGAGCGGATCGTCCCGCAGATCCCGACGTCCCTCACGCCGGCGGACGGCGGCGCGCTCGTCGTCCGCGTCGATCCGCGCGCGTGGTTCGCCAACGTCGACCTGGGCGAGCTCGATCCCGTGTCGCCCGAGAGCGATCTCCGTCGCATCCCCGACGAGCACGAGCCCGCGGCCGCGGGGAGCTTCTACGGCGGCGTCCGCGCGTCCGCCGGCTACCGCTTCGAGTGGCTCGCGCGGTGAGCGAGGCGATGCTTCATCGCCTCATCAAGTGTGGACGTGGCGATGCTTCAGCGAGTCGTCAACTGTAGAAGCCATCAGATCCTTGCGGCTCTCCGTATCTCGACTATCTCCAGGTCGGGAAATCGATGAAGAAGACATCGCTCGCACTCGCCACCGTCGCTTCGCTCGCCGCCTGCTCGGCGCACGATCACGATCACGACCACGGTTCACCGAACCTCACCGTCACGATCTCGGGAGAGGGCGCCGCCCTCACCGGCTTCGCGTTCCCGAGCGTGTCGTCGAACGACCTCGCCTTCGTCGACGGCTGGGACGTGAAGTTCGAGCGCATCCTCGTCACCGTCGACGACATTCGCCTGAGCGACAACCCCGACACGAACCCGACCGACCAGGCGCAGACCGGCGCGGTCGTCGCCACCGCGAAGGGCCCGTGGGCGGTCGACATGTCGAAGCCGGGCGCGGTGACGGACATCCAGCCGCGCACGCAGGTGAGCCCGCTCGCGGATCACGATCACGATCACGACCACGACGGCCACAGCCACGGCGCTACCGGCAAGGACCCGCTCGCGCAGCCGCTCGCGCGCTTCGACGCGCTCGACGGCGACAAGAGCTTCGACCCCGCGCAGCGCTACGCCTTCGGGTTCGACATCGTCGCGGCCTCTCCCGCCGCCACGATGACGAACCTCGACGAGGCCGCCAAGGCCGACTACGCGGACATGCTCGCCAAGGGGATCAGCGTCCTTTACGTCGGCACCGCCACGTTCAAGGGCGTCGACTGCTCGTCGTCGGATCCGAGCTACGACTTCTCGAAGCTCCCTACGACGGTGAAGTTCCGCTTCGGCTTCAAGTCGCCGACCACCTACAAGAACTGCCAGAACAGCGATCTTCGCGGCAAGGCGTTCGACGGCGAGGAGTCCCAGCGCGGCGTCCAGGTGAGCGAGCAGGGCGGCACGGTCGCGCAGATCACGCTGCACGTCGATCACCCGTTCTGGAGCACCGTCGACCACGACGCGGCGGAGCTCTTCTTCGATCAGATGGCGGCCGTCGCGTCGCCCGACGGCACACTCGTCACCGAGGACCTCGAGAAGCTCGACTTCACGAGCTTCAAGGACGCCGACGGCACGCCGCTCCCGTGGCGGTCGTGCATCGCCGCCAAGCCGGTCAAGTCGGGGGTCCGCAGGTTCGACTCCGGCAGCGTCGCGGTCGACCCGAGCGCTGGTCCCGAGTCGGCGCTCCGCAACTACGCCGACTACGTCACCTACCAGCAGAGCACGCAGGGCCACCTCAACGCGGCGGGGCTCTGCGCCGTCGAGCGCAACTTCGTCGCCCCGCGCTGACCGGCGCTCCGGCACGCCCTCCGCGCCGCGCTCCGGAAGCTTCGCCGTCCGCCGCTCCGGCAAGCGCGCTCCTCGGCACTGCCCGACAGCTTCGCCGTCCGCCGCTCCGGCAAGCGCGCTCCTCGGCACTGCCCGACAGCTTCACTCGCCGCCCGCCGAGACGGCCCGCGCCTGACCGGCGCTACGAAGCCGCGCGCTCGGGGGCGTCTGCAGCACGGATGGTCGGCGTCGGTCCGCGATCGATCCGGAGGAACGTGCCCTCCGGGAGCTCGCGCCACGGCTCCTCGGTCAGGCGCTCCGACGCGACGAGCACCGCGTGCCGGCGAGGTGTCCACGGCGCGGCCGGCGGCGCGCCAGGCCCCACCGAGGCCCTCTCTCGCGCGGGCTCGTGCGGCGAGCGCTCGAGGAGGAACAGCGAGCGACCGAAGCGGTGCACGAAGCACGACGCGCCGTCCGAGAGCAGGAAGTTGAACGCGCCCGCCTTGCGCGCGCGGAGCTCGGCGGCGGCGCCCGCGATCACGCGCGTGGCCTCCTCGCGCGCCCCCGCGCTCGAGGCGACGTGCGTGAGGCCCGCCTGATCGAGGCGGGTGAGCAGGAAGGCGAAGAGCACCTCGCTGTCGGTGTCGCCGCGGACCTGCGCGAGGCGCGCGGCCGACGTCTGCGCGCGGAGCGACGCGTGATCGACGAGCGTCCCGTTGTGCGCGAACACCCAGCCGCTCTGGACGAACGGGTGCGTGTTCGCGAGGCTCGTCGGGCCGACCGTCTTCTGGCGAACGTGCGCGATGAGCACCGTGCCCGCGCTCCGCGACGCCACCTCGAGGAAGCGGTCGCACTCCCCGGCGGGGTCCGTGCCCTTGTGAACGCGCCAGATGCCCTGGTGCGGCGAACGCTCCGAGGGCGGCGGGATCGAGTCGGGGCCCCCGTGGGCGGCGACGCCCCAGCCGTCCGGATGCTCGCGCGAGAGGCGCGCGAGGCTGCGGGGGGCTTCTTTCAAGACGAGCCCGAACTCCGTGATCTCCGACGCGACGATCCCGACCAGTCTGCACATGGCGCTCGAGCCGTGAGGCGAGGGGCTTCGCGGCCCCTCTCCGTATTTCTAACACCGGGCTCCGGCGCGTCGAGCCGGGAGCTTGCCGCGGCGCCCAGGGCCGTGCCTTCGCGCGGCTGAGACGCCTCGGCGGAATCGCCGGCACGTCGGAGCGCTGGCCTGTGGGAAACGAGGAGGTAGACTTCCCTTGCTCACGCCGTAGTCGAAGCAGCCGTCCGCCGGTGCCCCGCGTTCGCGGCGCCCGGCGCGGCGGACGGGAGTCTCTCATGATGCGAACTTCGTTCCTCTCGGTCTGCGTGCTCGGCGGCATCCTCGCGGTGGCCTGCTCGAGCAGCCGCGACAACACGTTCGATGACGGCAGCTCGTCCGGCGGCGGTGGCTCGAGCGGCGGCACGTTCGGCAACGGCGACGACGACGGCGCGGGCGGCAAGCCGTGCGTCCCGGATCCCGGCAACTACGACATCCCGGACAACGGCTGCGACGACGACGGCGACGGCAAGGTCGACAACCCGCCGACCTGCGACGACGGCCTCGACGTGACCGGCGACGCCGAGGACTTCGCGCGCGCCATGGGCATCTGCACGAAGGCGAGCGCCAAGGGCTACGGGCTCGTCTCGGCGACCTTCACGCGCGGCTTCAACCGCAACGAGGCGCCGCAGGCGGAGCAGCACGGGATCCTCCCCAAGTTCGGCAACGTCATCAAGCCGCGCGAGGGCGGCTCGCTCGGCGTCCTCAGCACCGGCCACGCGCGGGAGTACAACGGGGCGGCCAACGCGCCGTTCGGCGGCGTCGGAGGGACGCGCAACAACCCGCGGTTCAACGGCAAGGACTGGTACAACTACGGGCGCGCCGTCCCCGGGCGGCCCGGAAACGGCACGGCTCCACCGGGCTTTCCGAAGGCCGCGTCCGGCTGCCAGCAAGAGAGCGCCGTCAACGACGTGATCTCGCTCAAGCTGGAGCTGAAGGCGCCGCGGAACGTGAGCGGGATCCGGTTCGACTTCAACTTCTACTCGGGCGAGTGGCCCGCCTACATCTGCTCGCCGTTCAACGACGGGTTCATCGCGTACCTCACCGCCAAGGGCTTCAATAGCGGCGTGGGGGACAACATGTCCTTCGACAAGGACAACAATCCCGTCAGCGTCAACAACGGCTTCTTCGATCGCTGCACGCCCAACTTCCAGACCGGGTGCGCGCCGGACTCCGAGCGCACGGCGACCTCCGCGTGCCCGGGCGGCGTCGCCGAGCTCGGCGGCACCGGCTTCGGCATCGACGGCGCGTGGTGCAGCGTCTACGACGGCGGCTCGAGCGCGCGGAGCGTCAACGGCGGCGCGACCGGCTGGCTCACGTCGCAGGCGCCCGTCGAGGCCGGCGAGACGTTCACCCTCGAGCTCATGATCTGGGACACCGGCGACGCGCTGCTCGACTCGAGCGTCCTCGTCGACAATTTCGCGTGGGCCGAAGGCGCGGTCTCGACGTCGACCGACCGTCCGCCGAAGTGAGCTTCGGCTAGACTGCCGGGTCGATGGCTTCCCCGAGCACCTACCGCGCGATCCGCGTGGGCGCCGCGATCGTGTTCGTCGGTGTCGCGCTGCGCCACGCGGTGCTGGCGGTGTCCGGCGACGGAGACGTCGCGCGGCACTGGATCTTCGTGCCGATCGACGTCGCGCTCGCCGCGCTGCTGGTCCTCCGTCCGCGCCTGGCCTTCTGGCCGGCGATCGCCCTGTCGGTCCAGCAGATGGCGAGCCACGGCCTTTCGCTCTCCCGCTCGTTCCTCGGGACGGTGCCGCTCGACTGGGCCTCGCTCGCCGTCTGCCTGTTCTTCCCGACCCTCGTGACGATCCTGTTCATCGAGCGTCAAGACGACAACGTCGGGACGAGCTCCGAGGCGTGAGCCCGGGCTCGGTCCCGCCGGGCGCGCCGCCCGTCAGCGCCGGAACGAGATGGACGCCGGCATCTCACGGATGATCGTGAGCACGCGGACGGCCGAGTCGATCGCGCTCACCGCAGGCTCGAAGCGCCACGACAGCGACGCCGTGCGCTTCGTGGGATCGATCTCGAGCGTCGGCACGTCGAAGCGCGCGAGCGCGAGCAAGAACGAGCGCACCTTGGGCACGAGGAAGCGGCACGCGTCGCTCCGCGCGCCCTGAATGAGGAACAGCCCGTCGAACGACGCGTCGCCGACCTCGACCTCCTTCCGCCAGCCCATCGCCTTTCCGAAGGCGGCGAAGAGAGACTCGTGCTTGACGAGCAGGCGCGGCGCGGCGCGCGCGACGCTCGTCACGAGCTGCATCGAGACCTCGCCGATCTGTCCCGAGTCGGTCGGGAGCGCCGACGCGCGCAGGACGAACGGCGCGTCGCGATGACGGAAGCGCGCGACGCTCGACCACCACCCGTCCTCGACGAGCTCGACGCTGGGGCTGGTCTCGCGCACGATCGCGCCGAACGTGCGCAGGAAGGTGCGCCCCTCCTGCGAGCAAAGCCGCGGCCCGCTCTCCGGGACGGCCGGAGGATCGCCGACCTCGCCCGGCAGCTCGAGCCACTCTTCTTCGAGCGCCGGCGCCCGCGCGATCCACGCGTCGAGCTCCTCGACGTACGCGGAGAGGAGCACCTCGGCGCGCGCGAGCATCTCGAGCGACTCGGCGCCGACCAGCTCGAGCGCGGCGCGGAGCTCGCCGAGTCGCTCGCGCAGGTACGGCTCGAGGTTCGACCAGAAGGCCTCGGTCAGCTCGGTCTCGCGCTCGCGGATCCGCGCGTCGAGGTCGAGGATGCGAGCGCGTATGCCGATGAGCGCATCTCGGTAGAGGTCCGCCGGCATCCTCTAGTGTGGCCACCATCGGTGCCTTCGTGCAAGGAGAGCCGGGGGCGGAAGAACGCCTGCGGCGCCGTGTGGCTGAGCGCCGTCTACTCGGTCGGCAGGCCCTTCTCCTTCCAGCCGCGCCAGCCGCCCGCCATCGACTTCACGTTGCGGTAACCCATCCGCTGCAAGCTCTCGGCGGAGAGCGCCGACCGGTATCCACCGCCGCAATAGAGGACGATCTCCGCATCGAGATCGGGGATCGCCTTCTCGATGTCGCGCTCGAGGATCCCGCGGCCCATGTGGCGCGCGGACTTGATGCGGCCCTTCGCGACCTCGCTCTCCTCGCGCACGTCGACGAGGGCGAAGCTCGCGCCCCTCGCGATCCGATCGGCGACCTCGTCGGCGGAGATCTCGGTGATGTTGGCGCGCGTCTCGGCGCACAGCTTGTCGAACCGCGGGGAGTGCTCCATCCCGACGTGGTACCGCATTTCACCGCGCTCCACGAGGCAGAGCCCGACTCGGGCGAGGCCCGTGGCGTTTGCGCCGCAGCGGGGGGCGGAGTACGCATGGTCGCGATGGCTCTCCCTCCGCGAGCGTTCCTCGAGCGGATCCAAGGCAGCTTCCCGGCGGACTTTCTCTCCGAGGATCCCTCGGACCTCGCCGAGTACGGGCGCGACTGGACGCGCGTGGTCTCCCCGGCTCCGTCGGCGATCGCCTTCCCGCGCTCGACCGACGAGGTCTCGCGCCTCCTCGCCGCGTGCAACGACGCGCGCGTCGCGGTGGTGCCGTCCGGCGGGCGCACGGGCCTCGCCGGCGGCGCGGTGGCCGCGAGCGGTGAGATCGTGCTCTCGCTCGCGAAGATGCGGCGGATTCACGAGGTCGACCGACTCGGCGCGACGGTGCGCGTCCAGGCCGGCGCGATCACCGAGGCGGTGCACGCCCACTGCGCGCCGCACGGCCTCACCTGGCCGGTCGACTTCGCGTCGAAGGGCTCGAGCACCGTGGGCGGCAACATCGCCACGAACGCCGGCGGCGTGAAGGTCATTCGTTACGGCCTCACCCGGCAGTGGGTGCTCGGGCTCGAGGTCGTCCTCGCGAGCGGCGAGGTGATCGCGGGGCCCGGCGCGCTCGAGAAGAACAACACCGGGCTCGACCTCCGCCAGCTCTTCATCGGGAGCGAGGGCACGCTCGGCGTCGTGACCGAGGCCACGCTGAAGCTGACGCGCCTGCCCGGCGTCACGACGGTGATGCTCTTCGGGGTGCCCGACGTGGCCGGCGTGCTCCGCCTCTTCCGCGAGGCGCGCTCGGCGCCGATCACGATCGCCGCGTACGAGTTCTTCTCGCAGCGGTGCCTCGACCGCGTCGCGGCGCACCGGAAGCTCAGGCCGCCGCTGTCCGCGCCGTCCGAGTACTACGTCCTCGTCGAGGTCGAGGGCGACGGCCCCGCCGAGGCCGACGCCGCGCGCCTCGCCGAGAAGCTCGAGCCATGGATCGAGCACGTCTTCTCCGCCGGGCTCGCCGAAGACGGCACCCTCGCGCAGCATTCGGGCGAGGCGCGCGATCTCTGGGCGCTCCGCGAGGGGATCAGCGAGAGCCTCTCCGCCACCGGCCTGCCGCACAAGAACGACGTGTCGCTGCCGATCGCCGCGCTCGAGGCCTTCTCCGCGGACCTCGAGCAGCTCTTCGCGCAGCGCTACCCGGGGTGGGAGATCTGCCTCTTCGGGCACGTCGGCGACGGCAACCTCCACATCAACGTGATGAAGCCCGAGTCGATGGACCGCGCCGAGTTCTTCGCCAAGACGAAGGACGCCGATCGCGATCTGTTCGCGATCGTGCAGCGCCACGGCGGCAGCATCTCCGCCGAGCACGGCATCGGCATCCTGAAGAAGCCGTTCCTCTCGTTCTCGCGCGGCGAGGCAGAGCTGAACGTGATGCGCGCGGTCAAGCGCGCGCTCGACCCGAACGGGATCCTGAACCCGGGCAAGATCCTGGACGCATGAGGGCGGCGGCGCGCGCGGCCGCGCTCGGCTTCGTCGCGCTGACCGGCGCGGCCGCGTCGTGCACGGACGAGCCGCCGGCGGACGTCCCCGTCCGTCCCGCGCCGCCGTCGCGCCACGACGCGCTCGTCACGGCGCTCGCCGGCGACGC
Organism: Labilithrix sp.; assembly: GCA_019637195.1. Classification (GTDB taxonomy): domain Bacteria; phylum Myxococcota_A; class Polyangia; order Polyangiales; family Polyangiaceae; genus Labilithrix. The sequence goes on along the minus strand of JAHBWA010000129.1, from coordinate 9,275 downwards.
GCGGGCGTTCGCGTTCGCGGACGGCGACTGGGAGGAGGACCTCGGCGACGCGCCGTTCTACGGGCTCGCCTGGCTCGCGCGCCGCGCCGCGGCGGGCGGGCTCGACGCCGAGGGCCTCGCGCGCCGCGACGCCGCCGTCGCGCACGCGAAGACGCTGCTCGAAGGGAGCCTGCTCGACGGCGACGTCCAGGACAAGGTCATGGCCGCGCTGGGCATGATCGAGTACGCCGCTGCGTCGGGGGACCGCGCCGTCGTCCCGGCGCTCGACGACTTCGTCGATCGCCTCGACGCGCTGACGCGCACGCTCGGTGACTACATCGAGGCCGGCGCCGACCGCAGCTGGGCCCTCCGCACCTACGGTCCGACGGCGGTGACCGCGCTGGTCGCGCTCGTCCAGGCGCAGCACGCGCTGCTCCTCGGCGGGTCGCGCGCGGGCGAGCGCGTCGAGCGCGTCGTCGCGATCGACGCGAAGATCCGCGAGCGCGCGCTCACCGATCTCGCCGACGTCGCCACCGGGCGCCGCGCGCGCGGCTACGCCTTCGCCCCGGGGCAGGCCGGGCTCTACGACTACCCGAACGTCGCGATGCTGCTCCTCAAGGCGCGCCTCTTCCGCCTGACGAAGCGCGAGGAGTTCCGGCTCGAGGCGCGCGCCGTGTACGCGGCGCTCCAGCCGCTCAAGCTCGCCGACGCCCCGGCGCGGTACGCCTCGCCGTACGCGCGGGCGTCGCTCGGCGTCGAGACGCGGGACGTCTCGACGCTCTCGAGCCAGAACTACCTCACGCTCGGTTTGCTGCTCCTCTTCGAGATCACGGGCGACCAGCGCTTCGTCGACGAGGCCGATCGGATGCTCGACGGGATCGCCGCGATGCGGGGCCCGTGGTGCGCGAGCCACGTCCACGATCCGGCCGGCTGCGCGCCGGCGTGCGCCTCGGGGCAGGCCTGCGTCGCGCGCGCCTGCGCGGAGGACCGATGCACGACGGGGCTCCTGCACCACGTCATCGACGGGCGCCTCGCCGTCCCGGAGGACGGCGCGACGTTCTGCTCCGGGTGCAACCTCCAGACGCTCTACGTCGCCGGGTATCGCCGCGCGCTCGCGGGCGAGCCGTACTGACGGCGCGCCCGCGCGGGCGGGGCAGGCCGATTCGGTCGTCGCCGCGCGCGACTGGCGCTAGCATCGAAGGCTGGCGGGACGGCGTGGCCGGACGCCGCCCCGGGACGTACGGGCAGGAGATTCGACGCATGCGATGGCTACGCTTGCTTGGCACGATGACGACCTCGTTCGCGATCTTCGCGGCGTGCGGCGGCGCGGTCGCGCCGGCGATCGGTGAGGGTGGGGGCGAGGGCGAGGGCGACGGATCGAGCGGCGGCGTCGGCGGGGGATCGGGATCGGGATCGGGCGGCGGGGCGCGCGCCGACGCGGGCTCGGGCGGCGTCGATGGCGGCTCGCCGGACGCGCCGCCTCCCGACGGTGTGTCGGATCCCGGGGTCATCGCGTGCGGCGCGACGACGTGCAAGGCCGGCGGCATCGCCACGCCGGGGGCTCAGTACTGCTGCGTCGAGGAGGAGGCCGGCGGCCCGACGTCGTCGTGCAAGTCGTCGGCGGAGCGTGGCTGTCGCGGTCATCGACTCGCGTGCGACGAGGCCGCCGACTGCGGAGGCGCGACGGTGTGCTGCGCGGAGCGCCAGCGGTTCCGGGGAGGCGACTTCGTCGTCACCGGCTGCCGGCCGACATGCATCACGGGCGCGCCGCGCTTCCAGGTCTGCAAGACGGACGCCGAGTGCGAAAACGGCGGCTCTTGCCTCGCGTACGACTGCGGCGGCGCGTTCCCCGCGCTCCGCTTCTGCGAAAAGCCGTCGGAGAGCTGCAAGTAGACGCCGGCGGCGCGCCAGGCTCGCCGCCGCCGATTGGGCGGGTCGCTTCTTCCGGACGAGGCGGAGCTCGCCCGGCGCGCCGGGCTCGCCGCCGCCGATCAGGCGGGTCGCTTCTTCCGGACGAGGCGGAGCTTGCCCTGCTCGCCGGCGCACCAGAACGAGCCGTCCGCCGTGCCCTCGACGCCGGCGATCGCCTGCACCGGCACCCGCAGCACCTCCTCGACGCTCCCGTCGGGCGCGAGGCGCCGGAGCTCGCAGGGCTTCTGGTCCGCCATCGCGCCGTGCCACAGCGCGCCATCGACGCAGGATACGCCGGTCACGAAGCGGTCGGAGGTGAGCGTCTTGACGATCTCTCCCGTCCGAGCGTCGACCTTGTCGATCTTGGCGCCGTAGTATTTTCCGATCCAGAGGTGGCCGTCCGCCCACGCCATCCCGCTATTTCCGCCCGTCGGGGCGGGGAGCCGTCGGACGATGCGCCCGTCGGCCGGCCGCACGACGAGGATCTCGTCGCCCGCGAGCTGGTAGAGGTGCTCGCCGTCGAACGCGGTGCCGGCGCCGGCGGAGGGGACGGGGTGGCGTCGCACGACCTCCTCGCGCTCGGGATCGAACGCGACGAGCTCGCCGTCTCGCGCGAACCACACGAGCTCCCCATCGAACGTGACGCCGTGGAGCTTGCCGTCGTCGAGCGGCACGTACTCGCGGACGATCTCCGCCTCGGCGTTCATGCGCGCACCTCGCCCGTCGCTTCTCCGCGGGGCGGCGGGCCGTCGCGCCGCGCGCCCGCCGCGTCGTGGGCCACGGCGGCGCCGGTCACGCGCGCGTCGCCGCTCGTCGGTGCTGTGAGATACGCTGGACTCATGGGCTTCTCCTTCCGGGACGCTCGCGAAGCTAGCCGCGCGCGCGACGCCGCGGGAGTAACATCGGTGGCGCGCCCCGACGGGCGCGTCGGTGACGTGCCTCGGCGGTCGCTCGAGCGTGAGGCGTGACAAGCCGCGCGGGCCGGTGAATCCTCGGACGATGGCGCCGGCCGCGACGACCCTCCTCGACGCTGGGCGCGCGCTCCAGCGGGGCGAGCCGCTGAGGGCCCTCGGCCTCGTCGGGCGCGTCGAGAGCGCCCTCGGGCTCACGCTCCGCGGGATCGCTTACGCGCAGATGGGGGATCTCGAGCTCGCGAAGTCCGCGCTCGAGCGCGCGGTCGCCCTCGCCGACGATCCTCGCGCGCGCGCCCGGGCGCGCGCCGGGCTCGTCGAGATCGCCCTGTCCGCCGGCGATCCGGCGCCCGCCGCGCGGGCGGCGAGGGAGTCGGCGGACGAGCTCGCGCGGCTCGGCGACACGCGCAACGCGGTCATGCAGCGTCTCGTCCTCGCGCGCGCCGAGGTCCTGCTCGGTCGCCTCGACGAGGCGCGCCGCGTCGTCGACGAGGTGCTCTCCGCGGAGCTCACGCCGGACCTCCTGGCCGTCGCGTCGCTCGCGCAGGCCGAGACCGCGATCCGCGCCGTCGCGACGTCGAGCGCGCGCGCGGCGCTGGCTCGGGCGCGCCGCGCGCTCGAGGGGGCTCCCAATCAGCTGCTCGCGCGGGCGCTCGTCGCGCTCGAGGCGGAGCTCTCGCGCCCGGTCGCGCGCCTCTCGCGCCGCGGTGTCCTCCAGGAGGCCGACCTCTTCGCCATCGAGGAGTTCTCGCGCGGAGGGCAGCTCCTGGTCGACGCGTGCCGCCGCGTCGCGATCGGCGGGCGCGCGACGATCCCGCTGTCGCGCCGGCCCGTGCTCTTCGAGCTGTTGCTCCTCCTCGCGCGCGCGTGGCCGGCCTCCGTCCCGCGCGACGAGCTCGCGGCGCGCGCCTTCGACGCGCGGAGGGTGAACGCCTCACACCGCGCGCGGCTCCGCGTGGAGCTCGGTCGCCTGCGCAAGGTGCTCGACGGGCTCGGGGCCGAGCCGGTCGCGACGGCCGACGGCTACGTGCTCTCGTCGACGCGTGAGGTCGTGGTGCTCCTCCCGCCGTCGGACGACGAGGCGGTGCGCGTCGCGCTGCTCCTCGGCGACGGGGCGGCGTGGTCGGCGCAAGGGCTGGCGGAGCACGCCGGCGTCTCGCGCCGGACGGCGCAGCGCGCGCTGCGTGCGCTCGTCGCGAGCGGAGCCGCGATCCGCACCGGCCAGGGCAAGGACGTCCGCTACCGGCGCCCGGGCACGCCCATCGCTTCGCGGATGTTGCTCCTCGGTCTCGTGCCGAAGCCGTAGGTCCGGAGGACCGGGCTTGCGTCTCCGCGGGGCCGGCGCCCGGGCGGCGCGTCAGTACAGGATGCGCGTCCGGATCGACGTGGGCAGCGCCTTGATGGCCGCGCGGATGTCGTTGGCGACCTCCTTGTCGAGGTCCATCACGAGGTAGCCGACCTCGGGATCGGTCGCGAGGACCTGGCCGAGCACGTTCGCGTTCCGGTCGGAGACGATCTTGTTGATGTCGCGGAGCACGCCCGGGACGTTCCGGTGCACGTTGAGCACGCGGTGCGCGCCGGGGAGCTTCGGCTGGTCGATGAGCGGGAAGTTCACCGCGCCCGCCGACGCGCCGGTGTTGGTGTAGCGCGTGAGCGTGTTGGCGACCTCGCGGCCGATCGACTCCTGCGCCTCGGCCGTCGAGCCGCCGATGTGCGGCGTCAGGACGACGTTGGGCAGGCCGCAGACGACGCTCTTGAAGACGTCCTCGTTGCCCTCCGGCTCCTCCGGGTAGACGTCGAGCGCGGCGCCGGCGAGCTTGCCCGACTTGACCGCCGCCGCCAGCGCGTCGAGGTCGACGACGGTGCCGCGGCTCAAGTTGAGCAGGCACGCCTCGTCCTTCATCATGGCGAGCTCCTTCTCGCCGATCATCCCGCGCGTCTGCGGCGTCTCCGGGACGTGCACGGTGACGAAGTCGCTCTGCGCGAGCAGGGTCTCGAGCGACTCCACCGCCTTGTTGTTCCCCATCGGGAGCGTCGCGCGGATGTCGAACGAGATGACGCGCATGCCCATCGCCTCGGCGAGCACGCCGACCTGCGAGCCGATGTGGCCGTAGCCGACGATCCCCAGCGTGCGCCCGCGGATCTCGTGCGCGCCCTTGGCGATCTTGCGCCAGCGGCCGTCGTGGACCTCGCGCGATCGATCACCGAGCTGGCGCGAGAGCATGATCACCTCGGCGATCACGAGCTCCGCGACGCTGCGCGTGTTGCTGAACGGCGCGTTGAAGACGGGGACGCCGCAGCGCTTCGCGGCCTCGAGATCGATCTGGTTGGTGCCGATGCAGAACGCGCCGACCGACAGGAGGCGCTTGCCCGCCTCGAGCGCGCGGGCGGTCACGCGCGTCTTGCTGCGGATCCCGAGGAGGTGGATGCCGTCGGAGAGGCGCTCGATGAGCTCCTCCTCTTTCAGGGCGCGGGGGACGGCCTCGACCTGGAACCCCTCGACGGCGAAGATCTCGTGGGCGGAGGCGTGGACGTTCTCGAGCAGGAGCACCTTGATGTCCTGCTTGGGGAACGACGTGGGGACCGGCGTGCTGGGGAGCGCCATGGGGCCACGGACCATAGCGAAACGCTGGCCCGACGTCAGCTCTGCTTGGCCGCCGCGGCGGCGCGGTCAGATCCGGCCACGGCGCGCGGGCGCGAGGTCAGCCTCGATCCGCGCCTTCAGCTCCTCCCAGCCGTGCTCGTCGGAGCGCTCGATCCGCGCCACCGCGTCCAGCAGCTGCCGTCGTCGCTCGAGGAGCGCGTCGAGGCGCGCGTCGTTCGTCGTCTCTCCGATGCGGGCCGACTCGGCGTGGAGGCCGGCGAGCTCGCGGTCGACTTCGGCGACCTCGGCGCGGAGGCGCGCGCGGAGCTCCAGCTGCTCGCGGCGGACGATCGCCACCCGATCGTGCACCTCGTCGATCACGCGGGTCTCGATCTCGACCGGGCGCTGGGCCGCGCGGAGCTCGGCTCGCCCGACCTCGCCGCGCTCGCCCTCCGCGGAGCGCCTGCACGCGATGACGCCGAGGCCCGCGAGCGCGAACGTGAGCAGTGTGCTCTTCGGAGACATGGCCTCACCTCCCAGCGATGGTGGTGCGACCTCGAGATGCGTGCTTCGTGCCAGTGCGTCGCGAAGCCCGCGGCCGCGTCGCTCGGCAGCGCTCGTGGTCCCGTCGCGCTCCGGCAGATCGTTTTCGCGGCGGCCGCGTAGAGAGCGGGTCGCCTTCGGCGTCGGAGAAGAGGAGTGGCGATGAAGAGCAAGATCATCGGAGCGATTACGCTGGCATGCATGATGACCGCGGCAGGGGCCGCGTTCGCGTGTCCCGGCGGGAATGGCTGGACGGGCGGACGCCCCACGCGCCCGGTCGTTCAGAACGCGTCGCTGCAAGCGAGCGAGCTGCTCGAGCGCGCCAGGCGCCTCGAGTCCGCCGCGAGCTCCCACGACGCGACGGCGAAGGCCCTGGAAGACCAGGCCGCGACATTTGCCAACCGTGCACGATTGCTGAGGAATCAGGCGACGTTCGTGAACGTCGCCGATCGCCCGAGCATCCTCGACGCCGCCGACGAGCTGGCGCTCCGGGCGGCCAGCGACCGGAGCCGGGCGGCCGAAGACCGCGCGCAGGCCTCCGAGCTCCGGACGCAGGCGCGGACGCTGCGCCAGCGAGCCGTGGCCCTGGCTCGCGGCGGCAACGGCGGAGGCGGCGGCTGGCGGCGGACCACGGAGGCGACGCCGCTCCCGGCCGAGCGCGGCGTCACCCTGTGACGCGGTAGCCCTGGCGCCGGGAGGGTCGAGGGAAGGAATGGCGGGGAGGGGCGTAACACCCCCCGTCCCGATGGTCGCTCCCTCGCTCTTTCCGAACGGCGCAGCTCCTCTCACTCAGGCGATGGAGCTGACGCATCACGCGCGCGGCGAGGCCCTCGCTGCCGCGATCGGTGCGCTCCTCGGCGTCGCGATCTTCGTGGCCGCGGTCGCGCTCGTCTCGCGTCGCAAGCCGGCGCTCGGGCTCGCCGTGCCCGCGGCCGAGCTCGCGTTCGTCCCGCCGGCTCCCTGCGCCGCGCCGGCTCGGCTTTGGCCGTCGCCGTCGGGAATGCGCGTCGCGCCGGCGCAGGTCGGGGCGACCGCGCTCGTCGTCACGGCGGACGTGTCGCGGTCGACGGAGCGCGTCGCCGCCGCCTTCGCCAAGATGGGCTTCGCGTTCGGGGAACGCCTCGAGCCCACGCCGCGGGCGAGCGCGAGCGAAGCGTCGGCCGTCGAGACGGGACCGGCGTCGGCCGTGACCGTCCACCCGATCATCTCCGTCGAAGCCGCGCCGGCCTCGAGGCGCGAGTCGTCTCCGCCCGCGCCCGTGGTCCGGCGGGGGCCTCGTTCGAGCATGTTGGCGGCGGCGCCCATCGCGGAGCTCGACCTCGACGACGGACCGACCGAGCTCGGCGAGCCCTTCTTCGACGTCGACTCGGGCCTGCCGGCGCCGATCGTCCGGGCGCCGGAGCCGTGCCGCCGGGGGGCGGCGCCGAGGATCCGCCCCGTCGCTCCGGCGGCGCCGCGCGCGTCGCGGCACCCTTGACGCACCGAGGAAGTGGCGAAAGGTTGTGAGGCGACGTGTGTCCCCGCTGCCGCCAGAACGCTCCCCTCGTCTACCGCGGCGTCAGCGCGTACTGCACGGCTTGCGGCGCGCCGCGGATGCCGCTCGCGAACACGTCGGTCAACCTGGCCGGCCAGCCGTCGAAGGTCGGCGGCACCGTCGCGCGGGTCTTCGGCTGGCTGGTCCTCGCCGGCGGCTGGAGCCTCGCCGCGCTCTTCGGCGGGCTGCTCTTCGCGTTCGGCGCGGAGTTGGCGGCCGCGATCGTCGGCGGGCCGATCGCGCTCATCGCCTCGGTGGTGGCGTACGCGCTCCTCCGCGGGGGTCGCGAGCTGAAGAAGTCCGGCGACGACACCGAGGCGGCGACGAAGAACCAGGCGATCTTCGCGCTCGCCAACGCGCGCAACGGCGTGCTCAAGGCCTGGGACGTCGCGCAGATGCTCCAGGTGACGCCGAAGGAGGGGGACGACATCCTCACGCGGCTCGCCAAGGAGCATCCGGACCACGTGACCGTCGACGTGGACGACGACGGCAACGTCCTCTACCGCTTTCCGGCGATCCACTGGGGAGGTCTGCCGCAGATGGCGCCGAACGCGCACGTCCGCGTCCAGGCGCCGCCTCCGCAGGCGCGCGTGGCGCCCGGGTCGGACGGCTCGGTGCGCGTCGACGCGCGCGAGCCGCTCGACGACGATCTCGCGGAAGCGGAGCCCGCTCGAGCGAAAGCGCGCTGACGGGCGGAACCGAACGCGCCGCGGGTGGTCTCTCGTACGATGCGCTCCCAGCAGGCCCTCCGCGCGGCGCTCCTCTGCAGCCTGGTCGTAGCTTGCTCGTCGCAGCGGCCGGCGGACACGAGCGCGGCGACGTCAGAGGCGGCTCGGGCGTCGCGTTCGACGAGCGACGGGACGCCGGCCGCGTCCAGCGCAGGCTCGCCGGTGGCGTCCGGCGCACGCGCAGGCTCGGCGTTGGGCGGGAGTGCGGGGGCGGGCTCGGCGTCCGGCGCGGGCTCGTCGGCGGCGTCCGGCTCGTCGGCGGCGTCGGGCGCGGGTTCGCCGGTCGTGCCGGCGGTAGGCTCCCTGGCTGCGCCCGGGGCCGAGCCGCGGACCGCGCTCCCGGAGCCGACCTTCGACGAGATCGCCGGCGTGCTCTTCGCCGATCGCGCGAGCCCGTCGGCCGCCGCCGCCGCGTGTCCGTCGAGCACGCCGCCGGACGCCCGCGTGCGTTGCCTCTTCGACCAGCGCTACCGCGGCGACACCAAGGCCGCGGGGCTCGCGCACGAGCTGTTCGTGAAGTGGCGCGTCGTCGCGGGCGTCGAGGTCGCCCACACGATGAACGGCGGCTACCGGGGGATGATCCGGCTCGAGCCGGCGCTCCCGATCGGCGCGGAGCGAAAGCACCTCGAGTGGATCGTGAGCGCGATGCGCGACTTCGACGACTCCTTCGCGGCCCTCGACCGGCGCGCGGCGGCCGCGGCGCCCGGCGCGGACCCTTCGGCGCCGCGCCCGAAGCGCTTCCGCTTCGAGCCGATCACGCTCCGCTTCATGCGGTCGGTGGCGGCGCGGACGCCGAGCGCCTATGCGCACGACTGGACGGTCGCGTGGAACCTCGCCGGCTCGCTCCACCGGTCGGCCGACGCCGTGCGCGAGACGCTCCTTCACGAGATCTTCCACCTCAACGACTACGCGCACCCGCCGCCGGGCGGGGAGGCCTGGTCGCCGCGCGCGCTCGGCGCGACGTTCGACGCCGTCGTGAAGAAGTGCGGGACGTCGATAGCGTGCCTCGGCCCGTACTCGCCGAACGACACCATCGTGCGCGGCGGGACCTACTACGCCTTCCAGCCCGGGAACGGCGTCCGCGA
>JAHBWA010000128.1 GCA_019637195.1 Labilithrix sp. | reverse complement strand
CGAGGCGCTCGACGCCTTCGTCGCGGGGGACGCCGAGCGCGCGCAGGCGGTCGTCGAGCGCGACTCGAAGGTCGACGCCTACTACGGCGCGATCTTCCGCGAGCTTCTGACCTACATGATGGAGAACCCGCGCAACATCTTCCGCGCGACGCGCGTGCAGTCGATCGCGAAGTACGTCGAGCGCATCGCCGACCACGCGACGAACGTCGCCGAGATGGTCGTCTTCATGGTGCGCGGCAAGGACATCCGCCACGTCGGCAAGCTCGAGCGCCGCGGCGCGGGCAGGGGAGAGGCCGAGCTCGGCCGTCGCTCGCCGTCGCCGCCCGCGGCGGCCGACTCCGACGCGTCGCTCCGCGACGTGATGAGCGTGGACCGCGCGTCTTCGGGCCGCAGGTCGTGAGCGGGCGCCGAGCCGGCGGCGGCCGCCAGCCGGCGGCGGGCGCGCTCGCCCGGACCACGGAGATCTCGAGGCCTCGCGTGGCGGCGTCAACCGGTGTTCACCCCAGGGCCGGCGCGAGCGCCCTGGTGCATCCGGGTGTCACCCGCGGTGTCACCGTCGGGGCATGAATCGCGCGCGCGACGGGTTCGTCGATCGACCTGGATGCAGAAGTCCCTCGGCGTGGTCCTCGCTGTCCTCACGCTCTTCGCGGCCGGGTGCGGCTCGTACCGCGTCCTCAGCGAAGCGAAGACGGGCGGCACGGTCGCGCTCGAGGGCGCGCACGACCGCGCGCGCTCGAAGGCGGAGAGCTACATGCGCGCGCAGTGCCCCGGGGGTTTCGAGATCGTCGAAGAGGGCGACGCGATCGCGAGCGACGGAGCCTCGCGCGAGTGGCGGATCTCGTACGTCTGCGCCGGCGCGTCGGCGCCGCGCACGGCGCTCATCGCGCTGTGATCGCTGCCGCGCCGGCGCTCATCGCGCCGTGATCGACCCTGCGGCGCTCCGTGCGCCACGCCGCCGTGCTTCGGGGACGCGAGCGGCCGCGCGGGGCGCCCCGGCCTCGCGGGAGGGAGCCATCGCGAAGCGGATGTATGCCGAGCCCACACCCAGGCGCGTCACCCGAGCGGAGAGGTGAGCTCGTCCGTGACTACCGCGAAGCGCGACGATGGCGCATCATCCCGAGGTGCTCCGCTCCCGCGTTGCCGCCGCGCTCTTCGTCGTCTCGGTCGCCTTCGCCTCCGAGGCGTGCACCACAAGCGCCGCCGGGGACGCCGACGATCCCGGCTCCGGCGGCGCGAGCTCGAGCGGCGCGAGCGGAGGCGGAGGCGGGCCGTCGTGCACGAACGGCAAGAAGGACGACGCGGAGACGGACGTCGACTGCGGCGGCGCCGACGCCCCGGCGTGCGCCGACGGCAAGTCGTGCGGCGCGGCCTCGGACTGCGTGAGCAAGGTGTGCACCGGCGACGTCTGCCAGGTCCCGACCACCAGCGACGGCGTGCGCAACGGCGACGAGACCGACATCGACTGCGGCGGCGGGGCGCCGGCGCCGCTCTGCGCGTCCGGCAAGACGTGCGCGGAGGGCCTGCGCGACTGCACGAGCAAGGTGTGCACCGGCAGCGTCTGCCAGGTGCCCACCGGCACCGACGGGGTTCAGAACGGCGACGAGTCGGCGGTCGACTGCGGCGGCACCACCACGGGAGCGCCGCGCTGCGGGACGGGCGTCGCGTGCGAAGTCGACAACGACTGCGCCTCGAACGGCTGCGCGTTCGACAAGAAGTGCGCGGCGCGGCGGAGCTGCGCCCGCCAGCTCGGCGGAGTCACGTGCGGCTCGGGTGAGGTCGGCGCAGGCGGCGCGAGCCACGAGAGCTGCTGCGCGAGCGCGCCGCTCGCGGGCTCCGCGGTGCGGATGGACAAGTACCTGGTCACCGCAGGGCGGATGCGCGCGTTCATCGAGCGCCTGGGCGGCAACGTCCGGGCGTTCGCGCCCACGACGACCGGGTGGAGCGCGGCGTGGAACCCGCTGGTTCCGTCGACCGTGGCCGAGGCGAACGTCATGCTCGGCTCGTACTGGAACGGCGCGCCGAACGACAGCGACGGTCAGCAGTCGAAGCGCTCCTGCGCGTCGGGGAGCTTCGGCGGCCACACGTACTGGACCGCGGCGAACGGCGCCGACTACAGCGACTTCACGCAGAACCAGCTGGACGTGAAGGCGCTCAACTGCGTCGGCTGGCACCTGGCGCGCGCCTTCTGCTCGTGGGACGGCGGACGGCTCCCGACGCGCGCGGAGATCATCAATGCCTTCAGGAACGGCGGAGCGACGACGTACCCGTGGGGCAACGCCGCGTACGATCCAGGCGTGCAGGACAGCCGCCTGAACCACGAGTTCAACTACGGCTTCCCGAACGTCGCCGGCCGGCGGCTGCTCGGCGGCGGGGCCGCCGCCGACATCGCCTGGCACGTGTCGCCGCCCGGACGCTTCCCGCTCGGCCGCAACAACAACGGCGTCGAGATCGCCGGAAACTTGCTGCACTGGGTCTCCGACGGCGAGTACTTCTTCAACTGGACGCTCTCCTGGGAGCGCCACGGCGCCAACCTGAACAACCAGGACTGGCGGAGCGCGTGGCCCGGCGAGCCGAACGGCTACTACGCCATCGGTTTCCGCTGCGTCTACGACTGACGGGCGGAAGGCGGCGCCCGGCGCGCCTCTCGCGTTGGCCGCCCATCGTGGAGACGTTGCGCCCATCGCGCTGTGATGCGGGCTGGCGTCCGAGGGCGTTGCCTGAGCTCCGACCTACGAAGCGTCGCTCATCGTCGGGCGCCGGAGGAGGCGCGCTTGGATCGCCACCGCCCCGAGGGGATGTCGTACTCGTCTGCCACGCCGGCGAAGGAGTGCGCGCGGAGGTCGATCGGGAGATCTAGTTGTCGCTGACGGGTGAATGTAGTGGACGTCGACCAATGGCTCCGCGCTTCGCGCGTGGACGGCGCGCGCCAGATCGGGCCCCATTCGGAACCTTCCTCGCCTAGGCTGTCCCGACCGCCGACGCCCCTCGGGTCGACGAGTCGCTCGCCCATGGGCGCATGAGGACACGATGGCTCGACTCCTCGGAATTCGCATCAAAAACTATCGTGCGCTCGCCGACGTCGCGCTCGGTCAGGTCACCTACGCAAAGGGCGACGCGCTCCCACGACTCGTCTGTCTCATCGGCCCGAACGGCTCGGGCAAGTCGACGCTCCTCGACGCGTTCGGCTTCGTCGCCGACTGCCTGCTCGAGGGCGTCGAGGCCGCGTGCGACAAGTCCGCCAGGGGCGGTTTCGAGAACCTCCGTACCCAGGGCCAATCCGGACCGATCGAGTTCGAGCTGTTCTTCGAGGACGACGATTCGCTCCGGCCGATCGTATACCTCCTGCACGTCGACCTCGTTCAAGGTGTCCCCGCCGTCGTGAAGGAGACCTTGCGACAGCGACAGCAGGGGGAGACGCGCGGCAAGCCTTATCACTTCTTGAAGCTCGACAACGGCGTGGGCAAGGTCTGGACCGGCCAGTCCGTCGATGTCCGCGCCGAGAAGAGCGACTCGCAGCGCGTGCGACTCGCCGAGCAGGACAAGCTCGGGATCACGACGCTCGGCAATCTCTCCGAGCACCCTCGAATCGTCCGCCTGAGGAGCTACATCGAACAATGGTATCTGTCGTACTTCGTGCCCGACGCCGCGCGTGACTTGCCGCCCGCGGGAGCGCAGCGATGGCTGGACCGGAAGGGGTCGAACGTCGGGAACGTCCTCCAGTACTTTCAGCGCCAGTACCCGGAGGAGTTCAAGAGCATCCTGAAGCGTCTCGCCCGGGCGATCCCGGGGCTGAAGAAGATCACGCCCGAGCAGAGCAAGGACAAGCGGCTCCTCCTGAAGTTCGACGAGACCGGGTACAAGGATCCGTTCTTCCAGCAGAACATGTCGGACGGCACGCTGAAGATGCTCGCCTATGCGGTCTTGCTGGAGGACCCGTCGCCGCGCCCCTTCATCGGGATCGAGGAGCCGGAGAACGGACTCTACGTGAGGCTCGTCGAACGACTCGCCAGTCAGTTCACGACGCGAGCGACGAGCACCGCGCCGGCGACTCAGATCCTGGTGACGACCCATTCGCCGTACTTCGTCGACGCGCTGCGTCCGGAACAGGTCTGGCTCGTGCGAAAGGACGAGCACGGTCACGCGACCGCTCAGCGCGCGGCGGACATCCCGGAGATCCGCTCGCTGTCCGCCGAGGGGATCCCGCTCGGATCGCTCTGGTACAGCAACCACTTCGACGACGGAGCGCCGGAGTGACGCTTCACATCCTGGTCGAAGGAGCGTCGGAGCGCGCCTTCCTGAGCCGCTGGGCGGGGCGCCTCTTGAAGGCCCACCCGATCCGGATCCATCCTCACCAGGGCAAGGGACGGCTACCGACGGACCTCGCTGCGCGTCCCGACCCACGGCGACGGGGCTTGCTCGATCAGCTCCCAGCGACGCTCCGAGGCTTCGCGAGCTCCTCGCAGCCGCACCATGTCGTGGTCCTCGTCGACGCCGACGACGACGACCCTTCTGCCCTCAGCTCGGCGATCGCAAAGGCGGCGCATGCAGTGGCGCCCGCGCTCGAAGTCGTGGTGCGCGTCGCCGTCGAAGAGACCGAAGCGTTCTACCTCGGAGACCTCAACGCGCTCGCGCGGGCCTACCCGGAAGCAGACATGGCGCTGGCGAGCAGCTACGAGCCCGACTCGGTCTGCGGGACATGGGAGCTGTTCGCACGCGTGATCGGCGACGGTGGCGAGAACAAGACGGCGTGGGCCGAAGCGATGGGGCAAGTCGTCACCACCGCGCCGAGGAGGAGCCGCTCACCGTCCTTTCGCTCGCTCGCGACAGCGCTCGTCGAGCTTCTGCCGCCGGTTCCTGCCGCCGCCCAGAAGCGCCGCTCGTGGCGTCACGTGGCGCGCACGAACCGGCGCCGATGACGCCCGCGAGGCTCACGACCGCGCGGCGTGTTTCGGCGTGGCGAGCGCGCCCCGCGCGACCGCGTCCAGCTCGCCGCGCGTCTCGATCCCGACGCCGCGCGAGCACTCGGGCTTGTCCGAGCGCTCGTCCTGCGCCACACGATGAGGGGCGCGCAGTCATCGAGCGTCCGCGGTTTCCCCGTCGCCATCGAGGACGCGCCTCGATCCGCATGCGACGTCACCTCAAGGGGCCGCCGACGCGTCGGCGCCTACCTCCGCGATTCACGCGCTGTCGTGGGAGGAATGCGAGGCAGAGACCGCGGCCTATCTGCGGACGCTCTCTCCAGGAGCTCGCGTTCGCATGTCGACAGCCAACGACCGGCGAGCTCCGATCTTCGGCCCTGGAGGTCGAGGCAGAGGCCCGGATCGCGATCGACGTGTGAGAGGGCGAGCGCCGTCCACCTGGCGCGTCACACGCGGCGCGCGCGGCGACGCCACTGAACTGACGAGCATCACCGCGCGGGGTGATGTTCGCTGCGTTGCGCGTGCCGTAGGGTCGACGTTCATGCGCTCGACCACACTTGGGTGACTGCTATCGGGCGCATGCGCGGAGGTCGACCGTACCCCGCGCAAGGCAGGGCGTATGCCCGCGACCGCGCGGACGACCACGCAGTGGACTTGCCGCGCCCCGGTCGCCACCTCGGCCTCACACGCGCGCACAGGGCCTCTTCTCGGAACCTCGACCAATGACCACGACGCTCGTGACCGTACTTGGTGTCGCCTCCAAGCCCGCGCGGTACACGCTTGGCGGCGCGTCGGCCTCCGCCGATCTCGTCCCGATCGCGATCGTCGAGCTCCTCCCGGTCGAGGAGCGGCCCTCGCGCATCATTGCTCTTTGCACGCCCGAGGCGACCGAGAGCAGCTGGCCGAAACTCGAGCGCCACTTCGCCGGATCGGGCATCGAAACCGAGCGCCGTCCGCTGGAGCGGGATCCGACGGACATCGCGTCGTTCACCAAGAGCGTGAGCGCGGCGATCCCGGTCGACTGCCCGCCCGAAAGGCTGATCGTCGATGCCACGCACGGCTGGCGGCACCACGCGATCCTGACGTACCTCGCGATGCAGTACATCTCGGCCCTTCGGGGGATCGAGCTGCGCCACGCCTTCTACGGAGTGTATAGCCCGTCGGGCGAAGACAGCCCGCTCCTCGACCTTCGCGCGCTCCTCGTGCTGCCGGAGTGGATCCACGGAGTACGCCTGTTCGCCGAGCGAGGCGATGCGACTCGGCTGTGCGAGCTGATCGGCGGAGCCGGCAGCGCCGCGCGCGACACCGCCGCGGACCTGAAGCGCGTGGCCGACGCTCGCGAATCTGGACTCCCCGTGGAACTTGGCCAAGCGAGCGTGCGGTTTCGACACGAACGCAAGCGACCGTTCACGAGAGCGGCCGGCGACCAGGGCGCACTGCTCGAGACGGAGCTGTGGCGGCGGCTCGACGAATCGCTGGCGCCCTTCGCCTTCAGTGATCCCATCCCGCCGAAGACCTGGAAGCGCAGCGCACCGCTCGATGACGACGAGCTGAGCCGACAGGCGCGGCTGATCGACGACCTGCTCGGCCGCGGAAACGTTCCCGTGGCGCTCGGGCTGATGAGAGAGTGGACCGTCAGCCTCGCGCTGCTCCAGACTTCCGACCCGCGCTCCTGGCTCGACTCGAAGGGACTGCGGAGGCGCGCGGAGTCGGCGCTCCACGCGCTCGCTGGCATGACGAAGATCTCTGCCGTCCGCGGCGAGCTGTCCGACGACCAGCGCCGGCTCGCCGTCTTCTGGGACCTGCTGCGCGATCGCCGGAACGCCTTCCATCACCACGGCATGCGGTACGAGGTGCTGATCGGCTCTGGAGACGAGAGCGCGCGCAGCAAGCTCGAACAGGTTCGTGCATCGTGGAGCGTGTTCAAGGGATCGCGACGGCTCGCCCTCCTGCCGTCGCCGCGTGTCGATCGAATGCTCGTGAGCGCCGTCGGCCTCCGGCCAGGTATCGTCGCGAGTGCGCTCGAGGTTTGCCGGCGTGGGGGCGGGGACCCCGACGCGTGCCTCGTCCTCGTCTCCGAGCAAAGCGCCGACTCGTCTCGCGCTGTGTTGCACGACGCCGGATACGGCGGTGCCATCCACCAACTCCGTATCCGCGATCCCTTCGGCGGGCACGCCGAGATCGAACGCCTCGTCTGCGAGGCGGGACGATGGCTCGTCGATACCCGGGCGCTCTCGGTCAACCTCACGGGTGGCACGACCCTGATGGGGCTCGCGGTGGTCGCGCTCGCCGACGAGGCGAAGCGCCTTGGTCGCGAGGTCCGACGCTTTGGTCTCGTGGATCGTCGGCCACCGGCCGAACAGGACGACGACACCTTTCGCACGAGCGAGGCCTTCTGGCTCGCCGAGGGAAGTGGCCATGACCATTGAGCGGATCGAAGCCACCTACCGCGTCGTCACACCCCTCTTCTCCACAGGTGCGGATCCAGAGCAGGCCGCCGTGCGCATTCCCAGCTTCAAGGGCGTGCTGCGCTGGTGGTGGCGCGCCCTCGCCTGGCCGCGGCTCGGCGGCAAGCTCGACGCGATCCGCGCCGAGGAGGACGCCTTGTTCGGGAGCGCTCGGAGCGGTCGAGGCAAGGTGACGATGCGCCTCGTCCGGTGCAATGCACCGCCGCCGATCCGCGGGGGAGAAGCGCTGAAGGACGGCGGTGGGGCCAAGCCCGGAGCGCGCTATCTCAGCTACGGCGTGATCGAGGCCCCTGGTCAAGGAGGTGGCCGAGACCGCTCGCGCGCCTTCCTCAACGCACCGTTCACCTTCACGGTCGAGCTCCTCGCGCGCGTGGAGCGGGACTCGAGCCGCCGCGGGTCGCTGCTCGACGCGTTGAAGGCCGTCGGGCTCCTCGGAGGGATGGGCGCGAAGAGCCGAAAGGGTTACGGCAGCCTCATGCTCGAGTCGCTCTCGATCGACGGCTCCGCGTCGGAGCAGGCTCCGACGTCGATCGATGCGCTCGCCGACGCGATTGGTCAGCTGCTCGCCGCAGGACGCGGCGCCACCGAGCTCCCTGCGTATACGGCGATATCATCGAGGACCCGCGCCGTGCTGGTGTCCGCGGACTCCCGAGATACGACGCCTCTCGGACTCCTCGACCGCGTGGGACGGGAAATCATGCGCTATCGGAGCAAGGGCCGGAAGTCTCAGAACGGCTCAGGCCACGTCGTCCTCAACGAGAAGAGCGAGGGAAACTTCCTCCGAGACCACGAGTTGATGCGTGAGGCGCGGCCGCAGGACCATCCCCGCAGAATCGTCTTCGGGCTTCCTCACAACTACCGTGAAGGGAATGTCGAACCGGAAGGCCAAGACCGCCGGGCAAGCCCGCTCTTGATCCACATGCACCAGTGCGGGGCCTCGCCAATCGCCGTGATGACTTTCCTTCCCGCTCGCTTTCTCCCGCAAGGCCCAGCTGCACGAGTCAAAGTGAATAGGCAGCTGGTGCGGATCGCGGACGAAGACGCGAAGCTGTGGAAGCCCGTCGAAGACCTGCTCGACCGCTTTCTCAACCGTGACCCGAGCACTGCAGCAAAGACTCGGAAGGAACCGTTCGGCGACGCCATCGAAGTCGGGGGGCCGCGATGACACGCCACCTCCACGTTGCCATCGGCCCGGTCCAGGGCTTCGTCTCGCAGTCGCGCCGGACCCGCGATCTCTGGGGCAGCTCCTACATGCTGTCCTTCCTTGCGGCCCACGCGATGAAAGGCACAACGCAGTTCGGGTCGATCGTCCGCCCGCGCGTCGCCGAGGATCCGATGCTCCGCTGGGTCACCGGCGGGCAGACCGGCGACCCGCCTCGCCTCGGCTCGCTCCCGAATCAGTTCACCGTCGAGCTAGAGGACGACGTGGACCCCTCGACGGCCGCGGCCGCAGCGGAGAGCGCCTTCCGCTCGGCGTGGGTACGGATCTGCCTCGCGGTCTGGGAACACCACGTCGCGGGTGCGGCGGCTCTCGGCGGCGAGACCGAGAAGATCTGGGAGCGCCAGACGACGGGGTTCTGGGAGCTCGCTTGGGTCGTCGGCGCGCCCGCGGAGCGCGGGCTCCTCGCAGCTCGAAAGCAGTGGAGAACGCACTGGCTGCCTGAAGAGGGGGGCGACAAGTGCACCGTCATGCCCGACCTCCAGGAGGTGTCCGGGCACGTTCGCGCGCGAGCGTCACGCGCGCAGGACGCGTTCTGGGACGCGGTTCGGAAGCGAGCGGGCGACCTCGACGTCCGCGAGAAGGAGCGGCTCTGCGCCATCGCGCTCGTGAAGCGGCTCGCGCCTCGACGACCGGACGTCGCGCACAAGGCGTTCGGCTGGCCGATCGACGTGAGTCACTGGCCCTCGACCGTAGACGTCGCCGCCGCCGGCTGGTGCCGGCGCGTCATCGAAGAGACCCCCGCGCCGGCCGAGGCGTTCGCGAACGCCGTCTCCTCCGCCAGCGACGAAGCCAGGACCGGCGGAGTCTCCGTGCTCATCGGAGACGACGCCGCGCGCGCACCGGCCTTCTCGAGGCTCGACGCGAACTGGTTTCATCGCGCCTTCCTCGCAAGTCCGGCGCTGACGCGGATCGCCGAGGAGGGCACGCGCTCCTCGCTGGTCCGTGCTCGCGCCGCCATTCGCCCTCACGGACCGCCGATCTACTTCGCGCTCCTGCTCGCAGACGGCGATAGCCTCGGTGAGGTCCTCGCGAAGCACGACAGCGCCAAGGTATCCAACGCGCTCGCGACGTTCACGCGAGCCGTTCCGGGCATCGTGAGCCGTCGGCACGGCGTGACGATCTACGCCGGCGGCGACGACGTCCTCGCCATGCTTCCGCTCGAAGAGGCGCTCTCGTGCGCAGAGGAGCTCGAGGCGGAGTACCGGCGTTCGTTCGATGACGCTGTCGCGACGCTGTCCCTCGGCATCGTCCTTGCGCATGCCCGCGATCCGCTGAATCGGATCCTCGCCGAGGCGCACCGCCTGCTCGACGACGTCGCGAAGACAAGGAACGGTAGAGACTCGCTCGGCGTGAGCCTCTACCGGCGCGGTTCCGTCGCGGCCGAGTGGGTATCGACCTGGCGTCGGCCGGCGACGAACCTCGCGCAGAACCACGCCGCTCGCTGTATGAACGCCTTCGTGCGTGAGCTCGCCATCGAGGGCGCTGCGCTCTCCCGGTCGCTCCTGCACGATCTAGCGGGCATCTTCGGCCAGCTCTCGCCGGCGCCGCTCACGCCCGGCGCCCTCGTCTCGCTCGACGACGGGATCGACGTGCGCTCGCTCGTGAGGGCCGAGATCGCTCACCGAAGCGCGCACCGTGACGAGGCGTTCGCGGAGGCAGAACTCGAACGCCTCACCGCCATCGTGTCCGGCGTCCTCGCCTGCGCTCGACGGGACGAGCCACCCGAGTCGGCCGCGCGCCATGTCTCGCTCGACGGGCTCACGATAGCCAGCCTCCTCGCGAGTGGAGGAGTGGAGGATGAGCACCTGCCATGAAGCTCGCGTTCTACCCCCTCGACACCTGGTTCTTCCGTGACGGGACGCCGTTCGACAAGAAGGCCTCGCCGCAAGAAGGCGTCGTCGGCGTCTTCCCGCCGTACCCGCCGACGATCGCCGGCGCCCTCCGAGTAGCCCTCGCGCACGCCAACGGCTGGGACGGCCACTCGCCGTGGTCGCGCGAACTCGAGGCGATCCTCGGCGACGGTCCGGAGAGCCTAGGTCAACTCCGTATCACCGGGCCGCTGATCGTCCGCCGGAGCGGCCCAGTGTTCCGCATGCCGCGTCACGTCCGCGGCCGCGTCGAAGCCGACGGTCGCTGGCGCGCGCACGATCTCGTGAGGCTCAGCGGGGCGCCGACGCCGACGGACCTCGGACATGCGACGCGGCTCCCGGCCGAGTTGGACGATGGCAAGGGGCGACTCTCTCCCGGCGAGGGACGGATGACCACCCTCCGCGGTCTCGCGCGGATCTTGCGCGGCGAGCTGCCGAGCGACGATGACGTCATCGTCGACGACGACCTCTGGACGAGCGAGCCACGCGTGGGGATCGAACGCGAGCTCACGACCCGGACCGCCGTCGACGGCGCGCTCTACAGCACGCAGCATGTTCGCGCCCGACCCGAGGTGGGCGTGGGTGTCTGGGCGGACGGCCTCCCATCCAACTGGAGCTCGCCCGCCGGATCGTTGATCCCACTCGGAGGGGAGAGCCGGCTCGCAGCATGTGACCGGTGGGACCCGGCGGCGCCATTGTGGCGCGATGTCCCCATCGACGACTCCGGAACGTTCCTCCTCGTGGCGCTGACGCCCGTGCTGCTCGAACGGGACGTGTTCCTCGGCAAGTCCGAGCTCGGGTTCGAAGGCGCGCGCGTCGTGTTCGCGTGCACGGATCGCCCTATGCGCATCGGCGGCTGGGACTCGCGACGGCGCGAGCCGCTGCCGATGAAGAACGCCTTGCCGGCGGGCACTACGCTGTTCTGCGAGACGGATCGCCCCGACGTCCTCCGCGAAGCGATGTCCGATGGGCTGCTACGCATCGGTCGACTCACAACGATGGGATTCGGTCTCTGCGCCGTCGGGAGCGGCCGGAGTTGGGAGAGAGCGCGATGAAGACCTCGATGATCGGACTGCTTGCGGAGACGGCGATCCACTGCGGCGCGGGTCGCAGCGCGGGAATCGTCGATCTTCCCGTGGCGCGGGAGGCGACGACCGACTTCCCGTTCATCGCGGGCTCCGGCGTCAAAGGTGCCCTCCGCGGTCGAGCGCGGGGCGGACGCCCGGTGGAGACCGAGACCGTCACCGAGTTGTTTGGCACGGCCGATCGCGCTGGCAAGGTGCTCGTCTCCGACGCTCGACTCTTGCTCCTGCCGGTGCGCAGCCTGACCGGCACCTACCGATGGCTCACCTCACCCCTGGTGATCGAGCGGTACCACCGTGACCTTGCGCGCTGCGGCGTCTCGGCCACGAGGACGCCGCTCCCGGAGATCCCGCGGGTCGACGGCGTCGCCGGAGCCTTGGGGGCGGGGCGCGGGACGCTCTACCTGGAGGAGCGTGAGTTTCAGCTCCGGGGCGAGTGCCCCGTCGAGCTCCACACGTCGATCGGCTCGCTCGTTCGCCCGGCGGTGACCCGAGCGCGCCTGACACCCCAGGTGGTCATCGTCAGCGACGACGATTTTGCCTGGTTCTGCCGCTACGCCGTGCCGGTGCAGGCGCGAAACCACCTCGATGCAGAGACGAAGAAGAGCAATAACCTCTGGTACGAGGAAAGCCTGCCCGCAGACACGCTCCTCTACTCGCTGATCAGCACGCGCGACGCCGCCGCGCGCGCTGCCGTCGGCGACCTCTTCACCGAGACCGATCCGTACCTGCAGCTGGGCGGGAACGAGACGGTGGGACACGGTTGGACAATCGTCTCGTTCCGAGATCAGGCGGGGGCGGCCTCGTGAGCCGCCCGAGATTCGCGGCGTCGGATGTCGGCCGAACCCCGGAGCAGCGCCGAGCCGCCCATGCGCTGAGCACGGTGAACGCGCTGGAAGCCGACGAGCGTGTCAGGCAAAAGTATCGCGCCTACGTCGAGCGGATCGGGCCGGCGATCTTGGCGAACGGTCTCGGTCAGGCGCTCGCCTCCGAGCGGGCGGCCGCCACCAATCAGCCGAGGAGCGCACAGCACAAGGCACATCATCGGCTCTATGCGAACCTGCACGCGTGGCTCAGCGATTCTCGAGGTGTCTACGCGTCGGCGCCCGATCTGCTCCAGGCGATCGTGACCGGCGACGAGCCGGACTACCTTCGAGCCCAGGCCGAAGCGCTCGCCTGGCTCGTCTGGCACAAGAAGTTCTGCCGGGCATACCTGCCACGCCCCGACACGAGCGACGCCGACGATTCGTCCGACCAGGAGGAGACCTGACGATGTCTCGTCCGCTGTACGCACGGGTCTCGAGGGCGGAGATCCGCGAACCGATCGACAACACGGGCCTTTGGTTCGACAAGTTCTGCGATCGTTGGAGCGACGCGTGGAGCTTGAAAGACGAAAAGGGGAGCGCGAACGACAGCGGTAAGGTCGCGTGGCTCCGCGACGTCGCCCGGCGAAAGTCCGGCGAGAAGCGCCTGCTCGACGAGGCGCTCCGGCGGAGGCTCGAGCTCACGACGGCGAGACGCGGCCAGTTCGGCATCTTCAAGCTCGAGAGCCCTTTCGTGACCGGCATCGGACGCAGTCACCCGGTCGAGAACGGGTTCGCGTGGCACCCCACGCTGGGGGTGCCGTACCTGCCAGGGAGCTCGGTGAAGGGGCTGGTCCGCGCGTGGGCCAGCGCGGGCTCGGGCACGACTTCATCGACGAGCGTCGGGCTCGCAAACGCCTTCGACGACGCTGGGGGCGCCGGGACGATCATTTTCCTCGACGCGATCCCCATCGAGCCCGTCGGACTCGAGGTCGACGTGATGACGCCGCACTTCCACGGATGGACAAAGGATGCGCCGCCTGGCGACTGGCGGAGCCCGACGCCCGTGCCGTTCCTCGTGACCGCGCCAAGCGCGAGGTTCGCGTTCTCTATCCTTCCGCGCACGGAGGACGTCAGTGATGTGGCTCGCGCCTTCGAGTGCCTGCGCGAGGCACTCGAGCACACCGGTGCCGGCGCCAAGACGGCCGTTGGGTATGGACGCTTCTCGTACGAGGCCGAGACCACTCGACGCAGGCGCGACGAGCTCGAAGCGGCGCGGCGCGATCAGGCCGAAGCACTTCGACGCGCAGAAGCACGTCGAACCCCGGAGGGCCGCTGGGCCGTCGACCTCGAGGGACAGAGCGAACGAGAGATCCTCGAGATCGTCAGGCTCCATCTCGAGAAGGAGCCGCTCGTCGACCCCGCCGACCGCCGAGCGCTGGCGGGCGCTGTCGCCAGCACGGGCCTGCTCGCCTTCTGGCGACGCGGGAGCAGGCGCGACGCGAGCACGAACGTCGGCTCCGCCAAGCTCAAGGAGAGAGCGCGTATCGTGGACGCCGCACTTCGAACCTGAGCCGTCGAAGTAGTGGGGAGCGTCACGCCCATACGCTCTTCCGCAGACTGATGTCTCGCAGCACGCGGAGCGCGTGCTGCGACCAAGCGACCTTGGCGAGGCCGAATCCGTCGAGATCACGCGGGCAGCGGCTCCATTGACGAGAGGACGGCAACCGGGCGCCTCCATGCCGCGCGCCCGCCACGAAGCCCGAGCACGCAGCGTGGCCGATGCCGGCTATACTTCGCGGCAGTGGACGATCGAGCAAAAGCGCGCGCGGCGGCGCGAGCCGGGTGGCCCGGCGCAAAGGCCCGCCTCGGCGAAGAGGACACCTCGGCCGTTCCCAAAGACGCATCGGCCGCGGAGTGCGTCGCCATGGTCTGGCGGATCACGCTCGACTCGTGGGCGATGGCAGGCAAGAGCATCCCTGCGTACTCGCGCTCGGAAGCCCCTGGCCGCATCTCGAGGGGGCGTGGGACGAGAACCTGAGCTCAACGACGACTTCGTCGACCTCCTTCGTGCGCTCATCGCCGCGAAGGTCGAGTTCGTGATCGTGGGGGCGCATGCGCTCGCCGCGCATGGTCTTCCCCGCGCGACGGGCGACATGGACGTGCTCGTTCAGCCGAGCGCCGAGAACGCCGAGCGAGTGCTCGACGCCCTCCGCATCTTCGGTGCGCCGCTCGCCGCGCACGGCATCTCGCGCTCCGATTTCGAGGTGCCGGACAACGTCTACCAGATCGGCTTGCCGCCGCGCCGCATCGATCTCCTGACGTCGATCACGGGTGTGTCGTTCGAGGAGGCGCACGCCACGCGGATCGTCGTCGAGCTCGAAGGCATGACGTTGCCGGTCCTCGGCCGCGACGCGCTCGTGAAGAACAAGCGCGCAACGGGCAGGCCCAAGGACATCGTCGACGCCGATGCCCTCGAGAGCGGCGAACGCTCGGTCCCGTCGTCAAAAGGGTGATCCTCGCCCAGAGCTCGCCGAGCGCACGCTCGTTGGATCAGGCCGAGACGCGCCCCGATCTTCGACGAGCGCGGGAGCGTCGACGTCACCGCCGGCACCAGGCCCCACCCCGAGACCGCCGGAGGCTCACGACTGGGCGCCTCGCTACGGAGCCGAAGGCGCGACGAGTCGGGCGTCGATGCAGCACCGCTTTTCCTTGTTGCCCGAACCGCACGGACCAGGGGCGTTCCGCGGGATACGTCCTGCCTGAGGGACGCTCACCGTCGGGCCGCCGCCGCGGACGGCGGCTCGCGACGCTGCCCGATCTCGACGCCCGCGTGGGCAGTGCGCCGCCAGGCTCTTCCGGCCTGACGCGAAGCCCTTCTTCGTCTCCAATGGAGCTGCATGCGCCGACAATCGGCGACGTCTTGCGCGCGGCATTCACCGAGTATCCCCGCCCGAGCTCCGCGTGAGGGGGCGGCAGGCCCCGCGCTGCAGCCAACACGCGAGCAGGAGCGAGCCTTCCGTCCGCGACGTCGCTTGCCTCGACGCCCGCCTCGACCGACGGCCGGCCCGGAGGGCGGCCCGTGGCCTACTTCCAGCCCTCCCACACCTCAGGCCGATGACCGAGCGTCGCTTCTGCGCCGCGCCGCACGATGGGCGTTCGCAGGAGCAGCGGATCGTCGAGGAGGATGGCTTCGATGCGCGGCCCTGCGTCGCTCAGCGGCAGCGGCGAGCTTCCTGCTTCGTCTCGGCGGCGCCGCCGCGCGCGGTCTGCTTCGTCGTCTGCTTGCCCTCTTGCCAGCGCGTCTTCGCCTCGGCTTGGCCGCCCTCGACGAGCCCGACGGTCGCGTCGCCGAACGCCTTCACGCCCTCCACGCCGGTCTTCACGCCCGTCTCCGCGCCCTTCGCGCCGGTGCGTCCGGCCGTGGTCAGGTCCTCCTCGAGCCCGGCGCCGCACCGCGACTCCGCGGGCGCCGACGAGGACGAAGACGAACCGCACGCCGTGAGGGCGAGCACGCTCGCGAGAATGGCCGCCGCTCGTTTCTGCGTCTGCCTCATGCTGTCAGGACCAGGCGTGCCACCGGCGACGATCGGCGGCAAGCGCCCGCCGTGAAGCGGCAAGCGCCCGTCCGTGAAGCCGCAGGCAGGGAACCCGCAGCTCCGCGCCGGAACCCGCCGTTCCGCTCCGCGGCCGGCGCGGCCGTGATTCCGTCGCGATTTCCTGCGGCCGGCCGGTGGCCGACGTCTTGCTGAGCACAGGTCATGGCAGCCTGCGGAGAGAAGAAGACGTCGCGGATGACCTTCCATCGAATCGCACTCGTCCTCTCCACCGCGTCGCTCGTCGCGCTCGCGGCCTGCGCGTCCGAGTCGGACTCCGCGGAGGTGACCGCGGACTTCCGCGGCGTATACACGTCGACCGAAGGAGGAGCCCCCGACGCCATCACCTTCGGCGACGACGGCGCGTACCTCCTCATGCCGACCGGCTGCCGCGCGGAGGCGTGCTCGGAGATCGGGACATGGTCGATCGACGAGGCGCGCACGTTCCTCTCGCTCACCGCGCTCGGCGGCTCGACGCGGGCGCTCCCGGTCGAGATCCTGGCGACGGTCGACGCGCAGCCGTCCGGCGGCTCGCTCCTCGCGCAGCGCCTGGTGCAGCCCGGGCAGGAGACGGCGAAGACCGGTCAGGAGACCGCGCGGCCTGGTCAACAGCTCCTCGGCCGCGTCGACAAGGCCCTCGTCGACAAGCAGCCGATGCAGCTCGCCTCCGCCGGTGTCGTTCGCATCCTCCAGGGCGGGCAGCAGCTGATCGTGAAGCCGGAGTGCACCCAGAACATTCCGGCCGGCGGGATGCGCGAAGCGGAGCAGAAGGCGTGGTGGTCGATGTGCCCGCAAGGCACCTTCACGCCTGCCGGCTGACGTCCGCGCGTGGTGCGGTCGAGGCGCGACGTTCACGTCGTCGCGGCACGGGTAGCCCACCGCAGAGACGGCTCATCGCCAACCGCGCGGGTGCTCGCTGGTGACGGGGACGAGCGCGCGCTCGGGCGCCGTCTCGGGTCCCACATCGACAAGGAGTAGTACGCACGGACCTCGCTGAGCGAGACGAGCGTCGACCTCGACGCGCTCTCGACGAGGAAAGAGCCGTGGCGTCGCTCGGCGAGACCCGCGCCGAGGCGAGGGGGCCGTCGGCTGTCGCGTGTGCGTTCGGGCGCCCGGAGCGCGATCCGCACGCGACGTCGTCGATCAGGGGACCGCGAGGAGGCGCATGAGCTCCAGGAGCGACGCCTCGGGTGTACGGCTCGGATCGACGACCTCATCCCAGGACGTGGAAGCGACGAGCGAGCAGGGCGCCGCGAGCCCGGCGGTGCGTAGCGGCGCGTAGAGGGGGCTCTCGCCGCTGCGATCCGGCTCCCAGAACGCGGCGTGGGCCGCGAACGACGCGTGCGGCATGCCGTGTGCTCTGGCGTACCCGAAGAGCTCGTCGGTGCCGACCACCGAGAGACCGTCAAGCATGGCCGCGAGCGAGCGGGCGAGCTCGAGGACGTCCGGCCACGCGGGCACCCGCGGGCGAAAGGAGTCGACCGGAGGTCCCGAGATGAGGAGCATGTTTGGCTTCGTTTCGGGCTCGTAGATCTCGGCCGAGAGCGAGGCGGCCTCGAGGTCGTCGCGCCCGTCCCACATCGACAAGGAGTAGTACGCAAGGTCCTCGATGAGCGAGACGCGACGCCACGGCTTCTTCCTCGTCGAGAGTGCATCGAGGTCGACGCTCTTCGAGAGCGCCTCCTTTCGGGATCTCCCCTGCAAGAACCACCGGCCGGAGAAGGGGCCTTCGGTGCAGATCCGTCGGATCACGTCCGCGACCTCGGCGACGCGCGCATCGGTCGTGAAAGTGCTCGGTGTCATCCACTCACATCGGATGAAGATTCCCATGTCTCGTTTCTCCTGCTCATCTCAGGCGGAGCGTGATGCCGGTGATCTTCTTGCTATCCAGGAGGGCCGCCGTCGCCTTCATGGCCTTCTCTTCCGCGAAGACCCACTCTATCGGCATCCCCTTCGCGGCGGTCAGCTGCCGCCTGGCCTGTTCTTCGAGGGCCCGCGCTCCCTTGAACCAGCTGTAGAACCTTCCGTCCTTCCCGACGAAGTTGGCGTACCCCGGTCCCTTCGCGTCGAGGAGCAGCTTGCCGATGTGGCCGTCGAACTTGACGCCGTTGCGGAGAAATGACGAGCCGGCGCGGGCGCCGCGGCCGATGACGATCTCCTGGAACGTGATCGCGCGCGCGGACATCGACTCGACGACGTTGACCCATCGGCCCGAGACGCCGCTCGCCTGCGCCGCCTTGTTGAGCGCCGCGAGCGCCGCCGGCGCCGTCGGCGGGGCGCGCGCGAAGAGCATTCCGCCCGCGCCGCCGCCCTTCACCGGCGTGAGCGCGAGGACCATCTCGAACGCGCGCCACGCCGCCCAGCGCAAGATCACCGACTTGCGCTCGGACTCCGCGATCTGCAGGAAGCGGTCGTGCTCCGCCTGGTTGGTGATGAGCCCGCCCTCGATCGCGCGGAGGAGGACGGACGACTCCCAGTGCGAGGCGCCCTCCTCGGCGACGCCTGCCTCGACGAGGTCGTTGAGCTGCTGTCCTCGCTCGAGGATCGGCTCGGGGAACCCGGACGCCGCGAAGAAGTGGTCGAGGCTCCAGAAGCGGGTCGCGGCGCCCCGCTCGCGCGAGTCGTAGAGCTCCTCGATCTCGCGTTCGAGCGTCTGGATCCGCCCGAGCGTCTGCCCGTGCAGCTTCGCCGCGTTCTCGAGCGCGTCCGGGAGAGGCGGTGGGTCGGCCGCTGTGCGTGGTCGGCCCGCCGGGCTCTGAACCACGCCCGTCGTGAAGATGCTCTGGCGCCCGTCAGGATCGACGGCGTTCATCACGCGGCCCTGCACGTACGCGTACAGGTTCGGTCCGTCCGCGGTGCCGGCCGGATCCGCGCTCGTCCACCGACCGAGCCAAGGCGCGTAGTAGCGCGCGCCATGGTAGTAGAGCCCGGTCTCCTCGTCGCGTTCCTTGCCGGTGTAGCGGTAGCGCTTCTCCGAGACGTCGAGGCCGCTCCGGGCGGAGCGGTACGCGGTCGTCCCGAACGGGTGCAGCTCTTCGTACGAGATCGCGCGCCCCTCGTCGTCGCACTCGAGCAGCGCCGAGCCGAGTTGGTCGTCGTACTGATACCGGACCCGCGGTACGCCGGCGCTGCCCGGCGCCTTCGCGTCCGCGGTCTTCGTCTCCACCATCGCGATGCGCCGGGCGTCGTCCATCACGTGGACGGTCTGGCGCTCGAAGAGGAGGCCGCTCGCGTCGCGCTTGCGGTGGAGCTCGAATCCGCCGAGGTAGATGTGCTCCTCGACCAGGCCGCTCCGCACGGCGACCTTGCGAACGCGCAGGCCGGCGGCGTCGTACGCGTAGTGAGCGATCCCGCCTCCGCCGAGATCGGCGCGGAGCATCTGACCTGCGTGCGAGTACGCCGCCGAGGCGATCCCCGGGAGAGCGATCATGTGGCCGCTCTCGTCGTGCGCGTAGCGCGCCGAACCGGGCCCCTCGCGCGCGTCACCGGGCGCGGTCGTCGCGTGGAGGCGGTTCGTCCCGGCGACGTAGGCGTAGCGTCTCGACCAGGAGCCCGCCCGGGCGTCGTGCGCGAGCTCGAGGAGGTTGCCGACCCCGTCGTAGGTGAAGCGCTCCTCGTACCGGCGTAGCGCCTGCACGTCGTTCGGGTGCGGGAGCTCGTGGAGGGCGACGTCCTCTGGGCCCGTCGGACCGCCGGCTCCGCGGTGCTCGCGCCCCGAAGCGCGGACGAGGCGGTAGAGCGCGTCGTACTCGTACTCCGAGGACGCCGAGACGACCGCCCCCGCGAAGAAGACCGTCTGCTGCGCGCGGTCTACGGTCGCCACGACGTTGCCGGCGCAGTCGTACGTGTAGCGGAGGTCCTGGAGGACGGCGCCGTCCCGGTCGCGCCTCGTCTCGAGGCGCGTGAGCCTGAACGTCAGAGGATCGTAGTCGTAGGACGTCGAGGTGCCGTTGCCGTAGACGATTCGAGTGCGCCGGCCGTTCGCGTCGTACTCGATCGTCGAGACGAAGGACTTCACGGCGTCGGCGCCGCGCCCGAGGACGTCGAGGGCCTCGAGGAAGCCGGCATCGTTGTAGCGGGGCCGCACCTCGGAGTCGTCCGGCAGCGTCGCCGAGGTGACCCGACCGAGCGCGTCGTAGGCGAAGCGCTTCGAGAAGCTCTCCGCCTCGAGCATCGACGAGACTCGCTCGAGCTCGTCGTCACGCGCGTCGGAGTCCTCGAGCGGCGACCAGTCGGGGACGTCGACATACGAGGTCGCGAGTCGCCGCGACGACGCGACGAGGTTGCCTTCGAAGTCGAATGCTTCGCTCTTGAAGGCGCCGGCCTGGTCGAAGACGTAGGCCGCGCGACCGCGGAGGTTCTGCGCTTCGGGGGTCGCCTGCCCCTCGCCGTAGATCGTCCGTACGAGGAGCTGCTCCGGGCCGGAGTCCCGCTTCACGTGGAGATGGGTCGGGCGACGGAGCGCGTCGTACGTCGTCCGTACGCGGCGTCCGACGGCGTCCCACGACCGGAGCGCGCTCCCCGAGACGTCGCTTGGCTGCATGGGGATCCTGACGTCCTCGCGGAAGGTCGGAGCTCAGCTCTCGAGCGTGACTTCCGCCTCGGCGACCTTGCTGCTCGCGGAGGTAGCTGGCTGGATGGGGAAGCGAAGCCCGGCGCTCGACGCCGTTCGGCTCGCGTCCTCGCAAGCGATCGCGGTCGAGAGGGCGAACACGTACTTCGCGAGGGTCATCGCCGTCGCCTCGTGTCGGGCGCGGTACTCCGCGAGCGCTCCGGCGAGCTCGGCTCGCGCGTTGACGTTCTCGTCGTCGGAGCTCGCCGGGGTCGTGAACATCGCCTCGAGCTGCGCCGCCGACGCGTACGGGAGCGGCTCGGTGTTCCGGTTGTGCGCGATCTCTCGCGCGACGTGGAGGCACTGCGCCGGAGTGAGCGTCGCGAGGTCGACCGTGCCGCCGGGATCGCTCGCGAGCACCTTCTTCACGGCGGCGAGGAGCTGCGTGAAGCGCGGAGGGGACCCGTCTGCGGGCAGCTCGACCACCGCGTGGCTCGGAGAGGGCCCGACGCTCGGCGCAGGCAGCGGGACGTACGCCGCGACGGTCCCGAGCCCCATCAGCTCGAGCTCCGTCGGCACCGACGAGGTTCGACGGCTTCAGATCGCGATGCACGAGCGTCTTCGGCGGCTATGCGGTCAGCGACGAGCTAGACCTCGGGATCCGCCTGCTCGGCGCACCGGCCCTGATGTCGAGCGGTGGGCGGTCGTCGCCGGAGGCCCGTCGGTGAGGTTCCATCCGACGGAGTCGCTCACGATCGGCGCCGGGGCGACGTTTGGGGACGCGACGTTCGGTGTGAACGGGTACGTCAGCGCGTCGCGCGACGACCGACGCGCCGGTGACGGCACCCTCAGCGAAGAGGTCGCGGTCGGCGGAGGCCTCGAGCTCGCGGTCCGCCTGGCCGAGCTGTCCCGCGGAGAGAGCGTCGCGAACGCGCTCCCGTTCTTCTTCGCCGGCCCCAACGGAAGCGCCTACGGCCTCCCGGTCGGCGTCGCCTACCGTTTTCAGTGAGCCGCGTCTGACGCGTCCGGGCGGCGCCCGCGCCGCGCTCAGATCGCTTCGGCCCCGACCGCGCGGCGAAGGGCGTCGAGCGTGGGGACGCTCGCGGCCTTGTGGCCGAGCTCGGTCACGGCGGCGCGGATCCAGGCGATCTGCTCTGCCACCCGCTCCGGCGCGGTGCCGCCGGCGCTCTTCTTGGCGGCCACGGCGACGCGTGGATCGACGACCGCGAGGACGGACTCGTCGAAGGCCGCGTTCACCGATCTCGCCGCGTCGAGCCCGACGCTCGCGAGGTCGACGCCGCGCTCGCGCGCGAGGTGCACGAGCTGGCCGGTGGCCTTGTAGGCCTCGCGGAAGGGCATTCCCTTGCGCACGAGCGCCTCGGCGATGTCGGTCGCCTGCGTCGAGCCGTCGGAGACGGCGGCGAGGCAGCGCTCGGGATCGAACGAGAGGTGCGCGATCGCCGCACGGACGGCGCCGGTCGCGCCGCGGACGAGCGGCCCGGTGTCGAGCGCGGCTTGGCGATCGTCCTGGAGGTCGCGGTTGTAGCCGGTGGGCAGGCCGCGCACGAGCGTGAGCATCGCCATCACGTTGCCGACCCCGCGCGACGCCTTCGCGCGGACGAGCTCGAAGATGTCGGGGTTCTTCTTCTGCGGCATCATGCTCGAGCCCGCCGCGACGGCGTCGCCGATGCGGAGGAACGCGAACTCGCTCGTCGTGAAGTCGATCACGTCGGTCGACAGGCGCGAGAGCGCGAGGAGCACGCGCGCGCCGGCCCACGTCCAGTCGAGGATGAAGTCGCGATCGCCGATCGTGTCGAGCGCGTTGGCGGTCACGCCCGAGAAGCCGAGGAGGTGCGCGACGACGCTCCGATCGATCGGGAGCGACGTGCCCGAGCACGCGCCGGAGCCGAGCGGCGACTCGTTCGTGTGCGCGACGGCCTGGGCGAGCACGTCGGCCGCGCGGAGCAGCTGCATCGACCACGCGGAGAGGAGGAACGCCGCGGACACAGGCTGCGCCCGCTGCCGGTGCGTATACGCCGGGAGGATGACGTCCTTTTCGCGGTCGGCGCGGTCTGCGAGCTCGCTCACGAGGGCGGCGACGTCGGCGAGGGTGCGCGCCGCTTGATCGCGGACGTGGAGGCGGAGGTCGAGCGAGACCTGGTCGTTGCGCGAGCGCGCGGTGTGGAGGCGCTTGCCGATGTCGCCGAGCTCCCGCGTGAGGCGGGCCTCGATCGCCATGTGCACGTCCTCTTCGCCGCCCTCGAGCTCGAGCTTGCCCGCGGCCGCGTCGTCGTACATCGCGAGCAGCGCGTCGCGGAGCTTCTGCGCGTCGTGCGGCTCGAGGAGCCCGACCTTGCGGAGCATCGTCACGTGCGCCGCGCTGCCGAGGATGTCCTCGCGCACGAACGTGCGGTCGTGGTTCAGCGACGAGCTCCACGCGAGGAGCTCCGGGATCATCTCCACCCGTCCGGTCGCGTCCGTCCGCGCGATCCCGCTCGCCTTGTCCGCGCCCTTCACCATGGTCGGCGGGCTCCTTTCCTGTCCTGTCCCGAGGTCACGACACAGCTATGACCGCCGCTTCACAGTGCCCTGCACCGTGGATCACAGCGCGTGCGTCGAATCAGCGCCCGCCGGGCGCTGCCGCGCTCGCGCTCCCCGCGGCTCCGCCGTGCTCGCCCGTTTCGTGTGTGGACGCGGGCGTCAGGCCCCAGAGGAGCCCGGCGATGAGGAAGAGGACCGCGCCGAGCGCAGTCAGCCAGAGCGGCGTCTTCGGCTCGGGGGGCGCCGGCGGCGCGTGGTGGTGATCGCTCGGATTTCCGTGCGTTTCGCTCATTCCGCTGGACCTCGCCGCTTGTTTCCCACACGGGGCCGCGCCAGGTCAAGGCTCGCAGGCCCCGAGGGCGCGCTTCGCGGGGTCGAGCCGTCGCGGCAGGCGGTCCGCCCGCGCGTGCGGAGGGGGCCGGTTTTCGGCACGCCAGGTGCTAGATTTCCTGGACCCCATGCTCCGAAGCGCCCTCCTCCCCGCGTCGCTCCTCGGCGGCTTCCTCCTCGCCATCGCCGTCCCCGCGGGGGCGGCGCCCGCGCCCTTGCCGTCGTTGCCCGGCGCAGCCGGCTCGGACGCCGGCGGAGGGACGATCGACCTCGAGCAGCTCCGCCGCGGCGTGGTGCAGATCGAGCAGGGCGGCCGGCCGATGGCGGTCGGCACCGTGCTCTCGCGGGACGGCCGCGTCCTGACCTCGCTCTCCGGGCTCGGCGCCGTCGAGAACCCGGAGATCCGGTACGCGGACAACACCGTCGTGAAGGCCAAGATCGGCCACAAGGACAAGGGCTGGGATCTCGCGCTCCTCGTGCCGCAGTCGGGAAAGTGGCTCGACGGGCTGATGCCGACGGACGCCGATCCGAGCGGCGCCGACATCAAGGCGTTCCTCCCGAAGGCGGGAAAGCTGGCGGCGGCGGGCATCCACCTGAAGGGGCGCACGGACGCGCGGACCAAGGAAGGCGATCCGCTGTCGAGCGCGCTCGACCTGGATCTCAAGGGGATTCCAGGGATCCCTGGGGCCCCGCTGCTCGATCCGAACGGCAAGGTCGTCGGCGTGCTCGTGCGCGCCTGCAAGGCCGCCGGCGCGGCCCCGAAGCCGGAGAAGCAGAGCGCGGGCAAGGACAGCGGCAAGGCGGCGGCGCCTCCGTGCTCGCCGATCACCGTGGGCGCGCCTGTGACCGCGCTTCGGGGCTTCCTCATGAAGACGCCGGAGACGGCGGTCCAGCCCGCGCCGTGGCTCGGGCTCGGCGGCGCCCCGACGGAGTCGGGGAACGTGAAGGGTGTCCGCGTCGTCGGGGTCGCGCCCGGGAGCCCGGCGGAGAAGGCCGGCCTCTCGGCGGCCGCCGACAACCCGGACACGATCGTCGCGGTGGATGGTCAACCGGTCGAGACCCCCGAGCAGCTCGCCGAGGTCATCGCCAAACGCGCAATCGGGCAGAGCGTCAAGCTTCTCGTGTTCAGCCAGGGCAAGTTCCGGGAGGCGGCCGCCACCCTGCGCGCCGCGCCGTGACCCCGCCTGGAACTGATTGACAGGGGCTCCCGGTCCCTGTTGGATCCCTGGGTAGTGGGACTGCGCATCGAAGTTGCCGGCGAGACGAACGTCGGCATGAAGCGGACGCACAACGAAGACAACTTCGCGATCATAGAGGACAGCGGCCTCTACATCGTCGCGGACGGGATGGGCGGTCACGCGTCCGGCGAGGTCGCGAGCAAGATGGCCGTCGACTCCCTGAAGGAGTTCTTCGCCGCCACCGCTCAGGACCCCGAGCGCACCTGGCCGTACAAGATGGACCGGTCCAAGGGGTACGAGGAGAACCGGCTCATCACCGGCATCAAGCTCGCGAACCTCCGCATCTACGAGACCGCGCAGCGCGACGCCGGCAAGCGCGGGATGGGCACCACCATCGTCGTGCTCTTCGCGGTCGAGGACGGCGTCTACGTCGCCCACGTCGGCGACTCTCGCGGCTACCGCTTCCGCGACGGCAAGATCGAGCAGCTCACCGAGGACCACTCGCTGCTCAACGACTACATCAAGATGAAGCGGCTCACGGCCGAGGAGATCGCCAACTTCCCGCACAAGAACGTCATCGTTCGCGCGCTCGGGATGAAGGACACGGTCAAGGTCGACACGCGCTTCGAGTCGCCACGCGCCAACGACGTCTACCTGCTCTGCTCCGACGGCCTCTCCGGCCCGGTCGAGGATCCGGAGATGCTCGAGATCATCACGCGCCACAGCGACCTCAAGGTCGCCGCGTCGAAGATGATCGAGCGCGCCAACGAGAACGGCGGACCGGACAACATCACGGTCATCCTCGCGCGCTGGGTCGAAGACCGCCCCGGCTGACGCGCTCAGCTCGGCCGCGGCCGTAGGGCCCAGCGCCGCGCGGCCCGCCGCATCGGGCTCGGCCGCAGCACGTTCGCGCGAGGCAGCTCGAACCAGAAGACGCTGCCGGCGCCGTCGTTTGGCAGCACGCCGACCTTGCCTCCGTGCGCCTCGACGAGCCGACGCACCGTCGCGAGGCCGAGCCCGAGCCCGGGCAGCGCGGACTCCGCGGCCCGCAGGTACGGATCGAAGATCCGCTCTCGGAGCTCGGCCGGCACGCCGGGCCCCGTGTCGCGCACCTCGAAGCGGACCGTCTCGGCGAGCTCGCGGGCACGCACGTCCACGCGCCGCTCGGGCGAACCGCCCATGTTCTTGATCGCGTTGCCGACGAGGTTCGACACGATGCTGATAAGCACGCCGGGGCTGCACGCCACGACCACCGACGGGTCGGGCTGGTCCAACGCGAGCTCTACGCGGTTCGCCTCCGCGGAGCTCGTCATCTCGTCGATCACGCCGCTCAGCACCTCGGCCGCGCTGGTCGCGGCGCTCTCCTCCGGCGGCACGCCCGACCGCGCGAAGACGAGCAGGCCGTCTACGAGCTGCCCCACGCGCTGGAGGGTCTTCGCGGCGCGATCGATGACGCCGCCCTGGATGCCGCCCTGAGGGTCGCGCTTGGTCAGCTCGAGCGCGAGCCCGACGGCCGCGAGCGGGCTCCGGATGTCGTGGGCGACGCGGCCGGCGAAGTGCTCCATCTCGGAGACGCGCCCCACCATCAAGTCCGTGAACCGGTGGAGCACGC
>JAHBWA010000127.1 GCA_019637195.1 Labilithrix sp. | reverse complement strand
GGACGGAGCCGTCGTGGAAGTACGGCGCGGTCTTCTCGACGTTGCGGAGCGAGGGCACCTTGAAGAAGTGCTTGTCCTCGTCGGACTTCGTGACGTCGAAGCGACCGTTGTCCTTCACCTCCGTCGGCCACGCCTTCGCCTGGCCGAGCTTCTTGAAGTCGCGCCCACCCACGACCGATCCGGCGTGGCAGGTGTTGCAGCCGACGTCGAGGAACTTGGCGAGGCCTGCGCGCTCCTCGTTGGTGAGCGCCTCGTCGTCACCGGCCACGTACTTGTCCCAGCGCGACGGCGTGACGAGCGTGCGCTCGAAGGCGCCGATCGCCTTGCCGAGGTTCGCGTACGTCACCGGCTCCTTGTCCGCGGGGAACGCCTTCTTGAACGCCGCGACGTACTCGGGCATCGAGCGGACGACCGCGAGGACCGCGGCCTCGTCCTTCATCGCCATCTCCACGGGGTTGAGGATCGGGCCGAGCGCCTGCTCCTCGACGTCTTTCGCGCGGCCGTCCCAGAACTGCGAGCCGTGGAGCGCGGCGTTGTAGACCGTCGGCGAGTTGCGCGCGCCGAGCGCCCCCTTGTGACCCGGGCTGGTCGGCTTGTTGTCGACCCCGTAGGTGTCGAGCCCGTGGCACGTGTTGCAGGAGATCTCCTGGTTCTTCGAGAGGCGCGTGTCGAAGTAGAGCTGCTTGCCGAGCACGATCGCGTCGTCGCTCAGCGTCCCGCCCTGCGGCGTCATCTTCTCGGGCAGCACGGCGAACGCGTTGAGCAGCGCGCGATCGACCTTGGCCATCGGCTTCGGCGGGGTGAGCGCCTCCTTCGGCGTCGGCGGCGCGGGCGTACCGGTCGGTGGAGCCGGCTTCTTCTCGTCGCAACCGAGGGTCGCGAACGAAGCGGCGAGGACCAGAGCGGACAGCGGGAGAAGAGCAGAGCGGCAATTCATGGCGTGCGGCACCCTACCACTCCTGGGAGCCGATCCGATGGCCGGCGGCGCCCGGGGCGCCGTTCTCCGGAGTCGTGCCCGCGGACCGAAGTCCGCTACGATGGCCTCGTGCTCGCCGAAGCGGCCCTGCGATTGGCCCCGACGACGCGCCTCTTTCGCGGCGCGCGCGTCGCGACCGAGCGTCTCTTTCGCGGCGCGCTCGCCGCGAGGACGCTTCTCGTTCGCGGTGCGTTCGCGGCCGGAGCGCTGACGACGGCGCTCGGCTGCGGCGATGTCCCGGTGGAGAACGCGCGGCTACGGCCGAGCTCGACCGCGGGCACCGTGAGCGTCGAGGGGCGCGTCTCCGGGACCGGCGCGAGCGGGCTTCGCGTGCGCGAGCGCCCCACGACGTCGTCGGCGCAGATCGGGACGCTCGCCGAGGGCGCCGTCGTCACGATCTCCTGCCAGGTCGAGGGCGAGTCGATCGAGGGCAACGCGCTCTGGGACTACGTCCCCGACGAGGGCGGCTACGTCGCCGACGCGTACATCACGATCGCCGCCGGCGCGCCCTCGCTCCCGCGTTGCGACGGCGGCTCGGGTGCCCCGCCCGGGCCCGCGCCCGACGGGGGCGACACCGTCGACATCGAGGGGCCGCCCGTGCAGCCGCACGTCCAGGCGTTCGCCGACGCGGCCTGCCGCGAGGTCGCCGCGTGCCGCGCGACGACGCGCGAGGGCCACCAACCGAGCGCCGACCTCGCGCTCGACCTTCCGACCGGTGAGGACTACGGCAAGCTCCCGACCGACGGTCACGCGTTCGGCGACCGGCTCGCCGAGTTCGCGGTCGCGCAGCAAGCCGCCTTCCGCGTCGACTACGTCATCTACCGCCAGCGGATCAACTTCGGGCAGGGCTGGGAGGCGATGGAGGACCGCGGCGGGATCACGCAAAACCACTACGACCACGTCCACGTCAGCTTCGATCCCTGATCCTCGGGCAGGCGTCGGCGCGATGTCGCAACGGCGCGCGCGGCGCGCCGCCAGGGAGTGGTAGTCGCGCGCGATCCGAGCCACCATGGCGTCATGACGAAGATCCTGGGCATCGCCGGCAGCCTCCGTCGCGCTTCGTACAACGCGGCCCTCCTTCGCGCAGCGCGCGAGCTGGCGCCGGAAGGCGTCGAGATCGAGATCGAGTCCATCGCGGGGATCCCGCTCTACGACGGCGACGTCGAGAGCGAGCACGGGCTCCCGGGCGCCGTGACGGCGCTGAAGGAGAAGATCGCCGGCGCCGACGCGCTCCTCCTCGTCACGCCCGAGTACAACAGCTCGATCCCCGGCGTCCTCAAGAACGCGATCGACTGGCTCTCGCGGCCCGCGAAGGACATCCCGCGCGTCTTCGGCGGCAAGCCGGTCGCGCTCGTCGGCGCGACGCCGGGCGGCGGAGGGACGCGGCTCTCGCAGGCGGCGTGGCTCCCCGTGCTCCGCACCCTCGGCACGCGCGCCTGGTTCGGCAAGCAGCTCTACGTGGGGAGCGCCGGCCAGGCGTTCGACGCGGACGGCAAGCTCGTCGACGAGAAGGTGAAGAAGCAGCTCGGCGACCTCGTCGCCGCCTTCGCCGCGACCGTCCGCGCCTGACGCGAGGGCCGCGCGCTCGCGTAGAGCGCGAAGCGGCGGGAGCGGCGTTCGCGTGGAGCGCTGGCAGGAGCGGCGCTCGTGTGGAGCGGCGCTCGCGTCGCCGCGCGCTCCACCACGAAGCCCGGCGCGACAGCGCGAGCTCGTGCGGTCGCGCTTCGCCTCGTCGTGACGTGCCGCGGGCTCGGCGCTTCTCGATGACGGCTCGTAGCTTCTCGTGCGCGCCGCACCTCGGTCGCGCCAGGCCTCCGCTATGATGCCCCGCCGTTGGGGGGCAGGTGAGTCGTGAAGTCGTTTCTCGTCGTATCGCTCTTGGTCGCTGCGCCGGTCCTCGGACTGGGCGTGTCGGCGTGCTCGAGCAAGGGCGGCGCGGCGTCGAAGGCGCGTCCCCCGCCGCTCGTCGTCGTCGCCAAGGTCGCCGCGAAGGACGTCGCCGTGGAGGTGCGCGCGCCGGTCGAGCTCCGGCCGCTCGCGCAGGCCGAGGTCGGATCGAAGACGCTCGGCTACCTCGACGCGGTGCTCGTCGAGCGCGGCGACAAGGTCAAGCGCGGTCAGCTCGTCGCGCTCGTTCGTCCGAGCGATCTGCCCGACCAGCTCGTCGCGGCGCGCGGGAGCCTCTCGCAGGCGCAGGCGAGCGCCACGCTCGCGCGGAACAACCTCGAGCGCGTGAACGGGCTGGCGCCGCGCGGCGTGGTCTCGCAGCAGGAGCTGCAGCAGGCGCAGGCTGCGCTCGCGACCGCCGAGGCGCAGGAAGCCGCCGCGAAGGCGCAGGTCGCCGCCTACGCGACGCGCCTCGGCGAGACGCAGATCAGCTCGCCGCTCGACGGCGTCGTCGCGGTCCGCCGGCTCGACCCGGGCGCGCTGGTCGGTCCCTCGGCCGCGCAGACGATCCTCACCGTCGCGCAGACGCACGTGCTCCGCGTGTTCGTCACCGTGACCGAGCGCGACGCGCACCGCGTGAAGCTCGGGCAAGAGGCGCACGTCGAGATCGACGCGCTGGCCGGTCGCCGGGTCGAGGGCGCGGTCGTCCGGCTTTCGCCGATGCTCGACCCGTCCACGCGCACGCTCGACGCCGAGGTGCAGATCGACAACGCCTCCGGGGACCTCCGGCCCGGGATGTTCGGCCGCGGCTCGATCGTCGTCGACGTCCGCCCGAACGCCGCCGTCGTCCCGGCGACGGCCCTCCAGATCACGAACGGACGGCGCTTCGTCTTCGTGCTCGCGGGCGACAAGGTCCAGCGTCGCGAGGTCGAGACGGGAGTCGACGAGGGCACCTGGCTCGAGGTCACGAAGGGCGTCGCCGCCGGCGAGGAGGTCGTCACGGTCGGCATGGACGCGATCTCCGACGGCGCCGTCGTGCGCGTGAGCCGCGACGTCGATCCCTTCAAGGGACGGATGGACGCGAGCGCCTCGGACGCCGGAGCTCCCCGTGGCGGTGGGGACGGGACGAGGTAGGCCGGACCATGTGGCTCACGCGCCTCGCGCTCAGGAACCCGATCCTCATCTTGATGATGTCGCTGATGGTGATCGCCCTCGGCGTCCTCGCCGTGGGGCGCCTCAGCGTCGATCTCTTCCCGAACATCGACATCCCGGTCATCCGGGTCGTGACCTTCTATACGGGCGCCGGCCCCGAGGACATCGAGAAGAGCATCACCCAGCCGATCGAGCGCGCCGTGGCGTCGTCGCCGGGCGTCGACCGCGTCGAGAGCACGTCGAAGCAGGGCGCGTCGATCGTCAGCGTCTGGTTCAACTACGGCACCGACCTCGACACCGCGCAGTTCGACGTCCAGCAGCGCGTCTCGCAGGTGCAGAGCGCGCTCCCGCCGGGGATCCAGCAGCCGTTCATCCTCAAGTTCGACGTCACCAACATCCCGATCGTCCAGGTCGTCGCGCGCGGCGAGGGGTTGGACGAAAAGCAGCTCTACGACCTCGCGTACAACGTGGTCGAGCCGCAGCTCGAGCGGCTCCCCGGCATCGCCAGCGCGACGGTGAGCGGCGGCAAGACCCGGCAGGTGCAGGTCGAGGTCGATCGCGATCTGCTTCGCGCGCGGAGCCTCGCCGTGCTGGACGTCGTCGGCGCCGTGCGCGGCGCGAACCTCCTGCTCCCGAGCGGGACGCTGAAGACCGGCGATCAAGAGTACAACGTCTTCACGAACACGCAGGTCGACACCGTCCGCATGCTCGAGGACGTCGTCGTCCGGCAGGGCGCGCCGGGCGTGGGCGGTCAGAGCGCGCCGAGCGTCCGCGTCGCCGACGTCGCGACGGTCGAGGACGGCACCGCGGATCAGGCGAACATCGTCCGCGTCAACGGGCAGCGTGGCGTCTACCTGCGCGTGTTCAAGCAGCCGGGGGCGAACACGATCGACGCGGTCGACGCCGTGCGCGCCGCGCTGCCGAGCCTCCGCGGCGTCCCGCCGAACGTCGAGCTCGAGATCTCGTTCGACCAGTCGAAGTACATCCGCGCGGCCGTCTCCGCGCTCGAGCACGAGGCCGTGCAGGGAGGCCTGCTCGCGATCGCGGTGATCCTCGTGTTCCTCGTGAGCGTCCGCGCCACGGGGATCGTCGCGGTCGCGATCCCGCTGTCGATCGTCGCGACGTTCATCCTCCTCTACTTCTCCGGGCAGACGCTCAACGTCTTCACCCTCGGCGGGCTGGCGCTCGGCGTCGGGCGGCTCGTCGACGACTCGATCGTCGAGCTGGAGAACATCCACCGCCACCTCGCGACCACGCGCGACCGCAAGAAGGCGGTCCTCGACGCCGCGGAGGAGGTCGCGATGCCCATCCTGGTGTCGACGATCACGACGGTGATCGTGTTCTTCCCCGTGGTCTTCCTCACGGGGGTCGCGCGGAACCTCTTCGTGCCGCTCGCGCTGACGATCACCTTCTCGCTCGTGATGAGCTTCTTCGTCTCGCGCACGGCGACGC
This sequence comes from Labilithrix sp., assembly GCA_019637195.1. Classification (GTDB taxonomy): domain Bacteria; phylum Myxococcota_A; class Polyangia; order Polyangiales; family Polyangiaceae; genus Labilithrix. The sequence goes on along the minus strand of JAHBWA010000127.1, from coordinate 20,941 downwards.
CGCTCCTCTGTCTGTACTGGCTCAAGGGAGGTCACGCCGCGCGCGGGGTGGGCGGGGCGCTCACCCGCGCGCTCGACCGCATGGACGCAGCCTACGCGCGCGCGCTCGAGGCCGTGCTGCGCCGGCGGATCGCGTTCGTCGTCGGGGTCCTGGCGCTCTTCGCCTCCTCGTTCTTCCTCCTGCGCTTCATCGGCTCGGAGTTCTTCCCCGCCTCCGACGAGGGGCAGCTCAGCATCAGCTACAAAGCGCCGATCGGGACGCGGGTGGAGCGAACCGAAGAGCTGGCGAAGCGCATCGAAGACATCGCCGCGGCGACCCTCCGGTCGCCGGACGGCACGCCCGAGCTCACCACGATGCTCTCCGACACCGGCCTCCCCGCGGGGCGCACCGCGATCTTCACCTCGAACACGGGGCCGCACGCGGGCAACACCCAGATCAACCTCGTGGCGCGGGACGCCCGGGCCGTGAGCGACGTCGAGGCCACGGAGAAGGTGCGCGCCGCGCTCCGCAGCGAGCTCCCGGGCATCAACGTCTTCTACTTCACCGGCGGGATCGTCAAGCGCATCCTGAACTTCGGCGCGCCCGCGCCGATCGACGTCGAGATCCTCGGCTACGACCTCGACCAGGCGGCGGACTACGCGCGCGACGTGGCGGGCAAGCTCAAGGACCTCCGCGACGCCTCCGGAGCGCCGCTGCTCACCGACGTGCAGATCACGCGCGAGGAGAACTACCCGGAGCTCGACGTGGTCGTCGATCGCCAGAAGGCCGGCGTGCTCGGCGTGAGCGAGCAAGAGATCGCGCAGACCGTCCTCACGAGCCTCGTCGGCAACACGCAGTTTTCGCCGATCCCCTTCTCGGATCCGGCGACCGGCAACGAGTACTTCATCAACGTCCGCCTGAAGGACGAGTTTCGCACCCACGTGTCCGACCTGGGCGACGTCTTTCTGAAGACACCGGCCGGCGCGACGCTGCCGCTCTCGAACGTCGCGCGCGTCGAGCGTGGTAGCGGGCCGGTCCTCATCGCGCGGAAGTACCTGCAGCGCATCGTCGACGTGACCGCCAACGTGGCGCCGGGCAAGGACCTCGGCGCCGCGAGCGCGGGCGTCCAGAAGGTGATCGACGACACGCCCGCGCCCGACGGCTTCTCGGTGCAGCTCGGCGGGCAGACGCTGGCGCAGCAGCAGGCCTTCCAGGGCGTCGGCCTCGCCGGGCTGATGGCGCTGGCGCTCGTCTACATGGTGCTCGCGTCGCAATTCAAGTCGCTCATCGATCCGCTCGTCATCATGTTCAGCGTGCCCTTGGGGGTGAGCGGCGTCTTCGCGATGCTCGCGGCGACGAACACGACGCTCAGCGTGAACAGCGCGATGGGGATCATCATGATGGTCGGCATCGTCGTGTCGAACGGCGTCCTGCTCGTCGACTTCGCGAACGTCCTCCGGCGCCGTGGAGCCCCGCTGATGGAGGCGACGGTGCTCGCCGCCAAGACGCGCCTCAGGCCCATCTTGATGACGACGATCGCGACGGTCGCCGGGCTCGTCCCGATGGCGCTCGGGATCGGCGAGGGGAGCGAGACGAACCTCCCGCTCGCGCGCGCCGTCATCGGAGGGCTGACGGTGTCGACGGTCTTCACGCTCTTTCTCATCCCGAGCCTCTACACGCTCGTCGATCGATTCAAGAAGACGCCGGCCTCGGACGATGACGCGCCCGGAGGCGCGCCGGCGCATGTCTAGGGAGTACGTGATGCAGAGGATGTTCGTGCTGGGCGGGCTCGCGCTCGGCGTCTTGGTGTTCGCCGGCGCGGCCGCGGCCGAGGAGCCCCCGCGGCCGGGCCCGTCGCGTTCGGTGGAGGCGCCGACCAAGGCGACCTCCGGCGCGATCACGCTGGACGAGGCGGTGAAGCGCGCGATGGCGAGGAACCCGTCGGCCGAGTTCGCGACGCAGGAGATCCTCCGCGCCGAGGCCCTCGCGAAGCAGGTCCGCGCGGCCTGGCTCCCGACGCTGAGCGCCAACGGCGTCTACACGCGGCTCGACGACGATCGCGAGCTCAACGGGCGGATCATCCTCGCCGAGAACCAGCTCGCCGCGAACCTGCAGCTCAACGTGCCGCTGCTCGCGCCGCGGCAGTGGGTCGCCCACGCGCGGAGCAAGGAGAACATCGAGGTCGCCCGGGCCGCGAGCGCCGACACCCGCCGCGCGATCGCGATCGCGGCCGCGCGCGCGTACCTCATGGTGGTCGCGCAGCGCCGCGTCCTGAACAGCGCGCAGCGCGCGCTCAACACCGCGCGAGCGCACGAGGAGTTCGCGACCACGCGCTTCGAGGGCGGCGTCGGCAACCGGCTCGACGCCGTGCGCGCCGCGCAGGAGCGCGCGACCGCCGAGATGCGCGTGAAGACGCAGCTCGCGGCGCTGACGCGCGCGCAGGAGGCGCTCGGCGTCGTGGTCGGCGAGGAGGGCTCGCTCGACGTCGCGGAGGATCCGGCGTTCGGCGCGCTGCCGTCGATGGACGCGGCGCTCGGCGAGGCCGCCGCGCACCGCGCCGACATCGCGGTCGAGCGCGATCGCGTCGAGGTCGCGCGCAAGGCGGTCCGCGACTCGTGGGTCGACTACCTGCCGGTCCTGTCGGCCGTCGCGCAGCCGTTCTACCAGAACCCGCCCACGTTCTCGCAGCCGCGCACCGGCTGGCAGGCGCAGCTCGTCTTGCAGATCCCGCTCTTCGACGGCGGCGCACGCTACGGCCTCGCCGGCGAGCGCGAGGCGCTCGAGGCGCAGGCGCGCACCCGGCTCGAGGGGGCGCTCCGGCAGGCGCGCTCCGACGTGCGCGTCGCGTTCGAGGCGATGCGACGGGCCGACGAGGCGCTCGTCGGCGCGCGCGACGCGTCGGCGCTCGCGCGCGAGTCGCTCGAGCTGGCGGAGCTCGCCTACAAGGCCGGCGCGACCTCGAACATCGAGGTCGTCGACGCGGAGCGCCGCTCGCACGAAGCCGACACCGCCGCGGCCATCGCGGAGGACGCGTCGCGCCAGGCGCGCGTGGATCTCCTCGCCGCTTGCGGGCGCTTCCCGTAGGAGACGCTGCCGTCCCTCGCAGGCTGCAAGAGAGCCGCTGCGGCGCTCGGCTTTCGGATCTGTCGGCGTGATCGTTCGTGCTTGCACGACCGTCGGCGCAATGAGGCCATTATCGCGGCAAATCGAGCTGGCACGGTGCGCGCATACAGCGGTGGTCAGCGCTGCGGCGAGGCTTCGTCCCCCCCCGAGCCCGCTGCGGCGCTGTTTCTTTTTGTCCGTTGCCTCCGCTCCGCGCGAGCGTCGAGCGCGACGTGACGTTCAGCTCCCCCGAGGCCGCGGCGAGGGCGTGGACACGTCCCGGTCTTCCGGTGACGTGTCCACGTCGCGGACGCGCTCGCGAGTCCAGGCGGCGCGGCCCTGGCGGCGCGCGCCCTCGTCGCGCGCCGTCCCGCGAGCGCCCTCGCGTTGCGGATCTGTCGGCGTGATCCTTCATTCGTGCACGACAGCGGCGCGCCGGACGCGCCTTTCTCGGCGAATCGAGCTGGCATGGCTCGCGCATATCGACGAGCCAGCGCTGCAGCGAGGCTTCGTCCCCCCCCGAGCCCGCTGCGGCGTGTTTCTATTTCGTCGCTCAACGCGAGCGCTCCCGCGCGGGAGGGGACGCCGTCGCGCGGGCTCCGCCGCCGCTCAGCGGAGGGTGTAGTGCTCGTCCGGGCTCAGCGGCGGCGGGCTCGGCGCGCCGGCCAGCTCGAGCGTCGCCCGCTCGACGGTGCGCGCCAGCGCATCGAGGGGCAGATCGTTCGGCTCGACGCCGAACGGGTCCTCGAGCTCCGCGGTGACCTCGTCGAGCGCGATGAAGGTGTAAGCGACGAACGCGGTGACCCAGGGGGTCCACCAGCCGACGCGATCGACGAGCGCGACCGGGAGCAGCGCGGCGTACGCGTAGACGGTGCGGTGGAGCAGCACGCTGTAGACGAACGGGATCGGCGTGCTGCGGATGCGCTCGCAGGCGCCGATCACCTGCGAGAGCTCGTCGAGGTTCCGATCCATCGCGGCGCACAGGATCGGTTCGATGCGGCCGCGCCGGCGAAGCTCGCCCAGCCACGCGCCCAGCTCCAAGAGGACCATCGCGGGGCGATAGCTCGCCTCCGCGAGGCGCGCGGAGAAGTCCGGGAGCGCAGAGGGACCGTCACACACCGCTCCGTGATCGTCGTGCGGTCTTCGCTCGCGGAGCTGGGCGCTCAGCTCCGCGGCGAGGAGGTAGAGGAGCCGGGCGACTCGCTCGCGCTCCTCGAGCGACAGCGCCGGATCCGGGAGCGAGAACGCCTGGCGCGAGAACGAGCGCGCGCTGCTGATGAGCTGCCCCCACTGCTTGCGCGCCTCCCAGAAGCGATCGTAGCTCGTGCTGTTGCGGAAGCCGAGGAAGATGGCCAACGTCACGCCGAGGAGCGCGAGCGACGCGCTCTCGAGGCGCACCGGGATGGGCCACACCCGCTCGTGCAGCCACGCGACGAGACACGCGAACGCGAAGAGCGCGCCGAGTCGCGGGAGGATCTTGGGGACGACCGAGCCGTGCCACACGAAGAGCATCCGCAGCCACGAGAGTCGCGGGCGGACGATCATGCGTCACCGCTCGCGGGCGTAGACGTTGGATCGATTCGGCTCACGACATCTCCCTACGCCGCAATCGACGCCGTGAGAAGCTGCGAGGCGTGAGGGCAGCGCCGGCGCGACCTCCGGCGGGACCGCGTGCGCCGGCTGAGCTCGATTTCGCGGGGCCGCCGTCGATGGTCGGTGAGCGCGACGGCTCTTCCCCGGCGAAGCATGATGTGAGGGGCGGACGCTTCGACGCGACGTTCGGCTGCCGGTGGTCGCCGTTTCGCGAGGAACTTGGCCCGCCGGCGCGCGCTGGGCCAGATGAAGCGATGAGCCGCGAGATCGCGAAGAAGAAGCCTCGGCCTGCCGCCCCGCGCGCCGCTTCGCGGCGGGCGGCCTCGGCGAGTCGGCGCGCGCCGGACACGCCGGCCAAGCCTGCCGATCGCCGGTCGGGCCGCGATCGGCGTTCGACCGAGGACCGGCGCGAGACTCCGCGCCCCGAGGGGAGGCGGAAGAGCGGCGGACGTCGCTCGACCGATCCCACCGAGGTCTAGCCACACTCGCTCGAGCGGTCGGCCCCCTGGACTTCGAGCGGACCGCACGGCAAGAAGGGAGTCACGGTGCGAGCGCGCGTCTTCACCATCGGCATCACGGCGGCGGTGCTCGTCGCGGCCTGCGAGCGGACGGCGGTGGACGAGGCGTCCGACGCCGCGCTCACCACCGCGCGGATCGACGCGAGCGTCGTCGCGGTCGCCGCGGGGCCGCCCGCGGCGAAGGCCGCCGCGGTCGTGAGCGCCGCGGCTCCGTCCACGAGCCCCGACCCCTACGGCGTGGCGAAGATCGCGAGCCGCGCGTCGTGCGCCGTGCTCGGCGGCAAGCACGTCGCCGAGCGCGACCTCAAGACGTCGTTCGTCGACGGCGACGATCTGCTCGCGATCGTCAACCGCGCGCCCACGGGCCAGCTCCCGCCCGACTACGCGCCGTCGGATCTCGTCGACATCCGGAACGGCAAGCCGCTCAGCGCGGGCGAGTGCGAGCGGTTCCAGTGCCTCCGGCGCGAGGCGGCGAGCGCGCTCGACGAGCTCCTCGCGCAGATGAAGAAGGAGGGCTTCCCCGGCAAGGTCGAGTCGGCGTTCCGCAGCTACGGCAACCAGTGCGGGACGTTCGGCAACTGGTCGCGCAAGAGCAACTTCTGCGAGGCGACCGAGCAGTCCGCGCTCCCCGGCCACAGCCAGCATCAGCTCGGCACCACCGTCGATCTCTTCACCGAGGAGTGGGCCAAGGACCCGCGCGGCGTCTTCCGCGAGGGCTTCGGCTGCACCGACGCCGGGCGATGGATCCGCGAGCACGCGACCGACTACGGCTTCGTGATGCCGTACCCGATCCACCCGGACGACCGGCACCCGAAGCAGAAGTGCGTCGCGCGCTGGGACATCCCGATCAACATCAACCCGCGCACCGGGTACCGCTTCGAGCACTGGCACATCCGCTTCGTCGGCAAGGACGCCGCCGCGCGCTTCGCGAAGGCGCACGCCGCGAGCGGCGTGGGGACGCCGAACGAGATCTCGCTCGAGCAGTGGCTTCGCAGCGAGAAGGGCCTCGCCGGCCCGGACGCGGAGCTCCCGGTGTGCGACGGCTGCAACTGCGGAGCGTGCAGCACGCTCGCGGCCCCGGGCGAGAACGCGTGCGACAAGAAGGGCGGCGCGCTGCACCTCGACGCGCACGGCAAGCCGCTCGCCGCCTCGGAGGCGCCGTCGATCGAGGGCGCCTCCAGAGGCAAGGCTCGCAAGTGGCGCGGCAAGGTCGTCGAGGTGAAGCTCGACGTCCCCGCCGGCACGCTCACGCAGACACCGATCGTCGGCCTCGACGGCGCCGGTTACGCGACGGGCGCGACCTTCGACAAGCTCGCGCCGTACCCCGAGACCGAGCCGCGCGCCTTCGCCCCGCTCGCGGACGCGTGGGTCGTCGCGGTCGAGCCGGTGCCGAACGACACGGGTGTGGCCTGGCCGTACCGCGCCGGGATCTCCGCCGCCGTCACGGGCCAGATCTACAACCGCGCGAACGTCCTGCTCCCGACGCGCGGCGGGTCGACCACCCTCCGCGTCCCTGTCCCGAGCGGCGTCGAGCGCGCGAAGGTCGTCTTGCTCCGCGGCGGCGTCGTGCACGGCCAGCAGCGCGCCGTCGAGCTCGACTGACCGGCGAGACGCCTCGCGTGGTGCTCAGCGCGGGGGCGCCGCGGCGTCGGCGCGGGGGCGCGCGTGCCCGTGCCCGTGGCTGCCTTCGGCGATCTCCTCGACGAGCTTCCTCGAGAACGCCGGGATATCGTCGGGTTTGCGGCTCGTCACGAGCCCGTCGTCGACGACGCACTCCTCGTCGACGACGTCGGCGCCGGCGTTTCGCAGGTCGGTGCGGATCGACTCCCAGGAGGTCACGCGCTTGCCTTCGACGACCCCCGCGTCGATCAGGATCCACGGCCCGTGGCAGATCGCCCCGACGGGCTTACCGGCGTCGAAGAACGCTCGGACGAAGCGCTGGACGTCCTTGTCCGCGCGGAGCACGTCAGGGTTGATCTGGCCGCCGGGCAGCACGAGCGAGTCGAAGTCGTCCGGCTTCGCCTGGCCGAGCGGCTGGTCGACCTCGAACTCGTCGCCCCATTTCACGTGCTTCCACCCCTTCACCTTGCCGTCCTTCGGCGAGACGATGTCGCAGCGCGCTCCCTCGTCTTCGAGCGCACGCTTCGGTCCAGTGAGCTCCTCCTGCTCGAACCCGTCCGTGACCAGAAACGCGACTCTCTTTCCCTCGAGCTTCTTTCCCATGATTCACCTCGCGCTCCCCCGTGCGAACACGAGGCCAACGGCCGCGCGACGCCGCGCGCTCGGAAGCTCGGCTACGAGGCGGAGACCCGCTCAGGCGCGGTGCTCGATCTCGGGGGCGACCTTGAAGAAGGCGTTGCGCTCGGGATCGTTGTAGCTCTTCCAGTCCGGGACCCACGGGACGACGCGCGCCTCGGCGCCGTCGTGCGTGATCGTCAGCGCCATCGGGGTCACGTCGCGGTAGGTGCTCTCCGCCGGGAGATCGTTGTTGTCCTTCCCGCCCGCCGAGAACACCGTGACCAGGCGGCCGGCGTCGTCATCGTAGACCGCCGAGAAGCCCTCGATGACCTTCTCGTGTCCGCGCACCATCGTGCTCGTGCCGAGGCGCTGCATGAAGGCGCGGAACTGCATCCGCCCGAAGGCGAACCGGGCCGCTTGGTCCTGCAGGTCGGCGGGGATGACGTCGGCGGTGCTCGGATCGCTCCACATCATCTGGAAGCGCATGTCCGGATCGTTGAGCGACGAGAGGTCCTTCCACCGCTCCTTGATGAGTCGGTCCTTGGGGATGCCGCCGTGGACGAACATGAAGCGATCGAACAAGAAGACGTTCGGCATCTGCTCGAAGAGCGTCCGGTAGTGCCGGAAGACGTCGACCGGGAGGAGCGGCTTGAGCGTGTTGATCGCCTCCGCCGGCTTCACCCCGCCGTACATCGTGCCGTTCACCTCGACGTAGTACTCGTGGTTGCCGCGCAGCATGACGACGTGGTCGGGCGCCGTGACGAAGAGCTGGAGCACCGTGCGGAGGACGCCGTTCAGGCTGAACCGGCCGCGATCGATGTAGTCGCCGAGCAGGACGAGGAGCGGGTACGGGACGTTCTTCGGATCCTTGCGGTAGGCGTCGACGCGCTCGAAGAACCGACTCTGGAGGACGGTCGCCTTGAGGATGCTGTAGCAGCCGTGGAGATCGCCGAGCACCGTGAGCTCGGTGCGCGTCCCAGGCGCGGGCATCCGCACGTACGTGTGGCCGTCGAGGAAGGGCGGCGTGCCGGCGAGCTCGGAGACGTTCTTCTTGCCGGTGAGGCGGCCGCTGCCGGCCTGGCGCTGCGTCTCGATCACGGCGAGCGCCCGATCGATGAGGGCGCGGTCCGCGTTGACCTGGCGGGTGAGCGCGTCGGGGTCGCGCGAGAAGTGGAACTCGAACGGCTTGAAGAACGGGTGGTCGACGGTCGAGGCTCCGGCGTCGACCGGCTTCGCCACGGCGACGCGCGCGCTGTCGTGCGGCCCGCCCTCGTCGAGGATCTCGACCTCGACGTGCGAGTCGAGCAGGCGCCCGAGCTCGCTCCGGAACTGGACCTCGGCCGGGTGGGCGACGCCGTCGGCCATCAGCAGGCTGTCGATGAGCCGCATCAGCTCGCCGCGGCCGCGCTGGTCGAAGCTCTGGAAGATCTCGAAGCACCGCACCTTGAGCTTCGAGTGGACGAACGCCTTCGGGTCCTCGTTCTCGGAGACGCTCTCCGTGAACAGCTCCTTCACGTTCTGGTCGATCCCCTCGAAGACCTCGTGAAAGTGCCTCGTGAACTTGTCGACGACCTCGGCGCGCACGGGCGCGGCGGCGTCGGGCATCGCGGCGCTGGCGCGGTGCTCGATCAGCTTCTTGATGACGTCGCGGACGAAGCTCTTCTCGGCGGCGTCGAAGTCGCCGTCGATGTACCCGAAGGTGACGAGGTAGAAGATGACCGCGTGCATCTCGTGCTCGGCACGCTTCGGATCGTCGCTGAAGGTGATCATCGCGCCGCTAGGCTACCAGCGGGCCGCGCGTCGGCGGAAGCGCGCAGATGGCGCGCCGCGCCGCCGAGAGGAGAGCCGCGCGTCGGGGCTCCGGACGCGAAAGAGCGCGCGATCCGGTGACGAGCCGCGCGCTCGGTCGGTGTTGGCGTGCCGCGATCAGAGGGGGTGCGAGCCCTCGCACGGGCCGAACGGGCCCGTGGTCGCGTCGCCGCCGCGGTACCACGCGCCGGACATGCACTGGAACCAGACGCGGCTCGAGCGAGACTGCACGCAGACGCGCGCGTCGACCATGTCCTGAAGCGTGCCCGACCAGCAGCCGCCCTCGCCGCCGTCGTCCGCCTCGGACGAGGTCGCGTCGTCCGCGGCGTCGTCGGCGTTCGCCGGCTCGGAGATCGGCGCGCTGCCCGGCGCCGCGTAGCGATCGCACTCGGTCTTGTGCTTGCGGTAGCCGTACCAGGCGCGGAGCCCCTGCATCTTGTAGATCGCGAGCGCGCACTGCGTGTTGGTCGCCGGGTTCCAGAGCGCGTCGGCGTTGCCCTTCGAGGGGCACCCGCGCGTCCCGCCCAGGTGGATGCTGTTGATCTGGAACAGCCCGCGGTCGATCGATCCGTTGCGGTTCTTGTTCGAGGCGCGCTCGTAGAAGCTCGACTCGTACTTCGCGGTGCAGACCATCGTCCCGATCGTGTTCTCGGGGAAGCCGGCGGCCCGGAGGTGCGCGGCGACCTGGCTCGGCGTCAGCCGCCGGCCGGCGAGCAGGCGATCCTCGGACTCGGCGAGCTCCTCTTCGTCCATCGTCTCCGCGGCGCAGCCGGCGGTGACCATCGAGACCAGGGTCGTGAGAGCGAGCGCACCGAGCAGACGGACTGAAGACACAGGGCACCTCGAACGGCAGGTTTGGAGTGCGAGACCGAGCCCCCGCCGTGACTTCAGCAACTGTCGGACCACGGCCTACATCGCGACCTGGTCGCGAAAAAGCCCGCAAATTCAACGATTGAGACGCTGTGCGTTAGGCATGATCTGCCCGCCGGTCGGGGGAGCCGCGATCCACTCCGGCGATCCCCGGGCGCGGTCGCGCCGGCGCTAGCCGCGCGCCCAGGCCCCCGCGGTGCGCTCGGCGCGCGGAGGGACGTGCGTCATCGCGTGCTCGGCCATCGCGGTGATCGTCAGGCTCGGGTTCACGCCGAGGTTCGCCGGGATCACCGAGCCGTCGACGATGTAGAGATCGTCGTAGCCGAACGCGCGGCTCTGCGGATCGACGACGCCGTCCTCGGCGTCGAGGCCGATCGGGCAGCCGCCGAGGACGTGCGCCGTCGAGGCCTTGCCGAGGAGCACCTCGAGCAGGCCGCTCTGCGGCGTGCCGCGCATCTTCTTGGCGAGCTTCTTGGCGACGAGGTTCGCTACCGGGATGTACGTCGGCGCCGGCTCGCCCTCGCCGGGGGCGCTGTCGAGCTTCTTCGAGAACGGCCAGTACCACGGGCGGCGCAGGCGGTAGGCGAGGTGGTTGTCGACCGGCTGCATGACGAGCAGGATGGCCGTCTTCTGCGCCCAGCCGAACGGGATCACCGAGCGGAGGAACTGCAGCGGGTGCCGTAGGATCGTCCCGAGCCACCGGAGCGGGCGCGGGAGCCAGCCGCCGCCGCCGGTCAGCACCGTCGCGAGCGGCGCGAGGGCGTCGGAGCCGCGCGGGTAGCGCACGACCTCGATGTGCGTCTTGTCGTCGACGAACACGCCGCTCGTGATGGCGATGCCCTTCGAGTAGTCGACGTCGGGCTCGTTCGAGCGCACACCGAGGAGCGCCTCGCTGTTCGTCCGGAGGTAGCTCCCGAGCCGGCGCGAGAGCTTGCCGAGCGAGCCGCGGTCCTTGCACCGCATGAGCAGGTCCACTGTCCCGTACGAGCCGCCCGAGACGACGACCCCGCGCGCGCGGAGCGTCCGGCGCCGCTTCCGCCAGCCGGTCGACGTCTCGACGGTGAGCTCGTAGCCGCCACCGCTCCGAGGCGTGACGTCGACGACGCGCGACTCGGGCTGGATCGTCGCGCCCTTTTTCTCTGCGAGGTACAAGTAGTTCTGGTCGAGCGTGTTCTTCGCGCCGACGCGGCAGCCGACCATGCACCCGCCGCACAGCGTGCAGCCGGTCCGCGGCGGGCCCTCTCCGTCGAAGAACGGATCGGCCACCGTCTTGCCGGGCTCGCCGAAGAAGACGCCGACGTCGGCCTTCTTCCAGGTGTGGCCGCGGCCCATCTCGTCGGCGACCTCCTTCAGCATCCGGTCGGTCTCGACGACGACCTGGCTCTCGGTCACGCCGAGCATCTTCTTGGCGGTCGCGTAGTGAGGCGCCAGCGCGGACTTCCAGTCCTGCCCGACCCAGCGCGGATCGGCGAAGGCCTCGTCCGGCGGGACGAGCAGCGTGTTCGCGTAGACGAGGCTCCCGCCGCCGACGCCCGCGCCGTGGAGGAAGAAGGCGTCCTTCACGAGCGTCATCTGGAGGATGCCGTAGAGGCCGAGCCGCGGGCGCCAGAGGTACTTCCGGACGTCCCAGGTCGTGCGCGGGAAGTCGTCCTTCGACCAGCGCTTGCCCATCTCGAGGACGGCGACGCTGTAGCCCTTCTCCGCGAGCCGCAGCGCGGAGACGCTCCCGCCGAAGCCGGAGCCGACGATCGCGAAGTCGAAGTCGAAGTCGCGCTCGCTCACGCGATCGACAGGTAGCACTCCGCGCGCGTCCCCGCGAGCGCGAGGAGGCGCGGACGGGCGCGCCGTTCGCTGGTGAAATGTTGTAGGGTTCCGCTCGATGGCGCGACCCTCCATCCCGACGATCCCGCCCGGGACCGTGCTCGGCGGCCGCTACGTGCTCGGGCCGAAGCTCGGGAGCGGGGGCATGGGCGCGGTGTTCGAGGCGACCGACGAGCGCGGGAACGTCGTCGCGATCAAGACGCTGCTGGTCGGGCCCCACGCGCCGGCCGCCGCCGCCGAGACCCGGGCGCGCTTCGCCCGGGAGATCGACGCCACGGCGCGGCTCGTCCACAAGAACGTCCTCTCCCTGATCGACGCGGGGGTCGACGACGCCACCGGCGCGCCGTACCTCGTGATGCCGCGGATGCGCGGAGAGGACCTCGGGCAGCTCCTCGCCCGCGTGAAGGTGCTCGAGCCGAGCGTCGCCGTTCCGCTCGTGGTCCAGGCGTGCCGCGGCATCGCCGCCGGGCACGCGGCGGGCATCATCCACCGCGACATCAAGCCGTCGAACCTGTTCCTCGAAGAGGAGGACGGGCTCGTCGTGGTGAAGGTCTCGGACTTCGGCCTCGCGAAGATCCAGGACGCCGGGATCGACTCGCTCACGTCGTCGGGCGCGCTCCTCGGGACGCCGCACTACATGTCGCCCGAGCAGGCAGAGAACGCCAAGCGCGTCGACGCGCGCACCGACGTCTTCAGCCTCGGCATGGTGCTCTACCACGCGCTCACCGGGAACGTGGCCTTCTCCCGGTCGGGCTCGTTCATGGCGTTCCTCGTCGGGCAGGCGCAGGTCCCGCACGTCCAGCAGGCGGCCCCGTGGGTCCCTGCGCCGGTCGCGCGCGCGGTCCACGCGGCGCTCCTCCGCGCGCCCGACGCGCGGTGGCCGAACGTCGGCGAGCTCGAGCTCGGGCTGACGATGGCCGCCGGTTTCGAGCTCGCCCACGCCCCGTTGTACAAGGCGTCGTTCGCGTCCGTCTCGCAGGCGACGCGCGCCGACGCGGCCCCGCGCGCGACGCCGCCAGGGCACTGGGAGGAGATGCTCCGCGGCTGACCGCGCCGTCGCGTGCCCTCGCGGAGCGCGATCGCGTAAGGTTGAGGGATGCGCTCGACACGCTCGGCTCGCGTCACGAGGAGCGCAATCGCCTGCGCGCTCGCCGGCGTCGTCGTCTGGGCGTGCTATGGGCCGACGGAGCTCGTCGTCACGATCACCTCCGACGTCGAGTGCGCGACGGTTCGGACGAACGGCGCGTCGATCCGGACCGCCGCCAACGCGGACGCGCTCGCGCTCGCGCCGGTCGCCACCGAGAGCCATGGCTGCGAGGCCGCGTCCGGCAGCGCCGATCTCGGGTCGCTCGTCCTCATCCCGAGCGGCTCCGACGACGTCGCCGTTCAGGTGTCGCTGGGCGTCGAGAGGCCGACGAGCGAGTGCCAGTACCCCGATCGCGTCGAGGGCTGCATCATCGCGCGCCGGCGCATCAGCTACGTCCGCCATCGTTCGCTCCGCGTGCCGATCGCGCTCGAGCGCGCGTGCCTGGGTACACGGTGCGCTGCAGACGAGACGTGCGTGGCAGGAGCGTGCGTCTCGGCGGTCCTCGACGCGTGCTCCGGCGACGACTGCGCGCTCGAGGGGGACGCCTCGGCGCGGCCGCCGCTCCCGCTCGACGGCTCGCTTCGCGACGCGCTGGCGCCCGACGGAGACGGCAAGCCCGCGCTCCCGGACGCGGGCTTGCGGGACGCGGCGCCGCCCTGCCCTCTGAGGCCCGAACCACCGGACTGCGGAGGGTGTCCGGCGGGACAGGAGTGCTGCATCACGCCCGTCGAGGCGGGCGGTCTGCGGTGCGTGCCGGCGGGGACCTGCGGCGCCGTCGGTGTCGAGCCGAGCCGGGCCTGCTTGCTGGCGTGCCACTGCCAGGCGCCGACCGCCGCCTGCGGCGCCGGTCCGGCGAACGGTAGCCACCGATGTCCGGTCCGCGTCTGCGGCGCGAGCTGCAGCCCCCAGCGCTGAGCCCCCAGCGCTGAGAGGAGCGGGCGTCACGCGGGGCAGGCGAGCCTCTCTCGGAGGTCGTCCACCGGCGTCTCCCAGTGCTCCTCCCAGCGGAACGTCGGGAGGAAGCTCGCCGCGAGCCCGCGCCGGTACGCTCGCCGGAGCGCGGCGAAGTACGCTCGCTCGAGCTTCATCCAGCGCAGCGTGCCGAACGCGACGAGGACGAGCGCGCTCGGGATCCGGACCTGCGCGTACATGAAGGCCTGGAGGAGCAGCTCGCCGCGCACGTCGGGCGCGTAGCCGGTGAGGACGTGCCAGAGGTCGTGGGTCTGGCGCATGCGCAGCATGATCAGCGCGGCGCGCTCGTCGCCGACCGCAGGCAGCTCCTCGAAGGCGTCCGGTGAGATCCCGTTGTCGTCGAGGAACCGCGTGTACTCTCGCCCGAGCGTGCCGTCCGGGAGGCGTCGCAGCGCGTCGAAGTCGACGTGCGCGCGATCGATGCGCGGGCGCTCCGCGAAGAGGCGGCGCCCCTCGTCCGTCTCGCTGAAGCGCTGGACGGCGCGCGCGACCGTGCCCGCGTTGATCGCCTGCGTCATGACGAGCACCTGATCGAGGCGGCCGTGGTCGCGGGCGAGGACGAGGAGCGCCCCGAAGGCGGTGCGCGCGCGGTCGACGACGGAGGGCACGGCGGGCGGCAGCGAGTGGGCGAGCATGGTCATGGCGGCTCCTTTATTGTCATTGATGACAATAGTGGCGCCCGGAACATTGTCAAGTGTGACAATAGTGCAGTAGCTTCGGCGGCCATGCCGGGCCGGAAGTCGGAGCCACGCGGGGCGAGCACGAGGGCGAGGCCCGCCAAGGTGGACGCGCGCGCCTCGACGCCGGACGGGAAGCGCGCGCGCCGCTCGCCGGAGGAGGCGCGCGCGCTGATCCTCGCGGCGGCCGAGCGCGTCTTCGCCACGCAGCTGCCCGACGTGGTCGGCCTGAAGGACGTCGCGCGCGAGGCGGGCGTGAGTCACGCGCTCGTCACCCACTATTTCGGCACCTACGCGGCGCTCGTCGAGGCGACGCTCGAGCGCCGCGTACACCAGCTCCGCGACAAGCTCGTGCCCATCGTGATCGGCCTCGTCTCCGAGGACGCGGACCCGAAGGCGCTGCTCGGCGCGCACAGGCGGGCGATCGCCGAGGCGGCGGCGGATCCGGCGACGGTGCGCCTCGTGACCTGGGCGCTGCTCAGCGGCCGGGTGGCGGCGGACGACTTCTTCCCGCACCGGATGCAGGGCCTCCGGCTCCTCGCCGACGCCCTCGAGGGCCGCTCGACGGCGCCGCGCGAGGACCTCGAGTTCGTGCTGATGGCGTCGTTCGCGCTCACCGTCATGTGGACCTTCGGTCACCGGGCGTTCGCCGGCGCGCTCGGTCGCAAGGCGACGCCCGACCTCGACGAGGCGTTCGACCGCCGCATCGACGCGATGCTCGAGGCCTTCCTCCGCTCCCGAGAGCGCCGCGGGAGCTGACGCGCGGCGCGCCCGCGGGGGTTGGAAGGGCCTATGGCTCGCGGTATGTTTCCCCGGACGTCGCGCCGCGAGCGCGTCGCTCGAGGCCCCTTAGCTCAGCTGGATAGAGCAAGTTATTTCTAATGACTCGGTCGCTGGTTCGAATCCAGCAGGGGCTGCCGCCGGATCTCCTGTGATAGACGTGCTCCTCGCATGACGAAGGCCGAGGGGCTGAGGAGCGCGGAGCTCGCCGCCGCGCTGGACCGAGCGATCGCGGGCAAGAGCGCGGATCTCTACCGCCAGCTCGAGCTCCAGTCGGGGCTGCCCGGCCCGCGCGTGAACCTGAACCTCGGGCTCGCGTTCGCGTTCGAGTGCGCGCGGCTCGGCGCGCGGAGCGACGAGCTCGCCTACGCGATGGCGAACCTCCCGCCGGACGAGGCGCGCGGCGCGTCGGGCAAGGAGTTCGTCAGCATGTGCGGCGTCCTCGCGATCGGCGCGCGCGCGGCGGGCGCGAAGGAGCGCGCCGTGCGCGATCGCGCGCTCGCGCTCCTCGAAGAGAGGGCCGACGACGTGCGCTTCCGCGTGCGTGACGCCGTTCCCCTCGCGCTCGCGTCGCTCGGCGGCGCGATGAAGGGCGAGCTCGTCGCGCGGGTCGAGCCCTGGATGGATCGGTACTTCCACGCGACCGCGGTCATCCGCGCGCTCGCCGACCCGGCCTGGCTCGAGACGTTCGCGGTCGACGATCACGAGCCCCCGATCCGCCTGCTCCAGGCCGCGTACGACCTCGCGCACGAGGCGCCGCGCTCGGCGTTCCGCTACCCCGGCCACAAGGCGCTCGTCGAGGCGCTCGGCTCCGCGCCGAAGGCGGTTGCGCGGCGCTTCGCCGCGCCGATGTTCGAGCGGTACGCCCTCTGGGCCGAGAAGGCGAAGGTCCCCGAGCTCCGCGAGGCGATCCTCGCGAACATCGACGACACGCAGATGAAGAAGGCGTTCGGCGAGGAGATGAAGCGCATCAAGGCGCTGGTCGAAGAGAGCAAGGGCCCGCCGCGCGATCCGACGATCATCCGCCACGGCACGCGTGGACGCGGCAAAAAGCGCGATCGCCGCTGACCGCCGCGGTCAGCGCGGGGCGGACGGCGGCATCGACGCCCGCGGCGGGCGGAGCGACGGCGGCGCGTCGCCGTCGTTCGGGCGCATGCTGCGGGGCGCGAGCGACGGCGGAACGCGGTCGTTCAGCTCGGCGGCGGCGTCGACGATCTTGGTCGCGGCCGCCGCCCGCGCGTTCTTCTCGGTGAGCGTCGCGTGGTCGACGACGGCGTGCCCCTCGAGCAGATCGAGGTACTCGAGGTCGAGCTCCCCGCCGCTCGGCAGGATGAACACGCCGAAGAGGTGCGCCTGACGCCGGACCTCCTGGACGAGCTGCCTCGGCACGTGGAGCGCGGCGTGCGTGATGAGGTGGACGACGGGATCGCGCTGATCGCGCGCGCGGAGCAGCGCGAGCTCGGTAGCGAGCTGGGCGAAGACGCGCGCCGGGTTGCGCCCGCGCTCGCCCTTGAAGCCGAGGATGTATGCCGCCGGGAGCTGACCCGGCCGCGATCGCTGGACGTCGTAGAGGCGCGAGTCGAAAAAGCGCATCCAGACCTCCTCTCCGGCGAGCTGGAGCTTCTTGCCGAGCGCGATCGACAGCCCTCGCGCGAACACCTGACGATCGCCGCGCATCGACGCGGAGGCGTCGATGAGGAGGTAGTGGAGGCGGCGCGCCTCGTCGGGGGCCTGCTCGCGCGTGTAGTAGAGGACCTCGTTCTCGATCATCCGCCGCGCGAACTCGCTCTCGTCCCAGGCGAGCTCGGTGAGCACGAGCGAGTCGAGCGATCCCTTGTTGCCGATGCCGGCGTAGCCGTGGACGGCGTGCGTGCCGGTCGCCTTCGCGCGGCGCGTCTCGAGCACGCTCGGGAGCAGCTCGAGCGAGAAGTTGACGATGTCGTTGGCGGCCGGGCTCGAGATCGCGGCGAGCAGGTCGACGTGCGCGAGCGCGCCGGCGGCCGTCGACTCCGGGCCGAGCATCCCGAGGAGGCGCAGCGTGTCGAGGTCGAGCGCGTCGGCGAGCGTGAGGACGTGCAGCCGCGAGCGCGCCAGGCCGTCGAGCATCGTCATCTCGAAATTGCGCGGGACGGCCCCGAACAGGGAGGCGAGCTGCGGATCGAGATCGCGCACCATCTCGGGATCGAGCGGGAGGGACGCCGGGTACGGGGGCTTGACGTTGGCGCGTTGCACGAGGGAGCCGAGCACGCGGGCGAGCACGACGACGACGAGATCGTCGCTGAGGCGCATGCTGCGGGCGCGCGCGCTCGCCTCGCTCTGCGCCACCTCGCCGAGGACGGAGCGGTAGCCGGCGAGCAGCTCGGCCGAGCGCGGGATCCGCGAGGCGACGCCGTCGAGCCCCGGGCGAGCGCCGATCTCGAGCTGCTCCTTCGGAGCCGCGTAGAGGAGCCCGAAATCGTGCACCAGGAAGAAGGGCAGGTGGATGCCGAGCCGCGCGAGGTCGCGGTACCAGCGCACCGCGCGCACGATCATCATCGGCGTCGCCGCGCGCACCGCCGAGAGCGCCAGCCCGCCGAGCGGTCCGGCGACGGCGGGATCCTTCGCGTGGGCGGTCGAGACGGGCATCGCGCCGGCGAGCATACCGCGGATCGGCGGGACCTACCGGCGCCTGCTTGGGCTTGTTGCCCCACGAGCGCGGCGTCGATACGCTCAGCGCGGGCGCGTGACGTGTGTCGTCGCGCGGCGCAGGGGCCACCGGACAGGCCCTTGGAGGGCGGACGATGAGCTTCAAGGCTGCTTGGATTGCGACGACGGTGGTGGTCGGTGGGGCGCTGGCCCTTGCTTCGGTCAGCAGCGGGTGCGGCGACGACGACCCCACCGAGGGCGTCCCGGCGCGGCTCGCGCGCAAGGGGGAGGCGTGCCAGACGACGAACGACTGCGCGGCGAGCCTCGCGTGCATGCCGAGCGGGAACATGGCCGGCGGCGGCGTGTGCGTCGTCGGGGTCTTCAACGTGGCGCAGACCGGCAAGGAGTGCGCGATCACCGAGTGCCAGCAGGCGAGCGACTGCTGCGACACACCCCCGGCGGGTTGCGAGAGCCTGAAGCAGAGCTGCGACGACTTCGAGGCCGGGCGCGGCGGCAGCCCCGCGGCGTGCGAGCAGTACGAGGCGCTCTGCGTCTGCGATTCGAACACCCGCGACTGCGAGAACGGCCGGTGCGTGGTGAAGTGCACGACCGACCAGTCGTGCGCGGCGAACGGCAGCGGCTCGAAGTGCCTCGGCGGCAAGTGCGCCGAGTGCGCGAGCGACGACGACTGCGGGGGCTCGAGCAGCGATCTCGCGTGCGTCAGCGGCAAGTGCCAGGCGCCGTGTCAGGGCGACGGCGACTGCCCCGGCTTCGAGCGCTGCCTGCAGAACAAGTGCGTCGAGGGCGGCTGCCAGACGACCCGCGAGTGCATCGCCGCGACGCGCAACGTCGAGGCGACGTGCGGGACCGACGGCAAGTGCATCGTCCCCTGCCAGACGGATCTCGAGTGCGGGAGCCCCAAGAGCTACTCGTTCTTCTCGTGCGTCGGCGGCCAGTGCCTCTACATGGGCTGCGAGTCGGACAAGGACTGCCGGCTCCTCGTGGGCGCCGGCTCGAGCGGAACCAGCGGCGGGACGAGCGGCGGCCTCACGTCGAAGCAGCACGTCGTCTGCCGGGACAAGCAGACCCCGAACGCGACGACACGCCCCGCGCAGTGAGCGCCGCGCCCGGCGAGCGCGGTGAGTCGCGTCGCGGCTCGCCGCTCGTCCGTCAGAAGCCGGAGAGGCTCATGCGCCGGATCGAGCCGTCGCTGTGCGACGTGTACACGTAGCTGCTGTCGGCGGTCATCCCGGCGACGCCGCTGAGGCCGGTCCGGAAAGGCTCCGTCTCGCCAGGGCCCGTGCCGCCGAAATAGTACGCGTGGTAGACGGCCGTGGAGCTCGCGACCCAGAAGAAGGACGAGGTGTTCTTGTCCTCTGCGAGGTGGCGGAAGAGCGTCGATGGGGGCACCTCGGTGTCCGAGGACGACGTCCCGGCGGTCTTGCTCGACGACGCGTAGACGTAGCCGCCCGACTGGAGCCAGAAGAAGCGCGAGCTGTTCGCCTCGAGGTTGGTGGCGCCGGCCGCGCCGCTCACGATCGTCGTGGGGACCGCCGGCGAGCCGTCGGCGCCCAGGATCGGGAGCGAGAGGATGGAGCTCGAGCCGGAGAAGTACAGCGAGCCAGAGGCCGACTCGACGTGGAGATCGGTGCCGCTCGGGACGCCCGTGTAGAGCACCGTCCCCGTCGTGTAGCTCGGGGAGAGCCACTGCACGATCGTGGACGTCGTGCGACAGTACACGTTGTAGCTCGTGTCCACCGCGAGCGCCGAGCACGTCGGAGGCGTCCCACCCATGGCCGCCGGCGACGTCGTCCCGTAGGGGATGACGTTGATGGCGCCGCTGGCCGTTTGGTAAGCGACCCCGTAGGCGTCGACCTCGAAGACGCTGATCGGCGAGCCCGGCGGGACGATCGTCTGCGCGGTCTGCGGGGCGATCCCGCGCGGGGTCGATCCGTACGCGACGCCGCTCTGGGAGCCCGACGTGAAGTGCCAGTAGAGGTAGCCGCCCTGGGTGATGCCGACGTCTCGCCCGACGGCGCCCACCGCGGGCGCGCTGTAGACGATCTCGCCGCCCGTGCTGCCGTCCGGCCCGGCGTCGATCTCGGTCGGCGGATCGGTCTCGAACGTCGCGGTGACGTTGTAGACGACCGGCACCTTGGCGAAGTCGACGCAAGCGCCTTCCTGTCCCGCGGGCACGACGCCGGCCGTCTCCCCGTAGGGCAGCTCGATCTCGAGCGCGTTCGCGTCGACGCCGGGATCGACGGCAGGGCGGAGGATCGGGTTGCAGCTCGCGGGGCCACGGCCGCGCGTGCCGACGGGCTCGGTGCTGAACGACCAGCCCTTGAACTTCAGGCCGGGCGTCGGCGTGGCCTTGAGTGACAGCGCGCCCGCCGCGCCGTCGGCCGTCGCGCTCGCGAAGATGTGCTTGGCGAAGCAGTTGCCGGGGCAGTCGAGGCCGGGGACGCTCGTGGTGACGCGGCCGCGGCCGACGATCGAGACCGTGACCTCCGCGCCGTAGGTCCCGCCTGGATCGACGTAGATCGGGCCGCCGAGGCTGTCTTCATCGTCGCCCGCGCAGCCGGCCCACCCGAGCGCGAGGACCGGCGTGAGGCCGATCGCCGCGACGGCGGCGATGCGGCGGGCGCGTCGCGTCTGCCGCGGGCGTCCCCTCTCCACCCCATCCACGCCCCGAGCCTGCGGCCAGCGAAGTTCGTCCAAGCGCCCCTCTCCTCTCGGCCGAGTGTACCATGGTGAGCTCCGGAGGAATCAATGTCGCTCGAGCTCGTCGTCACCGCCGTCGGCCCCGACCGCCCAGGAATCGCGTCCGACTTCACTGGGCACGTGCACGCCGCCGGCGCCAACCTCGGAGG
>JAHBWA010000126.1 GCA_019637195.1 Labilithrix sp. | reverse complement strand
GCGTACGCGAGCTACCCGTACGGCGGCGAGATCGGCAAGTACCCGACCGCGACGCTCCTCTTCCCGGTGTCCGCCTGGGAGAAGGAGTACATCGCCGTCAGCCCGTTCGACTTCCCCTTCGATTTCTGGGTGCAGGTCCCGAACCACCGCTGGCTGCAGATCGTCGCGGCGGAGGACGCGACCGACGTGACGATCACGCCGAACGCGGACATCGGCGCCTCGCCCGAGACCGCCCCCGCGTACGCGGGGCAGCCGCAGACCTACCGCCTGGCGCGCGGGCAGGTCCTCCAGATCATGCAGCCGCGCGTGAACCTCACCGGCTCGCCGATCTCGGCCAGCAAGCCGATCGCGCTCTTCGGCGGCTCTTCGGCGACGTTCCTCGCGGCGACGGCCGCCGACGTCCTCGGCCAGCAGATCCCCGCGGTGGCGCAGTGGGGCTCGCGCTACGCCGTCGTCCCGTTCCGCTCGCGCATCCAGACCTTCGACAGCGACTTCCGCGAGAACGTGCCCTACACGCTCCTGGGCGCGGTCGACGGCACCGTGCTCGAGTACGCGCCGTCGCGGCCGAACGGCGCGCCGGAGACGCTCTCCGCCGGTGAGTCGGTCCACTTCTTCACCGACCAGGTCTTCGTCGTGAAGTCCCAGGACAAGGAGCACCCGATCTACGCGGCGGTCTACATGACTGGCTCGGGGTACGGGAACGGGACGGGGCAGCTGACGACGGGGGATCCGGACTTCGTGAACATCCCGCCGGCCGATCAGTTCGTCGATCGTTGCGTGTTCTTCACGGACTACACGTACCCCGACACGTCGCTCACCGTCGTGCGCAAGAAGGTGCACGGCCAGTTCAAGCCCGTCACGCTCGACTGCACGGGCGACGTCACCTCGTTCTTGCCGCTCGACGGGCAGGACGGCGAGTTCGAGTACGCGTGGGTGAAGCTGACCGAGGGCTACGTCGAGCGTGCGGTCGGCGAAAAGAAGTGCGGGTACGGCCGGCAGGAAGCGTCCAGCGACGGACCGTTCGCGATCACGGTCTGGGGGACGGGCCTGGCTTCGAGCTACGGCTACGTCGCCGGGACCGGGCTCCGGCCCATCAACAGCTACGCGCCGATCAAGTGAGCACGAGAGCGATCGTCGAGCCGGCGAGGGCGAGAGGACGGGGCAGGGCGCCGTCGATCCTCGAATCGATCTTCCGAGAACACCATCATTCCATCCGCCCGCGCGCCGGCCGGATGGGAGGGCTTGAGCCATGACGAGCAGGTTGGCGAGACGTTCCGAGTACGCAGGTGGGCTCCGCGGGCTGCTCTTGGCGGTGGCCCTCGCTCCGCTGCTGGCGGTCGGCTGCGCCGACGATCCGACGCCCGAGGTCGCGCTCGTGCCCGAGGCGGACGCCGGCGCCGCGGTCGAGTCGTGCACCGACGGCAAGAAGTCCGGCTCCGAGACCGACGTGGACTGCGGCGGGAGCTGCAGCGCGTGCGGCGACGGCAAGACATGCCGCTTCGACGTCGATTGTGAGAACGGCGCGTGCATCGGCGGGTACTGCCGGGCCCCGGCGTGCGACGACGCGCGCAAGAACGGCGACGAGACGGACGTCGATTGCGGCGGGAGCTGCGAGCCGTGCGGTCTGAAGATGACGTGCGGAGCCGGCTCCGACTGCGCCTCCGGTCTGTGCGGCGCTCACGCGAAGTGCATCCCCCCGACGTGCAGCGACGGGCTGAAGAACGCCTACGAGAGCGACGTCGATTGCGGCGGCATGTGCGTCCCGTGCGCCGCGAGCAAGGCGTGCCAGATGGGCGCCGACTGCCTGAGCGGCGTGTGTGAGGCCTCCGGCAAATGCGCGGCGCCCGCGTGTGATGACGAGGTCCTGAACGGCGACGAGACGGATCTCGATTGCGGCGGGAGCTGCAGCACGAAGTGCGTCGAGGGCAAGCTTTGCAACCTCGACACGCACTGCGAGACCAACATCTGCTCCGCCCCCCAGTGGGGAGACACGACCCGCCGCTGCCGGGCTCCGGGCTGCTTCAACTACGCCAAGGACAGCGGTGAGACCGACATCGACTGCGGCGGTCCGTGCGACGCGAAATGCCAGGACGGCCAGGGGTGCCTCGTCGGCGACGATTGCTGGAGCGCGGTCTGCGACGCGGCGGCGGGCAAGTGCCTGAGCCCCACGTGCTCGGACGGCGTGCAGAACGGCAGCGAGAGCGACGTCGACTGCGGCTCCTCGTGCCCGTGCGAGCCCGGCAAGCGGTGCACGTGGTCCGGCGAGTGCGACAGCGGCGTCTGCGACGAGGAGGCGCAGACCTGCCTCGCGCCGACGTGCAGCGACTCCGTGAAGAACGGCGACGAGACCGACGTCGATTGTGGCGGGACCTGCGCGGCGAAGTGCAGTGACGGCCAGCACTGCGCGAGCGCCGCCGACTGCGCGTCCGCCAACTGCGTCGCCGGGCACTGCATGGCGCCGTGAGCGTCCCATCGACGCGACCACGTCCCCGCGTCTCCGGCCGCGAGGCTCCGCGCCGACGCCGCGCGCGTCGAGCCTGTGCCACGCTTCGACGGCGACGCTTGCTCCGGAGCTCGATGTCCTGGCGACCTGGGGGCTCGACCAGGCTCGACGCTGACGTTCCCGGTGAGCTCGGCGCGAGCGA
Source organism: Labilithrix sp. (assembly GCA_019637195.1). Taxonomy (GTDB): domain Bacteria; phylum Myxococcota_A; class Polyangia; order Polyangiales; family Polyangiaceae; genus Labilithrix. Next base: position 23,918 of record JAHBWA010000126.1, on the reverse strand, counting down.
GGGCCAGGACGCCGGGCGGGAGCTCGGCATCTCGAGAGCCGCGCCGCTCTCGGCGGCGACGCTCGTCGGCGGGCCGGACGGCTGACCTCGCGCGTGTTGCGGGCTGGGCGGCGCATGTCTACGCTCTCCGCCATGAGCAGGACGCGTTCGCAGGTGTTGGAGGAGTCGCGCAAGAAGGGGCTCGTGGCGGGAGCGACGACGGCCGGCGCGGTCGCGGCGGGCGTGCTCGTGGCGCCGTTCGCTGGAGCGGTCGCGGCGGTCCCCGCGGCGTACCTCGCGTACAAGTGGTGGAAGCACCGCGCCGAGAACGGCATCAAGTTCTGAGCGGGACCGAGCGCAGAGCAGCTCTCTCGTGAGCGACTACAACCCGTACGCGGCGCCTGGCGCCGAGGCTGCCGAGAGCCCGAGCGTCCCCGTCGGGGGAGAGCCTCAGCCGTGGTCCGTCGGCGAGGTCGTCAGCGGCGGCTGGCACGCGTACAAGGCGCACTGGGCCCCGCTGACCTTCGGCTACCTCGTCGCGACGCTCATCGGCGCGACGCCGGGGCAGGTCGCGCCGATGGCCGCGCTCGCGGGAACGCTCGAGGAGGGGACGCCCGCGTACTACGCGCTGCACCTCCCGCTCTCCGTGGTGGGCTGGCTCGTGGCCGAGTTCCTCACGGCGGGCTTCACCCGCGCCGCGATGCGCGCGCTGCGCACGAACGACGCGTCGTTCGGGGACTTCTTCGCCGCCGGCGCGCGCTTCGTCGCCTTCGTCGGCATGTCGTTGCTCAGGACGGTCGCCACGGCGCTCGCCTCGCTCGTCTTCGTGGTCGCCGTGGCGCTCGTGGCGGCGAAGGTCGTCAGCCCGCTCGTCGTGCTGCCGGCGTTCCTCTTCCTCGTGCCCGGGGTGATCGTCGCGCTCGGCCTGTCGATCGCGCCGTTCTACGTCATCGACCAGAACCTGGGGGCCGTCGCGTCGCTCCAGGCGAGCTGGGGGGCGACGCGGGGGCACAAGGGCCACCTGTTCGCGCTGATGCTCGTCGAGGTCGGCGTGATCCTGCTGGGCATGGCCGCGTGCTGCCTCGGCATCTTCGCCGCGGTCCCGGTCATGCTCCTCGCGCGCGCCATCGTCTACATGCGGCTCTCCGGCACCGCGCCCATCCCCGCCGCGCCGCCCGGCCCGTACGCGCCGCCTCCCGGCCACGGCGGCCCGGCGAGCCCGCCCCCCGCGCCCGGGAGCTACGGGCAGTGGGGGCCGCCTGGGAGCTACGGCGGCGGTCCCGGCGGGAAGGAGCAACCATAGTTGACGGCACGCCAAGAAGCGCTTTGATATCCGGGTGCGCGTTCGCTCGGCCTCATCGGCACCAGAGTTGACACCGGCGCCGCGCGTCGGAGACTGGACGCTCGAGGCCAAGCGAGGCGAAGGCGCGGGGGGCATCGTCTTCCGCGCCGCGCGCTCCGACGGGACCTCGGGCGCGTTCAAGGTCGCGCGGACGGGCGACGGGGTGGGCCGTGAGGCGTTCGTCCTGGCGCGCGCGCAGCGACGGTGGGGGCCGGCCCTGCTCGAGGCCGGCCGGCTCGACCGCGAGCTCACGTGGCCGGGCGGCGTGCTCGCGGCGGGCGCGTCGTGGATGGCGACCACGTGGGTCGACGGCGACGCGCTCGACGCGCGCCTCGCGCGACCGGGCAGCGACCAGGCGCGCCGGACGCTGGCCGCGATCGTCGCGCACGGAGTGGGGCGCGGGCTCGACGAGCTGCACCGCGGAGGCGTTCGCCACGGTGACGTGAAGCCGGCGAACATCCTGCTCGCGCCGAAGCCGCCGTCTGTGGACCGCGCGTCCGATCGCGGCGCCACGCTGGTCGATCTGGATCTCGCGACCGATCTCGCGCAGGGATCGCTCGAGGGCGGGACGCCTCGCTACCTCGCGCCCGAGCTCCGCGCGGGAGACGCGCCCGGCCCGGCCGCGGACCTCTACGCGCTCGGCCTCGTCCTCGCGGAGATCCTGGTGCCTTCGCTCGCTCGCGCGCCCGAGCTCGACGGCGCGACCGTCGCGGAGGCGCTCGGCGCCGTCGGCGACGGCGGGCGCGACATCGCCGCGTGGTCCGCGGCGCTCGTCGCGCGCGCGCCCGGCGCGCGTCCGTCCGCGGCGTGGATCGCCGACAGGGCAGCGCGCGCGCTCGCGCTCGAGGTCGATCTCGAGGAGACGCTCGAGGATCGTCGCGCGCGCGTTCGCCGGGCATACGTCGCCGTGCGCGCGCCGCGCATCGCGCGGGGCGCGAGACCGGCGGCCGCGATCGACGGACCTGCGCGCGCCTGGCTCGAGGAGGCGCTCGCGGTGGTCCCGCCGCCTCCCGCCGCCTCCGGCGCCGAGATCCCGCCGCTCGACACCCTCGCGACGGCGCGCTGGATCGTGGCGCTGGTCGGTCCGGCCGCGGCGGCGTGGCCGGCGCCCGCCGAAGGCGAGGGCGCGCTCGCGGCGCGCCTGCTCGCGCTCGCGGCGATCGCGCCGCCGGAGGCGTGGACGCTCGATGACCTGACGGCGGCGCGCGCTCCGGCGCCGCCGAGCGTGGCCTCGCCGCGGCCTGGCGCTCCGGACGCGCCCGCGCGCTGGGTCGAGGTCACGCGCGCGCTCGCGGCGGCGCGCCCCGACGCCGGCGTGCTCGAGCGGACCGAGGAGGAGCTCTCGCGCGGCGCGGCCCCCGCGACGCTCGCGGTCGATCTGGCCGGCGCGCTCATCCGTCGCGGCGAGGTCGGGCGGGCGTTCGCGGCGCTCGCGGATCGCCGGCGACGACGACGAAGGATCTGCCCGCGCCGACGTCTGCCGGGCGCCGCGGTGACGCCGCGCTGGCAGAGAGCGAGGCGGCGCGCGTGCCGGTCAGTCGACCGCGCCGGCCGTCTGCGACGCTGCGCGCGCGGTGCCTGGCCGCCTCGCGTGGGACGCTGGCGACCGCGCGCGGAGCGGGAGATCGACGGCGCGGCGGGCGCGGGGCCGCCGTGAGGTCCGCGCGCTGGTGGCCTACGCGCGCGGCGAAGCACGATCGCGGGCCTCGCCGCGAACCCCACGGCCTCGCCGCGCTCGGCCACGCCGCGTCGTCGGCGGACGGCGGTTCGCCGTCGCGCGCCTCGAGGACGCGCGGATGCTCGAGCACGCGCGCGCGGCCGCGCACGCGGAAAGCCCGGACGCGTTCCTGGCCGCGCGGTCGAGCTCGCGACGCGCGCCGGCGCCGTGGTCGAGGATAGCGACCTACCTCACGGCTCGCGGCGGCCGGCGCGTCGACGCCGGCCGGGCGGCGTCCGCGCTCAGCCGCGGTCGCGCGCGGCGCCCCCTGTGGAGCGGCTCGGGCGGCCCGCGCTCGCGGCGCGCGCGCACCCGTCGCGCGCGGCGGCCTTCGCGCTCGTCGGCGCGGTCCACGAGGCCGATCTCGCCTCCGACGAGGCGCGGCGCCACGCGCTCGCCTCGAACGACGCGCGCGCGGCGGCGTTCGCGCGCTGGGCGCGCGTCGAGCCGCGCGCACCCGGCGATCCGCGCGCGCGCGACGAGGCGCTCGCCGCGGCCGCCGAGCTCGACGGGAGCACGGACGAGGACCGGATCCGCGCCGCCGCGCGCGTGCTCGTCTGGGCGCGGGACGCCGCGCCGTCGCTCTCGGTGGGGGCGGCCGACGAGCGCGCCTCGTCGCTCTCCGCGACCGCGCGCTGGGAGTGGTGGGGGGCCCGCGCCGCGGCGTCTCCGCCTTCGCCGCGCGTCCTCGCCGAGCTCGTCGCGTCGCTCGATCTCCCGGCGCCCGTCGGCTCGCGCGGACCCGCGCTCGCGTCCGCCGCGCGCCTCGCGCGGGCCCTGGGCGACGGCGAGGCGGCGCGGCGGATCGAAGGCGCGCGCCGCGCGCTCGCGACGACGCTCCGCGAAGGCGCGCCGGTCGAGCACCGCGCGTCGCTCGGCGCGGTCGGGTGGCTCGACGGCGTCGCGGACGACGACGCGCGCTCGGCGCTCGGGGCCGCGCAGGTCGGCGAGCTCGAGGCGATCGTGCGGGCTCTCTCGTCCCGGGACCGGCTGCGGCCGCTGCTCGAGCAGGTCGTCGACACGATGGTGCTCTGGACCGGCGTGGAGCGCGGCCTGCTGCTCCTCCGCGCGCCCGACGGGAGGCTCGTCCCCCGGGCGGCGCGGAACCTCGCGCGGCAGGACCTCGGCGGCGAGCAGCTCGAGCTCTCGACGAGCCTCGCGCGGCGCGCGATGTCCGAGCGCGAGGCGATCTGCGCGACCGACGCCTTCGCGCAGGTGGGCGATCTCCACGCGTCGGTCCACGCGCTCGGCCTCCGGAGCGTCCTCGCGGTGCCGCTGGTGGCGCGCGGCGACGTGCTCGGCGTCGTCTACCTCGACGATCGCGTGCGCCGCGGCGCGTTCGGCCCGGGCGAGCTCGCGTGGGTGCGGCTCGTCGCGAGCCAGGCCGCCCTCGCGATCGCCGACGCGCGAGATCAAGCCCTCCTCCGCCGCGCCGTGCGCCGGGCCGAGCGCGCCAACGCGCGCCTCGCGGCCGAGCTCGGGGCGCGCGAGGCGGAGCTCGCCAGCGTGCGCGCGGAGCTCGCCAGCGCCGGCGCCGAGACGCGCTTCCGCTACGACGAGATCGCCGGGCGGAGCGAGCCGATGCGCGCGATGCTCAAGCTCGTCGATCGGGTGACCACGAGCGAGGTGCCCGTCCTGCTCTCGGGCGAGTCGGGCACCGGCAAAGAGCTGGTCGCGCGCGCCATCCACGCCAACGGCCCGCGCGGGTCGCGCGCGTTCGTGAGCGAGAACTGCGCGTCGGTCCCCGAGACGCTGCTCGAGTCGACGCTCTTCGGCCACGTGCGCGGGGCCTTCACCGGCGCCTCGGCGACGCGCGCCGGGCTCTTCGACGTCGCCGACGGCGGGACGCTCTTCCTCGACGAGATCGGCGAGATGCCGCTCTCGATGCAGACGAAGCTCCTCCGCGTCCTGCAGAACGGCGAGGTGCGGCCCGTCGGCGGCGAGCGCTCGCGCACGGTCGACGTCCGGATCATCGGCGCGACGCACCGCGACCTCGAGGCGATGGTGGCGGCGGGGACGTTCCGCGAGGACCTCTTTTACCGGCTCAACGTCGTCGGGATCCGCGTGCCGCCGCTGCGCGAGCGGCGTGAAGACATCCCGCTGCTCGTGAGCCGCTTCGTCGACAAGTACGCGGAGGGTCGCAAGGTGAAGGTCACGCGCGCGGCGATGGATCGCCTCGCGGTCTTCCCGTGGCCGGGCAACGTCCGGCAGCTCGAGAACGAGATCCGCCGCGCGCTGGTGCTCGCCGACGACCGGATCGACGCCGGCGAGCTCTCCGAGGAGGTCGCGCGCGGCGGGCCCGCGGCCGCCCGGGACGCCGGCCTCGGGCTCAAGGCCCGGGTCGACGCCCTCGAAGCTCAGCTGGTCCGGGATGCGCTCCAGAAGACCAGCGGCAACCAGACACGGGCCGCCGAGGTCCTCGGCGTCTCGCGTTTCGGCCTACAAAAGATGATGCGGCGGCTCGGGATCAAACTGAACGCATAGCGATGCTGGACAGCTGCTTCGAGGCGAAGTAAACACCCTCCACCTTTCGGGGCCGTAGCTCAGCTGGGAGAGCGCATCCATGGCATGGATGAGGTCAGGGGTTCGATCCCCCTCGGCTCCACGAAGAATCGTCGCCGCCGTCGCCGTCATCGCGGCGGCCGCGTGCAACACGGCCAGCCCGGCCAAGGACGCGCCGTACGAGCGCGCCGCCGAGGCGGGCGCCGCGCTCGCCCCGGGGTCGAGCGCGAGCGCGGGGCCGAGCGGTAGCGTGGCCGAGCGCGCGAGCGAGGGCCCCCCGGTGGGGGCGGCGTGCACCGCGGACGCCGACTGCCAGACGTGGTCGTCCTACTGCCAGGACGCGCCGTGTGTCTGCCGCGTGTTCGGGAAGGACGAGCCGCAGCCGCGGTGCCGTGGCGCGGGCAACGTGACCTGCTTCGCCGATCCGTGCATGAACAAGACGGCCGCCTGCCAGGAGCATCGCTGCGTCCTGGTCATGGGCTCGACGCACTGACGCTCGCGGTCCGCCCCGCGTCGCGTCTCAGCGGAGGCGGGCGCGTCGCGTCTCAGCGGAGGCGGGCGCGTCGCGTCTCAGCGGAGGCGGGCGCGTCGCGTCTCAGCGGAGCGGGCGCGTCGCGGCTCAACCGAGGCCGAGCTCCTCGATGTAGATCTTCTCGAGCTTCGACTCGCTGCGCGCGAACTGGCTCCGCGCGAAGACGGCGAGCCCGAAGCTCATCGCCGCGGCGCGCTTGGCGGCACCGGGGCGGGTGTCGGGGACGAAGCCCAGCGCCTTGCCCTGCTCGTAGACGCGGCGCTGCACGTGCGCGAGGAAGCCCGGGAGGTGGACGAGCACGGGGTGGTTTCCCGCGCGCTTCTCGAACGCGCGGACGAGCATCGGCAGGACGCTCATCTGCAGCTCGAGCAGGCCGAAGTACGGCGTCTTCAGCCAGGGCTTCTCCGCGAGGAGGCGCCGCGTCTCTTTCTCCCCCCAGGCGATGTGCTCCTCCTCCTCGCGGCAGACGAGGCGGAGCTTCTTCTTGATGAGCGGGACGCGCGGATCGGAGTCGGGGAGCGTCTGGAGCAGGAGGTCCTTGAAGATGTCGAGGACCATCCCTTCGCCGATGGCGTGCTCCATCAGCACTTTGAGCGGGTAGTAGTTGTTGTGCGACGACAAGAGCTTCACGACCCAGTGCGCCGGCACCGGCTTCATGTCGAGCGCGCGGAAGATGTCGGCGAAGAGCTGCAGGTGGGCGAGCTCTTGCTTGGCCTGCCGCACGTAGAAGCGGGCGGCCTCGAGCGAGCCGGCGGCGTAGAGCGACTTGCCGCAGTAGACGCCCGTGGCCTCGCCGAACAGCGCCTGCGACAGGATGAAGCGGACGATCTCGCGATCGCCGGGCTTGTCGAGGTCGAAGCAGGCGCCGCCGAAGTCGTAGTCCGGATCGCCCGTCCGCGTGATCTCGGCCCCGGGGCCGGCGCCGCTGACGTGGCCTTCACCCTGTGTCATGCCGGAGTTCTAGCCGAAGGCGCACGGCAGTTCGAGCCCGTGCGCTGCCTGCGGCGTTCTGCGTAGGCGCGCGCACGGTCATCGCCCCACCCGGGAGCGGCTGCGCGTACGGTCATCGCCCCACCCGGGAGCGGCTGCGCGCACGGTCATCGCCCCACCCGGGAGCGGCTACCCGCGGCGGCGTCGACGCGCGCGCGCGGCCCGCGCCGCCTCGATCGGCGGTCTCGGGAGGTCGCGCGCACCGGGTGTGCGCTGCGCACGCCGATGCAGCTCGTGCCCACGGATGGATCGCCCGGGCTCCATTCGAGCCGGCCACCGTCCGGCGTCTCAGAGCTCCGCGGGCGGCGGACAGTGGTCCGTGGTGAGGATCTCGGCGTCGGGAGGCGGGCTCGCCTGCGCCGCGATCGCCACGCCGAAACACCCGAACGCCCCGGCCAGCAGCAGACCGGCGAGGAGGAACGCCCAGAAGGGGGCATCCCATCGTGCGCTGCGGATCGTCGCGGATGCATCCATGGTGGCCGTGCCCCGGGGCGGCGGCCTCTCGGCCGGCACCTCGAGCGACCAGAAGTGCAACGCGCGGTCCATGGTGGATTCCTCAGGCGAGGAATCGCGCGCGGAGCGCGGGCGTCGGGACGCGGCACGTCTCCGACTTGCCGAACCACCGGTAGCGGTTTCGCGCGATCCAGCGGTACACGAGGTCGCGCAGGGGCCGCGGCACGAGGAGGAGCGCCAGGAGCCATCGGTACGGCGCGCGCAGGTGCGCGGCGATCCGGAGGCCCGCCGTCGAGTGGGTGTAGCCGCGCGCCCCGTCGACGAGCACCACCGAGTCGGGATCGCCGTCGCCCGTCGCCCCGCCGACGAGCCGCCGCGCCTCGTCGCGGCCGAACGCCTCCTCGAGCACCGCGCGGGCGACCTCCGATTGGAGGGGCGCGAAGCGGAGCGTCGCCGCGCGCTCGTGATCGACGATGAACTGGATCGTGCCGTTGCAGAGGTTGCAGCGCCCGTCGAACAGCACCACCGGGGCGCTCGGGGCGTGCTCCTTCTCAACGCTGTCGTTGCGGGGCTTCTCGGCGCTGTCGTTGCGGGGCTTCTCGGCGCTGTCGTTGCGGGGCTTCTCGGCGCTGTCGTTGCGGGGCTTCTCGGCGCTGTCGTTGCGGGGCTTCTCGGCGCTGTCGTCGTGAGCCTTGCCGGAGTCGCGAGGCGCTACCGTCTCTCCGAGCGGCGGGCCGCTCGGAGGGTCCGCGTCCGTCGCCGAAGGTGTGTGGACCTCGGGCTCGTCCATGCGGGTCATCTTAGGGCCGTGTCCGACGGCCGCAAGGCGTCACGGCCTCCCGCGGCGAGGGGGCGCGAGCGAGCGCTCCTCGAAGACGATCGGCAGCGAGCGCAGCGGCGTGAAGGTGTTGTCCTCCTCTCCGTACACGACCGCGACGTGGACGGCGGGCATCGCCGCGACGATCTCGCCGTAGCTCGAGGGCCAGTCCGAGCCGAGGGCGGCGCCGTAGACCACGCCGGCGACGTTCGCGAGGTTGCTCGCGTAGCCCGGGCGCGCGTTGCTGATCACGTCGAGGAACCTCGTCCCTCGCGGATCGGCCGCCGCGCCGTTCGTCGCGCGCCGGCGATCGGTCATCGACGCGTCGACGAGCGCGAAGGTGTCGCACGCGTTGAGCAGCATGAGCTGGTACTTGCCCGGAACGATCTTGCCCTTTCGTCCGAGGGCGTTGGTGTTCGTGCCCAGCCTGGCGTGGCCGTTGAAGAGGACGAGGTCCGCGCGTTCGCTGAGCGCGTCGTAGCGCTCGTCGAAGTCGGCGCCCGCTTCGTCGATCGACTCGACCACGAGGGCGTCGACACGGACGTCTCGCAAGCGGCCCCCGTTCATCACCTTGCCGGTGAGCGTCGCGTCGCGGAGGATCGAGGTCGTCGCGCGGTTCTCCCGCACGGAGGCGTCCACGAGCCCGCGCGCGGCGTCGTCGAGGAAGCGCTGCGCTTCGGTGTAGCCCCAGTCGTCGGGCTCGTTCGCCGCGATGATCGTGAAGAGGGCGACGACGTCGAGTCGATCGTCGGCCCAGACCATGCGGTACTCCGGATACTTGCGCTCCGCCTCCGCGTGCTCGCCGACGACGGCGACCGGGCGCACGACGTCGGCGTCGGCGAGCAGGCACGTCGCGGCGGCGGGGCGGAAGTCGTGCCAGAAGCTCTCCCGTCCGTGCTCGCTCCTCCCGCACGGGCCGTCGTACCGCTGGTCGAAGGCGGCGAGCGCGCCGGCGTCTAGCGGCAAGACGAGCGTGTAGCTCTCCGGCGGGGCGGCGTCCCTCGGCCAGGCGACGGGCAGCGACGCGCGGTAGACGACGCGCCGGCGATCTCCCTCGCGCGACTCCGTGACGTCCGAGAGGACGACGTTGCCGATCTGGCCGCTGGCGTCGTTCGACGTCCGGAGGCCTCCGAAGGCGTAGAGGAGCTGCCGGACGACGGCGTCGCGTACGTCGGTCGCCGCGTCGGCGACGACCTCGCCGTCGAATCGGAAGTCGAGGATCTCGGCCTCCCGGCTGGTGATCGCGCCGGCGCTCTCGCCGGTCGCCGGCACGGCTTCGGCGGCGGAGCGCGTGCACGACGCGAGTGAGGCAGGGACCGCGGCGAGCACGAGCGTCGCCGGCAGGACGTACGGGGGGCGCATGGGAGCTCCGGCGGTGGCGCAGCGCGCCCGCTCGAGGGTCGACGGCGAACAGACGACGCGGCGGCGCCGAGGCCGCCGCGCACTCCGCGAGAGCGGCCTCGGCGCGCCGAGGCCCGGGGTCGCGGCGTCAGGGAACGGTCGCGACGGGGCGGTGCCGCCCGATCTCGCGGAGCCGGGCCGTGTCGATCGCGAGGTAAAGGCCCGCGAGCGCGACGACGATGTAGACGATCCGGCTCAGCGTCGTCATGTCGCCGAAGATCGCCGTCACGAGGTTGAAGTTGAAGAGCCCGACGAGGCCCCAGTTGAGGGCACCGATCACGACGAGCGCTATCGCGGCCCACGTGATGCCCGAGAGGTTGCGATGTTCAGCCATTGGACGTTCCTCCGCCCGCGGCGTGCTGCGAGTCGTGTTCCATCGCCGCGCGGCCTCGGCCGATGCGCCGCCGGCGGCTCAGCCGGCGCGCCGGTCGGCGCCCAGACCTGGCTCGTCGCGGTCACGCCCGGTCACGGCACGCGCGCTCGCCGAGCTCTCGCGTGCGAAGACGTGCGCTCGGTCTGCCCGACGAGCTCCTCCGGCTGGAGCTCGGACGTGTGGATGCGCACCTGCACCGGCTGCCCGGAGTCGGCGTCGACGCGCCGGCGCGGCGCCTCGGCGGTGGGGGCCGGCCGCGCGCTCTCCGCCGAGCGACGCGTCCACCTACGCAGCGCGAGGCGGAGCAGCGCCCCCTTGTGCCACGTCACGACGAGGAGCGCCGCGAGCGCGCCGAACATGACGGCGGGGACGGCGCGCGCGACGTGGAGCTGAGCCAGCACGATGGGGACGAGGACCCAGCCGAGCCCCCAGAGCACCCAGAGGAGCCGGCGCAGGCTCTTCACGAGCTCGTCCTCGCGCGCGTCGCCCTGCAGAGCCGCGCCCTGCGCCTGCGCGCCCGGCGGGTACGACGCGTGTGGCGGGTACGACGCGTGTGGCGGGTGCGACGCGGGCTGGCCGTGCCGAGGAGGCGCGAGCTCGGCCCCTTGCCGTCGGATCCCGTCGAGGGCGCCGGCGAGGCTCGACGCTCGGCGATCCGGATCGGGCTCGACCATCTGTTCGAGCGACGTCAGCAGCGCCGGGCTCACGCGACCGCCGAGGGCCGCGTGGACGTCGACGCGGAGCCCCCGGTGGGGGAGGGTCTCCGGCTCGGCGCCCGTCAGGGCCGCGAGCGCGGTCGCGCCCACGGCGTAGATGTCCGTCGCGGGCAGCGCGCGCCCCTGGAGCTGCTCCGGAGCCATGAACCCGAGCGTGCCGACCACGGTGCTGCTCCCGCCGCGACGGAGCAGGAGCTCGCTGACCGCGCCGAAGTCCACGAGCACGTACGAGCCGTTCGGGCGGCGCACCACGTTGCGCGGCTTGATGTCCCGATGGACGATCGGCGATGCGCGGCCGTGCAGGTACGTGAGCGCGCGGTCGGCGTCAGCGAGGAATCGGCGGACCTCGTCCTCCGGGAGCGGGCCCGAGCGCTGGCGGATCGCCTCGAGCGTCTCACCCTCGACCTTCTCCATCACGAGGTAGAGCGCGCCGTCTTCCTCGAAGTGCTCCACGTAGCGAGGCACGAGCGGGTGATCGAGCGTCGACAGGACGCGCGCCTCGCGCTCCGCGAGCTCGACGTCCTTCCAGCCGCGCGCGCCCCGGACGTCGAAGCGCTTGATCGCGACGGGGCGGCCGTCCGCGGTCGCCGCGTCGTAGGTCACGCCTTGGGCGCCCTCGCCGAGCTTCCCGCGAACGACGTACCGACCGCCCCCGAGCGCGCTCCCCGACTCCATGGGGATGTCTTATCATCGTTCCCACGCGCCGGCGCCCCGAGGCTCGCCGCGGGTCACGTCTCGACGTGGACGAAGGGTGAGCGGAGGCTCGCTCCGCTCGCCGCCGTTCACGCTTCTCGAGTCGTCACCCGAGGCTCGCTCCGCTCGCCGCCGCTCACGCTTCGCGGCGGACGTACTCGAAGTCGACGGCGCGGCCCTTGATGCCCTGCTTCGGCGCGCCGATCCAGTTGGCCATCTGCTTCGGATCGAAGACGGGCTTCTGCATCAGGCTCTGGACGTACTGCTTGTCCGCGTCCGAGGGGATCCACTCGCCCTTCTTCGCCTCCCACTGCTCCGTGGTGAGCAGGTTGCCGGCGGGATCGAAGTGGACGCCCGAGTAGATGCCGATGTGGCGGTGGAAGCGCCGGCTCGGGAGCTTGAGCTCGAACGGGATGCCGTGCGCCGCGATCGTGCGGTTCCACTTGTCGACGCCGCGCTGGCAGTCGTCGACGTACGCGTCGCGGAGGACCTCGTTCATCGCGTTGCGCATCGCGACGTCCTCGCGCGCGAGCTTGCCGTCCTTGATGACGTCCATCGCGTAGACGCCCTCGAGCGCCTTGTGGTCCTCGAACTGCTCCTCCTTCGCGCGGCCCTTCATGCCGGTCGCGAAGTAGGTCGCCGCGTTCGAGCTGATCTCGCCGCCGAAGAGGTCGAGCGAGAGCGAGTACCAGAGGTTCAGGTACTTCTGCATCGTCGGGAGGTCGATGAGGCCGGCCGCGCGCACCTGATCGACGTGCTCGAGCTTCTTCTCGGCCATCTGCTGCGCGGTGCGGTCGACGATGCGCAGCACGCCCGTCTCGCCGACGAACATGTGGTGCGCCTCCTCCGTGAGCATGAAGCGCGTCGTGCGGGAGAGCGGATCGAACGCGCTCTCGGCGAGCGCGAGCAGCTGGAACTTGCCGTCGCGGTCGGTGAAGAACGTGAACATGAAGAACGACAGCCAGTCGGTGCACGGCTCGTTGAACGCGCCGAGGATGCGGGGCTTGTCCGGATCGCCCGAGCGGCGCTGGAGGAGCGCCTCGGCCTCCTCGCGGCCGTCGCGGCCGAAGTACGTGTGGAGCAGGTAGACCATCGCCCAGAGGTGGCGGCCCTCTTCGACGTTCACCTGGAACAGGTTCCGGAGGTCGTAGACGCTCGGGCACGAGTGGCCGAGCATGCGCTGCTGCTCGACGCTCGCCGGCTCGGTGTCGCCCTGGGTCACGATGATGCGGCGGAGCGCGTTGCGGTGCTCGCCCGGCACCTCCTTCCACGCGGGCTCGCCCATGTGGTCGCCGAAGCCGATCTTCCGGTCGGCGACGGGGTCGGCCAGGAAGATCCCCCAGCGGTAGTCGGGCATCTTCACGTAGTCGAAGTTCGCCCAGCCCTCGCTCGTGACGCTGATCGCGGTGCGGAGGAAGATGTCGTCCTTCTGGAAGCCGAACGGGCCCATCTCGTTCCACCACGAGAGGAAGTTCGGCTGCCACGCCTCGAGCGCGCGCTGCAGGCGCTTGTCGCTCGAGAGGTCGACGTTGTTCGGGATCTTCGTGTCGTTGACGACGGTGGACATGGCGTTTCTCTCGTGGGTCTCAGGTGCGCTGCCAGTTGAACTCGGGACGCTCCGGCTTGCCGTAGAGCGTGAGCGCGCCGCGCTCGCCGACGGCGTTCGGGCGCTGGAAGATCCAGTTCTGCCAGGCCGAGAGGCGACCGAAGATCTTCGTCTCCATCGTCTCGGGGCCGGCGAAGCGGAGCGAGGCTTCCATGCCGGTCATCGCGTCGGGCGACATCGCGGCGCGCTCCTCGAAGGCGATGCGGATCTCGTCGTCCCAGTCGAGATCGTCCGGCGCGAACGTCACGAGCCCGGCCTTGTCCGCGTCGCGGGTGCCGAGCGCGCCCTGCTCGAGGACGCGGGCCACGCGCTCGGGCTCCTTGAGGAAGCGGGTCTGGAGGCGTGAGAGGCCGTTGGCCATCGGGAAGAGGCCCGCGTTCATCGGCGAGGTCGCGACCGAGACGTCCTCGTCGTCGCTGTCCTTCATGTAGATGCGGTCGGACGCGAGCCCGAGCTCGAGGAGGCTGCCGACGAAGCAGGAGCCCGGCGTGACGAGCGCGAAGAAGCTCTTCGCCGTCAGGTCCATGCGCTTCAGCACCCGCTTCATCAGCAGCGTGACCTCGCGGACGAGGCCGTCGCCCTGGTGCTTCGCGAGCATCGCGTCGACGGCGAGCACGCCCTCGGGATCGCCCGCGGTCTCGACCGACACGACGCCGACGAGCGGCTGGTTGAAGCGGAGCTCGAGCAGCGCGTCGTCGAGCTCGCGGAACGCCTGGATCGCCCACGCCGACGCGCCCGCCTTTGCGAGCTCCTCGGGCGTCGTGGGCTGCTTCGTCGACGGCGCCTTCACCGTGAGCCGCGCGGTCCGGAGCTTCGGCGACAGCTCGAGGGTCACGTAGCGGTACTCGATCGTCTGCTTGTCTCCGGACGCGTCGGCGCTCCGCTTGGCCTCGAGCGGGCCGAGCTTCACGGCGGGGAAGGGCTTGCGCGTCGAGCGGGCCACGAGGGCCTCGACGCGGCGCTTCGTGACCTCGTCGAGCTTCGCCTTCGGCGGGGCCTCGTCGACGAGGCCCCACTCCACCGAGCGCTTGCCGCGCACGCCCTCGGCGATCGTCGAGAACGCGTCGGCGAGGTCGCGGCGGATCTTGCGCTTGTCGACGAGGCGCGTGAGGCCGCCGGTGCCGGGGAGGACCGCGAGGAGCGGCGCCTCCGGGAAGCTCACCGCGCTCGACCCGTCGTCGGCGAGGACGATGTCGTCGCACGCGATCGCGAGCTCGTAGCCGCCGCCGGACGCGGTGCCGTTCAGGGCCGCGAGGCTCGGGACGCCGCTCTCCGCGCTCAGCTCCTCGAGGTAGAGGCGCGTCTCGTTGGTGAACTTGCAGAAGTTCACCTTGAAGCCGTGGGTCGAGCTGCCGAGCATGTAAATGTTCGCGCCCGAGCAGAAGATGCGATCCTTCGCGCTCGTGACGACGAGCGCGCGCACCTCGGGGTGCTCGAAGCGGACGCGCTGGAGCGCGTCGGCGAGCTCGATGTCGACGCCGAGGTCGTACGAGTTCAGCTTCAGCGGGTAGCCGGGGCGCATGCCGCGGTCTTCCTTCACGTCCATGACGAGGCGGGCGACCTTGCCGCCGTGCTCGGCGGGGAAGTCGAGCTTCCAGTGGACGTAGCGATCCGGGTGCGTCTCGAAGCGCACCGGCTCCGTGGGGGTGTTCGTCTCGGCCATCGTCCGGATGGTCTACGCCGGGACACCGGCGCCGGCAAGTAGTATAGTGCACTCAGGATCGCGATGACGCAATATAGTGCATCAAGGCCGAGCGGCGCCCGTGCCCGCGCTTCGAAGAGCGCGGGCGATCGGCGCGCGCGGCTGCTCGAGGGGCTGGGCGCCGCCGTCCGGGCGCTCCGGACCGAGCGCGCGCTGACGCTCCGCGCCCTGGCGAAGCTCGCCGGCGTGAGCGCGCGCTTCCTGGTCCAGCTCGAGGCGGGCGAGGGGAACATCTCGGTGGCGCGCCTCGAGGACGTCGCCGAGGCGCTGGGGACGACCGGCGCCGCGCTCCTCGCCCAGGCGTCGCGGCCGCAGCCGGCGGGCGGCAGCCGGGCGGTGATCGCGCTCGTGGGGCTCCGCGGCGCGGGCAAGAGCTCCATCGGCGCCTCGGTCGCCGCGCGCCTCGGCGTCCCCTTCGTCGAGCTCGACGAGGCGATCGTCCGCGAGGCGCAGATGACCCTCTCGACGATCTTCGAGATCCACGGCGAGGCCTACTACCGGCAGATGGAGCGCGACGTGCTCCGCCGCCTGCTCGCCGCCGGCAAGCCCGTCGTGATCGCGACCGGCGGCTCGATCGTCACCGACGCCGAGACTTGGGGCCTGCTCCGGAGCCGCGCGCGCACCATCTGGCTCAAGGCGACGCCGCGCGAGCACTGGGATCGCGTCGTCGCCCAGGGCGACGTCCGACCGATGCGCGGTCGCCCGCGCGCGATGAACGAGCTCCGCCAGCTCCTCACCGCGCGGACCCCGCTCTACGAGCAGGCGACGACGTCGCTCGACACCTCGGGGCGGTCCGTGAGCGACGTCGTCGAGCGGATCGTGGCGCTGGGCCCCGCCTGACGCACGGGGGCCGCCGCCTCGGGCGCGCTTGACGACGACAATTTGACGTGGTTCTGGAGTGGAACGATGAAACGCCGGTCCGACGTCGCCGAGCCGATCATGCTGTCGCCGTCGATGCGCGAGCTCGACCGCATGGTCCGCGCCGTCGCGCCCAAGGACGTGGTCGTGACGCTCATCGGCGAGAGCGGCTCTGGCAAGGAGGTGGTCGGACGCCGGATCCACGAGCTGTCGAAGCGCCGCGCCGGCCCGTTCGTGCCGATCAACTGCGCGGCGATCCCGGAGTCGCTCTTCGAGAGCGAGCTGTTCGGTCACGAGCGCGGGGCCTTCACCGGGGCGACCGAGCGGGTGCGCGGGAAGGTCGAGGCGTCGTCGGGCGGCACGCTCTTCCTCGACGAGCTCGGCGAGCTCCCGCTCGCGATGCAGGCCAAGCTCCTCCGGTTCCTGGAGAACCGGCGCTTCATGCGGGTCGGCGGGAGCACCAAGGTCAGCGTCGACACGAGGCTCGTCTGCGCGACGCTTCGTCCCCTCGAGCTCGAGGTCGAGGCGGGGCGGTTTCGACCGGACCTCTACTACCGCATCGAGGGCATCACGCTCCACCTCCCGCCGCTCCGCGAGCGCCCCGCCGACATCGCGCCGCTCGCGCATCAGTTCATCGCCGAGCTCTCGGCTTTTCACGGCGTGAAGCCGCCGAAGCTCGGGCGCACCGCGCTCGCGGCACTTCAGCGTTACGGCTGGCCGGGCAACGTCCGGCAGCTGCGCAACGCGATGGAGCGCACGTGCCTGCTCCGTCCGGGCTTGCCCGTTCGCGTCCAGGACCTCCCGCGCGCGCTCTCGGCCGGCGCGGCGGCGGCGAGCAAGCAGCGAACGCTCGAGGTGTCGCTCGATCAGCCGCTCGAGCGGACCGTGCACCGGCTGCTCCTCGCCGCGCTCGAGATCGAGGGAGGGAACCGCTCGCGCGCCGCCCGCCGGCTCGGCGTGAGCCTCCGGACGGTGCAGCGGCACCTGGCGCGCGCGGAGAAGGCGTCGTAGCGGGTCGGTCGCCGCGACCACGTCGTTTTGTCGCCATCCGCGCAAAAGCATGGGCGTCTCCGGGGCGCACCGTCGAGGAGGTGGCGGAGAACGCGGGAAGGGCAGGCGAACATGGGGGGCGGAGGTACGCCGATTTGACGCGACGTGACCGCGCTGATTCGGCGGGGAAGGCGCCGCGCCGGCGCGCGCAGCGGCCCTCGGCGCGGCCGGTCGAGCGAGGCGGCGGCGCGGCTTCGCCGGCGAGCGCGTGAACCTACGTCAACCTGGCGCGCGGACGCCCCGGGCGGGCTCGTCGGCGCGGCGCGGGCGCGGCGCCGCAGCGCGGCACGTGGTTTGCTGCTCTGTGCCTCGGATGCGGCGCCGGTACCTCGGATGACGTCGACGAGGACGGCACGCTCACCGTACGTGGCGATGCGCGACGCGCTCCGGAGCGGCGCGCTCGTCGACGATCGCACCTTCGACTGCGTCTACCCGATCGCGGTGCGCCTCGCGTCTCCGATGCACTGGACCCCGGTCCAGGCCGCCGTCCGCGCCGCGAAGCTGCTCGCGGTTCGGCCCGGCGCGCGCATCCTCGACGTCGGCTCGGGCGTGGGGAAGTTCTGCATCGTCGCGGCCGCGTCCGTCGACGCCCGCGTCGCCGGCGTCGAGCACCGCGGCCACCTCGTCGACATCGGACGACGCGCCGCGAGCGCGTTCGGGGTCGACGTCTCGTTCACGACAGGGACCCTCGAGGATTGCGATCCGCTCGACGTCGACGGTGTGTACTTCTTCAACCCGTTCGCGGAGAACATCTGCTCGCCGGGCGATCGGATCGACGGCACCGTGGAGCTCAGCGAGGCGCGCTTCGTCCGAGACATCCTGGCCGTCCAGCGCTTCCTCCGGGCCGCGCGGGTCGGCACGCGCGTCGTGACGTACTGCGGGCTGGGCGGGGCGATCCCGAACGGGTACGTGCGTCAGCTCGCGGAGCCGTGCGCCGGCCGGATCGAGCTCTGGGTGAAGACGCGCCACTGCGCGGGCGTCGAGGCCGAGGAGCTGTTCGCGGACCTGGCCGAAGCGGGGGCGTCGTGACGGCGCCGCGACCCGCGCCGAGCGCGGCGCTCGACGGCGTCGAGGCGGGCGATCCGCTGGCTTTCCCGCCGTTCACCCGGCCTCGCCGCGTGAGGGCCGAGCTCGTCGCGAGCATCCTCCGCAGCGGCAGGTTGGTGCCCGACGAGGCGTTCGACGAGGTGTACCCCGACGCCGTCCGGCGGGCGTCGCCGCTGCACTGGACCCCGGTGCGCGTGGCCGCGCGCGTCGTCGAGCTCCTGCGGCTCCGCCCCGGCGAGCGCCTGCTCGACGTCGGCGCCGGCGCCGGGAAGTTCTGCATCGTGGCGGCGGCGATGAGCAAGGCTCGCGTGCGGGGGATCGAGCGGCTGCCGCGGCTCGCCGAGGTCGCGCGTGAGGCCGCTCGCCGGGTCGGCGTCGAGATCGAGCTCGCGGACGGCGGCTTCGACGCGGAGGACCCTCGGGGCGTGGACGCGGCGTACCTCTTCAACCCGTTCACCGAGACGATCCTCCTGCCGGGAGCGCGGGACTTCGCCGCCGATCGCTTCGCCGGGCGGGTCGCGGCGGACATCGCGGTCGCCGAGGCGTTCCTCGAGCGGGCGCGTTCGGGCACGCGCGTCGTCACGTTCTGCGGCTTCGGCGGCACCGTCCCGCCCGGCTACGAGCGCCGGGCGTCGGAGGTCTGGGACGCCGCGGATCTCGAGCTGTGGGAGAAGCTGTGAGCGTGAGTCGAGCCAGCGCGCGCGTCCGCCGCGCGTGAGGCGGCGTCGCGCGGAGCGCGAGGTGACCTTCAGGCGCCGCGCCGCGTGCGCGCGGCCGGCGGGGCGTCGTAGCGCTCGTCGTCGTCGGCCTGCTCGAACGCCACGCGGAGCCGCGGCGGGTCCGGCGCGCGCGCCACCGCGTCGATCGAGACGCGGAGCCCCGGTGAGGCCGTCTTCTGGGCGATCGCGACGAGCCGCTCGCGCTCGTCCTCGTCGAGGCGGGCGCGGAGCGCGAGGGCCGCGCCCTGGCGCGCCGAGGGATCGGCGCCCGGGTTCTCGAGGAGCGCCCAGAGCCGCTCGCGCGGGATCGCGATGGTGCGGTACCCGTGGGCGTCGGCGGACCCGAGGGCGGTCATCTCGTGGATCCACGTGTCGAGGTCGCGGTCGCCGCGCGTGAGGAGCGCCTCGTCCTCGGCCGGCGCGAGCGCGCGGTGGCGCGAGAGCCCCGCGTCGATCCGCTCGAGCATCACCGCGCGCCGAGACGCCTCGGCGTCGTCGCGGTGCGTGAGCCGGATCTCGATCGCGCGATCGTCCGAGAGCTCGAGCTCCACGCCGAGCGCGGTCGCGCGGGCCTCGCGGAGCGCGCCGAACGGCACGAAGCGCCGCCGCCCCGCCCAGCGGAGGAGGATGCCGTCGTCGCCGATCGCGATCTTCTGCGGGAGCAACATCGGGAGCGCGACCACGCCGTAGAGCCCGACGAGGACGAGGACCGTCCAGCCCGGCATGTGGCGCAGCAGGTTGACGAGGATCCACGGCGAGGTCGTCAGGACGATCGTGAGCCAGCGCATCCGGTGGGCCCACGGCGGGAGCGCTTCGAGCTCGACCACGTCGTGCGGCGGCTGCTCGAGCGTGTCGGCGAGCGCTTGAGCGATGCGCGGCGAGTCGACGTGAACGACGCGGGAGGGCGCGAAGCCGCGGGCCTCGACGATGACGGAGTGTCCGCCGAGCGGCTCGTCCCGCACATGAGCTCGCAGGATCGACTGCTTCGGTAGGACGAGCTCGCCGTCCACGGTCAAGCCGCGCGCGTCTGCGCCGACGCGCCGGCGCCCGCTCCGCGGCGGTAGAGGTCGACCGTAGAGGACGATGAGCGGGATCGTGGCGACGGCGCCCGCGACGAGCACCCACGCGGCCGGGGGGATGTCGGCTCTCAGGAAGAAGAACGCGAGGAGTGACGCCGAGAGCCCCGCCGCCACGAGCGGCCGGACGCGGCTCCTCTCCTGGGTGACTTCGGCGTCGACGCGCATCCCACCGTCGATCGTAGCTCGCGTTCCGCGGTCCGTTCAGCGCGGCCGCCGAGGCGCCGGGCGCCGTTCACTGGCGGCGCGATCTTCGCGTCAACGCACCGCGGCTAGCCCTCACGCCACGGCTCGGCTTGGAAAACGGCGGCCCGCGGTGTTATGTCCGCGCACGATGATCGAGCTCGCAAGCTTCGTTTCGGGCAAGTGGGAGAAGGGCACCGGCAAGGCAGCCGAGCTCGTCAATCCGTCGACGGAGGAGGTCGTCGCGACGACGTCCACCGAGGGGCTCGACCTCGGCGCGGCGCTCGCGTTCGCGCGTGAGCGCGGCGGCGGCGCGCTGCGGGCGATGACCTTCGCGCAGCGCGGAGAGATGCTGAGGGCGATGTCGCGCGCGATACACGCGAAGCGCGACGAGCTCATCGGCCTCGCGATCGCCAACGGCGGCAACACGCGCGGCGACGCGAAGTTCGACGTCGACGGCGCGATCGGCACGCTCGCCGCCTACGCCGACCTCGCGCCGGAGCTCGGCGACACGCACGTCCTCGCGGACGGCGACGGCGTTCAGCTCGGCCGTGGGGCGCGCCTCTTCGGGCAGCACCTGTACCTCCCGCGCGCCGGCGTCGCGGTGCACGTCAACGCCTTCAACTTCCCCGCCTGGGGCCTCGCCGAGAAGGCCGCAACCGCGCTCCTCGCCGGCATGCCGGTCGTGTCGAAGCCCGCGACCAGCACGGCGCTCGTCGCCCATCGCATCGTCGAGATCCTCGTGGCGGACGAGGTCCTCCCGGTCGGCGCGCTCTCGTTGGTCTGCGGCGCGCCCGGCGACCTCCTCGATCGGCTGGGCGGGCAGGACGTGCTGGCGTTCACCGGCTCGAGCGTCACCGCCGCCAAGCTCCGCGAGGGCAAGAGCGTCGTCGCCCGCGCGACGCGCATCAACGTCGAGGCCGACAGCCTCAACGCGGCGGTGCTCGGCCCCGACGTCGAGCTCGGCTCGGACGTGATGCACCTCTTCGTCAACGACGTCGCGCGCGAGATCACGCAGAAGACCGGCCAGAAGTGCACCGCGATCCGCCGCATCTACGTGCCGAAGGAGCGCGTCGTCGACGTCGTCGAGCTCCTCCGCGAGCGGCTCGCCGCGATCAGGGTGGGCAACCCGGCGTCCGAGGAGGTCACGATGGGGCCGGTCTCGACCGCGCAGCAGCTCCGCGACGTGCGCGAGGGCGTGAAGAAGCTCGAGACCGTCGCGAAGGTCGTGTTCGGCCAGACCTCGGGCGTCGACGGCATCGGCGCCCCGGCGGGGAAGGGGTTCTTCGTCACGCCGGTCCTGCTCCAGGCCGACGCCCCCGAGGCCGGCGACGCCGTGCACGAGCACGAGGTCTTCGGCCCGGTCGCGACGGTGATGCCCTACGCCTCGGCGGCCGAGGCGATCGCGCTCGTCGCGGCGGGCGGCGGCGGGCTCGTCACGAGCGTGTACTCGGACGACAAGGACTTCACCCGCGCGATGGTCCTCGGGATCGCGCCGTTCCACGGGCGCCTCGTCCTCGGCTCCTCGAAGATCGCCGGGCAGGCCCTCCCGCCCGGCATGGCGCTGCCTCAGCTCGTTCATGGCGGCCCCGGCCGCGCGGGCGGCGGTGAAGAGCTCGGCGCGCGTCGCGGCATGACCTTCTACATGCAGCGCACCGCGCTCCAGGGCGATCGCGCCGTGCTCGAGGCGCTCGTCGGCAAGCGGAGCTGAGCCACGGCCGGCGCCGCGCGGCCCTCGGCGCTGCGCCGTCGACCGCTCGGCGCCGCTGGCCGCTCGGCGGCGCTCTCCCGGGAGCCGCGCCCGCGCGCGGAACGGAGTCTGCTTGCTGCGAACGCAGAGAGGAGGTCTCCCCATGAGCCTCACGAGGCGCGCGTTCGCGGAGTTGCTCGGTACGTTCTGGCTCGTGCTCGGGGGCTGCGGCGCCGCCCTGCTCTCGGCCAAGATCCCCGGCGTGGGCGTCGGCTTCCTCGGCGTCGCGCTCGCGTTCGGTCTGACCGTGCTCACCGGCGCGTACGCGCTCGGATCGATCTCGGGCGCGCACTTCAACCCGGCGGTCACCGTCGGGCTGAGCGTCGCGCGGCGCTTCCCGTCCAAGGAGGTGCTGCCGTACATCGTGGCTCAGGTCATCGGCGGGATCGTCGCCGCGTTCGTCCTTTACCTGATCGCGAGCGGCGCTCCGGCGTTCGACGCGCGGGCCAGCGGGTTCGCGGCCAACGGCTTCGGCGAGCACTCCCCGGGCGGCTACGGCGTGGCGGCCGCGCTGCTCTGCGAGATCGTGATGACGTTCATGTTCGTGACCGTCATCCTCGGCGTGACGGACGAGCGGGCGCCCTCGCTCAAGGTGTTCGCCCCGATCGCGATCGGCATGACGCTGACGCTCATCCACCTCATCAGCATCCCGGTCACGAACACCTCGGTGAACCCCGCGCGCAGCATGGGGCCGGCGCTCTTCGCCGGGGAGTGGGCGCTCGGGCAGCTCTGGCTGTTCTGGCTCGCGCCGTTCCTCGGCGCGGCGATCGCGGGCGTCGTCTACCCGCGCGTCTACCCGATCGCCGGCGAGGCCGGGCGCAGGCCGGAGGTCGAGGCGGAGCCCGCCGTCCTCTCCCAGGAGCCCGTCCGGCCGGCGCCTGCGCACTGAGGCACGCGCTCGGTCCAGCGCCCCTCGATTCAGCGCCCCTCGACGCGCTCGCCGAACGTCCGGGCGCCGCGCGGCGCGGAGCTCGCGCCGCGGGAGCGCTACGCGGCGCGACGCTCGAGCATCGCGTCGCGCCACGCGAGGACATCCTCCCACCGCGCGGCGAGCGCGGGGCGCGCCCACGCTTCGCGCTGCGCCGGCCGTAGGCCGGCCGGCTCCGTGGCGTGGGGACGAACCGCCTGAAGCGCCGTCGCGATCGCCACGTCCGCGAGCGTGAAGCGTCCGAGCAGCGGCCGCGTCTCGTCTCCGGCGATCGCGGCGCGGATCGGGGCGAGCTCGGCCTCGAGCTCCTCGTCGCTCACCGGCCTCACGGCGTACTTCTTCCGGAGGTACGCGGTGGCGACGCGGACCGTCGGCGCGAGCACGCCGCGCAGCGCGCGCGGCAGATGCGGCGGCAGGCTCTCGATCTGGACGTCCTTGCGCTCCTCCGTCCGGGCGAGGATCTGCGCGCGGCCGGCCCGCATGAGCCGCTCGCTGCGCTCGTTCCAGGTCGTGATCTCGTCGAGGAGCTCCGCGGGCACGAGCGCCGGGCGGTCACCCCTCCGATCGGCCTCGCGTGCGATCGCGAACGAATCGCCGACGGTGCGGCCGTCTCCGGCGAACAGGAACGGCACGCTGATCGGTCCGCTGGGGCGGTTGGCGCGGATCCGCAGCCACGGCTCGCCGACCAGCGGCGTGTACTCCTCGTACCGGTACGCGAGCCGATGATGCTCGAGCGCCCACCGGGCCTTCTCGGTCCACGGCGAGAAGCCCTCTCCGACAAGGACGAGATCGTCGGGGGTCATGTGGACAGTCTCGCGCGACTCGGCGCGGCCGCCAGCGCATTCGACCCCCGCCTGCGGCGACGGACCGCGACGCTCGGACACGCGCGTGTGGGCGCGACTACGGCGTGACGAGCGCGTCGATCCGGCGAGCGTGGCTCGAGCCGGGGAAGCGCGCCTTGAAGCGCGAGGCGCGTGCGTTCGCTTCGCTCGCGCGGCCCGTCTTCACCAGCGCCTCGATGGCGATCACCTCACGCTCCTGCGCGAGCATGCCTTGCGGGAACCGGCGCGCGTGCTCGTCGGCCAGCGCCAGCGCCTCGGCCGGACGCGCGCGCAGCGCGTCCTGCGCGCGCTCGAGGAGGCGCACCTCCGCTTCGGGGCCCGTCTCCTCACGCGCCGCCTGCGCTCCGCTCGAGCCCGCCGCGAGCGGCGCGCGCACCGTCGATCCGCTGGCCGCCGGCGGTGGCGCCGCGCTCGGCTCCGTGGGCGGGGTGAGGTCCTCGGCGACGCTCAGCGCGGCGGGCGCGTCCGCCTCCACGGACGCGGTCGTCGCGCCCGTGGACGCCGTGACCGTGGCGACGATCCCGATCGGCGCCGTCGTCGAGGCCTCGCGCGTCGAGGTCGCGACGACCGTGGCCGTCCCGACGGCGCTCGCCACGACGACCGCGCTGCCGAGCTTCAGCGCGAGCCCCACCTTCGCGGCGG
>JAHBWA010000125.1 GCA_019637195.1 Labilithrix sp. | reverse complement strand
GCTCGCGCGCATCGCCGCCCACGCCACCGCGGGCGTCGAGCCCGCGTTCATGGGCGAGGGGCCGATCCCCGCCGGCAAGAAGGCCCTCGCGCGCGCGGGCTTCCGCGTCGGCGACCTCGACCTCGTCGAGCTGAACGAGGCCTTCGCCGCCCAGTCGATCGCCTGCGTCCGCGGCCTCGAGCTCGATCCCGAGCGCGTCAACGTGCGCGGCGGGGCGATCGCGCTCGGACACCCGATCGGCTCGAGCGGCTGCCGCATCCTCGTGACGCTCCTCCACACGATGCGCGCGCGGAACGCGAAGCGCGCGATGGCGGCGCTCTGCATCGGCGTCGGCCAGGGCATCGCCATGTGCGTCGAGCGGTGACGGGGGGCCGCGCGTCGCGTCCCGGGCCGCCGCCAGGCCCGCCCTGGGACACGCCGCTCTCGGAGGCGCCGCTCGCGTTCGTCGACCTCGAGATGACGGGGCTCGACGCCAAGCGGGATCGCGTCGTCGAGGTCTGCATCGAGCGCGTGCG
Source organism: Labilithrix sp. (assembly GCA_019637195.1). Taxonomy (GTDB): domain Bacteria; phylum Myxococcota_A; class Polyangia; order Polyangiales; family Polyangiaceae; genus Labilithrix. The sequence continues at coordinate 26,731 of JAHBWA010000125.1, read as the reverse complement.
CGGAGAGGCCGTCGAGGACCGCCTGCACACGCTGATCCGCCCGGAGGGCGGCGAGATCGGCAACGTCCACGTCCACGGCATCGACGCCTCCGCGCTCGCCGGAGCCCCGTCGTTCGACGAGATCGCTGGACGCGTCGAGGAGCTGCTCTCCGGCGCGATCTTCGTCGCCCACGGGGCGGCGTGGGATGTCTCCTTCGTCCACGCCGAGATGCGCCGCGCCGGACGCGACCTGACCGTCGACTTCTGGCTCGACACGCTGAACCTGTCGCGGCGCGCCTTCGGCCTCGCCAAGCACTCGCTCGAGGCCCTCCGCGCGCACTTCGGGATCGACGCCGCGCGGGCACACCGGGCCGACGCCGACGTCCTCGCCCTCCGCGAGGTGTTCGCGCGCTGCGTCGCCTCCCTCGACTCGCACGCCGCCGGCGCCACGCCGACGACCCCGCGCGACCTCTGGGAGGTCCGCGTCGCCGAGGGCAAGGTGCGCGAGCAGATCCTTGCACTCTGCACCGAGGCCGTCGCGGCGCGCCGCGAGGTCACGGTCCACTACCGCGCCCGGTCCCGCGCCGCCGAGCCCATGCGGATGGTCCTGACCGGCCTCGACCTTGGGCTCGACCCCCCACGGGTGATCGGCTATCAGCTCCCCGGACGCGGGCGCCGCCAGCTGCGCGCCGACCGCATCCTCCGCATCGACACCGACGACGCCCTCGACCGAACCCCACCGTCCGGAGACGCACCGAAGGACGGGCACTGAGATCCTCCCTGGAGCACGGATGCGACGCCCCGTTCAGCCCGGCCCGGCCCTCGCCGCGCCCCCTTCGACCCTCCCTCGCCTCCTTCGGCGGACGCCGTCGGCGGCGGCGCTCGCGCTCTTTGCGCTCACGGCCCTCGGCGCCGCCGGCTGCGGCGACGGCCCGGACGCGAACGCTCCGAGCCGCTCCCAGCTCGCCGACAAATGGCTCACCCGCGCGAAGCAGAGCTACCGGAGCGGGGACGCCGAGGACGCCGCGGTCGCCATCGACGGCGCGCTGAAGGCCGCCCCGCGCGATCGCGAGACGCGCCTCCTCGCCGCGCGCATCGCGCTCGCGAAGCTCGAGTTCGACGAGGCGATCAAGCTCTCCGAGGGCCTGGACGACAGCGCGGCGAAGGCCGTTCGCGGGCGCGCCTTCTGGTACACGGGCGACATCGAGCGCGCGGCCGACGAGCTCGAGGACATGCTCAAGGATCCCACGATCAAGGATCCCTGGGCGCGCGACGTGGCCAAGCTGGCGCGCCGCGGGCACGGCCGCCACCCGTTCTCGATCGAGGGCGCGGTCGTCACCGCCGTCGAGATGCCCGGCGGCGGCGGCCCGGCGCTGGTCGTCCCGTGCGAGCTCGAAGGCGAGCGCATCCTCGCGCTCGTCGCGACCAACTTCGGCGAGCTGATGATCGACTCGGCGAGCCGCCGGGAGCCCGCCTGGGTGAACCTCCGCTTCGGCGAGTCCTTCGAGGTGAAGGACGTCCCCGCGCTGACCCACGACCTCTCGGGGATCTCGCGCACGCTCGGCGCGACGATCAAGGCGCTCCTCGGCGTGAACGTGCTCCGCCACATGCACGTGACCTTCGACCGCCGGGGCTCGCAGTTCGTCGTCCGCAAGAGCGAGCCGCCGCCCCCGCCGGACGCAAGCAAGATGCCGCTCTTCTACGCCCGCGGCGGCGCGATGATGATGCGCGCCTCGGTCTCGAGCAAAGACGACGGCAACGCGCTGCTCTTCGTCGACTCGTCGGCGTTCTACCCGCTCGCGCTCGAGGACGGGCTGCTCAAGCGCTCCGGCGCCGACCTGGCGAGCTTCCGCCCGGAGCCGGGCGCTCCGCCCTCGTGGAAGATGGGGCCGCTGCCGTTCTTCAAGCTCGGCAACGTCGACATCTCCGGCTTCCCTGCGGTGCAGGGCGCGCCGTTCAACGACTACAAGCAGACGTTCGACGTCGACCTCGGCGGCGTCGCCGGCGCCGGGCTCCTCTCCGTGTTCCGCGTGACCTTCGCGGACGAGGGCAAGTCGCTCTGGCTCGAGCTCGACCCGTCGATGGGCGGGCCGGGCGGGATGCCGCTCGAGGCGCCCCCCGGCGCGCCGCCCCCCGTCGACGACTCGCCGCCCGCCGCGCCGAAGCTGACGCCGCCCGCCGCGACGCCACCTGCGGGGCAGCCTGGGCCCGCGCCGAAGGCGGCCGATCCGAAGGGCGCGGCGCCGAAGCCCCCGGCGCCGACGAGCGAGGCGCCGGCCCCGAAGACCGGGGCGCCGACGGAGAGCAAGGGCGCCGCGCGATGAGCGCGCGCATCGCGGTCTACGCCGGCAGCTTCGATCCCGCGACCCTCGGACACCTCGACCTCATCGAGCGCGCGGCGGCGCTCTTCGAGAACGTCATCGTCGCGATCGGCGTGCACCCGACGAAGCACCCGCTCTTTTCGCCGGAGGAGCGGATCGCGCTCCTCCAGAAGATCACGCTGCACCTGCCGAACGTCACCGTCGACAGCTTCGACGGGCTGCTCATCCAGTACTGCATCGCGAAGGGCGCGGGCGTCATCGTCCGCGGCCTCCGCGTCACCACCGACTTCGAGTACGAGCTGCAGATCGCCCACGCGAACGCGGACCTCGGGCCCCAGGTCGACACGGTGTTCCTGCCCACGCGCACGCGCCACGGCTTCGTCAGCGCCTCGCTCGTCCGCGAGATCGCGAGCCACGGCGGTGACGTGTCGCGCTACGCGCCGCCGGTCGTCTGCGAAGCGCTCGCTAAGAAGTTCGCCGGCGCCGGCGCTCCCTGAGCGCACGCGCCGCTGGATCGGCGCGCGCTCTCGGACTGCCTTCGCGATCCGGCGCGCCCTCTCGGGCTGCCTTCGCGATCCGGCGCGCCCTCTCCGACCGCCTCGCGATCCGGCGCGCCTCTCCGACCGCCTTCGCGATGCGGCGCGCCCTCCGGACGCGACGATCTCGGCCACGCGGCGATTGACGCGCCGCTTCATCGGGATGCCCGTGGTAGCGTCGTCGGCCCCATGAGCGAGCACCAGAGCGTCGTCACGCGCCTCGAGGAGACCGTCAACGCCATCCGCGCGCGCACGCGCCTGGCGCCCCGCGTCGGCGTCGTCCTCGGCAGCGGGCTCGGCGCGTTCGCGGACGCGCTCCGCGAGGTGCAGAAGATCCCGTACTCCGAGATCCCGCACATCCCGCCGCCGAAGGTGATCGGCCACGCGGGCAACCTGTGCTTCGGCCACGTCGACGACGTCCCGGTCGTCTGCATGCAGGGGCGCGTGCACCTCTACGAAGGTCACCCGATCTGGCAGGTCGTCCACGGCGTGCGCGTGATGGCGCGGCTCGGCGTGTCGTGCGTGCTCGTGACGAACGCGGCGGGCGGCCTCGAGGCGGGCTGGGCCGCGGGCGATCTGATGATCGTGACGGATCACCTGAACCTGATGGGTCAGCACCCGCTGCTCGGTCCGAACGAGGACGCCCTCGGCACGCGCTTCCCCGACATGACGAACGCGTACGACAAGGCGCTGCGCGGCAAGCTGGCCGCGGTCTCGGCCGCGGAGAAGATCCCCCTCCGCGAGGGCGTCTACGCCGCGCTCTCGGGCCCGTCGTACGAGACGCCCGCCGAGATCCGGATGCTCCGCGTCCTCGGCGCGCAGGCCGTCGGCATGAGCACGGTGCCCGAGGTGATCGCGCTCCGCCACATGCGCGTCCCGGTCGCCGCGCTCTCGTGCATCACGAACCTCGCCGCGGGCGTCGGCGAAGGCGAGCTCGATCACGCCGAGGTCGAGGCGACGGCGAAGGCGCGCCGCGAGGATCTCCAGCGGCTCCTCCGCGGCTGGATCGTCGAGGCCGGAAAAGCTTGAGCGCCCGGAAGAAGGCGAGCGCGAAGGCGCCGGCGCGCGGCAAGGCGCCCGCGCGCGACACGCGGACCACCCGCAACGCGTCGGCCAAGGCGCGCGACACGCGGACCACCCGCGATGTATCGGCCAGCAACGCGGCCGCGCGCGGCCGCGCGAGCGCACCTCCTCACCACCACCCGCACGCGTCGCTGCTCGACGAGCTCGTCCAGCGCGCGACCGCCGTCCGCGACAACGCGCACGCACCGTACTCGCGCTACCGCGTGGGCGCGGCCGTCGCCACGAAGAGCGGCCGCATCTTCGAGGGCTGCAACGTCGAGAACGCGTCGTTCGGCGCCACCATCTGCGCCGAGCGCGGCGCGATCATGCAGATGATCGCCGCCGGCGAGCGCGACCCGATCGCGTGCGCGGTCGTGACCGGCGACGCCGAGGGCGCGTCGCCCTGCGGGATCTGCCGCCAGGTGCTCTCCGAATTCGCGAAGGACATGCCCGTCGTCCTCGTCGGCCTCGGCTCGCGCGACGGCGCGGTCGGGCACGTCGTCCAGCTCGCCGATCTCCTCCCGCTCGCGTTCGACGGCTCCTCCCTGCGCTGAGCGCGAGACGCTCAGCGAGGCGGCGGGACCTCGACCTTCAGGTAGATCTCGTCGAGCGGCAGCGCGCAGCCGAGCGAGACGAGCTCCACGACGCCAGCGTCGCGCACGTCCCGCAGCGTCCAGAGATCTCCGCTGGACGCGCTCGACGAAGGCTCGCCGCGCGTGTGGTGCTCGACGAGCCGCTCGCGGTGATTCACCACGACGTACTCGCGGAGCGAGGGGATCCGCCGGTTTGGGCGAACTTCCCTCCCCGATCCCAGTCCGTGCTCGAGTCCGAGGTGATTTCGAAGAGGACGACCGGGTTGACGACGGAGATCCCCTTGTCGAGGCGTCGCACCTCGCCGCAGACGATCGTGACGTCCGGGTAGGTGCGCAGATCGGTCGCCTCGACCGCCACGCGCACGTCCGAGGTGTAGACCTGACAGGGACGGTCGCGGAGCAGCATGCGAAGGTGTCCGATCACGTTCGCAGCGATCGCGGCGCGCTCCGGCGTTCCGCCGGCCATCGCGTGGACCGCACCGCCGACGAATTCGTGCTTCGTCTCGCCGACGTCGAGGGCGAGGTACTCGTCAAGGCTCAGCGAGCGGGCGGCCTCCGTCATGGCTCGAAGTATGGCACCGGCATAGCGGAGCGTCATCGGCGACACTCGAAGACGCCGGGTTCTTCCCAAGCCGCATCCCCGCCGCCAGAGCGAGTCTCACCACCGCAAGCCGCTGGGCTCTCGCCCGCCACCGCGGGCGGGCCGCAGCCGCCACGGCTCAGCCCCCCGACCTCGCGCTGCACGCCGCGCCCCGCCGCAGCCACGACCGGCTCGCGCACGGGCCACACCGCGACCCGCTCGCGCCCCGTCGTCACCGCGACCCGCTCGTGCCCGCGGCGGCATCGCCGGGGCCGCGGAGGAGCTGCGTCAGCGCGCGAGCGCGTCGGCGATCGCCTGCCTGCACGTGGAGAGGCGGGGGCCCGTCACGAGCGGGCTCGCCTCGCCGCTCCTCGACCATTCGTCGGCCGCGCGGCCGTGCGAGACGACGGACACGAGCCGCCCCGTCGTCGTGTCGACGATCGGCCCGCCCGAGTCCCCCGGACGGCCCGGCAGCTCCACCATCAGCATCGTGTCGGTCACGCGGGTCACGGGCCCGCGGAACACGTGTCGCTCGAGCATCGAGACCGACCAGCCCGTGGCCGGCATCAGCCTCGGCTGCGCGCTCGTCCCGAAGCCGCCGAGCTCGTAGACGGCGGCCTCCTCCGGGACGTGGTAGCCGAGCGCGAACGGCGCGACCTCGGAGGGCACCGGGCTCGACAGGACCAGCATCGCGAGATCGTGCGCGACGTCGCCCGCGTACCCGTCGCACGCGCGCACGAGACGGACGCCGACGCGTCCCCACGGCAAGTAGCCCCCGCCGAGCTCGACGTGGAGGTCGCCGGGCGTGATCTGGCCGAGCGTCATCTCGCGCCGGCCGTCGCGCTCCGCGACGCAGTGCGCGGCGGTCATGACGTGGCGCGGGCCGACGAGCGCCCCGGAGCAGCGGCCTGGATGCTTGCCCGTGCGGACGATCCGAACGACCCCGTCGCCGGGCTCGGACCGACCGTCGGGCAGGTCGTCGAGCGTCGTCTCGCGGAGGAGGCGCTGCTCGACGGCGAACGAGAGGCGCGGGATCGACTGCGAGCACGCCGGGCTCGCCGCCGCCACGAGCCCGAGGACGACGCACCGGAGGAGGCGCACAGAAATTTCATACGCCCGACGAACGCGAATGCACCTCGTGGACCGAAGAGCGGTGCGCGACGCTCGGCGTTATCCCTACACGCTCGCCGCCCCCTCCTCGCCGCCCCAAGAACGCCGGCGCCGACCCGCCCTTGGGGGGACGGGCCCACGAGCGCCGTGGGCCCTGAGCCCCTTGCAGCCTGCATGGAAGGCTTCGATGACCGCGGAACGACGGGCCTACCGTCCTGGCGCGACTCCTGCTCTCATCCCCTCGTCCCATGAAGAACCTCACCCGGCTCACCGCGCTCGCTCTGGTCGTCGGGGCCCTCCCCGCCAGTCACGCCTTCACCACGGGCTGCGGCTCGGACGGGTCGACCGACACCGGCTCCGGTGTCGGTGCGATCGTCTTCGTCAAGCGCCAGCACACGGCGGGCACCGGGACGGGCGCGAGGGTCAACGTCGCCGGCGGCAACGGGCAGGTGCTCGACTACGAGCGCTTCGAGCCCGGCGGGCAGCTCGTGCTCCTGACGCCTCCGCGCCCCGACGGCGTGCTCAAGGTGATCACGAGCGAGTTCACGACCGCCGACTTCAACGGCGCGGACGTGTCGTTCGACGCGAAGCAGGTCGTCTTCTCGATGAAGCGCGACGCCGACGATCACTACCACATCTACACGGCCCAGCTGACCGAGGGCGCCGACGGCAAGTTCGAGATCCACCAGCGCACCGGCGGCCCGCACGACGACATCAACCCCATCTACATCCCCGGCGGGCGCATCGCGTTCGTGACGAACGAGATGTACACGGAGATGGGCACGCGCCACGACGAGTACAACCACGGGCGCGGCGTCACGCAGCTCGCGACGATCTCGGTCGACGGCGGCGACGCCGACCGGCGCCTCGCCTCGCAGAACCTCTCGCACACGGTCGCGCCGTGGATGCGCTTCGACGGCAAGATCGGCTACTCGCGCTGGGAGCACCTCGGCGGCGTCAACGACGTGAAGCTCTTCGCCGCCAACCCCGACGGCACCCAGATGGTCGGCCTCGCCGGGCAGCACGCGAAGCCGTCGAACTCGCTCGTCAGCGTCCGCGAGCTCGAGCCGAACGTCATGATCGGCATCGCGACGACGCGCGAGCGGACGATCCACGCAGGCGCCCTCGTGAAGATCGACGCGCGCAACAAGAGCGACGACGTCTGCATGGACGCCAAGATCCTCGACAAGGGTGGGCACGCCTGCGTCGACGAGGAGAACGTCGAGTACACGATCCTCACCCCCGAGGTGCCGACCTCGAGCGGTCCGTCGCCGGTCGGACGCTACCGCGAGCCGTCGTCCCTGCCGGACGGGCGCATCCTCGTCTCGTGGGCGGACGGACCGGTCAACGATCTCTCGGAGCAGTCGGTGACGCCTCCGGACTTCGGTGTCTACATCTTCGACCCGGTCACCAAGAAGAACCAGCTCATCTACAACGACCGCGCGACCTGGGAGCTCAACGCGATCGCCGTCGCCGTGCGGCCGGAGCCTCCGCTCATCCGCGACATCATCGGCCCCAACGTCGACCCCGGCACCCCCGTCCGCATCGGCTCGGTCGACGTCAAGCAGACGAGCCTGACCGACACGGTCCGCGGCGCGCAGTTCGGCGACCAGGGCGTGCCCATGACCGAGGCGCTCAAGCACGCGGTGAAGGTCCGCGTCATCGAGGGCTTCTCGAGCGAGGCCGCCAAGGGCGTCACGATGTTCGGCCTGACGATGGACGAGGGCGCCGCCGTCCTCGGCGAGGCCGACGTCAACCCGGACGGCAGCTGGCTCGCCGAGATCCCGCCGTACATCCCGGTGCACCTCCAGCCGATCGACAAGTATGGCCTGTCGATCCGCAACCAGCGCCTCTGGATCCAGGGCATGCCCGGCGAGGACCGCCGCTGCATCGGCTGCCACGAGCAGCGCGCCGGCGTCGGCGCGCCGACGATGGGCCAGAACCCGACGGTCGCCGAGCAGCGCCAGGCGCAGCAGTTCCTCGCACCCGTCGCGGATCGCGTCGAGCTGCCCTGGGCGCTCAAGGAGGGCTACGCCGTCACGCAGACGCCGAAGATCCTCATCCAGGACATCCTCGACAAGAAGTGCGTCCAGTGTCACTCGGGCGGCGAAAACGATCCGTTCGCCGGCCGCACCTACCAGATGTCCGCGACCATCCCCGGGACGGGCGCCGCGCAGACCTTCACCATCCCCTACCTCGATCTCTCCTCCACCGAGATCGACGTCGTCTACGACCGGAGAGCGGAGAAGTACCCGCGGTCGTACGTCTCGCTCTTCTTCCCGGCGACGACGGAGATGGGGATGGGCATGGCGCAGCTCTCCGGCGAGCAGCCCCCGCTCTGGGCGATCCCGAACAACGCGCGTGAGTCGGCGCTGATCAAGAAGCTGAACGTGCGCGCGGCCGACGGGACCTTCGCCTACGGCGACCCGACCATGCACCCCGAGGACAAGGGGGTCGAGCTGACGGACGCCGAGCGGCTCGCGCTCATCCAGTCGATCGACGTCGGCGGCCAGTTCTACGCGCGCCAGAACACCGGGTTCGTCCCGTTCACCAGCAACCCGGTCGCCCCGGGGCGGAAGTACTGAGGAGATGAAGACCATGCGCATCCCCTCTTCGTTCGACACGGCCCGCGCGGCTGGCGCCACGACCGAGAAGAAGATCGGCTACTTCGGGCTCCTCGCGTCGATGGCGCTCGCCTGCGCGTCGATGATCTCGAGCGGCGACGCGACGGCGAACACCGCGGACACGATCGGCGGCACGCAGCGCATCTACGGCGCCATCCCGCCCGACCAGATCGAGCACGTCTCGACGACCGACCGCATCAAGAGCGTCGCCGCGTCGGGCTCGATGATGGCGATCTGGGAGACGCTCGAGCACGGCGAGCGCGTCGAGTGCATCGACTGCATCCCCGCGATCGAGCCGCTCCTCTACGACGCCCACCCGCGCACGCGCGAGATCGCCGCGTGGTGGCTCCGCCGCCGGATCTTCGGCGTCTTCGGCGAGGGACAGGTCTACGAGCGCACGATCCAGACGCTCCAGGCGGACACCGATCCGGTGCGCCGGATGTACGCGGCCAACGCGCTCGGCGAGTTCCTCGCGCTCCCGGGCATCGACGCCTGCGCGGTCGCGCTCGAACGCGACCCCGACCCCACCGTCCGCGCCGCGGCCGCGGCCGCGCTCGGGCGCCTGAACGACGACGGCAAGGGCGCCCTCACCAAGGCGCTCGGCGACGTCGACCCGCGCGTCAAGCTGGCGGCGATCCGCAGCGCCGGCCGGATCAACGCGTTCACCGACGCTCCGGCGGTGGCGCGCCTCGCGAGCGACAACGACGCCAAGGTCCGCCGCAACGCGGCCGAGCTCCTCGGGCACCTCCGCGCGCCCGAGGGCGTCGACGGCCTGCTCACGCTCGCGCGCGATCCGGACGCCGACGTCCGCAACGCCGCCTGCCACGCGCTCGGCGCCCTGCACGATCCGCGCGCCCGCGACGTCCTCGAGGACCTCGCGAAGAACGATCCGAACACGTTCGTCCGCGACCAGGCGCAGATCGCGCTTCGCCGCCTCTGACCACGCCCGAGCCCGCGTAGGGTGTAACCTGGAAGGGTGAAGGGCTTGCTTCGCTCCGGCTCGGCCTCCGCCGAACCTCGTCGTTTCGCCTCGGACTCGGGCCCCGGCGCTCGCCGCCGGAGTCGCTCCAGCTGGGCGCGTCTGCGCGTCCCGGCGTTCGCCGCCGGGCTCGCCGGGCTCGCCGCCGCCTGCTCGACGAAGGAGCCGACGCGGTCGACCTACTTCGAGCGCACGGTGAGCCCGATCCTCACGACGTCGTGCGTGCGCACGAACACGGGCGCCGGCTGCCACGTCGCGGACGCGCGCGGCAACGCGCTCGGCAACCTCGACACCGCGAGCTTCGAGGGCGTCCAGAAGCGCAAGGATCTCCTCGTCGACTACGGGCCCTACGGACAGCCGGCGTTCCTCCTCAAGAACGTCGATCCGTTCCAGGTCGAGGTGACGGGCTACGACGGCGTCAAGTCGGTCATCACGACCGACATCAAGCACGCGGGCGGGTCGATCTTCGACCCGACCAGCACGGGCTACCAGACGCTCCGACGCTGGATCCAGAACGGCGCGACGGAGAACAACACCGGCGTCCCGCCGACGAACATCGAGCGCCTCCCGTGCACGACGTTCATCCCCGGCCGCGCCGACTTCGACCTGACGGTAGACCCGCCGCGCCCCGACTTTGCGACCTTCCGCGATCGCGTCAACGGCGTCATCAGCGGGAACGTCGACGACGAGTCGCTCCAGAAGCTCGCGTGCGCGGCGTCGAACTGCCACGGCCGCCTGTCGAACTCGCTCTACTTCACGTGCGGGACGTCCCCCGAGCAGCTCCGCTGGAACTACCTCGCCGCGCAGGAGTACCTCGCGCAGACCGCCGAGCAGAGCGAGCTGCTCCGCCGACCGCTCGAGCCGTCGCAGGGCGGCGCCTACCACGAGGGCGGGGTGATGTTCCGATCGCCCGACGACGAGGGCTACCGCCGCTTCGACGAGTGGGCTCGCCAGCACGGCCCGCCGCCCGCCGCCCGCCAGGACCCCGCGTTCACCTTCTTCGCCCACAAGGTGCAGCCGATCTTGGTGAAGAAGGGCTGCATGATGCTGCAGTGCCACTCGGCGTCGATGTTCCACGACTACCGGCTCCACGGCGGATCCGGCGGGAGCTTCTCGCTGTCGGCGACGCGCCGGAACTACGAGCTGTCGCTCGCGCAGATGGCGGTCGAGAGCGAAGACCCGAACGCGAGCCGGATGATCCGGAAGAACCTCTACCGCCCCGAGGTCTGCGGCGTGGCGGGGTGCGACACGCCCGTCGGCATCGCGCATCGCGGCGGGCCGCTGCTCGAGGACTTCGGCGACGAGCGCGCCTCCCCGGCGGCCTGCGAGGCCGGCAACCACGACTACGACGACGGCGACCTCGACACGATCCCGGCTTACTGCGTGCTGCTCGAGTGGCTGAAGCGCGAGCGCGATCTGCACAAGCTCGCGCCGGTCAGCGCCGTCGTCTACGTGAGGCGCCCGGTCGGGAGCCTCAACCGCGCGCAGGACTTCGACGTCTACTCGCCCGGAGCCGATCTCCGGCGCGTCGGCGCGGCGATCACGGACGGCGCGCTCGCGGTCACGGAGGGGACCGACACCTCGCTCACCGCGGGCTGCGGGCTCGATCCGGCGACCGCCGACATCCGGCGGCCGCAGGTCTCGTGGGACGGCGCGCGCGTCGCCTTCGCGGCGCGGTCGAGCGCGAGCGAGCCGCTCGCCGTCTACGAGATGAACGCCGACGGCTCCGGCTGCGCCAAGCACCCGACCATCAACGCGACGGCGCCGTCGGAGAACGGGCTGCTCGTCCACAACTTCGACCCGACCTACGCGCCGCCCGACGGCGGCTTCTCGCGGATCGTCTTCGCGTCGACGCGCGGCAACCTCTCGAACGCCGCGTACGACTACCAGGGGCCGCAGCGCACGCCCGCCGACCCGACGAAGGCGAACTCGAACCTCTACACGCTCGAGCCGGACCCGGCGGCGCCGGCGCAGACGCGCATCCGGCAGCTGACCTTCCTCCTCAACATGGAGCGGCAGCCGTCGTTCATGAACGACGGGCGGATCATCTTCACCACCGAGAAGCGCGCGCCGGGCTTCTATCAGCTCGCGCTCCGCCGGCTGAACCTCGACACCGGCGACTACCACCCGCTCTACGCCCAGCGCGGATCGATCGGCTACCCCGAGGCCACCCAGGTCATCGAGCTCGCCGACAAGGACTTCGCGACGATCTTCTCGTCGCCGGGGGCGGCGGGCGGCGGGGGCGGGGCGCTCGGCGTCTTCAACCGCTCGATCGGCCTCGACTTCACGAGCCCCGATCCGGCCGACTACCCCGAAGACCCGGGCGTGCTCGATCCGGCGCAGCTCCAGGCGCCCGATCCGGCGTTCTTCCTCCGCTCGCTCCGGTTCCCCGACCCCGCCTCGAACGCGCGGCCCGGACAGCCGACGAGCGGCTCCTACACCTCGCCGGCCGCCCTCCCGTCGACGTCGCTGCTCGTGAGCTTCGAGCCGGGCGGCGGCGACTACGACGTCTACGTGATGGCCCCCAGCACCGGCGCGAAGACGAAGCTCTTCGGCGATCCGGGGAGCGCCGAGGTCGACGCGGTCGCCGTCTACGCGCGCCTCCCCCGCCCGATCTTCCGCTCGACGCTCGACGAGCCGAACGGCCACGCGCTCGTCTTCGACGGAAAGCCCGAGGCCGAGATCCACGTCCTCGACTTCCGCGTGCTCGCCTCGCTGCTCTTCCAGAACACGCCCACGGGCCGCGTGGTCGATCCGGACATCACGACGTTCAACGTCTACGAGGACCTGCCGCCGACGCCGGAGGTCGACTCGATGGACAAGGGCGGGAGCTTCGTCGCGACCGACGCCTTCGGGCGCGTCTACGTGCGAAGGCGCCTCCTCGGCTCGGCGCAAGTGGAGGCCGACGGCTCGGCGAAGTTCTCGATCCCGGGCGGCGTGCCGATCGTGCTCGAGCTCCCCCCGACGAAGCTCTCCCAGGAGCGCGGCCTGCCGCGCGTGCAGCGCGAGGCGATGTCGTTCTCGCCCGGCGAGTACGTGCACCAGTCCTTCCGCGCCGATCTGTTCGGCGGCCTCTGCGGGCAGTGCCACGGGGCGATCTCGGGCCGGCCGATCGACGCCGCGCTCCAGCCGGACTTCATCACCCAGGCCTCCGACACGATCTCGCGGTTCAAGGCGCCGTTCGACATGAACAAGCCGCCGGGCGCGCGCGGTCCGATCACCGGTCCACCGCCGGCCCCCTGAGGCAGCGGCCAACCGCCTCTGGCGCGCCTCGGGGTGCGGGGCTAGATCTCCCCGCGGCGTGCTCGCTCCCCTCCGCTCGACCAGGCGTCGCCTCGCCCCGCTCGCGCTCCTCCTGCTCGTGGCGGGGTGCAAGGCGGGCGGCTGCGTCGCGAACGTCTTCGGTGACATCGTCGGCGTGACCGGCGACGTCTACTGCGATCGCCGGTTCGTCGCCGACGAGACCAAGACGCCGGCGTCGTTCTGCCAGGAGGTGATCGACACGCTCGCGGTCGGCGAGGTCGAGGACGACTGTCGCGACAAGCACGCCGCGCGCACGGGCGAGGGCAGGTGCCCGAGGGAGAACGTCATCGCCGGGTGCAAGCTGCACAAGGACAACGACGACGGCTCGGAGGTCTGGGACTGGTACTACGACGTGTCCGACCTCGAGGACGCGAGCGCGAGCGACGCTTCGAGCGACGCCAGCCCGCTCTTCGAGGCGCCCGCGCGGACGAAGGACGACGTCAGGGCGCTGTGCGCGGATCCCGAGCGCTACGAAGAGGGAGCGACGTTCGCGGAGCCCTGAACCGAGCCGCGGCGACCGGGTGACGCAGCCCTCGCAGCGGCCCCGACTACGCCAAGAAAAGCGATGCCGCAATACCCCTGGGGGTAAAGACTCGCGCACTTGAGCCGTGAGATCGTCCAAGCTCCCATGGATGACTCACTCGCCTTCCTCGTGGTGGAAGACGAAGACGTACTCCGACGCGCCCTAGTTCGAGCGCTGTCGAGTCACGGCCGGACCGAAGGCGTCGCGACGTGCGCTCAGGCGCGAACCGCGCTTCGCGCACGCAAGTATGATTCGCTCGTCGTGGACATCAAGCTCCCCGACGGCAACGGGCTCGACCTCATCCCGCGCGCTCGCCAGATCTGGCCGGCGATCTGGGTGCTCGTGTTGACGGGCAGCATCGAGCACGCGTCGATCACCCGCGCGCACGAGCTCGGCGTACGCTACCTCCTGAAGCCCTTCTCGCCCGAGCACCTGCGCGTCCACGTCGAAGAGACGCGCGCGCGGCGCCACGCAGGGGACCGGCGCGTGAGCGTCGCGCTCGATCGGTGGACGCGCGGGCACAGCCTCACGGCGGCCGAGACCGCCCTGCTCGCGCTCGGCGCGCGCGGCGTCGCGCGCGAGGAGTTCGCGATCGTCCGCGGCGTCCGCCCGGACACGATCCGCAAGCAGATCCAGTCGCTCCTGATGAAGACCGGCGACGTCACGTTCGAGGGCGCGGTGAACAGCCTGCTCCGCGAGGCGGTCGCCGAGCCGCACTGACCGCCGACGCGGGCACCGCGCCGGCGGACGCGCGAGCGTCGGTTCAGTACCGGATCCCGACGAGGGCGCTCGGGCCCCAGACGAACGCGCTGCCGAAGTGCAGGTGCGCGTCGAGCTTGCCCTCGAGGAAGACCGCGTGGTCGTCGCGCGGGCCGAACGCGTAGACGTCCACCGACCCGTGGACGCCGCCACCGAGCCCGAGGGCCCACATGCGCGAGTCGACGGTGACGCGACGAACGACGAGGTAGCCCATCTCGAGATCGATCCCGAGGCGCAGGATCCCGGTCCGGAGGAGATCGGCGCTGATACTGCCCCGGAGATCCCACGTCCGGAGGCCCTCGGCCGTGCTGCCGTGGAGGATCGAGAGGACCGCGTAGTAGGCGCTCGAGTCGTTCTGCGCGCCGACGCCGAGCCGGAGGCGCCCGCCGGTGATCGGCACGCCGTGCGCCTGGGCGTACTGAAAGCCGCCGGCCCCCTTCAACGACGGACGGAACTCCTTGCCCGTCACCACCCGCGGACGAGGCGCATCCTCCGCCGGCGCCGCGGCGAGCTGCGCGCCGCCGTCCCCCGCGAGGCCGAGATCGCGGTCCGACAGAGCGCCCGCCGGAGGCGCAGCCCCCGGGACCGACGCCGGAGGAGCGCCGACGGCCCCGGGCGCGGCCGGAGCCGACGCCGACGGAGGCGCGCCAGCGGAGGACGCGGCGCCCGATGTCGCGGGCCCCGGCGGCAGCGGCGCGACGGGCGGGGTCGGGAGCGGCGGCAACGGCTCGCTCGACGGCTCCTGGGCGGAGGCGAACGGCGCCGCGAGCAGGAGCGCCGTCACCGCGGCCACACGAACGGACGGGAGGCGACTCATCGGCAAGCCTCCGCTTCGATCTCCTCGCGCGACTGGAACTGGTAAGGCGCGAGCGACAGCTGGCGGATCCCCGCGCAGATCCCGCGATCTCGCATGTCGGCGCACGACGCTTCGCCGAGGCACTCGGACGCCCTCGACGTGAGCACCGGCGCGAGCTCGGTGTTGCACCCCTGGGCGAAGACGCAGTTGATGCGACGCGGATCGATCTCGGGGCAGCAGCTCTCGAGGCGCGCGACCGCCTCCTCGCACACCATCTCGTCCTCGGTGATCTCGCCGCACGAGAGCGCGACGCCGACGACGAGCATGACGGCGAACGGCGTGGAGCGATGAAAAAGCCCGCTGCGCATGATACGAGATCGCTCGGTCGTACCATGAAGCGTCGCGCGTCGTCCCGGGTCACGTTCCTGCTCGCCGCCGCCGTCGCGTCCGCGACGCCCGCGCTCACGCGCGACGCGGCGGCCTGCGGAGGGGTGTTCGTCCCGCCGACCGACCTCCCGTCCGAGCGTCAGGTCGTGAGGGACCGGCGCATCGCGATCGCCATCGGGCGGACCCAGACCGTCCTCTGGGACGAGGTCCGCTTCCAGGGCAACCCGCGCGAGCTCGCATGGGTGTCGCCCGTGCCGCCGGGCACCAAGATCGAGCTCGCGAGCGCCGAGTGGATGGACGCCCTCGAGACGAGCACGCAGCCGATCGTCTACGGCCCGCGCGATCGAGGCATCGGCGGCTGCGC
This sequence comes from Labilithrix sp., assembly GCA_019637195.1. GTDB lineage: Bacteria > Myxococcota_A > Polyangia > Polyangiales > Polyangiaceae > Labilithrix. The sequence continues at coordinate 10,815 of JAHBWA010000125.1, read as the reverse complement.
GCTCACGGGGTGCGCGGAGTCGGATGACTACGATCCGCGCATGTCGCCGGGCGTCGGCGTCGTGGTCGTGGACGAGTCCGTCATCGGCCCCTACGAGACGGCGACGATCCGCTCGGCGGGTCACCCCGATGCGCCGTACGCGTGGCTCACGCGGAACGGCTACGCGGTGACGCCCGAGCTCGCCCCGCTCCTCCACGACTACGCGGAGATGGGCTTCGACTTCGCCGCGCTCCGCCTCCGCCCCACCTGCGCGACCCCCAGGATGGAGCCCGTGCGCATGGTCATGCCGGGCGCCGTTCCCAAGGTGCTCATTCGCATGGCGCTCGCAGGGGCGAGGACGACCGCGGACATCACGCTCTTCGTCCTCGCGGAGGCGCCGCACTTCCCGCTCGGCTACCCGCGCGCGCCGATCGACGAGGACGCCCTCGTCTGGTCCTTCGCGAACGACCGCTCGAACTACGACGCCCTCGCGCGCGCCGCGATGGACCGCGAGGGCGGACGGACGTGGCTCGTCGAGGCCGCCACGCCGGTCCAGCCCGCCACCTCGCCGAACGCCGCGCCGCTCCCGTCGCTCGCCGAGGCCTACGAGCAGCTGTGCGTCGGCGGCGCCCCGAGCGGCACCGAGAGGACGCCGACGACCGCCTCGCCGTGCGTCGACGATCCGGCGCCGAGCGACGGCGGGGGCCGCGCTCCGGACGCCGACGCGGGCGACACCGACGGCGGCGACGCCGACGCCGGCACCGACGCGGGCGACAGCGACGCGGGCGACACCGACGGCGGCGCGGGCGACGGCGGCGCGGGCGACGCCGACGACGGCGGCATCGGCGATGGTGAGACCCCGGGCACCCCGACCGCGCCGGGCGAGCCGACGAGGCCGCCCGGACTGCGCTGTCGACCGGCCGGACCCAACGATCTCGAGCTCGCGCGCGAGACCGTCGGTGCGCCGAGCGTCGTCGTGACGCGGATGCGCGCGCGCCTGCCGCCGGAGGCGCTGACGGCGGACCTCGATCTCGGCCCCGACGCGTCGGCGCGGATCTCGAACCTGCATCAGGCGCTCCGCGACGAGTCGGAGCCGGACGAGCGTCCCAGCAAGAGCTCGTGCGCGAGCAGCCAGCGGCGCGACCTCGCGGCGAAGTGGGCACCGGGCGTCGCGTCGCTCTTCGTCCTCGCCGCCTGGCTCCGGCGCCGCACGCGCCGCTGACCCGCGCCCGGCGCCGCTCGGGGGCCTGCGCGCGCGCAACCGCCTCCCAGGTCAGGAACGCTGCCGTCGGGCCTACCCACGGCGGTCGGCACGATCACCAGACGACGAGATCGTCGCGGTGGACCAAGACGCCCGGCTCGTCACCGCCGAGGCGGTCCTTGCGGCCCGCCACGAGGACCGCGTCGGTCGACGAGCAGCGAGCGAGCCCGCGGCCGATCTCGAGCCCGTCGAGCCCGAGGAGCCGCACCGAGTCGCCCTCGCGGAAGTCGCCGCGCACGCCTGCGACGCCGACCGCGAGCACGCTCGTGCCCTTGCTCCGGACGGCCGCCGCGGCGCCGGCGTCGAGCCAGACGTCTCCGCGCGGCCGAAGCGTGAACGCGATCCAGTGCTTCTTGGCCGGGAGCCGCCGCGTCGCCGCGAGGAAGAGCGTGCCCTCGTCGTCGCCGGCGAAGATCCGACCGACGACGTCTTTCTTTCCCGCGTCGGCGATCACGACGTGCGCGCCCGCCAGCGTCGCCCGCCGCGCCGCCTCGATCTTGCTCGCCATGCCGCCGGTGCCGACGCCGCTCTTCTTGAGCCCGGCGCGCCCCGATCGGATCAGCGGCACCGCCTCGGAGGCGATGTCGCGCACGACGGACACGCGCTCGCCGGCCGCGTCGAGCAAGCCCGCCACGTCCGACAAGAGGACGAGGACGTCCGCCGCGACGAGCGGCGTGACCATCGCGGAGAGCTCGTCGTTGTCGCCGAACTTGATCTCCTCGACCGCGACGGCGTCGTTCTCGTTGAGGATCGGGACGGCCCCCGCGTCGAGCAGGGCCGAGAGCGCCGCGCGCGCGTTGTTCGCCCGCACGCGATCGGCGAGGTCGGCGTGCGTGAGGAGCACCTGCGCGACCGGGAGCTTGGCCCGGTCGAAGGCCTCCTCGTAGGCGCGCATGAGGACGCTCTGCCCGGCCGACGCCGCGGCCTGGAGCTTCGCCATCTCCTTCGGGCGCGCGCGGTAGCCGAGCTTCCTCGCGCCGAGCGCGATGGCGCCGCTCGACACGAGCACGACGAGCTTGCCCGCGTCTCGGAGCGCCCGGACCGCGCGGGCGAGCCGGTCGTACGCGCTCTCGCGGCGCCCCGCGCCCGACGGGTCCTCGCTCGCGAGCGTGCTCGAGCCGATCTTGACGACGACGCGCCGGGCATCCCGGAGGGCCGCGCGTGGATCGCTCATGCGCGTACGTCGGCGAGGGTCTCGTCGAACGCCGCGTCGAGGCGGCGGACGAGCCACCCGGGCGCGCTCGCGATCGAGATGAAGACGCCGTCGACGATCTGCGTGGTCTGGTCGCGCAGATCCTCCGGTCCGAACGGCGGGTTCTCGCGCGAGCCCTTGCCCTCGGTCGTGAGCGCCTGGACGAGCGCCTGGTCGATGGCCCTACGCACGCGGCGCGCCTCCTCGACGTCGATCCGGACGGAGCGCGCGATCCGCGCGGTGTCGAGGTAGCGCTCGAGGAGGTGCCCGAGCACGAAGGTGCCGAGCGCAGTGCGGACCGGCCCGAGCATCGCGAGCGGGCCGAACCGGCCGAGCACGCGCGTGAGCGCGAACGTCACTCCCTGCTGGAGGTAGCCCTTCGCGCCCTCGACGCTGCTCGCCGCCACGAGGGCCGCGCGCGCGTCGGGCGTCAGCGAGAGCCCGTGCCGCGCGGTGAGGTCGTGGACCAGCGCCCCGCGGACGCGCCGCACGATCGCGTCAGGGACCCACGGGAGCGGGACCACGCCCGACGCCGCCCCGAGCGCCGTGTACGTGCCGAGCCGTCCGCCGCCGAACTGCGGGCGCCCCAGCGTATCGCTCCGGCGCGAGGCGATCCCCTCCTCGGCCTCTTCCACGGTCGCGCTCGCGGTGTTGTCCTTGCTCATCGCGGGCAACGTTACCGCAAACCTCACGAGAGCGCGCGAAACGCCGGCACGAGCTCCACGACGGCCACGCCCGCGGCGTCGCAGAGGGAGACGAGCTCGCTCGTCGTCATCGACGCGCCGAGGTCGACGGCGAGGTGGGAGCCGTGCGCCTCGATCCGCGCTCCGCGGCTCGCGAGGGCGGGCGTCAGCGCGTCGATCGGACCGTCCATGCGCGCGACGAAGCGGCGCTCCGCGGCGGCGAGCGCGGCGGGAGCGCCCGCGGCGTCGATCCGCGTCGCCGACGCGACGATCGCCTCATCGGCCTGCTGGGCGAGCGGGCTCGCGAGCGGCATGCGCGGCGCGAAGACGATCCAGGCGCGGTCGGCGAGCGCCTCGGCGAGCACCTTCGCGTACGCCGCGGCGAGCTCGTCGGCGAGTCCCCCGAGCGGGTCGTCGAGCGCGATCACCTCCGCGCAGGTCGCGAGCGCCGCCGCCACGACCGTCGCGCGGCGCGCGTGGGGCACGAGCCGCGACAGCTCGGCCTTCGCCATCGCGCGGAGCTGGAGCTTGGCGATCGCCGCGTCCGCGCTCTCCCGCGCGTCGAGCGCCGGCACGCCGGAGAGGCGGGCGCTCCACTGGACGTACTCGGTGACGGTCCAGCGAGGCGGGAGGGGCGGTGCCATCGGCGCGCCCGCGACGACGCCGCGCGCGGCCGCCTGCGCCGCGGCCACCCCGCGGATCGCGAGCGCGCCCCGGACGACGCTCGCGAGGCCCGTCGCCGCGTCGAACAGCGCCCGCGGCGCGCCGAGGACGAGCAGGTGCTCCCCCGTCGCCCGGAACGACAGCCCGTCGCAGGCCGGCGCGCCGTCCACGTCGACGCGGAGGTCGTCCGCGACGAGCAGCGGCTCGGATCGGGTGAGGGCGACGGCGTCGGCGCTCAAGGCCCCGACGATACCACGGCCCGGACGGCTCGCCCGGCGGGCGACTTGGCCGCCCAGGGCTCGTCGCGCTAGCGTCCTCGGCATGCGGAAAGCCTGGCTCGTCCCGCTCGCCCTCGCGGTGACCACGGCGCTCGCGAGCGCGTGCAGCGAGGAGACCGCGCGGCCCGCCGTGCTCGACGACGGCCGAGCTCAGCCCGCCCCGGGCGGCGGCAGCAGCCCCAGCGAGGGCGGCGCCGAGGAAGACCTCGACGCCGGCGACGCGGGCAGCTGCACGTCCCTCGAGAACACCGGGCTCGAGGTCGAAGAGCTGGCGGTCAACGACGACCTGCCCCCCGGGAGCGGCGGCACGATCGCGGACGGCGTCTACGACATCAGCACGGCTCGGGTCTATCAAGGCGCCGCCGGCCTGCCTGGCCCCACGGGCAACGTCTACCAGGGGTCGATCCGGGTGACCGACCAGGTCTACGAGCGCGTCGTCACGCTCAAGAGCGCGGCCGGAGCGAGCGCCGAGACCCGGAGCGCCGGGACCTTCACGCCGGCGGGCAACAACGCGACCATCGCGATCACCTGCCCCTCGGCGCTCCAGGAGCAGGTGACCTATACCGCCCTGGACAACTCCCTCGTGATCTCGAACCTCGTCACGAAGACATCGCTCGTCTTCACGAAGAGACCTTGACCGCGCGTCTTTTTGGTAAGCTCCCGCCCGCCATGAGCCTCGTCCACTCCTTCCGCAACGTCGCCCTCGCCACCGCCGTCACCACGTTCACCGCGATCAGCGCGGTCGCCTGCGGCGGCGGAGAGGAACCGAAGACCGCCAAGGTCGCGTCCGGCCCGATGCCCGAAGGCGAGACGTGGACCGGCGTCTACTACCACCCCGTGTTCGGCTACCTGCACCTCCAGGAGGAGGGCTCGAACGTCGTCGGGCGCTGGAAGCGCGCCGACCAGAGCCACTGGGGCGAGCTCAGCGGGACGGTGACCGGCAACGTGCTCCACTACACGTGGAAGGAGCACAAGATCGGGATGATCGGCGCGAGCGCCACGACGAAGGGCAAGGGCTACTTCGTCTACAAGATCAACAAGGAGAACAACGGGGAGCTCGACGGCGAGTTCGGGCTCAACGACTCCGAGGTCGGCAGCAACTGGAAGAACGTGAAGCAGGCCCGCATGGATCCGGACCTCAAGTCGATCGGCGGCGACTCCGAGGGCGTCGCGCCCGGCCAGCTCAGCGAGTAGCGGGCGCCGGCTCGATCCGTCGCTCCGGGGTCCGCTCCGCGGCCCGGAGCGACCCGCGCTCACTTCTTCCAGCGGGTGAGGAAGCCGCCGTACACGAGCGGATCGCCGCTGTTCGCCGTCACGCCGTCGCCGAGCGACGCCGCTCCCCGGAAGAAGCCGCCCTGGATGACGGCGTTCGCGAGCGGGTCGACCGTGACCGCGCTCGTCACGATGGAGCTCCCGCGAACGGCCCGGACCCACTTGGAGCCCTCCGGCGTGAGCGACGCCTCGAACACGACGCTCGCGCCGACGTCGCCGGCCCCGGCGGGCAACGTGACCCCCTCGAGCGCGATCGGCCCCGGGCCGTACGTCGCGGCCACGTACGTCCGGCCGTCACGCCGCGTGATCGCGGTCGGCGCGTCGGCCCCCGCGCCACCATGGCGCTCGACCGCGGTGACAGTACCGCCGGCGGAGAGCGCGCCGACGACGACGTCGGTGGCGCCGGCGGAGGCGAGCGACGCGCCGCCGAAGGAGGCGGTCCCGGTCAACGTCGCGGTGAAGTGCACGACGCTGTCGCTCGAACTGGCGGCGAGCGCGCCGACGCGGAGGCTCCCGCCCGCGCTCTCGGGCATCTCGACCGCGCCGAGGCGCAGGCCGCCGCCTGGAGTGAGGCGCACGATGACGTCGCGGCGCGCGTCGTCGGTGAGCGTCGGCCCGCCCTTCCAGTCGTCGAACGGACGCGCTCCGATCCGGAGCGCCGCGAAGACGCTGCCGTTGCTCGACACGGCGACGCCGCGAACACCGTCCTCGTTCGACGACGAACCGAACCGGTTCGTCCACTTGGCGCGCAGCGTGCTCGGATCGAGAGAGGAGACGACGCCGCTCCACGAGTCGCCGACGACCGGGACGCTCTCGACGCCGCTCGGATAGGCGTCGACGGTGATGCCGCCGAGCGCGCGGTAGCCGAGGGCGAGACCTCCGGTGCCGAGCGCGAGGTGGGTGGAGCCCGCGCCTCCCGCCCCCGAGATCGTCGTCGCCGCGAGGCCCTCCCCATCGGCGGCGGCCAACCGCGCGACGTAGATGCCGGGCCGCCCCGTCCCCATCGCGTGCGACACGCTCACGATCGCGCCGAAGGTGAGCGTCCGGGTGACGAACTCACCCGAGATGAAGACGTTGCTGCTCGCGTCGACGACGATCGCGTCGACGGTCTCGGCCTCCGCGCCGCCGAAGACGCGGCTCCATAGCACCGCTCCGGCGGGCGAGATCTTGACCACGGCGATGTCGAACCCGCCGCCGCTCACGGCGAGCGCGCTCCCGAGGATGGTCGTCGGTCGATCGAACGCGAACGCGAGGTACGTGTTGCCGGCCCCGTCCACGGCGACGTGCGGTCCGCCGCCGGGCGTCGACGCCTTCGGGAACCACACCGGCGCGCCGGCGTGCTGCGCGGGGCCCTCGGTCGCCGCGTCGTCGGTCGCGGCGCCGTCGCTCGCCCCGGCGTCGTCGCCAGCCGGCGACGCGTCGGTCGCGTCGTCCGGGCCGCCGTCCTGACCGCCGCCCCCACCGGCGGACAGCGGCTCGTCACCGACGCAGCGGACCTCACCGAGCGCGGCCGCGGCGAGGACGACAGTAGCGAGGCAAGCGCGGGCGCGTCGAGCGAGCATGCAGGCATTCTAGTACACGCTCGAGCTTGAGGCCCATCCACGGACGGGGCCCGCGGCGAGCTCCGGCGCCCCGCGTCATCGCGATCCGCGGCGGCCGAATGGCGGTGGAAGCGCGGCGGCGGAGACGCTAAGAAGCGCGGTCATGACGATGCCCCTCGAGCATCCGGATACCTTCGTTCGCCGTCACGTCGGTCCGAGCCCCGAAGACCAGGCCCGGATGCTCAAGGCGCTGGGCGCCACGTCGCTCGACACGCTCGTCGCGGACACCGTGCCCAAGTCGATCCGCCTCCAGCGCGCCCTCGACCTCGGCCCGGGAATGACCGAGGCCGCGCTCCTCGAGCGCGCCCGGACGATCGGCCAGAAGAACGAGATCTACCGCTCGTACATCGGCATGGGCTACTCGGACTGCGTCACGCCGCCGGTCATCCTGCGCAACGTGCTGCAGAACCCCGGCTGGTACACGCAGTACACGCCCTACCAGGCGGAGATCGCGCAGGGCCGGCTCGAGGCGCTGCTCAACTTCCAGACGATGGTGATCGACCTGACCGGCCTGCCGGTCGCGAACGCCTCGCTGCTCGACGAGGCGACGGCCGCCGCCGAGGCGATGCACCTCGCCTACGAGTTCAAGGGCGGCGACGACAAGAACGTCTTCTTCGTCTCGGAGAGCTGCCACCCGCAGACGATCGACGTCGTGACGACGCGCGCCGAGGCCCTCGGCATCACCGTCCGCGTCGGCGACCACGCCTCCGCGGATCTCGCGGGCGTCTTCGGCGCGCTCGTGCAGTACCCCGCGACCGACGGCGCGGTGCTCTCGTACCGCGCGTTCGGCGAGGAGGTCCACGCGGCAGACGCGCTCTTCGTGATGGCCGCGGACGTCCTCGCGCTCGCGCTGCTCGAGTCGCCCGGCGAGATGGGCGCCGACGTCGCCGTCGGCACGACGCAGCGCTTCGGCGTCCCGCTCGGCTACGGCGGCCCGCACGCGGCGTACTTCGCGTGCAAGAACGACTTCGTCCGCAAGCTGCCGGGCCGCATCATCGGCCTCAGCCAGGACGCGCGGAACAAGCCCGCCCTCCGGATGGCGCTCCAGACGCGCGAGCAGCACATCCGCCGCGAGCGCGCGACGAGCAACATCTGCACGGCGCAAGCGCTGCTCGCCGTCGTCGCGAGCATGTACGCCGTCTACCACGGGCCGAAGGGCATCCGCGCGATCGCCGAGCGCGTGCACGCGCTCACCGCGACCCTGCGCGAGGGCGTCTCGAAGCTCGATCTGAAGGTGGCGCACGACACCTTCTTCGACACCCTCCGCATCGAGGGCACCGAGAAGGACGTCGCCGACTGGCTCGCCGCCGCGGACAAGAAGCGGATCAACCTCCGGCGCCTCTCGCCGACCACGGTGACCGTCGCCCTCGACGAGACGACGAGCCTGCGCGACGTCGGCGACCTCGTCGACGTCTTCTCGCTCGGGAAGGTCGCCGAGGACTTCGAGACCGTCGCCGAGATGTTCCGACGCGCCATCCCCAAGGAGCTTGAGCGCAAGAGCGCCTACCTCGCGCACCCCGTCTTCAACCAGCACCACTCCGAGACGGAGATGCTCCGCTACATGCGGAAGCTCGAGGGGCGCGATCTGTCGCTCGTGCACTCGATGATCCCGCTCGGCTCGTGCACGATGAAGCTGAACGCGACGGCGGAGATGATGCCCATCACCGACGCGTGGTGGAACCGCATCCATCCGTTCGCGCCGCTGTCGCAGGCCAAGGGCTACGCGCAGATCTTCTCCGAGATGGAGCGCTCGCTCGCCGAGATCACCGGCCTCCCCGCCGTGTCGCTGCAGCCGAACGCCGGCGCCCAGGGCGAGTACGCCGGGCTCCTCGTCATCAAGAAGCACCACCAGGCCAGCGGCCAGGGCCACCGCGACGTCTGCCTCATCCCCGCCTCGGCGCACGGCACGAACCCGGCGTCGGCCGTCATGGCCGGCCTCAAGGTCGTCGTCGTGAAGACCGACGCGAGCGGCAACATCGACGTCGCCGATCTCGAGGCGCGCGCGAAGGAGCACTCGGCGAACCTCGCGGCGATCCAGGTCACCTACCCGTCGACCCACGGCGTCTTCGAGGAGGAGATCAAGAAGATCTGCGCGATCGTCCACGAGCACGGCGGTCAGGTCTACATGGACGGCGCCAACATGAACGCGCAGGTGGGCCTCTGCCGGCCGGGCGACATCGGCGCCGACGTCGTGCACATCAACCTGCACAAGACGTTCTGCATCCCGCACGGCGGGGGCGGCCCGGGCATGGGGCCGATCGCCGTGGCGGCGCACCTCGGCAAGTACCTGCCGGCGAAGCCCGTCGTCGAGCCTCGCTCGCCGGACGCGGTCGGCCCGATCGCCGCCGCGCCCTGGAGCAGCGCGAGCATCATCCTGATCTCGTGGGCGTACATTCAGATGATGGGCGGCTGGGGCCTGACGCAGGCCACGAAGGTCGCCATCCTCAACGCCAACTACGTCGCGCACCGCCTCGGCCCGCACTTCCCGGTCGTCTACGTCGGCACCAAGGGCAAGGTCGCGCACGAGTGCATCCTCGACGTGCGGCCCTTCAAGCGCAGCGCGGGCGTCGAGGTCGACGACGTCGCCAAGCGCCTGATGGACTACGGCTTCCACGCGCCGACGATGTCGTTCCCGATCGCCGGGACGCTGATGGTCGAGCCGACCGAGAGCGAGTCCCTCGCGGAGATCGACCGCTTCTGCGACGCGATGATCGCGATCCGCGAGGAGATCCGGCAGGTCGAAGAGGGCGCGTGGTCGCGCGAGGACAACCCGCTGAAGCACGCGCCGCACACGATCGAGGCGTGCATCTCGGACGAGTGGACGCACCCGTACTCGCGCGACGTCGCCGCCTACCCGGCGCCGTGGACGCGCGACGCCAAGTTCTGGCCCTCCGTCTCGCGCCTGAACAACGCGCTCGGTGACCGGAAGCTCATCTGCTCCTGCCCGCCGATCGAAGACTACGCGGCGGAGTGAGCCACCGCGCTTGCGGCCGCGAGTGAGCGCCGCGGGCCAGGTCCCCTCGCGCCCGCACGACGTCATGTAAGGCGTTGGAGCTTCTGGGTTCTGTGGGCTCGTGAGCCGGCGCCGAGCGCGTGCGGTATCATCGGAGCGGTGGGGTCGACGCATCGCTCCGTCCTTCGCGCGTCGCCGTCGGCTCGCTCGCCGACGACCGCGGCTGCACCGCCTGCGCCTGCAGCTCGCCGGAGAACAACTGCTCCGGCACGGCGCACTACTTCGACGACGACACGTGCGGCGGCATCCCGAACACCGCGGCGCTCCCGCTCGCGTGCCTGCCGGGCGGTCCCTCGATGAGCGCGAAGCTCGTCGCGGCGAGCTCGATCGCCCCGACCTGCAAGCCCGGCTCGGACAGCAAGCCGACCGGCAGCGTCGCGCCCGCCGAGCTCGCGACGATCTGCTGCGCGCCCTGACGGGCTCCACGCGCAGCTCCGGGGTCACGCCGGCTCGATGTCGACGTCGCAGTTGAGCTGCTCTCCCAGCTCTTCTAGCGCGTGGCGGAGGGCCTTCACGCTGACGTTCTTCGGGACGAGCATGAGGATCTCCATCGTGAAGACCGGCGTGCCCATGAAGGGCGCGGACTCGAGCCGCGTTACGAGCTCCTCGACGTTGACACCGTGCTCGCGGAGGTACGACGTGACGCGGTGGACGATGCCGGGCTGGTCCATCGAGTACGTCTTGAGGCGGAACGGGACGCCCTCGCGCTGCGCGGGCGCGGCCTCCTTGGGCGACGGCGTCGAGAACTCGATCGAGAGCCCGATGGCCGGCGCGGACGCGGAGAGGCGCTTCTTGACGTCGTCGAGCACGGCGCTCGTGCCCTCGACGAGCGCGATGAGCGCGAACTGACCGCGGAGGTTCACCATCCGCGTA
>JAHBWA010000124.1 GCA_019637195.1 Labilithrix sp. | reverse complement strand
GGCCATGCGACCCGCGACCTCGCTCATCGGGCGGAGCAGCGGGAGCGAGCCGTCGTCGTTCTCGATCGTCTCGTACGCGATGCCGCACACCTTCGTCTCGGCGAGCTTCCGCGTGAGCTCGGGCTCGGGCGCGAGGTGGAGGTACGTGTAGAGGATCAGGTTCTCGCGGAAGAAGCCGTACTCCTGCGGGAGCGGCTCCTTGACCTTGACGACCATGTCCGCGCCCCACGCGTCGGCCGCGCTCGGGACGATCTGCGCGCCGGACGCGACGTAGTCCGCGTCCTTGATGCCGGCGCCTTCGCCGGCGCTCTTCTCGACGAGCACCTTGTGACCGCGCGACGTCAGGCTGCGGACGCCCGCGGGGGTCATGCCGACGCGGTACTCACGAGTCTTGATCTCTTTGGGCACTCCGATGATCACGGCGAGACTCCTTTGGTGCGCCTTCTTCGAGGCCGAGCGCACCGCGCGGCCGAGCGCCGACTGAGGCGCGAAAACGCGCGGACCATAGTCGAGCGTTTCTACCTCGTCGAGCGATCTACCCCGCCTCTTCCGTGACGCAGCGCGCGATCGCTCCGCGTCTGTCGCGCTCCGCGTCTGTGGCGGTCCGCGTCTGTGGTGGTCCGCGTCTGTCGCGCTCGAACCGCACCTCACGCGCGCGTCACGAAGCGCGACCGTTCGTGACGCTGCGCGTCCGCGCCGACGCCCGAGCGATCAGTCGAGGAGGTTCGCGCGGCGCACGGTGACGAGGACACCGAGGCACATCTCGTCGAGCGTCGTCTCGCCCAGGCGGATCTCCGGCGGCGACGACATTCGCAGCTCGCTCACGGCGCGCGCGACGTGCCGGTTGTCCATCGTGTTGTCGTAGGTGCAGGTGAAGCGGACCTTGTCGCCCGGGCCGACCGTGGGCAGCTGGTCGAGCGGCGCGTCGTACTGGTAGGCGCGCTGCCAGTTGAAGTCGTACTTCGGCGTGCCGAGGAGGCACTCCTTGGCGGGCTGGGCGTCGGACGGAGCCTTGCGCTCGACCTCGATCTTCATGTCGACGCCGGCCCAGTGCATGTGCGCGCCGACGGCGTAGACGCCGAGCTCGGGGACCGTGATGTCGCCGATCTTCTCGGGGATCGTGAGCTCCATCGACTCGGTGTGTCCCTTCGCGTTCGGCGGGATGAGGAACGCCGGGCCCGACGGGGGATCGTTCGGCCCGGGGAGGAGCTTGAGGAACCCCTCGGCGCGCTCGGCGTTGCCGGCGAGGATGACCTGCGCGACGTAGCCGGGTTTGTACGGGAGCTCCTTGAGCTCGATGCTCGTCTGGTCGGTCGTGGTCTCGTTGCTCGGGTGGTAGTGCACCTGCATCACGAGGTGCGAGCCCTTCGGGATCTTCAGGCCCGTCGCGTCGCCGTACGTCGTCGGCGGCACGCCCGGCGCCCACGCGAGCAGGAGGGAGGGCTCCTCGACGTCGGGCCCGCCGAAGCACGGGTAGCTCCCGGCGTCGCCGGCCTTCTCCACGCCCTGCTGCTTCGGATCGACGTAGACGATCACGTGGTGAACGACGCGCGGATCGCCGGGGACGACGTTGCTCCCGCCGATCCACGTGTCCTCGGCGAACCCGGGATCGATCGGGAAGCAGCGGATGTCGTCCTTGCCGGGCGCGACCGCGTACGGAGCGGGCAGCTGGTAGGTCGCGGTCTTGTCGACGAGGCCCGTCGCCCCGAACGTGCGCGCGGGGGGCCGCTTGCTGGGATCGCCGAGCGGCATGCCTTCGTCGACCCAGCGCGCGAAGAGGTCGATCTGCTCGTCCGTGAGCGTCAGATCGTCGCGGAAGTCGTGGTTCACGGTGCACGCCGCGTCGTCGAACGCGCCCCACGGCGGCATCTCGCGGCTCTGGACCTTGAGCTTCGAGATCGCGCCCATGCCCTTGACGTCCTCGTAGGTCACGAGGGGAAACGGCGCGACGCCGCCCGCGCGGTGGCAGCTCTGGCACTTCTCCTGGACGAGCGGCTCGATGGCCTGCGTGAACGTGAGCGGGCTCTCGCCCGGCGTGGGCGCGTCGGAGGACGACGAGCACGCGGCGAGCGACGCCGCAGCGATCGTCGACAGGGCGGCGGCGGAGAGGGCGGTGCGAAGGGTCGGCATTGAGCTCCTCGAACAACGCTAAGCCCATGCCCGGGATCCTCGAAGCGGGACGAGCTCAGCGGGAGAGGATCGAGGCGTAGCGGATGCGCGCGGCCCATTTTCGCCGAGGCGTCTGGCGAGGCGCCCAAGAGACGCGGTATGAACGGGAGCGGACCACCCCGGATGTACGCTCTTCTCCGACCTCTCTTCTTCTCCCTCGACCCGGCGCGCGCGCATGCGGTCGCGATGTCGTCGCTCGCGCCGGTCGAGCACGTCGCGCCGCTCCGCGCGATCGTCCGCAGCGCCTTCGCGGTGCGCGATCCGCGGCTCGAGGTGCGGAAGATGGGCCTCGTCTTCCCGAACCCGATCGGCGTCGCGGCGGGCTTCGACAAGAACGGTGAGCGTGCGCTCGCGCTCGAGGCGCTCGGCTTCGGTCACGTCGAGCTCGGGACGGTGACCGCCGAGGCGCAGGGGCCGAACCCGCCGCCGAACCTCTTCCGGCTCCCCGCCGACAAGGCGCTGGTGAACCGCCTCGGCTTTCCCAACGAGGGCGCGAAGGTCGTCGGCGAGCGCGTGCGCGCGCGCAAGGCCAGCGCGGGCGTGCCGATCGGGCTGTCGATCGGCAAGTCGCGGAGCGTCCCGCTCGAGCCGCTCGACGGCGCGCTGGCGGACTACGTCGCGAGCTTCGAGGCGGTCCGCGGCGCGGCGGACTTCGTCGTCGTGAACGTCTCGTCGCCGAACACGAAGGACCTCCGCGCGCTGCAGGCCGCGGACGTCGCGAAGCACCTCTTCACGGAGCTGATGACGCGGGCCGCCGGGCTGCCGCTGCTCGTCAAGATCGCGCCCGATCTCGCGGACGACGCCGTCGACGCGATCTGCGTCGAGGCCGATCGCGCGGGGCTCGCGGGGGTCGTCGCGACGAACACGACGATCTCGCGCGCGGGGCTCGCGACCTCCGCCGACGACATCGAGCGCATCGGCGCGGGGGGCCTCAGCGGTCAGCCGCTCTTCCCGCGCGCGCTCGCGGTCGTCAAGCGCGCGCGCCAGCGCCTCGGCCCGAGCGCCTGCGTGATCGGCGTCGGCGGCGTGCACGGCGCGGAGAGCGCGCTCGCGATGCTGCGCGCGGGGGCCGACCTCGTTCAGGTCTACACGAGCTTCGTCTACGAGGGACCGATGCTCCCGCGCACGATCGCGCGTGGTCTCTCGAAGGAGATGGACGCCGAGGGCGCGAAGGCGCTCGTCGATCTCGTGGCGACGACCCACGGCGTGAGCCACGGTGTCCACCCCGCGGCGTCGGCCGAGGCCTAGCGGCGACGCCGCCGGCCGAGGCGTAGCCGCAACGCCGCCGGCCGAGGTGTAGCCGCAGCGCCGCCGGCCCAACGGCAACAGCGGCTGCCAACCGGCGACGCTGGGCCGAGCTGGGATGCACCGGCGAAGCGGATGCTGCGCGATGCTGGCGGCGCGGGTCCAGCGGCGCGCGCCCAAGGTCTCTGTCGCGCGGCGATCAGGCGGCGCGCGCGAGCGCGTGGCGGTTGGCCGTGAGGAAGTCGTGCACGGCGGTCGGCTCACGGCCCGTGAGCCGGTGGTAGTCGGTGGTCGTGAAGGCGAACTGCCCGTCGAACGTCGCCTGCTCGAACGGGAGCAGGTAGGACGCCGGCAGGCCCGCGGTCTGCCAGCGCCGGCAGAGCTCGTCGGGCGGCAGCGCGACGTAGAAGACGTCCTTGCCGGTCACGTCGCTCGCGATGCGCGCGAGCGCCGCGCGTCGGATCACCTCGGAGCCCGTGAGCTCGAGCGTCGAGCGCCCCGTGGAAGTCATCAGCGCCGTCGCCGCGGCGAACGCGCTGTCGTCGCGCGTGATGTACGCGACGCCGCCGTCGCCCGGGAGGCCGAGGAGCGCCCCGCTCGCGATCGCGCTCGGCAGGAGCATCAGCAGGACCTCGGTGAACACGTTCTCGCGGAGAACGGTGTACCCGAGCTTGGTCCCCGCGATCCGGCGCTCGGTGGCGACGTGATCGGCCGCGACGACGAGCTGCGACGTGTCCGCCCGCGCGAGCGACGTGTAGACGACGTGCGCGATCCCCGCGGACTCGGCCGCCGCGATCGCGGCCTCGTGCTGGCGTCGCCGGCGCTCGCTCCCGTCGCGATCCTTCGGCGGGAGCCGGCCGGGTGTGTGCGCGTGGCTCTCGGGCGGGCGGCGCTCCGCGCCGTCGGTGGCGTCCGTGCTGATGAGGAGCATCCGATGCGCACCGGCGAACGCGGCGTCGAGCGACTCCGGCTCGTCGAAGTCGGCCCAACGTACGTCCACGCCGCGCCGCGCGAAGTCCGCGAGGCGATCCGGGTACCGCGTCGTCGCGACGATCGACCGTGTCCCGGCGGCGAGCAGGAGGTTGAGCACACGGCGGCCGAGGTGTCCGGACGCGCCCGTGACGAGGAGAGTGCGGTCGCTTGCCATGATGTCGCTCCCTTCGACCGCGGCGACGACGGCGAGGACGCCCGTCCACGTCCTCGATGTCGTCGGCGGAGGCGCACCGCGCGCGCGGCCGCGGCCGACGAGGAACGTGCTCATCTCCGATACGCTCGCAACGGGGCATCGAGCCGGGAGGCAGGGCGCCGGACGGTGCGCGCGTCGAGCCATGGCGCGAGCGGCAGGCGCGGCGTCGGGGCAGGACGCGCGCGCGGAGGCGCGGCGTCAGGGCAGGACGCGCGCGAGGATCATCTCGACGACGTCCTTCTTGCGCTCGGCGAGGTGCTCGGGACGGTGCCAGTCGACCGGCCAGATCGACGTGACGAACTGCTCCTCTTGGAACGGGAAGGCGATCATCGCGACGCACGAGAGCACGAGGTGGCGGGCGTCGATGTCCCTCCGCACCTCGCCGCGCGCGCGCATCTCGTCGAGTCGGGCGACGATCGCATCGAAGACCGGCGCCACGTTGTCCGCGACCACCTTGGTCGCGATCGGGCCGTCGGTGTCTCGTCGCGCCTCGTGCCGCAGGATCGAGAGGAAGGCGCCGTTCGTCGCGAAGAAGCGGAGGAGTAGATCGACGAACGACTCGGCGAGCGCGCGGAGCTCGGCCGGACCGCGGCGCTTCTTCCCCTTGCGGTCCGCGACCGGCGCGTCCATCTGCGAGAGCAGCCCCCAGGCGCCCTCGGTCATTGCCTCGAGGCCGCCGCGCACGACCTCCGCGTGGAGGCCCTCCTTGTCGACGAAGTAGTGATGGATGAGCGCCTGCTGGATCCCCGCGGCGCGCGCGATGGATCCGAGTCGCGCCCCGTCGAAGCCCTTCGCGGCGAACTCGGCGACGGCGGCCTCGAGGATGCGCCGCTTCGTCTCGGCCGCGTTGCGCTCCTTCTTTCGCGGCGCCTCGGGAGCCTTTCGCGGCGGCTCGGGAGCCGGCGGAGCGCCGTGGCGCCTTGGGCGGGCGGCGGCGCTCGCGGTCGGGAGGTCGGAGTGGCGCCTCGGGCGGGCGGCGGCGCTCGCGGTCGGGAGGTCGGAGTGGCGCCTTGGGCGGGCGGCGGCGCTCGCGGTCGGCGGAACCTTGCGCGTCTCGGGCGAGGTCGCGCGTCCAGGGCGTGACGTCCGCGGCGGGCGGCCTCGTGGTGCGGCGTGAGAGGAGTCCGTCGGGTTCGGCATCGAGCCGTCCGAACGTAGACCAGGCGACCTCCGGCGAACAGCCGACTGCGGCCCTCCCGCTCCCCGCGGCGCGTCGAGGATCACTCTTGGAGGCTCGTCTTTCGCGTCGCTCTCGTCGCTCGCCGCGTCCGCGTCGTCGCCCTGCGCGCGCGTCGTCGCGGCTCGCAGGGTCGGAGCGAGCAGCGGGGGCGGCGCGTCGGCGGGCGCGATGGCCGGCCCCGGCGTGGACTTCGTGAACGAGGGCGGTGGAACGCTACGCGACGTCGTCGTGAGACCTAGCTTCACGGGCTTTGCTCCTGCGTGGGCTCACGAGCCGGCGCGTCGCGCCGAGCGGCGTGCACTCCGCCGAGCGTAACGGAGGATCGACCCGCGCGGCGAGTCCCTCCGCGCTCCGCCCGCGCCTCGAACGCAGCCGCGGCGCTCAGGCGCTGGGCTCCCAGGTCTCGTATTCGATGACGTCGAGCTCCTCGAAGCCCTTCCTTACGCGCGGCGTGAGCAAGCCGAGCCGCTTCACGTTCGGGACGATCTTGCTGAAGAGGAGGCGACGGAACATCTGGAGCATCATCGACGACGCCGCGGCCGCCTCGCACTCGGCTTGCGGCAGCCCGACCGTGGCCCACACCTCCTGCGCGAGGAAGCGGTCGCGGAGGAGCCGCGAGCTCTCGATCACGAACTCTTCGCGATCGCGGAGCTCGCTCCCCGACATGTCGGCGTAATAGCCCTTCAGCGACATCACCCCGAACGCCACGTGGCGCGCCTCGTCCTGCATGATCATCTGCGTGATCTGCTTGATGAGCGGCTCCTGCGCCGTCTGGTGGATGAGCCCGAACGCGCCGAGCGCCACGCCCTCGATGAGGATCTGCATCCCGAGGAACTTGAAGTCCCACCGGGAGTCCGTAAGGACCGTGTCGAGCAGCGTCTTGAGGTGCGCGCTCGGAGGATAGACGAGCTCGATCTTCTCCGAGAGGTAGCGGCTGTACGCCTCAACGTGGCGCGCCTCGTCGAAGACCTGCGCGGCCGCGTAGAGCTTCGCGTCCATCGTCGGCGCCTGCTCGAGGATCTGGGAGGTCGCGAGCAACGCGCCCTGCTCACCGTGCAGGAAGTTCGAGAGCATGTAGCTCGCGAGGTGGCGGCGGAGCTTCGGGATCTCCGTCTTCGGATCGAGCTTCTTCCAGACGTCGGTCCCGAAGATGGGGTTGAACGCGTCGCTGACGATCTCTCCCTCGGGATCGACGCTGGCGTCCCAGGCGAGGTCCGTTCGCGCGTTCCAGTTCAGGTCCTTCGATTTCTCGTACAGCGTTCGGAGCTCGGGGCGCTGCGCCCGGTAGTCCCACGCGTACGTGGTGCTCGGCGCGTCACCGCGCGCCAGCAGCGTCGCGCTCTCGGGCGCGCGCGGGTGGGGCTCGGTCGCGGCCGGCGCGGTGGACGAGGCGGCGGGAGACGGCGGATCGATAGCGGCGAGCGACATGAACTAACTTTTTAGTAAATAGTCAATTCTGTCAAGGAGGCCCCTTTCCGCGGGCGAAAGCGGCGCGCGCGCCGCAGCCGCGCCGGGCCGCTTCGCGCTCTCGGGAGACGGCTCGCGCTCCTCGGGTCGGCTCGCGTCGGTTCGCGCTCCTCGGGTCGGCTCGCGCTCCTCGGGTCGGCTCGCGTCGGTTCGCGCTCCTCGTTGGCGCACGCGCTTCGCGCCGACGGTCGCGGCGTGCCGCATTCGCGCCCGAGGTCGTGCGCAGCGTGCCGAGTGCACGCCCGAGCGCAGAGCCGCGCCGGCGCGCCGAGTGCACGCCCAAGCGCAGAGCCGCGCCGGCGCGCCGAGTGCACGCCCGAGCGCAGAGGCGCGCCAGCGCTGCAGAGCGCACGCCCGAGCGAGCCGCGCCAGCGCGCAGAGGCCGCGCCGATGCGCAGAGGCCCGACGTCGACGGCCCGCCCGTGCCGAGCGGGCCGCGGGATCAGCGACTGAGCTGCTCTTCGCCGAGCGCGTTCAGGATGTCCTCGATGCTCTGCTCGCCGCTCTTCTTCTTCGCGGCTGGCGCGCGCGCGGGCCCGCCGTCGTTCGCCGCGGCCGGCCTCGCCGCGGCCTGGGCGGTCGCGGCGCGCTTCGACGCGGGCTCCACGGGAGCGGCGCCGCGCGGTGCTGCGGCGGTCGTGGCCGCCGCGAGCGCAGGCGCGCTCGGGCGGACGGGTGCGCTCGGCGCGATGGCGGGTGCGCTCGGCGCGACGGGCGCGCTCGGCGCGACCGCGACGGGTGCGCTCGGCGCGACGGCGAGCTCGCTCGGTGCGACGGGGGAGATGCTCGCCGGCGTGACGGCGGAGACGTTCGGCGCGACGGCGGCCATCGGGTCGATCGGCGCGGTCGGGACATCGTCGGAGCTGATCGTGATCGTCGCGGGCGGTACGAGCGGGAGCGGTCCGAGATCGAGGCCGGCGACGGTGCTCGGGGGCGCGACCTCGACCGCGGCGGTAGCCGCGCGGCTCGACGGCTCGGCGCGATGGTCGAAGTGTACGAAGAGGACGCCGGCGACCATCACGCCGACGGCGAAGAGGGCGAGGGTCGCCGCCGCGATGAACGACGCCGTGACCCTGAAAGGAGCCGGCTGCGCGACCGGGCCACCACGCCTCGACGAGCTCGGACCCATCGTGACGATCCACGGGCTCTCCGCCGATGACTCGTGCGGGTGCATCGAGGGCATCGAGCCGCGCATCGACGCTGGCGCGCCGTGGGGATGCGGGTGCATGGACGGCATCGATCGACGCATCCCCTGCGACGGCATCGTCGGCATCGCGTGGAGCGCCGCCATCGGCATGCCGAGCGCCGCCATCGCGTGATGCGGCTCGCCGGGGTGGACGGAGTGCATCGAGCGCCGCCCGGTGGAGGGGATCGGCTGCAGATCGCCGGGGTGGACGGAGTGCATCGAGCGCCGTCCGGTGGAGGGGATCGGCTGCGGCCCGCCGGGGTGGACGGAGTGCATCGAGCGCCGTCCGGTGGAGGGGATCGGCTGCGGCTCGCCGGGGTGGACGGAGTGCATCGAGCGCCGCCCCGTCGTCGGGGGGACCGGGACCGGCGCCAGCGATCGACGAATGGACGCGGCAGGCGTCGGGGGGACCGGCGGCGCCGGGATCTCGAGCGCGTGCGCGGGGTGCATCGAGCGACGCATCGACGGCGAGGACGTGATCTCGTAGGCCGACGGGGTCGAGCGTCGCGCGGCGGGGGGCGCCTCGGGCGGAGGCGGCAGGAGCTGCGGCGCCGCGTCTTCGCGGACGAAATGGGGGGCTGCCGCGTGGGGCCGCTGGCTCGCGACGCTCTCCGTCGGGGCGTAGGGTGAGACCTCGCCGCCCTGCGAC
This sequence comes from Labilithrix sp., assembly GCA_019637195.1. Taxonomy (GTDB): domain Bacteria; phylum Myxococcota_A; class Polyangia; order Polyangiales; family Polyangiaceae; genus Labilithrix. The sequence goes on along the minus strand of JAHBWA010000124.1, from coordinate 18,278 downwards.
ATCGCGTAGGCCGGATACCCGGCCGAGCTCACCACGTCCTCGTCGTCGTCGAAGAGCGCTTCGAGCGCGATGCCCGCGGCGTAGTGTCCTCGGCTCGCCGCGTCGGCGAGCGCCTCGCCCTGCGCATCTTCGGCGGAGCCGTGGCTCCCGAGCGCCTCGGGCGCCACGCACGAGGCGCGGAACACCGTGACGCTGTCCGGGCCGTCGTCGGCACGTCCGTCGAGCTCCGACGCCGCGACGAGCGACGCGCGGTCGACGAACGACGTCACCTCGTCCTGCTCGATCTCACCGTCGAGCAGGGCGTCCTCCATGAGGCCGCGCTCGTACGCTGCGGCGGCCGCCTCGGGCGACCAGCCCGCGTCGCTGCCGCGCGGATCGAAGGCGGGGGCATCGGCCAGCTCCGACAGCGCGACGTACGACTCGTGGGCCGAGCGCGTCGGATCGTCTGCCGAGTCCTGCGCGCCGCGGGCCAGCAGCTCGATCTGCGACGGGCGCGGCGCCTGCGTGGGCTCGTCCTCGTACCCGGAGAACGCGGCGAGGCTCGCGAGATCGGCCGCATCGACGCACGAAGGGAGCCCAGCGCGCGTGGGATCACCCTCGTCGATCTCCTCCGGATCCACGAAGGGGGGCTCCGCGTAGGACGAAGAGCGGCGCGAGCGGTGGAGATGGTCCCGTCGACTCATGGCGTTCACCCACGACGCAAAATTGCACTCTGGGTGCCAAGCGCCCCCACCGCAGAAGGCCGGCGTTTCGTGGCCTTCTTCCTGCCGGGCGGGTCCGCACTGGATCGGTACGGCCCCGCCCCCCTTCACCATCTGCGAGCGAGACCTACATCGGCCCGCCTAGGCTCCGCGGCACGTGACGCGCTCCACGCGGCACACGCGAGGGTGGGCGCGTGGAAGGCTCCGCGCGGCGCCGGCGAGGCTCAGCGGCGCGTGACGCGAAGGTTCCGCGCGGCGCTGACGCCCACGCCCTGCGCGCCGCGAAGGCCGAGCGCCACGCGCGCGCCCGGCTCGAGCTCCGTCGGACACGCACGGTCGGGCGCGCCGTCGACGCCGACGGTGACGCGCACCCCACGCCGCCTGACGTCGAGCCGCTGCTTCGCGGCTTGAGCGAACGCGCACGCCGCGCCGCCGACCTCGAGCTCCGCGCCGCGGTCCGGGCGCAGGACGATCTCCGGCGCCGCCGCCGTGACGTCGATCGAGAGCTCGAAGTCCGCGAACGTGACGTCGGTGAGGAACGCGCTCGCGCCGGCGCCGAGGACGAGGCCGCGCGCCGGCTCGAACCGGATCGAGCTCCCGGGCGTGCCAGCGAGGCGATCGGGCGCGAGCTGATCGGTCCCGTGAATCAGGAGCGGCTTCGGCACGGCGCCGTAGCGCGTGCGCGTCGCGAAGCGGAAGCCGGTGACGTTGAGCCCCGCGTCGCCGCGATCGTCGAGCCAGAGCGCGAGCCCGGAGTCGCCGCTCGCGATGGTCTCGAGGCGCGGGCCCGGCGCCGCGTCCTTCGCGGGATCGGGCGCCACCGCCATCGGCTCGAAGCCGCCGAACCAGGGCGACCACCGCATCCAGCGGCGGCCGGTCCAGAGCGCGGGGGCGCCCTCGGCGCCGGGGAAGAGGCGGATGGCGTCGATCTCCGCCGGATCGATCGGGAGCCCGGGCTCGAGCGTGCCGTCGGCGGAGATCACCCAGACCGTCTTGAAGTCGGGGAGGTCGCTCGCAGGGCGAATGACCGCGAGCGCGCCGCCCGCCTCGAGCGCGACGAACGCGCGCTCCTGACCGGTGACGAGATCGACGGGGCGCTTGGTCGCGCGGCTCGCGTCGGGGGCGAACCACTCGAGCGTCGGGATCTCGCGCTTGCTCGCGTCGAGCCCGCCGGCGACGAGGATCTCGCCGCTGGCGAGGCGGAGGACCGTGGGGTTCTCGCGCGCGACCTGGAGGAGCGCGACGCCGCCGTTGCGCGCGCGGCGCGTCACCGGATCCACGATCTCCATCGTGCGGAGCGGCCCCGCCGGGCCGCGGCCGCCGACCAGGAGCGTCTCGCCCGTCGTAAGGACGACGGCGCCGTGCCGGGTGCGCGGCTCCGAGAGATCGATCCGACGCTGCTCGAAGTCGCCGACGTCGCTCGGCGCCCCGATCTTCGGGACGTAGATCTCCGCGCTCGCGATCGCCCGGTGCGGGACGTCGCCGATCCCCGACTCGGGATCGTGCCCGCCGGCGACCAGCGCTGGCGAGGCGCCTTCGGGATCGCCCGGGGCGCGGAACGAGGTGATCGTCGGGTTCGAGCGGCGCGTGTTCAGGCCGAACTCGAGGCGCTCGATCGCGCCGGTCGAGAGATCGCCGACGTAGGTGTGGGGGACCTGCGAGCCGGAGGGCGAGCGTCCGCCCGCGATGATGAAGTGGCGCCCGACCACGCCGAGCGCGACGTCCGTGCGTCGCTCGATGTCGCGCGTGAGGCGGCACGACTCGCCGCCTCTCCACACGAGCACGTGGATCGGGCCCTTGCTCGGGATGTCGGTGACGCCGCGCCAGTCGAGGTCGCGCTGGGAGATGTCGACGACGAGGGAGCGCGTCTCCTTCGGGAGATCGGTCATGGCGTGGCCGAGCTCGCGGAGGAACGCCCCCGCGGTCGGCGGCCGCTCGATCGACGGCTCGAAGTCGCCCGCGGCGTAGATGACCGAGTACGCCTCGCTCTGGGCGACGGGGCACTGGCGCGGCGAATAGATGATGACCGGCCGCTCCTCGATGTCGGTGTCGCGCGAGCAGCTCGAGCCGAACACGAGCGCGCCGAGCGCGCACGCGAGCGCGCCGGCTCTCCCCCGATGGGCGGTCAGCACCCGCATCGTTCGAGCGTACAGTGTACGTCATACGAGGCCCAAGACGCGACCGGCCGCGGCGATCGTACGGCGTCGACTGCCGTCTCGGCCGAGGTTCCTGATAGAATTAGGGGCCTAGCGTCCCATCCTCGGCTGGCCGCGGCGCTGTCCTCCGCGGCCTTGGGGGGCGCGTCCCCCTCTTCGAACGTGTACCCGCAGGTCTTCGGCAAGTACGTCCTCGAGCGCGAGCTCTCGCGAGGCGGCATGGCGCGCGTCGTCCTCGCGACGCTGCGCGGAGCCGGCGGCTTCGAGAAGAAGCTCGTCGTGAAGCAGATCCGCGACGAGCTCGCGTTCGACCAGCAGTTCGTCCGGCGCTTCGTCGAGGAGGCGAAGACGACGGTCGCCCTCAGCCACCCGAACATCGTCCCGGTGTACGAGCTCGGCGTCGAGCAGGGCACCTACTTCCTCGCGATGGAGCTCGTGGAGGGGGTGAGCGTCGCGGAGCTCCTGCGCGAGCGGCGCGACGACGGCTCGCGGCGCGTCCTCTCGCCCGAAGAGGGCGCGTACCTGGGCGTCGAGGTGTGCCGCGCCCTCGACTACGCGCACCGCCGCATGAAGGTCGTCCACCGCGACATCACGCCGAGGAACGTGATGATCGACGAGGAAGGTCAGATCAAGCTGATCGACTTCGGCATCGCGGCGCCGGCGCTGGTCGCCGGTCACGAGATCCTAGGCTCGCCCGGGCACATGGCGCCCGAGCAGGTCGACGGCGGCGAGCTCGGTCCGCCGACGGACATCTTCGCGGTCGCCGTCCTGTTGATGGAGGCGTGGACGGGCTCCGCGCCGTTCCGGCGGGCCACGCCGGAGGAGTGCGCGATCGCGGTGCGCGAGCCGCACCCGCGGCCGAGCGACTTCGACCCGCGGCTGATCCCGCTCGACGCCGCCATCGCCCGCGCGATGGACGTCGACGCGCGCGCGCGCCAGCAAGAGGCGAGCGATCTGGCGCGGGCGCTCCGCGCGTTCTTGCAGGGCACCGACGTCGCCGACATCGCGAGGGCGCTGGGCGATCGCGTCCGCGATCTGCGTGAGGAAGCGGCGTCGCCCGCGCCGCCGTCGCGCACGACCGCGCCGCGCGCGTCGGCGGCGAGCCACGGTGACCTGGGGACGAAGACCTTCGCGGCGCGCGACGAGGCCCTGCGCTGGTCGAACCCGCCGCCGAGCTTCGATACGTCGGACGACGGGCTCCCGGTCCCGAGCACGCGCCGGCTCGAGGAGAGCACGCCGCGGCTCCCGGCATCGCAGCCGCTGCCGGCGCGACGCGAGGATCCCGCGCTGTCGGTCCCGACGCCGCTGATGGTCGACGTCGAGGAGCTGGAGCGCATCCACGGCGACATCGCGCAGGCGCGGGCCGACTCGGCTCCCGAGCGACCGGCGGCGGGCAAGTCGTCGCGACCGGCGCCAAGGCAGACGGACATCCCGACCGTGCGTCGTCCTCGGTTCTCGCGGCCCGACAGCTCGGGTCCGGAGAAGCTCGAGACGATCGCGACGCGGCCGTTCGAGACGCCCGTGCGCGCGTTCGAGTCGGTCGAGGTGCCGCCGTCGAGCGCGAAGCGGACGCGGTCGGCCCTCGTGCTGGGCGGGCTGGCGGCGGTCGTCGTCGTGGGCCTCGCCGTCTGGCAGTCGCGCGCGCCGGTGGAGCCATCGCGTCCGGTCGCGACGACGTCGTCCGCCGCGACGACGTCGTCCGCCGTGACGCCTGCGACCGCCGTGACGCCTGCGACGCCGAGCGCGGTCTCGTCGGCGTCCGCGGAGGCCGTCGCGCCGGCGACGACCAACGCGCCGCCCGAGCCCGTCCGCTCCGCGCCGTCGCCGCCCGTGAGCGCGCCGCCGCCCGTCGTCGCGACGACGGCGGGGACAGGCGCGCCTGCGACGCCAGGCTCGACGCCGCTCGGCGCCGGCAAGGCCGCGGTGACGTTCCTCGGCGAGCCCGGCACGCGCGTCTCGATCGACGGGGTCTCGCGCGGTCCCTGCCCGGTGCGCGTCACGCTCGCCGAGGGGGCGCACGAGGTGCGGTTCACCTTCGACCCGACGGGCGAGAGCCGCGGCGAGCGCTTCACGGTGAAGGGCGGCGACCACGTGACGGTGCGCGCCGAGTTCACCGGGGCGACGCCGACGGTGAAGATCCAGCGGTGACGCGCCCACCCGGCGGGCCGCTTCCCGCGCGGCGCCGCGCGGCGGTAGACCGTTGACCAGGGTCGGAGCGAGCTGCCATGATCCGCGCCGATGCGGGGAACGTTCCGTGGGGCGTGGGTCGGTGGGCTCGTGTTCGTCTCGGCCTGCGGCGGGGGCTCGTCGGCGGTCCGACCGGCGTGTCCCGCCGGCCAGAGCAGCCTCGACGGGACGTGCGTCTCCCAGGCGATCGCCGACTACGTCGGGTGCATCCGCGCGACGGGCGCCACCGTGGCGAGCGACTCCAGCCAGTCGCTCTCGGCCGCGGCCGGCACGGCGGGCGTGACCGCGTCGACGCAGGCCGACGTGAAGGACAAGCTCGAACGCCACTACGCGACCGTCAGCGACAACAACACGCTCGAGGTGATCCGCAACTGCTACGCCAAGACGGGCACCGCCGTCGTGTCGGCGCCGGCGTCGGAGGTGGTGCTGCCTGCGCGCGCGTTCGCGAAGTCGAAGGCGGTGGCGGTCGGCGCGACGGCGTTTGGCGCGAACCTGGTGACCAACGGGCCGCCGTTCACGTCGACGGCGAACATGGTCGAGTACGAGGTCTCGCTCGCCCCCGGCGGGAGCTACGATCTCTGGGCCGAGTACGCGGCCGCCGAGACACGGCCGTCCGAGATCCGCTTCAACGGGGAGCTCGTCGCCGAGGGTGGGCTCCGCGAGGTGACGGGCGGCTGGAACGAGAGCGACTGCAAGTGGTTCAAGGAGGCGACGGTGACCGCGCGCGACGCTCGCAACGTCCTCACGGTGAGGCGCAGCTCGTACTTCCCGCACATCAAGGCGTTCAAGTTCGTCCCGCGCTGACACCGCGGGCCGCGTCGTCGCGCGCCGCCGCGAGCGGGCGGCCGCTCGAGCTCAGTCGCCGAGCTCGTAGGCGGGCTCGTAGGGTGCGGTGGACGCGCGGAGGAGATCGGGATCGGTCGTCAGCGCGCGGAGACAGCGGTTGTAATGGAGGATCGGCGCCGGATCGTCGGGCGACCCGAGCGCGTCGGCGCGCTCGAACCTGCCGAGCGCCTGCTCGAACGCGTGGATCGCGTTCTCCGCGCGGCCCGCGACGAGCTGTGCCTTCGCGTAGCGCTCCCAGGCCACACCTGTATAGTACATGCGTTCGTACTCCGAGCCGAGCTTCGAGAAGGCCGCGCAGGCGGCGTCGAAGAGCGTCATCCACGCCGTCGGGAACTGGTCGGTGAGCGCGAGCCCCAGCGTGCACCACGCCTCCTCGTCGTCCGGAGCCACGTCGAGGATGTCCCGGCAGATGCTCTCGGCGTCCTCCGGCTGGTTGAGCGCGCGATAGTGCTTCGCGAGGTTCACGGCCGACGACAGATTGCGCGCGCGCAGCGCCTTCAGTTCCCGCCCCATTCCCTTGGCGTATCATACGGCCCGCCCGGCGCCGCCCGCGCGTCGGACGACCTTCCGGCTCGACCTCGATGATCCGATTCCGCACGCTCTCGCCGCCGCGCCTCGCTTCCATCGCCGTCTGGATTTCGCTCGCTTGCGCGTGCGGCGGCCGGGACGCCGCGTCGCCGGGGCGCGCGGAGCCCCTCGCGGAGACGTGCCGCGTCAACCTCGGACCACGGACCGAGGCGCTCCCCGCGGCGACGCTCGCTCCCGCCCCGTCGGCGCCCGCGCGCTCGTCGCGGCTCGTCGCGCACGTCGAGCTCAAGCTCGCGACGTTGACGAAGGAGCTCGAGAGCAAGATCGGTCCCCGCTTCGCGGAGGAGCGCAACAAGGGCATCGGCATCGCGGGACACCTCAACTACACGGTCGATCGCGGCCCCTTCAGCGTCGCGATCGAGGGGGACTCGCTCGTCGTGCGCACCGACGTCAGGGCGCGCGCCGAGGCGTGCCGCGGGAGGTCGTGCTACGCGTCGTGCGAGCCTCAGGGGCGCGCGACGGCGACGGTGCCGCTCCGCCTCACGCCCGAGTACCGCTTCGCGCCCTCGCGCGTCGCGTTCGCCTTCACGCGCGGGTGCGAGGTGCGCGCGCTCGGCGGCATGGTGAAGATCGACGTCACGCCGACGATCCAGTCCGCGCTCCAGCCCTCGCTCCGCCGGGTCGAACAGGAGATCGACGGCAAGCTGCCGCCGCTCCGTCCGCAGGCCGAGCGGCTCTGGGCCGAGATCGGAAAGTCGCGGAGCCTCCCGCTCGGCGGGTGCGTCGTCACGAACCCGCGGGGGATCGTCCAGGGGCCCGCTACGGGACGTCCGGAGGCCTTGCGCGTCCGCTTCGGTCTGGTCGCCTACCCGGAGATCCGCTCGCGCTGCGGCGACGCTCCGGCGACGCGCCCGCTCCCGCCGCTCACGCACGACGCCGCGCTGCCGGCCGAGGACGATCTCGTCCTCGCGCTCGTCGCGCCGCTCGCCACCTCCGCGTCGGGGCTCGAGGGGAGCGATCCGTTCGACGCCGGCGGCGCGCGCGCCCGCATCGCGCGGGCCACGGCCGTCCCGGCGGGCTCGCTCGCGCAGCTCGACCTCGGGCTGCGCGGCGAGGCCTGCGGCGATCTCGCCGTGCGCTCGACGCTCGGCTGGACGGAGGACGGTCGCTCGCTCCGCCTACTCTTGCCGGTGTTCGCGAAGGGTGAGCGCGAGCGCGCGGCCGGGAGCTCGCTCGCGCCCGACACCCTCGCTCGCTCGCTCGGGGAGGCGCGCTTCGCGCCGCCGGTCCCGCCCGAGACGTTGAAGGAGCTCGTGCCGAGCATCGCCTCCAGCATGTCGGATCCGTCGCTCGACGTGAGCGCGAAGGTCGGCAGCGTCAAACCGCTCGACGTCGCGCTCCGCGGCGAGGATCTCGCGGCGTCGGTCCTGGTTCGAGGGAGCGTCGAGCTGAAGCAGCGCTGAGCCCGCGCGCGTCGTGACGTCGCGAACCGTCGCGGTCAATCGTGCAGTGCGATCAGCTTGTTGTCGTTGGCGGCGACGAAGATCGTCCCGTCGCGGCCGATGGCGAAGCCGAACGGGTTCGAGCCGATGTCGCTCTCCCATCGCCGGGCTCCGTTCGGAGCGTACGCGAACATCCTGTTGTCGCCGCCGACGTAGATGTCGCCGTCGGGATCGACCACGACCGACGTACGGAGCGGGACCCCGGTGTCGACCTCCCACTTCAGGGCGCCGCTGGCGGGGTCGAACGCGGCGAGCCAGCTGCTCGTCGCGGCGTAGATCGTGCCGTCCTTGGCGAGCGCGGGGAGCGCCTGCCACATGACGTTCCCGCGCGTGGTCGCGGTCCATCGCGGCCCTCCGTCGGGGAGGACCGCGTGGAGCCGGCTCCCGAGCGTGCCGGCGTAGATCGTACCGTCGTCGGCGACGACGGCCGCGCAGCGGACCTCACCGGTCGTGAGGTACCGCCAGCTCTCGCCGCCGTCGCGCTCGAGCGCGTAGAGCGAGTTGCCGGCGCCGACGTAGAGCTGGCCGGTCGGGCCGATCGCCACCGCGGCCCAGATGTCCGAGCCGAGGTCCCGCTCCCAGCGCCGGCCGCCGTCGGGGGCGAGCGCGAACAAGCGGTCGCTGAACGAGCCGCAGTACACGGTGCCGTCCTCGTCGACGACCGCGGACGTGTCGATCTCCCCGCCGGTCGCGAAGCGCCAGTAGGTGCCGTCCTTCCGATGCGCGACGACGTTGCGCTCGGCGCCGAAGTAGAGCGTGCCGTCGACGCCGATCGAAGGCACGTTGGTGATGTTGTTCGGCGTGCCGGTGCCCGAGCTGGCGAAGGGGCGTCGCCCGCCGTCGGGATCGAACGCGAGGAGCCCGTCCACGTTGGCAGGGACGAAGACGGTGTCGTCGGCGCCGATGACGGGCTGGGACTCGCGCGTCGAGATCGTCGTCTGCCAGACGATCTCGGGCTTGGTCTTCGGTCCGCGGTGCGCGGTCCGTCCGGCGTGGCCGATGCAGCCGCCGATCATGGGCCAGGGGGCGCCGCGCTCGCTCCCCGGCCAGGAGCACGTCTCGGGCTCGGGCGCGGCGTCGGCGTCTCCCGCCGCGTCGGTGAGCGCGCCGCCTTCGGCTCCGGGCGTCGTCGGATCCGGCGCGCCGTCGGTCGGCGTCACGCCCGTCGCGTCGACGTTCGTGCCGACGACGTCGAGACCGCACGCGGCGAAGCCGAGCGCGACCGCCGGAGCCGCGAAGGTCCAGCCGAGGAGCCTGCGGAGCGTCAGGGCCACGCGGCAAGCGTAGCAGTTGCCGCCCGAGCGCCCAGCTTTCGGAGGCAGCGGCTCACTCCTCGGCGTCGACCGGCTCGGTTCTCCTGGCGACGACGGAGGGCCCGAGCGGGCGCGCCGGCGTGGCGCCAGGGAGCACGGGGAGGCGCTTCTTGTGCTTCGGAGGGAACAGCTTGCGCGCGACCCAGCGCAAGGGATCGTAGAAGTCGTCGGCGACGCGCTCCTTGAGCGGGATGATCCCGTTGTCGGTGATCACGATGTGCTCGGGGCATACCTCGGTGCAGCAGCGCGTGATGTTGCAGTAGCCGATGCCGAATTCGTCTTTCATCATCGGCCGCCGGTCGACGGTGTCGAGCGGGTGCATGTCGAGCGTGGCCAGGTGGATGAGCAGCCGCGGTCCGACGAAGTCTTCGGTCTCGTGGTGATCGCGGAGCACGTGACAGACGTCCTGGCAGAGGAAGCACTCGATGCACTTCCGGAACTCCTGGATGCGGTCGATGTCCTCCTGCTGCATCCGCCAGGTGCCGTCGGCGTCCCGCGGCCTCGGCGCGAACGGCGGGATCTTCTTCGCCGCCCGGTAGTTGTGGCTGACGTCGGTGACGAGGTCCTTGATGAGCGGCCACGTCTTCATCGGCGTCACGACGATCGGCTCGGCCGGGTCGAAGTGGTTCATCCGCGTCATGCAGAGCAGCTTCGGCTTGCCGTTGATCTCGGCGCTGCAGGAGCCGCAGCGTCCGGCCTTGCAGTTCCAGCGCACCGCGAGATCGGGCGCTTGCGTCGCCTGCACCGCGTGGATCGCGTCGAGGACCACCATGCCGGGGTACGTCTCGACCTCGTAGGTGATGAAGGCCCCGCTCTCCGCGACCTCGGCGTCGGCGCGCCAGATCCTCAGCGTGGCCCTCGTCGCGCTCGCCCCGGAGCTCCCCCTCTCCTCGGCCATGGCTACTTGTCCTCCTCCAGCACCTTCTTGATCTCGTCGGGCACCTCGGGGAGCGGCGCGGCCTCGAGCTCCATCCCGCCGCCGCCCGCCCGGCAGACGTGGTTCAGCTTGGCGAACGCCGGGGCCATCTCGGCGAAGTCGTCGCGGGCGTGGCCGCCGCGGCTCTCCTTGCGCGCGAGCGCGGAGCGCGCCATCGCCTCCGACACGATGAGCATGTTGCGGAGGTCGATGACCTCGTGCCAGCCGGTGTTGTAGTGGCGGTTGCCGCCCGCGACCTTCGTGCGCCCGGCCGCGTCCTTCAGGCGCTCGAGCTCCCTGAGGCACGTCCGGAGATCGCCCTCGTTTCGCATGATGCCGCAGTACGTCTGCATCACGTTCATCAGGTCCTCGTGGACGGCGAACGGGTTTATGCCCTCGGCGCGGTCGAACGGCTCGAGCGCCTCGCGCGCGAAGACCTCGATCTGCTCCGGGTCGACGCGCCTGCTCGCGGTCGCCTTGGCGTACTTGCCGGCGTGGAGGCCGGCGATGCGCCCGAACACGAGGAGGTCGGAGAGCGAGTTGCCGCCGAGCCGGTTGGCGCCGTGCATGCCGGCGGCGCACTCGCCCGCCGCGAACAGCCCCTCGATGCGCGTCTCTTGCGTCTCGGGATCGACCCGGATGCCGCCCATCGTGTAGTGCGCCGTGGGGCCGACCTCCATCGGCTCCTTGGTGATGTCGACGTCGCCGAGCTCCTTGAACTGGTGGTACATCGCAGGGAGCTTCTTCTTGATGGCCTCGGCGCTGCGTCGCGAGAAGATGTCGAGGAAGACGCCGCCGTGCGGTGAGCCGCGGCCCTCCTTCACCTCGGTGTGGATCGCGCGGGCGACGATGTCGCGCGGCAGGAGGTCCGGCGTCCGGCGCGCGCTCGACGTCACGCCGCTCGTCGACTCCTCGAGCCAGCGGTCGGCCTCCTCCTCGGTGTCCGCCGTCTCGCTCGCGTAGAGCGGGTGGATGTAGTCGAACATGATGCGCCGGCCGTCCTTGTTCCGGAGCGTGCCGCCCTCTCCACGGACACCCTCCGTGATCAACGTCCCGCGCACGCTCGGCGGCCACACCATGCCGGTCGGGTGGAACTGCATGAACTCCTGGTCCATCAGCTCCGCGCCCAGGAGGTAGGCCAGGGCCTGGCCGTCGCCGGTGCACTCCCAAGAGTTCGAGTTGATCTTGAACGCGCGCCCGATGCCGCCCGTGGCGAGCACCACGGCCTTCGCCTCGAAGACGACGAACTTCCCGTTCTCGCGCCAGTAGCCGAAGCAGCCGGTGACGCGTCCGCGCCGCCGGCTCGCTCCCGCGCCCGACGGTCCGTCGCCGAGCAGGCGCGTGACGGTGCACTCCATGTAGACCTGCATGCCGGTGTGGATGCCGTGCTGCTGCAGCGTGCGGATCATCTCTAGGCCGGTGCGGTCGCCGACGTGCGCGAGCCGCGGGTACTTGTGACCGCCGAAGTTGCGCTGCAGGATGCGCCCGTCCTTCGTGCGGTCGAAGAGCGCGCCCCACTCCTCGAGCTCGTTGACGCGGGCGGGCGCCTCCATCGCGTGGAGCTGCGCCATGCGCCACTGGTTCAGGTAGCGGCCGCCCTTCATCGTGTCGCGGAAGTGGACCTTCCAGCTGTCGCGCGGCTCGACGTTCCCGAGCGCGGCGGCGACCCCGCCCTCGGCCATCACGGTGTGGGCCTTGCCGAGCAACGACTTGCAGATCAGCCCGACGGACAGGCCCATCGCGCTCGCCTCGATCGCCGCGCGCAGGCCCGCGCCGCCCGCGCCGATCACGAGGACGTCGTGCTGATGGGTCTCGTACTTGGTCTCGACCATGTGCCTTCGTCTCCGTGTCGATGAGCTGAGGGAGGGCCGGCTCAGAGGAGCCGGAGATCCTGGATGGCGCCCGTCGCGACCGAGCGGATGTAGACGTCGCAGAGCACGACGCCGGCGAGGCTCACCCAGGCGAACGCCATGTGGCCGACGTTGAGCCGCGAGACCGCCGACCAGAGCCGGTGGCGGAGCCTGCCGAGCGGCGCCGTGGAGTAGCTGTCCACGCCCCCGCCGACGAGGTGCCGGAAGGAGTGACACGACGTCGTGTAGAGGGTGAGGAACGCGCAGTTGAGGAAGATGACGAACGAGCCCACGCCGAGCCCGAGCTCGCCGTCCCAGCGCAGCGACCTGACGAAGTCGTGCCAGAGGAAGACGAGGAACAGGAGCGCGAAGTACAGCGCGTAGCGATGCAGGTTCTGGAAGAGGAGGAGCTTCCGCTCGCCGTTGTAGCGACCTCCGCTACGGCCGCCGACCGCGCACGCCGGCGGCGTCAGCGCGAACGCGCGGTAGTAGGCCTTTCGGTAGTAGTAGCAGGTGAACCGAAAGAGCCCCGGGAACGGCAAGATCAGGATCGCCGGGGTGAGCAGCGGGATCCCGAGGTCCCGCGTCTCGAAGTAGGGCGACGCGAGCGGCGACAGGTACGGCCCCCACGCGTAGTGATCCCCTTCGAACGCGCGGAGGGTCGCGTACACGACGAAGGCGCTCAGCACCGAGAAGGTCACCAGCGGGCCGAGCCACCAGTTGTCCCTCCGCAGCGTGTTGCCCAGGCCGTCGACCACGGGCAAACGCACGACCTTGTCAGCCATCGAGCCATCCCTCCCCGGGCTCGGCCCCCCAAGCCCCCCCGCTCTTGTCTTAGTCTCCGCCGAGCTCGCGGCGCAAGCCGCGCATGGGCGCGGGGGACGTCGAAACGCGCTCGATCCGCCGCACCTGCGGCAGCGTCGTCGTCGTCCGCGTCCGCGCGCCGCGAAGAGCCGGGCGCCGCGAGCGGAAGCGCGCGACGCGCTGCGGTACGACGCCCGTGGGGCATCCGCTGGCGTCCGCCACGAGCGTCGTGCTACGTCGGGCGTCGCCATGCCCGATTTCTTCGATATCTCCCGCCATCTCACCGCCGAGGAGCGCGCGATCCAGAGCTCCGTGCGCGCCTTCGTCGACGCGCGCGTCTTGCCGGTGATCTCCGATCACTTCGAGGCCGGCACCTTCCCGACCGATCTCATCCCCGAGATCGCGCAGATGGGTCTCCTCGGCTGCAACCTCCAGGGCTACGGCTGCGCCGGGCTCTCGCAGGCCGGGTACGGCCTCGCGATGCAGGAGCTCGAGCGCGGCGACTCGGGCGTCCGTAGCTTCGCCAGCGTGCAGGGCAGCCTCGTCATGTACCCGATCCACGCGTACGGCTCGGAGGCGCAGAAGGAGCGCTACCTGCCGAAGATGGCGAAGGGTGAGATCATCGGCTGCTTCGGCCTGACGGAGCCGGACGCCGGCTCGAACCCGGCAGGCATGCGCACGACGGCGATCGACGACGGCGACGCGTGGGTCCTGAACGGCACGAAGCGCTGGATCACGAACGGCAACCTCTCGCAGGTCGCGCTCGTCTGGGCGAAGGTCGGCGGGCAGGACGGCGTCGTGCACGGCTTCCTCGTCCCGACGGAGACGAAGGGCTTCGAGGCGTGCCTCATCCACAAGAAGGCGAGCCTCCGCGCCAGCGTGACGAGCGAGCTCATCCTCGAGGACGTGCGGATCCCGAAGGACGCGATCCTCCCGAACGTGAAGGGAATGAAGGGCCCGCTCTCGTGCCTGACGCAGGCGCGCTACGGCATCGCGTGGGGCGTCATCGGCGCCGCGAACGCGTGCTTCGAGAGCGCCCTCGACTACGCCAAGAACCGGGTCCAGTTCGCGGGCAAGCCGATCGCCGCCCACCAGCTCGTCCAGGCCAAGTTCGCCGAGATGCTCACGCAGATCAGCGCCGCGCAGCTCATGGCGCTCGAGGTCTCGCGCCACAAGGAGGAGAAGACGCTCCGCCCGCAGCACGTGAGCATGATCAAGCGCAACAACGTGCGCATGGCGCTCGAGGTCTCGCGCGTCTGCCGCGACATCCTCGGCGGCAACGGCATCACGCTCGAGTATCCGGTGATGCGCCACCTCTGCAACCTCGAGACGGTTTACACCTACGAGGGGACGCACGACATCCACACGCTCATCCTCGGCCAGGACGTCACCGGGATCGCGGCGTACGAGTGAAGGACCTCGAGGCGGCGTGGGTCGCCCTCGAGCGCGCGCTCGTCGCCGCGTCGCTCGGGGAGATCTCGCCGAGCGACGCGCGCGATCGGATGTGCGCGACCGTCTCGGAGCACCTCGCGGGCGCGCGCTGCACGCTGGTCGAAGGCCACCTCGACGCAGAGGACGCCGGCGAGCGGATCCTCCTCGGCAGCTCGTTCGACGACAACGCGTCGACGCTGACGATCGGGCGCGGCGCGTCGCTCGACCCGAAGGCGCGCGCGCGGCTCGTCCGCCTCTTCGAGCTCCTCCTCCAGGTCGCGCATCCCGTGCGACGCGGCGCGCGGACCTTCCACGAGCTCAGGAACCGACTCGCCGGGCTCCAGTCGAACGTCGAGCTCGTCGAGCTCGCGATCGGCGACGCCGACCTCGGACCCGACTTCCCGCGCGACGACGTGCTGACGTCGCTCGCGCACGTCAGCGCCGTGTGTCGCGACATGAACGAGAGGCTGCGCGCCCTCTCGGGGCTCGAGAGCCGCTGAGCGCGCGGCGCGCGGCCGTCGCGCGCGTCACGACACGCGCGACGGGTCGTCCTCGTCGTCGAGCGCGTCGCCCGCGACACGGAGCGTGACGAGATCGGCCACGATCGCGGCGGCGTCGAGCGGCGGCGCCGGGCCGTCATAGGTGAGCGCGGCGGCGCGCTCGCCGTAGGGGACGGGCCTCGGTCTCTCGATCGCGCAGCACGTCGGGAGCGAAAATGGCGGGTCGCTCGGCGTGACGTCGGCGCGCGGCGGGCCGACGATCTTCGACGTGTCCTTCCCCTCGAGCTAGCTACTCCTCTTCGGGCGGATCGGTGAGCGATCGCGGCCGGCTGCCGAGCGGGATCCCGTAGTTTTTGATCTTCTGGTAGAGCGTGCTCCGCGGGATCGCGAGTCGGCGCGCCGCGTCGCGGACGCGCCCGTTCTCGGCGGCCAGCGCTCGGGCGATGTGCTCGCGTTCGACCTCCTCGAGCGTCCGCGGCGACGCGCTCTCCGGCGCCGCCTCCGCGAGCGTGGCTCCCCGGCTCTCGCTGTCGAAGCGGATGTCGTCGGCGGTGACGACGTCGCCCGCGCGCAGGATGAGCGCGCGGTGGAGCACGTTCCTCAGCTCGCGGATGTTCCCGGGCCAGCTGTAGGAGCCCAGCTTCTCCCACGCCTCGCGGGTGAGGTCGACCTCCGGGGCGCCCTCCTGCCCGAGGAGCTCGAGGACGAGGCCCGGGATGTCGTCGGCGCGCTCGCGGAGCGCGGGCACCCGCACCGTCACGGTGCTGATCCGGTAGAACAGGTCGGCGCGGAACGAGCGTCTCTCCACGCTGGCGAGTAGATCGTGGTGGGTCGCCGCGATGAGCCGGATGTCGGCGTTGCGTTCGCGCACCTCGCCCATGCGCCGGAAGCGCTTCTCTTCGAGGACCTTCAGGATCTTCGGCTGCACCTGCATGTCGATGTCGCCGATCTCGTCGAGGAAGAGCGTCCCGTCGTGGGCCGCGTCGAACAGGCCCTGCTTCTGGGCGTGCGCGCCGGTGAACGCGCCGCGCAGGTGGCCGAACAGCTCGCTCTCGACGAAGTCGCTCCGGAGGCCGGCGCAGTTGACGTCGACGAACGGCCCGCTCCGCCGCGCGCCGACGTCGTGGATGTGGCGGGCCAGCACGCTCTTGCCGGTGCCGGTCTCGCCGAGGATGAGCACCGTGCAGTCGGAGTTGCGAAGGCGCTCGACCTCGTCGTCGAGCCGCTGCATCACGTCCGAGCGCGCCGCGCGTGAAGGCGCGAAGGCGCGGCCGTGCCTCCCCGTCGTCGTAGCTCGCCGGTGAGCGATGCCCTTGTCGACGCAATCGATGAGCGTCGCCAACACGACGGGCTTGGTGAAGAAGTCCTCGGCGCCGAGCTTGACCGCGCGGACGGCGACGTCGATCGTCGCGAACCCGGTGATGATGTAGACGGGCACCGTCGCGTCGAGCGCGCGGAGCTGGGGCAGCAGGCTGACCGCGTCTCCGTCGGGCAAGCGCAGGTCCGTGATGACGGCGTCGGGCGGGGACGAGAAGTGCTCGAGCGCCTCGTGGCAGGACCCCGCCTCGAGCACGGCGTGACCGCGTGCGCGGAGCGCCGCGGCGATACCGTGCCGAGTCGCGGCGTCGTCCTCGACTACCAGGATGCGCGATTGAAGCCGCACTCTCGAGACCACCACCCCACTCATCAACGGTCGTCCAGTATACCGCTCAACACTCCTCACTACGCGCTCTCGATGCGTTTTCGATCGAGGCGCGCATGAGCTCGTCGCCGCTCGACTGGGCGGCGAATCACCGGGCATCGGCGTCGCAGCTCCGGGGCAGCGTCCAGAATCTGGACGTTGTCGTTAGCCGGCGAAGGTCTGCGCGAGCGCCCCCGCCTGGCGAAGCGCTTCGAAGAGCGCGATGCCGACGGCGTTGGCGAGATTGAGCGAACGGACCGCGCCGAGCGTCGGGATGCCGACGAGGCGGTCGGCGTACTTCGTAGTGAGCTCTTCGGAGAGCCCGACGCTCTCCTTCCCGAACACGAGCGCGTCGCCGGGTTGGAAACCCGCGTCGAGGTAGCTTCGCTCCGCGAGGGCGCTGAAGAGGAAGAGGCGGCCCGAGGGCGACTCTTTCTCGAACGTGTGCACGAACTGCGGGAAGTCGACGTGCGTGCGGACGTCGACCAAATGCCAGTAGTCGACGCCGGCGCGCCGCACGCTCTGTTCGTCGATCCGGAAGCCGAGCCTCCCCACGAGGTGGAGCGGCGAACCGGTGGCCGCGCCGAGCCGCGCGACGTTCCCGGTGTTCGGCGGGATCTCGGGCTCGACGAGCACGAGGTGGAACGGCGGCTCGCCGCGAGATTGAAGAGGAGCAGCGCGGAGGCGCGGTGAGGGGGGCGGGCGCGACATGGCTTTCGCTGGGGTGCGCTCTCGCGCCGGACGAGACGCGACGTCCGGGGCGGCGCACGGTCGGCTTACCAGGTGCCGCGGGCCCGAGCGAGGCGAAGCGAACGTCCGGGGGGCGGAAGGCGCCGCTGGCCCCACACCGTCCTTGACGCGTGTCCGATCGGGAACGTAGCCTCAGCCGTCGTGCGCTTCCGTCGCGCCTCGCTTGGCCTCCTCGCCGCCGCCACGCTGAGCGTCCTCATCCCCCGTGAGGCGCGAGCGGGGGACATGGACCCGACGCCGGAGCGCCTGGTCAACCAGCCGGCGGGCCTCCCCGCCGGACAGACGTGCCAGAGCGTCGCGGCGAACCCTGGGGCGCTCGTCTCCGCGGGCCTTCGTCCTCAGGACTTCCCGTGCCGGCCGAACAACGCGGCGTTCGCCAACATGATCTCGGAGCTCGGCTTCGCGATCGCGCCGACGTCGTTCTACCCGGCTCGGACGACGGGCATCGGCGGGTTCCAGGTCTCGGTCGAGGCGAGCTACACCGGGATCAGCGCGGACCGCTCCGTCCCGCAGAGCAACGGCGGCTCGATGCAGTACTGGCACCTCGGCACGCGCGGGCCGCAGGACCAGAACACGCGCCAGTCGTCGATCGTCAACGCGTCGCCCGACAGCGTGCTCCAGATCTACGCGCTCAAGGCGCGCAAGGGGCTGCCGCTCGGCTTCGAGCTCGCGGGCAGCCTCGGCTACGTCTCCAACACGACGCTCTGGGTCGGCGGCGGCGATCTCCGGTGGTCGATGCTCGAGGGCTTCCGCACCGGGGTGCTCGGCTTCCTCCCCGACATCTCGGTCGGCGGCGGGATCCGGACGCTCACCGGGACGTCGAGGTTCTACCTCACGACGCTCGGCATCGACGTCCGCGCGTCCAAGCCGATCACGCTCCAGGACAGCTCGCAGATCATCCCCACGCTCGGCTTCCAGCGCCTCCTCATCTTCGGCGACTCGAACGTCGTCGACTCCACGCCCAACGTCGACGCCGTCGCGCAGTGCGGCTTCGGTGGCCTCGACGAGACCTCCGGCTCGCCGACGTGTCGGAACAAGCTTCCGAACGGGGCCGACGCGAACACGGACTTCGCGAACAACTTCACGTTCGACAGGGTCCGTGTTCACCGCAAC
>JAHBWA010000123.1 GCA_019637195.1 Labilithrix sp. | reverse complement strand
TAGATGCACGCGTGCGTGAGCGGGTAGAGGCCCTCCGGCATGCCCATCCGCCGGAACGCCTCGTCGGCGCTCGTCACGACCATCAGCGCGCGCGGATCGGCGTTGCCGACGTCCTCGCTCGCGAAGATGAGCATGCGGCGGAGGACGAAGAGCGGGTCGTCCCCGGCGTCGAGCATGCGCATCATCCAGTAGACCGCGGCGTCCGGATCGGAGCCGCGCATCGACTTGATGAACGCGCTGACGACGTTGTAGTGCTCCTCGCCTGCCTTGTCGTAGAGGAGCGGGGCCCTCTCCTCCGACGCGGCGAGCGTCGCGACCGTCACCTCGGCCTCTCCCTGCGACGTCGCGAACGCCGCCGCCGACTCGAGCGTCGTCAGCGCGCGCCGCGCGTCTCCGCGGGCGATCCGCGCGACCGCCTGGAGGGCCTCGCGCGAGGCCGTCACGCCGCTCGCGCCGAGCCCGCTCTCGCGATCGGCGAGCGCGCGCTCGAGGATCGTGACGAGCTGCTCCTCTTTCAGCGACTCGAGCCGGAAGGCCTTGCAGCGCGAGAGCAGCGCCGCGTTCACGGAGAACGACGGGTTCTCGGTCGTCGCGCCGATGAGCGTGATCGTCCCGGCCTCGACGTGCGGGAGGAAGGCGTCTTGCTGCGCCTTGTTGAAGCGGTGGATCTCGTCGACGAAGACGATCGTGCGCTCCCCCTTGTAGTCGAGTCGCTCCTTCGCGGCGGCGACGATCTCGCGCAGCTCCTGGATGCTCCCGAGCACCGCCGAGAAGAGCACGAAGACCGACTTGGTCCGCGCGGCGATCACGCGCCCCAGCGTGGTCTTGCCGACGCCGGGGGGGCCCCACAGGATCATCGACGGGACGCGGTCGCGCTCGATCGCGGAGGCGAGGAGCTTGCCCGCGCCGACGAGGTGAGCCTGGCCGACATAGTCTTCGAGGCGCGCGGGCCGCATGCGCTCGGCGAGCGGGACGGCGCCCGTGCTCGTCGCCTCGCGCCGCGCGGCCGCGGCGAACAGCGTCCCCGGACCTGCCGTGCCTCCAGCGCCGTGTGACCTCGCTCGCGCCACGCCGCCACCCTAGCACCGCGCCGGCGCCGTCGACTCTGGTATCCTGGCGCTCGCTCGAGCTCGCGAGCTCGTCACGCGCCTCGCCGTCCGAACCATGGCCGCCCGCGCACTCCGAATCCCTCGCCTCTGCGGCGGCGCGCTCGTCGTGGCTCTCGTGGTGTGCGCGGCCTCGAGCTGCGGCGGCGACGGCAGGCCGTCGGCGATCGAGCCGTCGAGCTCGGTGGCGCCCGCCGCCGACGTGCCCGAGCTCGAGATCCGATCGAGCGGCGTCGATCGCTTCACGGTCTGTCCGCCGCCTGGTGACCTCGGGCAGCACTGGATCCCGCCGGCGCATCCCTGGACGCCGCCGGCCGCCGACGCCGGGCCTCCGCTCCCGGTCGACGAGGACTTCATCGCGCGCACCGCCGACCGCACGCCGACCGAGCTGGCGATCGAGGCGACGTACCGCGATTTCCGCAGCTGCTACCGCCGGGCGCTCGTGCGCTACCCGACGCAGGACGGGCGCGTGGCGATCGTCCTCCGGGTGGGACCGAGCGGGCGCGTCGCGAAGGTCGAGTCCTACGGCGCGTGCGAGCTCGCGCCCGAGGCGATCTCGTGCATGTATCGGGTCGCCGGTCGGCTCCGGTTCCCGCCGCCGCCCGAGGGGTCCGACACCGTGACGATCCCGGCGACCTTCACGTCGCGCGACGGCGTGAGGCGCACGGTGCCCACCGCGAACGACGCGTACACCGCCGCCGCGTACGTCTCGCTCGAGGCCGCGCGTCCCGCGCTCCACGCGTGCGAAGAGAGCGCGCGTCGTGAAGGTAGGCCGGTGGAGTCGACGGGCACGTTCACGATGGACATCGCCGCGGACGGTCGCGTCACGAAGGCGCACGTCGATCCGTGGACCGGCGATCGGACGCTGCTGCTCTGCGCGGCGCGCGCGCTCGAGGCGCTCCGCTTCGACGCGCCACGAGGTGGCAAGGGCACGGTCATCGCGAGACTCAATTTCAATCCGCGTCAAGGCGGTCGTTGAGCAATCGACCTCGCGCGACGCAAACCTTCGAGAGTGCGTCGCGCGCGCTCGCCCAGCTTGTGCTTCGCGCGGAGAGCGGGCATGAACATTCGAATGGCGAGCCCTCGAGCCGTCGTGATCCCATTCGGAGTGCCCCACGACGGTCGCGGCCTGGGGCTCGGGCTCGCGGCGCTCGTCCACTGCTTCGCGCAGATCGACGGTGAGAGCGTCGCCCTCGCGCAGCTGCTCGCGCGCAAGCGCGCCAGCGAGGACGACGACGAGTCGGAGGATGACGAGGACTCGGACGTCGACGCGCAGAGCGAGCCGGCTCCGGTGGAGGCGTTCATCCCGCCGCACGCCTGGCGAGACCTCACGGGAGCGAGCGCGGCGCCGCCGGGCGTGAGCTTCGTGGTCACGGGGGCGTTCGAGCCGCCCACCGAAGGTCGCGGGCTCATCCAGCTGCTCGCGTTCGACACCAAGGACGGGCGCACGCGCGCGAAGGTGGAGGCCGCCGTCGACGGCGAGAGCGCCGGCAAGACGCTCATCGCCGCCTTCGAGGAGATCTTCGCCCAGCTCGGCGGCGAGCTCGGGACCGTGCGCGACATCGACGATCTCTCCTGGGAGGCGCTCGAGAGCGTCCTCCGCGCCGAGCGCTGCGCGCTGCACGATCCGCTGCGCGGCGGCCCGCACGATCGGCTCGCGGCGATGGTCCACCTCGGCCGCGCGATCGGCGACGCGCCCGACGGTCGGTTCCCCGCGACGCGCCTGGCGGCGCTCGCGCTGGACGTCGCCGTCGGCGGCGCCACCGACCCGAAGCTCACGGAGGCCGCGCTCCGCGCGCTGGTCCGCGCGACCGAGGACGCGCCGCGCAACGCGGACCTCCTCGAGGCGCTCGCCGCGCTCAGCCTCCGTCTCGGCGACGCCGCCGCCGCCGACGCGCACGCTCGCGCGGCGCTCGCGATCGAGCCCGATCGCCCGCGCGTGTACGCGCTCCTCTCCGAGGTCCGACGCTCGCGTGGCGATCTCGAGGGCGCGCTCGCGGCGATCGAAGACGGGCTCTTGCGCGGCGCGGACGACCCGCTGCTCAACACCGAGCGAGGCATCGTGCTCGCGGAGCGCGGCAACCTCGAGCAAGCCGAGCGCGCGTGGCGCATGGTCCTCGAGCTCCGTCCGCTCTATCCGCCCGCGTACACCAACCTCGCGACCGCCGTGATGGAACGGAAGGACCTCGTCTCCGCGGCGCAGCTCGTCGACGACGCGCTCCGCTTCACGGCCGCACATCCGGACGTCCTCCGCCGCGCCATCCAGCTCTCGCTCGCGGCGGAGCCCGAGGGCATCGCGCGGGCCTCGCGCGTCGCGACGCTGGCGCAGGCGCTCGTCGAGCGCGCGCCGAACGACGCGTGGGCGCGTCTGGCGCTCGCGCGGGCGCTGGCGCGGCGCGGCGACAAGGCGTCGGCGGTGCGGCGACTCGAAGAGGTCGAAGAGCTCGCCGCGGCGACGTCGCTCGCGGCCGAGGCCCAGCGCGGGCGTCTCGCGCTCGAGGAGCCGCAGGTGTCGCTCGAGATCGACTCCGTCCTCCGCGCGGCTTACCAGGCCGACGCGCTCGATCTCGAGACGATCGCCGCGCGGGCGCGCTCGCTCGCGACGACGAACAACGCCTGGCACGCTTGGTTCGCGGCCGGCATCGCCGAGCGTCGCCGCGAGCGATGGCGCGCGGCGCGCGACGCCTTCGCCGAGGCCATCCGCATCGCGCCGGGCTGCACGCCCGCCCACATGGAGATCGTCGCGGCGCACGTCGCGCTCGGCGACGCCGAGCCGGCGATCGTCCATGCGCGCCGCGCCTGCGAGCTCGAGGGCGAGTCGGCTCGGACGCTGGCCGTCCTCGCCACCGCGCTGCTCGCCGCGGGGAAGCGCGACGAGGCGACGAGCGCGATCGATCGCGCCCTCGAGCTCGACGCGACCGACGAGGCGAACCGCGCGCTCGCGGAGCGCATCCGCGCGGGGCGCGCGCGGACGACGACGCTCACGCGGCTGCGCGACATCTTCACGCGCTTCCGGCGACGCTGAGCGCGCGGCGTCGCCCGCCCGCGCGGCGCTGGGCGCGCGGGGTCAGGGCCTCCGCGTCTCGACGATCTTCCCGTTCTCGTAGCGGACCCAGCGCGTCAGCTTGCCGTCCTTGCCCCACTCGCGTCCGACGCCGTGCCTCGACCCTTGGCGGTAGAGGAACTCGGTGCGCGTTCGGCCGGTCGGGTGGAGCTCGACGCGGAGGCCGTCGAGCTCCCCCCCGGAGTAGCTCTCGATCGACTCGAGCACGCCGTCCTCCGTGAACGACCAGCTGCGCCCGTCGCGCCGCCCGCGCGCGTAGGTCTCCTGCCGCGCGAGCTTGCCGTTCGCATGGAAGCGGAGCGACGGCCCCTCGAAGATCCAGCGGGTGTTCCCGCAGTAGATCCACTTCGCGTCGGAGCGCCGCATGCTCGTCCCCTCGGGGCAGGGGAGCGTCGAGCTCGGGGTGGCGTCGGGGACGAGCGGCACGAACGCCGGCACCGGCGCCGGTGGGTCGTCTCGCCAGGTCGTCGCGTCGGTGCCGGGCTCGTTCGTCGACGGCTTCGCGTTGTAGGCCGCGACGGTGACGCCGACGATCGCGACGGTCGCGAGCGCGAGGAGGAGGACGACGGCGCCGCCGACGCCGATGTAGATCGGCGCGTCCGACGTCGCCGGTCGGGCGGGGCGATCGGCGCCGCGCGGCGCGTGTGTATGCGCGGCCGTGCTCGCGAGCGCGGGGGTGACCGTCGGGCCGTACGCGCCGGGGACCGCGATGGCGTGAGGGATCGAGGCGTCGTATGCGATCGGGGCCGTGAGCCCGCGGGGCGCAGCGTCGGCGGGCCGTGACGTGACCGCCGGCGTACCGGCGGGCCGTGACGTGACCGTCGGCGTGTCGGCGGGCCGGGACGTGATCGGCGGCGTGTCGGCGGGCTGGGACCTGATCGGCGGCGTGCCGGCGGGCCGTGACGTGACCGTCGGCGTGTCGGCGGCCCGGGACGTGACCGTGGACGTCGGGGGCGGCTGAGGCGCGCCCGCCGGCCGGGCGACGGGCGCCTGCGTCGGCGCGATGAACGTCGGGGGCACCGCCGTCGGCGCCGCCATCGTCGGTGGCGCCGCCACGTTCGGCGCGCGCGAGAGCCGGGCGCGCGCGTCGTCGAGGATCGTCAGCAGGTCCTGCATCGTCGCGTGGCGCTCCTCGGGGGCGCGGGCGAGCGCGCGATCGGTCCCCGCACGAACGGGCTCCGGGATCGCCAGCTCGGCCGGCCATGGCGCGCGCGCGCGGTGGAGCTTCGCGGTCCGGATCTCGTCGTAGCTCGCCCCCGTGAAGGGGCGCTTGCCGGTGAGCGCTTCATAGAGCGCCACCGCGAAGGCGAACTGGTCGGCCTGCGCCGAGGCGGGGATGCCGACGTGCTGCTCCGGCGCCATGTACGCCGGCGTCCCGAGGACCGAGCCCGCGGCGGTCAGCGCCCCTCCGCTCGCGAGGCTCAACACCTGGTCGGGGCTCGGGCGCACGAGGCCGAAGTCGGTGACCCGAACGCGCCCGTCGCGCCCGACGAGCACGTTGTCCGGCTTGAAGTCACGGTGCACGAGGCCGGCGGCGTGCGCCGCGGCGAGCCCGCGTCCCGCTTGAGCGAACAGATCGAGCGCGTGCACGATCGGCTGAGGCCCGCGCATCAGAGCGCGGAGGGTTTGCCCGTCGACGAGCTCCATCGCGAGGAAGATCTGCCCGTCGGGGAGCTCTCCGACGTCGTGGATCGTGACCACGTTGGGGTGGGCGAGGCTCGCCATCGCGCGGGCCTCGCGCATCATCCGCGCCTGGGCGCTCTGATCGTCGTCGTCGGCGCGCACCACCTTGAGCGCGACCTTCCGCTGGAGCGCGGGATCGAACGCGGCGAAGACGACGCCCATCCCGCCACGACCGAGCTCGCGCTCGACCACGTAGCGCGCCACGCGGTCGCCCGGTGCGATCGGCGCGACGCGCGCCTCCGGCCGAGGCCCGGCTGCGCCGCGTGGCTCGTCGGCGCGGCCGGCTCGGCGCGCCGCGATCGCGCGACCACCCTTTTGCGTCGGCGCCGGCGCGCTCTCGCCCGTGACCGTCACCGGCCCGGCGTCGAGCGACGCGGTCGCCCGCTCCGCCGCCCGCGCGCCGACGAGGTGCGCCACGAGCATGCGGCACGGCGCGCAGGAGTCGAGGTGCGCCTCGACCAACGCCGGGTCAGCGGCACGGTGCTCGACGAACGCGTCGAGCGCGTCCTCGGACGGGCACGGGCTCGCGGCGCTCACGGCTCCGACGACGGCGCCCCGTCGGACGGAAGGAGGTGGCCGCGGAGCGAGATCTCGACGTGGCTGGCGAGCAGCCGGAGCAGGCTCTTGACGCTCTCTTCGCGCGCGCCGAGCCGCGTGCGGAGGAGATCCATCGTCCCGCTATGCAGGCGGTCGCGCGCGGCGGCGATCCAGCGCGCCGCGGTCGCGCGGTGGACCCCGTAGACCTCGCCGATCGCGTCGACGGTCAGACCGTCGCACACCGCGAGGCGGAGCAGCGTGCGGTCGCGCGGCTCGAGGGCGCCGATCGCCTCGGTCAGCGCCGACTTCAGCGTCGGGCCGTACAGCCGGCGAGCGTGCTCCAGCTCGGGCTCGTTCGCGCCTCCCGGGAGCCCCTCGAGCATCGCGTCGTCGAGCTCGATCTCGCGCGGCGCACGCGTCGCGAGGTTCAGGAGCGTGCGTCCGAGCGCGACGCGGAACCACCCTCTGAGCTCGCCGAGCCCCGCGTACTGCGCGATCCGCGGCGGCGCCTCGGTCGTGCGCACGAGCAGTCGATCGCGCATCATCTGCCGGACCTCGTCGACCGAGACCCGCGGCTTGACGCGCGCGTGTGCGAACGGGATCTCGTCGAAGCACTGCCGCTCGAACGCGGAGATCGCCTCACGGTCGCCGACGGCGCAGCCGTAGGCGACGAGGAGATCCGCCGGACGCATCTTCGCGACGTGCTCCGCGACCACGGCGTCCGCCGGAACATGCGAGAGCACGTGGACGGCGAACGACGCGGCGTCGGCCGCGATCTTCGGGTGCGCGCGGCGTGCGTCCTCGACCAGCGACGCCAGCGCGCGCGCGTCGTCCGCGCCCGTGAGCCGCGCGCGCTCTCGTTCGGGGAGCTCGGCGAGCGAGGGCGTCATGGCTGCCGATCGTAGCGACGGGAGATGGCCGAGCCAAGGGTGGTCAGAAGCGCATCCCCGCGGTGACGAACGCGCCGAACGAGGGATCGCCTCCGGCGGTCGCGATGAGCAGCCGCGTGTCCCCGCCCACGAACACGTTCGACTCGGGCACGTCGTAGGTCACCGTGCATCCGGGCCAGAGCGCGAACGAGGTGCGCGTGTCCGAGGCCTCGCGCGCGCCCATGGTCGTCGACGCGCTGATGAAGAGCGCGCCCATCCCGGCGTAGGGGCGCACCCGCACCGGGCCGAGCGGGAGCTCGTAGCCGGCCTCGACGCCCGGATAGAAGAGACGGACGCTGCTCGAGAGCGTGTCGCCTCCGAGGGTCGTCTCCTCCGACGACCCGAGGTGGTAGACGAAGGTGCCGCCGATGTAGACGCGGCGATCGATCGTGTAGCCGCCGCGGAGCCCGACGCCGAGGTTGGCCTGGCTCGTCGCGTAGCCGAGCACCGGCGCGACGCTCACGGGGCGAGGGTCTGCCCCTGAAGCGTCCTCTCCCGTCGCGGCGCTGTCCTTCGCGACCGCGGCGCTGGTGAGGGTGGGCTCGGCCGGCGGGGGAGCCGGCTCCGGCTCCGGCGCCGGCTCGGGGTCGGCGATCTCGACGGGCGGGGGCGACGCCTTCTTCGCCCCCTTCCCGGCGGCCTTCTTCGCCGGCTTCTTCGCCGCGGCCGGCGCGCCGTCCGCGCTCGGCCTCTCGGCTCGGCTTGCGGCGCCGGGCTTTGGCGATGCCTGCGCGGTGATGGTGACGTCTCGCCGAGCGCGGGGCGCTGCCAGCGCCGTGGTCGCCGACGAGAGCGCGAGGACGATGACCGGAATACCGATGCGACGCATGGACCTGCTCCTCCCTTTCGACTTCTCGGAGACCGCGCTCACTCGGGGCAATCCGCGAAGCTGTCGGCGCAGGTGTTCGCCTCGTCGAAGCAGCAGATCTGACCGCTCTGGCACCGGTCGTCACCGCACTTCATCCCGTCGCCCGAGCTGCCTCCGTCGGCGCGGCCCGCGCCGGCGTCCTTCGAGTCCGTGTCGTCGCTCCCGTCGAGCAGGATCTTCCCGGTCTCTCCGTCGCCCGAGCACTCTCCCTTCTCGAAGTCGCAGACGAACGAGCCGTTCTTCGCGTGGATCCCGACGCCGCTTCCGCCGATGCACACGTAGTAGAAGCCTTCGTCGACGCTGGGCTTGAGGCACGTCTCGCCGTCCTGCATCAGCAGCGCGAAGCTCTGCGTCTCGTTTCCGTCGGTGAGGTTCTCCGCGGCCCAGAGCAAATTCAGCTCCGAGCTCGTCGCGCCCGAGGCGGCGTCGCCGGAGGTCGAGCTCGACGCCGAGGTCCATAGACGCTTGTCGATGATCGGCTTCGAGCTCTGGATCATCGTCATCTTGCCGTCGAGCTTCTTGCCGTCGATCGAGCAGCCCTTCATCACGAAGGTCATGCTCAGCTCGCCGTCCAGCGAGCCGGCCTTGATCGCCTCGAGGTCGCTGACGGCGTAGTCGAGCTCGCCGCCGCCGTCGCACGGGCACGTGCCCTCGGCCTTGTCGTCGAGGATGTCGGCGCACGTCCCCGCCGCCGCGCCGCCCGAGAGGATGCGGACCGAGCGCGTCGCCAGCGACCGCGTCGAGCTCGAGCCGGATCCCGACGAGCCGCCGCCGAACGGGTTCAGCGCGCCGGACGACTCCTGCGATCGCGACGTCGCGACGGCCTTGTTGCCGTTCGACTTGGTGAGGGCGCTCGTCGCGGGCGCGGACATCGCGCTCTTGACGGCGGCTGCGCTCGCCGCGGCCGACTCTCCGTCGTTCGAGCTGCAGGCGACGACGAGGCCGGTGGAGAGGAGGGCGGAGACGAGGACGATCGAGCGGTGCGTGGGCATGGGATGTTTCTCCGAGCGCCGAGAGCGGGAGTGCTTCGGTCGTTCGTTCCCAAGGACACGCGCCCCGACGGCCGTCGCACGGGCGATCGTGAATTGGTGGGAGAATGTAGGCGCGCCGACCGAGTCGGCCGCGTCGAGCGGCCCGCTGCAGGTGTCGAGCTGCGATTTCGCGCGGGTGGAGCCGCGCCTCGCGGCAGCCGTGCGCCTTCGATGCGACGCGCGGCGCGACGCGTGTCTTCGGGGGACAGGCTCGAACGGCTCGAGCGAGACGGAGGAAAGCAGAATGTTCGAAGGTCGCGCGCTTCTCTCGGTGGCGGTTCTCTCGGTGGGGCTCTTCGCGTGCAACACGGGCAGAGAGAAGAAGGGAAGCGGCGAGGCCGCGCCGCCTCCGGTGGCGCCTCCCCAGAGCGTCGCGAGCGTCGCGGCGTCGTCGCCGTTCGGGGGCTCGTCCTCGACGGGCTCCGCGCGCACCGTCGATCCCAGTGAGCTCGTCGTGGTCGAGCATCGGGTCGTCGAGCCGGCGCGCGGCAAGAGCGACGAGGAGAACTACTGGCTGCAGCTCCAGATCTGGGGGCGAGATGAAGAAGCGCGTCGCGCCACACGTCCGGTCCATCACGGCGGACATCACCTACTACGACGCGGCGGGCAAGCCGCTCGGGCTCTCGACACGATCCTGGCGCGGGCGAACCCCGGCGCTGGACGCCGCACGATAGATCGACGGCGCGGTGCACGTCCGTCCGGGCGAGAGCGTCCCGTTCCACTACACGCGCAACCCTCGCCGCGATCAGCGGCGTGGCCGCGTCGCACAAGCTCACGCTTCGGCCGTCGATCGGTCGATGACGCCGGTGTCGCCGTCGGCGTTCCGACTCGCGCGGCGACGCCTGAGCCCGTCACGTCCCGGACGGCAAGCACGCGCAGAGCCGGCGTAGCTTCGCGGGCACGATCCGAAACGACGCTCGGGCTGCCACGATCCGAAGCTCGTCGTCTCGCTCTGTCGCCCGACGGGAAGGTGACCGAGGTGCTCCTTCCGCGAAGAAGGAGAAGAACCACGAGGTCGTCGTCCTGCCCGGCGCGTCGGTGCCTGTCGAGGGCTCGGTCGTCGTGCTCGCGGACGCTCCCTGGCGCGCGAGCGCGCCCGTCAGGACGTTCGTCGACTGTCGGTGACGCCTGAGCCGAGAGCCGGCGCGTCACCCGCACTTTCGTGGTTCGTCGCGCGCACCTTCGTGGTTTGTTGCGCGTGCACCTTCGTAGTGCGTCGCGCGCGCACCTTCGTGGTTCGTCGCGCGCGCACCTTCGTAGTGCGTCCGTGCGCACCTTCGTGGTTCGTCGCTCCCGCAGCGCGCGCGGGGCCAAGGGTGGGCGCGCTCGCGCGTGCGGGCTGGGCGATCAGGCGCGGGCGCCGAAGATCGCGCTGCCGACGCGCACGAGGGTCGCGCCGCACGCGACGGCGACCTCGAGATCGTCGCTCATGCCCATCGACAGCTCGGGGAGCCGCGCCGCTCCGCCGCTTCGCTCGCGCAGGGCGGCGAGCTCCTCGAAGGCGCGGCGGGCCGCGTCGAGATCGTGCGGAGGCATCGTCATGAGCCCGGTGAGCGCGAGGTGGGGCTCCGCGTCGACGGCGTCGAGGAGGGCCGCCAGCTCGTCCGGACGAGCGCCGTGCTTCTGCGCTTCACCGCCGACGTTCACCTCGACGAGCACGGCGAGCGGGGACCGCTCCGCCTTCGCCACGCGCTTGCCGAGCTCGCGCGCGAGCGACGGTGAGTCGACCGTGTGGACCAGCCGCGCGAGCGGCGCGACGAACCGCGCTTTGTTCGACTGGAGGTGGCCGATGAAGTGCCAGCGGAGGTCCGGCAGATCGGCGAGGGCATCGGCCTTCTCGACGAGCTCCTGCGCGTAGTTCTCGCCGAAGTCGCGCTGCCCGGCCTCGTAGGCCTCACGCACGGCGGAGGCCGGCTTCGTCTTCGACACGGCGACGAGGCGGACCGTCTCGGGATCGCGCGCCGCCGACGTCGCGGCGCGCTCGATCCGCGCGCGTACCAGCGCGAGGGCGTCGGCGATCGTGCTCATCGCGTCGTTCCGCGCCGTGCCGCGCGCCGCGGCGCCACGTGCCAGACCATCACGTCCGACGTCTGGACGAGCGGTCCACGCTCGAAGTCGCCGTAGAGCTCGCGGACCTCGAAGCCGTTGTAGTGGAGCAGCGCCTCCATCTCCTGCGGGTAGAACTGCCGGTGCGCCAGCGGCGTCATGAAGGTCTCGGTGATCTGCCGCGGAGTCGCGACGCGCGCAGCACTCTCCCTGTTCTCCGCGGCGGCCTCGCCCTTCCGCGTCTTCGTGGCGGCCTCGCCCTTCCGTGTCTGCGCGGCGGTCTCGGCCCTCCGTGTCTGCGCGGCGGCCTCGCCGTTCCGTGTCTGCGCGACGGTCTCGGCCCTCCGTGTCGCCTTGCCCCGCGCGCTCTTCGCGCTTCGTCGGCGTGGCGCGGGCTCGAAGAACATCGACACGAAGAGCACCTGGCGCACGCGGTCGTAGTCGAAGTGCTCGCGGTAGGCGACGCGCCCGGCGGTAGGGTGCTCGAACGGCGGGATGCGGTACGGCACGCTCGGGTCGCGCGCGAGGTCCGCGGGGATCGGCATCGAGATGTCGAACACGAGCTCGCCGCGCGGCTCGAGGTGCTCGCGCACGCGGGCGAGCCACGCCTCGACGTCTTGCCGCGTGTAGAGGTGCAGCGCCGCGTTGAAGGGACAGATGACCAGCGGGAAGCGCTTGCCGAGCCGCGCCGTCCGGACGTCGCCCTGGTGGAGCTCGACGCGCCGCCTCACCGCGGGCGGCTCGCGCTTCAGGAGCGCGCGCAGGTGATCGAGCATCGCGCGCGTGTGGTCGAGGCCCGTGACCTCGACGCCTGCGCGCGCCATCGGCAGCGCGACGCGGCCGTTGCCTATGCCGTGCTCGAGGACGCTACCGCGCGCTTCGGCGAGCGCGCGGTAGTAGACGACGTCCTCGTCACGCCAGTCGTACGTGTCCGAGTAGTAGACCGGATCCTCGAAGTGAGCCCGCGCGCCTGCGTCGAGCTCGAGGTCCGGCCGCGCGGTCTTCGGGACGGCGTGCTTCACGAGGACCTCGCTCCGCGCCCGATCCGAGCGGTCTCACCGGAGCTCGTCCGGCGTGCGCGGTGCGCGAGCGGATCGATCCGGCGGATCAGTACAGGCCCGAGCGGGCCATGTGCTCGATCCACTCTTCGACGGCGGCGTTGCTCGTCCGGTCGAAGTGGACCTTGCCGGCCGCGATCTCGCGGAGGGCGGTGACGGCGGCCTTGTTCTTCGAGTGGACGAGCGCGCCCGAGCCCTTCATGAGCTGGCGCGTGCGCCGCGCGGCCAGGATGACCAGCGCGAAACGGTTCTCCTCACGCTCCAGGCAATCTTCGACGGTGACGCGGGCCATGGCTGCTCTCTTCCTTCGATCTCGACGACCGGAGTCGATCGGGGACCCGGGAAACTAGTCGCACGGCACGGGGCCCGCAAGCTTTTCCCGGACTTCGGTCAGAACCACGAAATGTTCGCCTAGAGATATGAAATTACGACTCATTTTAAGATCTCCCGAGGAGCCGACGGGCTCGGGGTAGGAGCCGACAGGCTCGAGGGCGTCCGGAAGTGTCTCCTGTTCTAAGCTCCCCCCATGGGCCTCCTCTATTGTCTGGCGCGGCACGGCGAGACCGCCGACAACGCGGCGCGCATCTTTCAGGGCCAAGGCGGCAGTGGCCTCAACCGTCTCGGGCGCGCCCAGGCGTCGCGGCTGGCCGAACGCCTCCGTCGCTCCCCGCCCGACGCCATTTTCGCGAGCGATCTCGAGCGCGCCGCCGACACCGCCCGGTACGTCTCCGAGGCCTGCGGCGTGCCGGTCGAGCTCGATCCGGACCTCCGCGAGGTCGACGTCGGCGCATGGACGGGAAAAGGCCACGACGCGATCGCGAGGCTCTACCCCGAGGAGTGGGCCGCCTGGGACGCGGGGCTCGACGTCCGGCGCGGCGGGGGCGAGACCTACGCCGAGCTCGCCGAGCGCGTCGGCCGGGCGCTCGACCGCATCGCGGGCCGCCACGGTGACGGCGCGCGGGTCCTCGTCGTCTCCCACGGCGGCGCGATCAAGAGCTGGATCGCCAAGCTCCTCGGCGTCGCGCCCGGCGGCCTCCGTGTGCTCGCCGGCGTCGCGAACGCTGCGCTCACGGTGGTGGAGCGCGACGCCCGCGCGCGCCACCGCCTGCACTCGTGGAACGACGCCGCGCACCTCGAGGGGCTCGTCGTCGACGAACACTCGGACTGAGATCGCCCCGCTGCGCGCGACTTCGAGACGGAGGCCGTGTCGAGTCGGAGGCCGCGTCGAGGCCGGTGCCGTCGAGACGAGACCTCGTCGAGGCGCCGCTACTCGAGGCGCAGCGTGCCGAACGCGTCCGGGACGTGGAAATTCGGCTTCGGCGTGCGCGTGGGGCTCCACGCGAGGTACCTCCGCGGCGACTTGCCTTCCATCCTGTAGAGCGCGAGCGGCAGCACCGCGCCCGGCGCGAGCGCGCGCACGATCTCGGGGGCGCGCAGCGCGACCTCGATGGTCACGCGTCGCGCGTCGCGGTCCACCTTGGTCGCGATCTCGGGCGCGCTCGACCAGCCGACGTCGCTCTTCTTCGCCGCGCGGTCGATCGCGACATCCAGGAAATGGCCGAGCGGCCCGACCTCGACCTCGAAGTAGCGCGTCCTGTCGCCGGGGGTCCGGCCGAGGAAGATCTCGACGCAGTCCTCTTCGTAGAGCTTCGCCCGCTCCGTCTCGCGCGGGCGACTCGCGTCGACTTCGACGCCCGCTCCCTCGAGCTCCCACAGCGTGTAAAATGCACGTTCGGACCAGGCGAAGCGCACGCGGGTCCGGATCCCGGTCTCCGCGCCGGACCAGTCGGTGCTGAACGACACCGGCGGCGCCGTCCGCCAAGCCTCGTCGATGACGCCGTCGACGACGATCGGAGCGTCGAGCCGTCGCGCGCGCGCCTCGGGCAGCGCTCCGCCGTCGGCCGTCCGTGCGCTGGCGTCCGGCCCGTCGGCCGTCCGTGCGCTGGCGTCCGGCCCGCCACCGTCGGCGGTCGTCCGCGCGCTCGCCTCGCGCGGGCCGCCGGGTGCGCTCTCGGGCGCGCGATCGTCGGAGTGGAGCGCGAAGCCCGACATCGAGACGAAGTGGACGGGGCGTGCGCGCTCGTCCGCGAGCGCCTTGCCGTCGCCCTCGATCCGCGGCGCGCGCAGATCGAGCGCGAAGCGCTTCGCGGCGGCTTCGATCAGCGGCGACGTCCTGTGGCCGCCGAGGTGCTGCGCGAGCTCTTCGCTGTCCCACAGGCCGAGCACGGCGGCGCCGACGCGATCGACGAGCACCGGGTTCGTGCCGCCGACCGCGACGTCCTCCGCCGACGGCCAGCGCTTCGCGAAGCCGTCGCCGCCCATCGCTGGCGCGCCCTCGGCGAGGACCACGTCCGGCGCCGACACCTCGAGGACGTCGACCATGCGCTCGGCGAAGACCTCTAGCGCGTGGAGGTACGCTCTCTCCCCCGCCGCGCGATCGCGCTCGAGCAGCCGTAGCGCCGGCCCGAGCTCGGCGTGCGTGCGCCACTTCTGGTGGAACGCGGGCGCCGCGTCCGAGAGCATCACCGTGCCCTGCATGCCCTTGATCCCCATCGAGACCACGCCGAAGCGGTGGGCCTTCATCTTCGGCGCGGAGATGAACATCCCGCGCTCGAGGTGCTCCGCGAGGATCTTCGGCATGAGCAGCGTGGGGACGCCGCTACCTTCCATCCCCGAGACGCGCATCGGCTTGCCCGGCTGATCCCCGACGACATCGAAGACGCCGTCGTCGTCCATCGCCACGAGCGGCACGCTCTCGTCGTCGGCCATCTCCTGGTAGCCGGACACGCGCACGAGCCGCTTCCAGTCGGTGTGCTTCGCGCCCCAGCCTTCGGCGATCGTGATCTTCGTGTGACCGCGCGCCTTCAGGCACTGGACGACGCCGCGGACGAACTCGGGATCGGTCGTGCGCCCGCGCACGCCGTCGTCGCCGCCGCTCTTCGCGGGATCCTTGAACCACTCGAAGCCGCCGATGTTCGGCTTGATGAGGATGGGCGTCTCCTTCGGTCGAGCCGGTACGGCCGCCTCGCAGATGCGCGCGCCGAGCTCGCGCGGCGACCCTCCCTGGAGCAAGGTGACCGCGCTCGTGTCGCCCGCGATCCGCGCGCGGTGCCGTGCGCGGAGGGCCGCGCCGTCGATCTCGCCCGCCCCGGTGACCTTCGGGCCCGCGTCCCAGCCCGCCCCGCCCTGCGACGCGCTCGACACGACGTCGACGGGAGACGACGACACGGTCGCGGGTGAGCGTGTCTTCGCTCCGGCGTCGTCCGCCTCGCGCGCGGCGACGGGCGCTCCGGCGTCTCGGTCGGTCCGGCGCTGCTCGCGCGGGCAGCCCGTGATCGTCACCGCCGCGAGCGCGCCGAGGCCGAGGAGGGGGCGGAGGCCGAGGCGCATGGTCCGACGAGAACGCCTTATCACGCCGCCCTGATCCCGCGACGGCGACCTCGCACCACGGGCACCCGGTCGCGCGGGAGGCCCGGCTGAGCTCGATCGCCGCCCCACCCAATGAAAATGCTGCTCCGAGCGTATAAACTTCCAGGGTGCGCATCCGAAGACTCCTCCCGCTGGCCGCTCTCGGTCTCTCCGCGGCGCTGATCGCGCCTTCGGCGAGCGGGGACGACTTCGATCCGCGCGGCCGTAAGAAGCCGGGAGCCGCGGCGAAGCCTGGCGGCAAGCCGGGGCCCGCCAAGCCGGGGCCCGCCAAGCCGGGGCCCGCCAAGCCGGGCGGCGCTCCGGCGCGGCCCGGCGCGCCTGCGAGCGGCGACGCCGGGCAGACCCAGACGGTGCTCATCGACCGCTACACGAAGATCGTCCTCGCGCAGCCCGGCTCGCCGTTTCCGCTGCAGCGCCTCGCGCAGCTCTATCGGGACAAGGACGGAAACCTCACCGGCCTCGTGAAGGACTTCGAGGCTCGCGCCGCCCAGAACGGCGCCGAGCAGTACGCCGCGACCGTCACGCTCGCCGGCGTCTACAAGATCGACGGTCGCGCGGACGACGCGATCACGACGTACGAGAAGGCGATCTCCCTCAAGGGCAACGATCCCGTCGCGCTCCTCGCGCTCGCGCGGCTGCTCGCGGACCGCGGCGACGTGACCGGCGCGCGCAAGCGCTACGAGGCGGCGCTCGCCCTCCAGACCGTCGCCGCCGACAAGGAGCAGACGGTCCGCACCTTGATGACGCTGGCGCTCGACGCCAAGGACTGGGCCGGCGCGAAGGCCTTCCACCGCGAGCTCGTGAAGATGCAGCCGCAGAGCCTCTTCGTGAAGGGCGAGCTCGGTCGCGAGCTCTTCCAGCGCGCCGAGTACGAGCGCTCCGAGGGCGAGTTCAAGGACCTCGTCGCCGCCGCCGCCGGCGACAACCGGGCGCTCGCGCCGGCGCTGAAGGACCTCGGCAAGGCCCAGGCGAAGGCCCACAAGAACGCCGACGCGCTCGCGACGCTCAAGCGCGCGCTCCAGGCGGCCGGGCAAGAGGCGGCCGTCCGCGGCGAGATCTACGAGACGATCACCGAGATCTACCGCGCGGACCAGCAGCTCCCCGTCCTCATCAAGCAGATCGAGGACGAGCGCCCGTCGGACTTCCAGCGCCTCGCGATCCTCGGCGCGCTCTACGAGGAGACCGGCGACAGCGCCAAGGCGCTCACGACCTACACGAAGGCGCTCGCGGTCAACCCGCGCCACATCGACCTCCGCCTCAAGATGATCCGCGTCCTGCAATCGCAGGGCGAGCTCGACAAGGCCATCGCCGAGTACGAGGCGCTGATCCGCGCGGCCCCGAACAACCCGCAGTTCGTGTTCGAGCAGTGCGAGGCGCTGATGCAGCGCGGCGACCGCACCCGCGCGCTCAAGCTCCTCACCGAGCTCGAGGCGCGCGGACAGAACGACGAGGAGGTCCTCTCGCGCCTCGCCGACTTCTACGGCCGCATCGGAGAGAACGACAAATCGCTCAAGGTGCTGACGCGCCTCTCGAGCATCGGCACGAACGATCCGGGGCACCTCGTCGATCTCGGCGATCGGTACTTCCAGGACGGCAACACGCAGCTGGCGGTGCAGACCTGGCGGCGGATCCTCACCACGGTCACGCCGCGCGCCCGCGCGCTCGCCGCGCTCGGCGAGGTCTACCTCGAGCACGACATGCTGCAGGACGCGCTCGCCTCCTTCCGCGAGGCCGTGCAGCTCGAGCCGCAGACGCTCGGCTACAAGAAGCAGCTCGCCGGGGCGCTCGAGCGCGCCAAGAGCTACAAGGACGCGCGCCAGATCTGGATGGAGCTCTCGGACAAGGCGAAGGCGAGCGGCGACAAGCTCCTCGCGCGCGAGGCCCGCTCGCGGATCGTCACGCTCTGGTCGTTCGAGCGGATCCTCGACGCGCAGACCGCGCCGCTCCAGGCGAAGTTCGCGAAGACGCCTCCCGACGTCGAGGCCGGGCGCATGCTCGCCGAGGTGCAGCTCCACCTCCGCAAGCTCGCCGACGCGGAGGCGACGCTCCGCAAGGTCGTCGCCGCGGCCCCAGGCGACGCGGACAGCTACCTCGCGCTCGAGCGCGTGCTCATCCAGCAGAACAAGATCCAGGACGCCATCGTCGTCCTCGAGAAGCTCGTCGCCGTCGATCCGAAGAGCGCCCGGCAGCTCTACCAGCGCATGGCCCAGTACGCGCTGCAGCTCTACCGCGACGACGACGCGATCAAGTACGCCGCGCGCGCCGTCGAGCTGAACCCCGACGACGCCGAGGGCCACCGCCGCCTCGGCGAGATGTACCGGCAGAAGCAGGACGTCGAGCACGCGATCGTCGAGTTTCGCGCGGCGATCGCGAAGAACGACCGCCTCTTCATCGTCTACCTCGATCTCGCCGATCTGCTCCTCACCAAGGGGCAGAGCGAGGAGGCCGATCGCCTCTTCCGCCGCGTGGTCCGCGGCGCCCCCGACGAGGAGCTCGTCTCGCGCGCGGCGCGCCTCTCGATGCAGATCAACCTGGGCAAGGGCACGCTCGAGTCGCTCGAGCAGGAGCTCCTGCCGCTGGCGATCGGCAACCCCCAGAAGAAGGTCTACCGGCGGCTCCTCGTCGAGATCTACGGCAACCTCACGTTCGGCCTCGTGCAGCGCGTGCGGCACGGCAGCGGCAAGGACGCCGAGGACGCGCGCGCGGCGCTCCAGCGCGTCGGCGGTCGCGCGGTCAAGCCGCTGCTCGACGCGCTCGCCGACGGCGACGCCGGTCAGCAGCGGATCGCGATCGACGTGCTCGGCTACGTGCAGAACAAGAACGCCTCGGCGGCGCTCTTCGCGTTCGCCAACGGTCAAGCCGAGGGCGCGCTGCGAACGCGCGCGATGCTCGCCTGCGGCGCGCTGCGCGACGCGGCGCTGCTCCCGAAGTACGAGGCGCTCCTCTTCCCGAAGGGAGAGGGCGGCGGCGAGGCGATGGCGTCGGACGCGGTCGCGCGCGCCGCGAGCTGGTCGGTCGCGAAGCTCGGCGACAAGCGGGCGATCCCGCTGCTCCGGCGGCTCGCGCAGAGCGGCACGCCCGACATGCGCGCGTTCGCGGTGCTCGGGCTCGGCGCGCTCAAGGACAAGGCGAGCGCCCCGCTCGTCGCGCACACGGCGAAGTCGCTCGAGGCCGGGACGCCGGCGCGGGCCGCCGCGGCCTACGCGCTCGGTGAGATGGGCGTCGACTCGGAGGTGACGTCGCTCGTCACGATCGCCGAGGGCACCGACGCGCTCCCGCGCCAGATGGCGATCCTCGCGCTCGCGCGGATGAGCGCCGCGCACCGCGACAAGGGCGAGCCCGTGGGCGGGAAGGCTACGCTGAGCGCGATCGCCGACGCGATGTTCGCGGGTGAAGGCGAGGGCGCGCGCGCGCGGAGGTCGTCCGAGTCGCTCCGCCAGGCGGCCACGGCCGCGCTCGTGATGCTCGCCACGAAGGCGGGGAGCGGCGCGCACGTCGATCCGCTGCCGGCGCCGGACGAGGACGTCGACGCCGAGACGACGCTCGATCGGCTCGTGCCGCGCGAGCTCGGCGTGAAGGACCGCGCGGCGACGCTCATCGCCTTCGCCGACGCGCTGAAGCGCTCCGCGTCGAGCGCGCTCTCGACGTCGACCGAGCGCGCCCGCACCGTGCTCGACGCGATGGGCGCGCGCGAAGGCGTCTTCGAGCCGCTGATCCTGGCCTCCGACGAGGGGCCCGAGGTCGCGGCGGCGCACGCGAAGGTGAAGGAGATCGCGACGGCGCTCGAGTCGAGCTTCGTCGCGCTCTCGCGCCATCCGGATCCCGCCGTGCGTACGCGCGCCATCGTCCTCTTGGCGCGCGTGCGGTCCGACAGCGCGGCCGCCGCCATCGCCCAGGCCGTCACCGACGCGAACGAGAACGTCCAGCGCGTCGCGCTCGCGTCGATCGGGCGCCACGCCGACCAGAAGACCGCCCTCGCGGTCGCGAAGGTGATGCGCGCCCACGAGAGCTGGGCGATGCGGGTCCTCGCCGCCCAGGCGCTAGGGCGGCTCGGCGCGTCCGGCGCGGGCGCCGAGGCGACGCGCCACCTCAAGGAGGCGGCGACCAAGGAGCCCTACGCCCTCGTGCGCGAGGCTGCGCTCGTGGCCCTCGCCAGCTACGACAAGGGAGAGGCGAGCCAGCTCGCCGCTCACGTGGCCGCGCACGACGCCGAGCCGCGCGTGCGCGAGACGGCGGCGAAGCTCCGGCAGCGCTGACGTCCGGGCGCCGCACGACGCCGAGCCGTGCGCGAGACTGCGAAGCTCCGACGTCCGGGCGGCGCACGACGCCGAGCCGCGCGCGAGACTGCGAAGCTCCGACGTCCGGGCGGCGCACGACGCCGAGCTGTGCGTGCGCGAGACGGCGGCGAAGCTCCGACAGGCGCGCCCGCACGGCTCCGACGTTCGCCGAGACGTGGCCACCACGCCTTACGTTTGCAGCTGCGAACGTAAGGCCCTCCGCCGCGGCCGCTCCGCGTCTCCGTTCCGTCCAGCTCGGGACAAAACCGATCTTCGCGGGGAGTTGCTCGCTAGAAGTGTCGATGTCAGGGCGAGGCTTTGGCGGTGCCTCTCGCACCTCGGCGCCTCTCGCGGCGTGAGCGAATGTGGAGAAGTTCTTCGATCGTTCACCTCGTGGCCCCCGACAAACCTGCTATCTCTTTCAATGGGCCGATGGGTAGCTCGCTCCCGAAATTCGGACGCATCGATCTCGACCTCGATGGAGAGGCGAGAGCGGGGAGCAGTGCGCCTCCGAAGTACCGCCGGACGCCGACGTTCGGCGAGATCGACCTCGGGTCGATCGGTGAGGCCCTCGAGGCCCTCGACGACGCTCCCGAGCAGAGCGGCTCGGTCGAGGCGGGGGGAGCGTTCAGCTCGCGCCGTCCTGCCCAGCGCCGTGAGGTGGAGCCGCAGCGCCGCTTCCAGTCGTCGCTCCCGCCGCCGAAGGAGACTCCCACACGGCAGAGCCTCGAGGCCGTCCGTCTCGCCGAGGAGGAGACCCGCATCGCTCAGGCGGGACAGGTCGCCGACGCCCTCTCGCGCTCGCGCGACGTCATCGACGCCGACAGCGCCACACGTGTCGGTCGCTTCGAGGATCCGTCGCCGTCGTCCCATCGGAATCCCCCGTCGTCGCGGCGCAACGCGCCGTCGGCGTCGGGCGTCGCCTCGCGCGACGATCGCGTCGCGGCGATGCGCGAGCTCTACGCGCAAGGCAACGC
Source organism: Labilithrix sp. (assembly GCA_019637195.1). Lineage (GTDB taxonomy): Bacteria > Myxococcota_A > Polyangia > Polyangiales > Polyangiaceae > Labilithrix. The sequence continues at coordinate 6,680 of JAHBWA010000123.1, read as the reverse complement.
CGACGCCGCGCTCGCGCTCGCGTCGGAGGTGGCCCTCGAGCTCGACGCGGCGCTGAGCGACGAGGTCGAGGTCGAGGTCGATCCGTACGGCGGTCTCATCCCAGTCGACGACGACCCGATCGGCCTGGAGCCGGACGAGGCGGGCAGCGAAGACCACACGGCGATCGCCTTCGCCTCCGCCGACAGCTCGCGGCTCGCGGCGATGACCTCGAGCCGGGTCCCGCGGCTCCTCGTCGGGCCGAAGGAGATCTCCACGCTCCCGATGGATCCGCGCGCGGCGTTCATCCTCGGCCACATCGACGGCATCCAGTCGATGGAGGAGATCCTCGACGTCTGCGCGATGCCCGAGGCGGAGGCCCTCGAGCTCATCGAGCGCCTCCGCGCGCTCGGCGTCATCGCGCTCTCCTGAGGCGGCGTGCCTGAGCCTCCGGGCGCGCTCGGTCGCTCGCCCTCGGTCATCCGGGCGCCCTCGGCCCGAACCCGGTACGAACTTCGGGGACGCGGTACTAGGATGGTGCCCGTGCGGGTCGCCCTCGCTGTCCTCGTCGCCGTCACGCTCGCGGGCTCGCTCGCGGGCGCCGGCTGCCGCGACCCGTCGCGCTTCTCGAGCAAGGGCGACCGGTTCGAGGGCAGCGTCGTCAAGGGCAGCTTCGTCCGCTCCGGGATCGGCGAAGACGTGCGCCTCTGCATGACGCTCGACGCCGACCGCATCCAGGACGCGCCGGGCACGATCACGACCTCCGACGGTCGGTTCCAGGCCGCGCCGCTCCGGCCGATCCCGCAGATCTGGCACGATCCGCTGTCCACGCTCAACTTCGGCGACGGACGCGTGCAGAACCTCGTCTACGCCGCGTCGCCCTCTCCCGGCGACGCCGGCGACGCCGGCGACGCCGAAGCCGAGGACGTGATGGTCATCGTCTCGCTCATGCAGACCGATCACGTCGAGGCGCGGCTCCTCCGCGGCGCCCCGCGCGTCGACGCCGGCCCCCCGCCGCCGGGGACGTCGCGCCCGCTGTTCGGCGTCTTCAACCTCTACCGGCATCCCGGACCGTGCGAGCTCTAGGCATCGAGTCGTCGTGCGACGAGACCGGCGCGGCCGTGGTGGACGAGAGCGGTCGCGTCCTCTCCGACGTCGTGCAGAGTCAAATCGACACGCACGCGCCGTACGGCGGCGTCATCCCCGAGCTCGCTTCGCGCGATCACCTGAGGAACCTCGGCCCGGTCGTGCGCGAGGCGCTCGCGCGCGCCGGCCTGACGTTCGCCGATCTCGACGGGATCGCCGTGACGAACCGGCCGGGGCTCGTCGGCGCGCTGCTCGTCGGCGTGCAGGCGGCCAAGGGCCTCGCGTGGGCGACCGGTCTCCCGCTCGTCGGCGTCGACCACCTCGTCGGGCACCTGCTCGCGGTGTTCCTGCGCCGCGCCGAGGCGTCCCCGGAGCCGCCGGCCTTCCCGTTCGTCGCGCTGCTCGCCTCCGGCGGGCACACGGCGATCTACCGCGTCGACGGGCCGCGCGCCGCGGACGTGCGCGAGCTCGGAGCGACGCGGGACGACGCCGCCGGCGAGGCGTTCGACAAGGTGGCGAAGCTCCTCGGGCTCGGGTACCCGGGTGGGCCCGTGATCGATCGCCTGGCCAAGCGGGGCGACGCGAGCGCGGTGCGGCTGACGCTGCCGATGGCGCACGCGCGCTCGTTCGAGATGAGCTTCTCCGGGATAAAGACGCAGGTCGCGGCGCTCGTCCGTGAGCGGCGGCCCACCGGCGACAAGGAGCTCGAGGATCTCGCGGCGTCGTTCCAGGCCGCCGTCACCAGCGTGCTCGCGAAGAAGCTCGTGGCGGCTGCGCGCGCCGAGGGCGTCTCGACCGTGGTGCTCGGCGGCGGCGTGGCCGCGAACAGCGAGCTCCGCGACCGCACCACGAAGCTCGCTGCGGAGCATGGCATCCGCGCCGTGTTGCCCGAGCTGGCGAGCTGCACCGACAACGCGGCGATGATCGCCTACGCGGGCGTCGCTCGCCTGCGCGCCGGGGAGCGCGACGGCTGGGACCTCGTGGCGACCAGCACGACGTCTCTCCCGCGGACGACTCGAAAGGGGCGCGGGTCGCGGTAGCGCGCACCTCGACGCACCCCGGACCTCGGCCCGGCGGGCTCGCTCAGCGGCAGGCCATGATGAAGCCGGCCACGAACGCGACGCCCCACAAGGGCAGGAGAAGGCGAACGATCTGCTCACGGTCCATCGGCACGAGGACCGTTGGAAGCAAATGTCGGGCCGAATCTTGGTGTCCGCGAATCGTCGTCAATTGTAGCGTCGCGAATACAAGATCCAGGACAGCCGGCGTCCTCGCATGACTCGGATGTCATACCTTTTCGACTACGCTGGCCACCTGTCCAGGCTGCGCGTCGCGGCCTGGTCACGTGCTCGCTGCCGCGCGCGCGGGCATGCGGAGTCCGCGCGCGGTGGGCTCGTCACGCGGCGCGGTCACCCGCGAGAGGCCTTCGCAGCCGCGTCGATCTCGGACGCCAAGAGGGCGTCGGCGCGCTCGACGCTCGCGGCGCGGCGCAGCCTCTGCGCCGCGAGGACGAGCCCGCCGACGACGGCTGCGAACGCGACGCCCGCGGCGATCGCGCTCGCTTTCGTGCGCGCGCGCGCGTCGACGAGGCGGACCGTAAGCCCGCCGCGCGCGTCCTCGCCGCGCACGTAGATCGGGCTAGCGCTCACGTGCTCGCGGACGCCGGCGAGGCGGCGCGCCTCCTCGCGGGCGCCCGGACCGATCGCGCGCGGCGCGACGAAGCCGACGTGCTTCTCGAAGAGCGGCGCGCCGGTCAGCTCGAGCCGTGCGTCGCCGACCGACGTGCTCACGATCTGCACGGCGCGCCCCGCCGCGATCGGCGCGCCGAGCGCGGTCGCGCCGTCGCCCGAGAGCCGCTGGAAGAACGAAGCGGACACCGTTCTTCCCTGGAGCGCGCCTTCCGCGACGCAGAGCCCTGCGACGCGACCGTCTTCGACGATCGCGCCGAGGCCGGGCGCGCCGACGAGCCGCTCGCCGGCCGGTAGCGGGACGGCGAAGCGGAGCGCGCCACCGCGGAACGAGGACGTCGCGTCCGACGTCACGACGAAGCGGGCGTCCCACGCGAGGCCACCGTCGACGCGTCGCGGAGCGAAGTGAGCACCGGCGAGCGGGAGCGGCGCGGCGTCGGGCGCGCAGGCGTCGTCGCCGGAGGTCTGCCCGCCTCCCGCGCGTGCGGGATCGGGCGCGGCCAGCACGGAGGCGACGACGAGCGCCGCTGCCCCAAGGCGACGGAGGTGCGTGGCGAGCCGGATCGTCGGGATGTGGAGGAGCGCAGCGGTCATCGCGGCCTCGTCATCGGCGCGGTGGTCATCGGCGCGGCTGTCATGGGCGCGGTGGTCATGTGCGCGGTCGTCATCGGTGGCCTCATCGCGCGAGGTGGTCGATGCCGCCGCTGAACGGCGTGCGCTCGGGGAAGATCGGCGCGGCGATCGCCGCCAGCTGGAGCAGCGTGAGGAGCTGCATCCCCAGCGTGACCGCCACCGGGAGGAGGGCTGCGAGCTTCGGCGCGCCGGGCGGCAGGCGACGGATCGTCCCGCGGACGAACATCACCGTGCCGACGACGAGCGCGAGGACGACCGAGCCGATGCCGAGCAGCGGGCCCGCCCACGCGCTCGACTGGTAATAGAGCGCCACGAGCGGCGCGAGCACCGCGAGGACGAGCGTGCCCCCGAAGACGCCGCCCGTGAAGCCGAGCGCCAGATCGGACCCGCGGATCGGCGCGCCCGAGAGCCGCCACGCGAGCAGCCCCGCGGGCGCGGCGAAGACGCACGAGAGGAGGATCACCATCGGCACCTTGTAGAGGTTCGCGATCGCGAGGCCCGCCCCCTGGCTGCCGGCGGCGAACCCCCAGGTGCCGGCGAAGGCGAGCGAGGCGAGCAGCGCGAACACGACGAGCTGGAGCCGTCGCGCGCGGCCGGAGTCCTCGGCCGGGATCGGCCGACCGCAGGCGATGTCGAGGAGCGTGACGAACGTTGTCATGCTCGGAGCATGCGCCGTCGAGATGGATGAGGTCGGTCGCGCCGGTGAAACGCTGCGCCGCTCGAGGTGAACGCGGCGTGAACGCGTACGCGCGCCTGCGCATCGTTGCCCTCACGCCCTCGCGCGTCCCATGGGACGACGCGAGGACGTGCCCGTGAGCCGAGCGCGGCGGGTGTCATCCGCGCGCTCGGTCAGGCCAGGTCTACGGACACGGGGGAGCGCTCTGCGCACGCTGATCGAGGTCGGCGCCGCAGCTGGTGTAGCCGGAGGCAAAGGCGCTGGACGGCCCGCGGAAGAGCGCTCCATCGGAGGTGCGCATGGCGCAACGGGCGTCGCCCGTGATCGCTGACGACCGTTGGCAGCCGACCACGATCTCGTCGCGGAGGCACGCGCCCGCCGAGTCGAACGGCTGCGCGTGGAGGGCGGTGCAGCTCGGGTCGCACTCGGACGCGTTCTGCGGACAATCGGCCTCGCTCGAGCCACAGGAAGCGATGGCGGCGACCAAGAGAGCCGTGGCGACGAAGAGATTCGCGCGGGCGGTCCGAGAGCGCATGGTCTGGCGTGTGCAACACGGCATGTAAGGTCCTCCCCGAGGAGAAAGCGGCGCGACGGCGCGCGTCACGGCTTCGCGGGGAGCGTAACGCGGAACGTGGCGCCCTCGCCAGGCGTCGAGCGGGCCGAGACCTCGCCGCCGTGAGCCTCGGCGACGGCCTTCACGAGCGCGAGTCCGAGGCCGCTGCCATCTCGGCGTGGGCTCGCCGCCTCGGGCTCGGCGCTCGCGCGCGCGCGCTTCGTGAAGAAGCGATCGAAGACGTGCGGGAGGTCCTCGGCCGCGATCCCCGGCCCCGTGTCGGAGACCTCGAGCGCGACGATCTCGCAGCTCGAGCTGCTCGAGTAGCTCGAGCCGCTCGCTGCGCTCGGGGCGGGCTCGCGGCGAACGACGACGCGGACCTCGCCGCCGCGGCCGGCGAACGACGCGGCGTTGTCGACGAGGTTCCGGACGAGCGAGTCGAGCCGCGGCGCCACGCCGACGACGATCGCCGCCGGCGCGGCGTCGACGGAGAAGCGGACGTCCTCGAACGCGGGCTCCACCGAGCTCGTCACGCCGGCGGCGAGCGCGCCGACGTCGACGTCGACGCGGTCTTCGCGCGGCAGCCCGGCCTCGGCGCGGGCGAGCTCGAGGAACTGCGAGACGAGGGCGTCGAGCCGTCCGCTCGAGTCCGAGAGGATGCGCGCGATCCGCGCGGCGCGCTGCTCGTCCGCCGCGCCAGAGGCGAGCGACTCCGCGCAGGTGCGGATCGCCGCGACCGGGTTCTTGAACTCGTGGACGAGGTCGGCGACGAACGCCTCGTTGGCGCGCCGCCGCTCGTCGAGCGCGCCGAGCAGCCCGTTGAACGCCTCGGCGAGGTCGCGGACCTCGTCGCCGCCGTGGAGATCGATGTCCGCGCGCGGGTTCGCGCTCCGCGCCTTCTCGAGCACGCGCTCGCGGAGCCACTCGATGGGGCGCGCCATCCGCCGGCCCATCCACCACGAGAAGATCAGCGCGAACGGCAGCATCACGATCGACAGCCGTGCGAGGTGGTAGCGGAGATCGTAGAGCGCGCGCACGGCGCGGCGCGAGGACTCCTGCACGTAGATGACGTGGGGCCGGCCCTCGAGCGACGCGGCGCGGGCGGCGTGACAGACGAGGAGCTTGCCGGCCGGCGACGTCCGGCAGCCGGTGACCGCCGCGGCGCCGTCGTCGGGCGCGGGCGCGCGCACGAACGGGTAGACGTGGGCGCTCCCCTCGGGGAGCGGTCGCGGCGCGGGGGCGTCCGCGATCCGCCAGCCGGTCGCCTCGACGACCTCGGCGCGCTTTTGCACCGGACCGAGCGTCTCGTCGAGCTCGCGGAGCGTCGGCGCGCCGTCGGGGCCGAAGAAGAGCGTGCCGACTTGATGGACGAGATCGGTCCCTTGATCGCGGTCGACGTCGAAGCGCTCGGCGCCGTCGCCGTACACGACGCGAATGCGCGTGCCCCAGCGCGAGGCGACCTCGTCGAGCGCCGCCTCGGTCTTCGGACCGTCGAAGCCCTCCGCCTCGGCGGTGCGGAGCGCGACCGCCGCCTCGTCGGCGGCCTCGCGTGTGTGCCATTGCAGCTTGCCGGCGATGTCGCGCTCCATCACGCTCCAGCCCACGACGAGGAGCTGGGGAACGACGAGCATCGCGATCACCATGAGCACCGCGCTCCACCGCAGCGGGATCCGCGGCAGCCGCACGCTCAGCCGTCCTTCCAGCGATACCCCGCCCCGATGACGGTCTCGATGCGATCGAACGCCGGATCGATCGCCTCGATCTTCCGGCGGAGGCGCCTCACGTACGTGTCGATGATGCGCTCGGCCACGACGGACTCGTCGCCGCGGACGATCTCGAGGAGCCGATCGCGCGAGAGCACGAATCCGGCGCGCGACGCGAGCGCCTCGAGCAGGCGGAACTCGGTGACCGTCACGGAGATCGGCGCGCCCGCGTAGCGAACCTCGAGCCGCTCGGGGAACAGCTCGAGGGCGCCCTTCGCCACCGCGCGCTCGCTCTCCTGCGCGGCGCGCATCGCCTCGCGACGAAGCAGCGCGGCGACGCGCGCGAGCAGGACGCGCGTGCTGA